>JAJPHF010000183.1 GCA_021325365.1 Pseudomonadota bacterium
CCCCCCTGAGCGCCCGGACCAGTCGCATTGCCGCCGTTCCCACCGTTGCCGCCGGTCGCGCCGGTGCCGGTCGCGTTCCCACCATTGCCGCCATTACCGCCCTGGGCACCCGGGCCAGTCGCGTTGCCACCGTTGCCACCGTTGCCGCCAGTCGCACCCGGCCCATGGGCGTTGCCGCCGTTGCCACCGTTACCGCCGGTCGCACCCGGCCCGGTGGCGTTGCCGCCATTGCCGCCATTGCCACCGGTCGCACCCGGCCCGTGCGCATTGCCGCCGTTGCCGCCGTTGCCGCCGGTCGCACCCGGCCCGTGGGCGTTGCCGCCGTTGCCGCCGTTGCCGCCGGTCGCACCCGGCCCGTGGGCGTTGCCGCCGTTGCCGCCGTTACCGCCGATGGCGCCCGGCCCGTGGGCGTTCCCGCCGTTACCACCATTGCCACCGACGGCGCCCGGGCCGGTAGCATTGCCACCATTGCCACCGTTGCCGCCAATCGTACCCCAGGCGGGCTGGAACAACTCGGCCGCGTGGGCCGGCCGGATCACCGCCGGGCCAATGCCGCCGAGCACGAGGCTCATCGCCATGCCTGCTGCCAACACCAGGTGCTGCGCCTTGGGCTGCACGCTGCTCTTCCGCATCTTGATCTCTCCTCAGTCCTTTCTGTCTGGCCTGTTGGTTTCTGTTGCCTTGTTGCTCGGCCCCCGCATGGCGGGCCGCTGTCCTATAGCAGCAGTCTAGAAGCAATGCTTTGTGGGGGCTGCGATGCCCGTCACGTTCTCGCCGTGAACTTCGTCATCTAGTGAGCCCTGTCACGGTTCGCGCGTGAACGCGGCCACTCGCGGGCGAGGCACGACCGGGGACGAGCGGCTGCCGTGCCACGGGCCGCGTGCGCAGGCGGGCATAGTGGGGGAGAGCAGCCGGGCCGGCGCGGTGAGTAGGGCGCGGGCGGACCCAGCGCCAGTCGCTTGCTCGCGCGCCTGAGCGGGAGTACGATAGGCGCCAAGAATGCAGGTGGGCGCGCGAGCGGCGCGGGCGAGCGCGGCCATAGCGGGAGGAGACCATGCGTCAGGTGGAGCGGCTAGTCGGCGGGCTGGTCGTGGCCGTGCTGCTGAGCGCGGCGTGCGCGCGCTCGGCGCCGTCCGCGCCGAGCGCGGCGCCCGCTGCGGCGAGCGCGTCCCAGAGCGCCGCGGCCCCGCAGGACGAGCCGCCCGTCATGTGGCCCCAGAAGATCACGATCGCCTACTCGTCGATCTCGGGGTCGCAGATGCCCATCTACCTGGCGGCCGACAACGCGCTGTTCGCCAAGTACGGCCTGGACGCGGAGGTCGCCTACGTCGCCAGCGGCACGTCCACCATGCAGAGCCTGGTGGCGGGCGACATGCAGTTCGTCCAGACGGGCGGCACGGAGGTGCCCTCGGCGGCGCTCGGCGGGGCGCCGGTGAAGATGCTGGTCGGCTGGATCAACGTGGTGCCCAGCCTGTTCATGGTCGATCCGAGCATCACCACCCCCGAGCAGCTGCGCGGCAAGGCGATCGGGATCACGAAGTTCGGCGCCCAGACCCACAGCGGCGCACGGCTGGCGCTGCGCAAGTGGGGGCTGAACCCCGACACGGACGTGCAATATCTGCAGCTCGGCGGGGTGCCCGAGATTCTGGCGGGCATGGAGTCGGGCGCGGTGCAGGGAGGCGTTTACACGCCGCCGACCAACGTGCGCGCCCGCAAGCTGGGCTTTCGCGTGCTCGGCGACCTGGGCCAGATGGGGATTCCCTTCCAGGGCACGGGGCTGATCGGCCTGCAGCCCTATGTGGACGCGAACCCCGAAGTCGTGCGCCGCGCCGCGAAGGCGCTGAGCGAGGGCATCAAGCTGTACCTGACGGACGACGAGGCCGCGCGCGCGGCCCTCGCCAAGTACACCAAGACCGACGACCCGGAGCAGCTCGACGAGTCGATCGCCTACTACCGCTCGGTGCTGCAGAGGATTCCCTACCCGTCGGTCGAGGGCATTCAGACGGCGATCGACGACGTGGCGCTCCAGGACCCGCGCGCCAGCGCCCTCCGGCCGGCCGACCTGATCGACACGCGGGCGCTGGAGCAGCTCGAGCGGGAGGGGTTCTTCAAGCAGCTCTGGGGCGACTAGCGCCGCCTACGGAGCGTCGAGGGGGAGGCGCACGGTGAAGGTACTGCCGACGCCTTCCTGGCTCTCCACGGCGATGCTGCCGCCGTGCTGCTCCACGATCTGCCGCGCGCCCGCCAGCCCGATGCCGCTCCCCTGGATCTGCCCGGCGACGTTCGTCCCGCGGTAGAAGCGCTCGAAGACGCGCGGCAGATCCTCGGCCGGGATGCCCAGGCCCTCGTCGCGCACCCGCAGCACCGCCCAGGCGTCGGGCGGCGTGCCCTCGCGCGTGACGGTCACCGCCACGTCGCCGCCGCCGGGGCTGTATTTCACGGCGTTGCCCAGCAGGTTGGCGACGACCCGCTCCAGCCGCGCCGCGTCCCACGTGCCGACCACTGCCGGTTCCGGCGACGCGAAGCGGATGGTGTGCCGCTCGGCGGTGCGCTGCGTCTCGGCGACGGCCTGGCGCGCGAGCGCGACGAGGTCCGTGGGAGCGCGGCGCAGGTCGAGCGGATGGCCTGCCTGCAGCTGCGCCACGTCCACCAGATCGTCGATCAGGCGGGTCATGCGGGTCGTTGAGCGGGCGATCTGCGCCAGCTGCCGCTCCAGCTCGTCGGGCGCGGGCAGCTGGCCGCCGGCGACTCGCCGCGTCAGGAGCTGGGTCACGCCGTGGATCGTGGTGAGCGGCGTTCGCAGGTCGTGGACGACGGCGGCCAGCATCTCGTTGCGCGCGCGCAACGCCGCCTCGGCGGCCGCCTGCTCGCTCACCAGGCGCGCGCGCTCCTCTTCCGCGTGCTTGCGCTCAATAGCGTAGCGCAGCGCGCGCACGAGCGTCGCGCCGTCCACCTGGCCCTTGACCAGATAGTCCTGCGCGCCTTCGCGCACGGCGTGGACGGCCAGGCCCTCGTCGTCGAGGCCGCTGAGCACGACGATGGGCGTGGCGGGCGCCTGCGTGGCGAGGCGGACGAACGTCTCGAAGCCGTGGCTATCCGGCAGCGAGAGGTCGAGCAGCACCACGGCCACCTCGCTGGCGACCAGCCGCGCCAGGCCCGCGGCCAGGCTGTCGACGTGCGTGAGCGCAAACGCCGCCGCCCCGGGCACCAGGCCGAGCTGGGCGTCTTCGAGCGCCTCGGCGATCAGGTCGGAGTCGGCCGGGTTGTCCTCGATCAGCAGGACTTGTAGGGTCGCGGGCTGTACCATCGGGGCGCTTACTCCGGCGGCAGCTTGACGACCGCGAGCCAGAAGCCCTCGATCGCCGCGACGACGCGCAAGAAGGCTTCCAGGTCCACGGGCTTCGTGATGTAGCAGTTGGCGTGGAGGTCGTAGCTACGGACGATGTCCTCCTCGGCCTCGGAGGTGGTCAGCACGACGACGGGGATGCGGCGCAAGATGTCGTCGGCCTTGATCTCGGCCAGCACCTCGCGGCCGTCCTTCTTCGGCAGGTTGAGGTCGAGCAGGATCAGGTCGGGCCGCGGCGCGGCGGCGTACTGCCCCTCGCGGCGGAGGAAGGCGAGCGCCTCGACGCCGTCGTTCACCACGTTCAGGCGGTTGTGGACCTTGGCCTCGTCCAGCGCCTCGCGCGTGAGGTCGACGTCCGCGGGGCTGTCCTCGACCAGCAAGATCTCAATGGGCTCGACGGATGGGCCCGGGTGGCGCGCGCTCATCAGGCCGTGCCTCCAGTGTCGGGGATGGTGAACCGGAAGGTCGTGCCCTGCCCGGGGGCCGACTCGACCCAAATACGGCCCCCGTGCCGCTCGACGATCTTCTTGCAGATGGCCAGGCCGATCCCCGTGCCCGGGTATTCGTCCCGGCCGTGCAGGCGCTGGAAGATCACGAAGATCCGGTCGTGGTACTCGGGCGCGATGCCAATCCCATTATCGCGCACGGCGAACTCCCATTCGCCGTCCTTGCGCTCGGCCGCCACGTGGACCCGCGGGGGCGCCTCGCCGCGGAACTTGATCGCGTTGCCGATCAGATTCTGGAAGAGCTGGAGCAGCTGCGTTGGGTCGGCCTGCACGGTGGGCAAGGGGTCGCGCGTGATCTCGGCGCCGCTCTCGGCGATGGCGCTGCGCAGGTTGGCGACGGCGCGCTCCAGGATCGTCTCGCAGTCGGTGGGGCCGAACTCCGCGCCGCGGCGTCCCACGCGCGAGTAGGTGAGCAGCTCGTTGATGAGCGCCTGCATGCGGCGCCCGCCCTCCACCGCGTAGCCGATGTAGCGGTCGGCGCGCTCGTCCAGGCTGCCCCGGTAGCGGCGCTCGATGAGCTGCAGGTAGCTGACGATGGCGCGCAGGGGCTCTTGCAGATCGTGGGACGCTACGTAGGCGAACTGCTCTAGCTCGGCGTTCGAGCGCATCAGCTCCTGGGTGCGCTGCTCCAGCGCCTGGTCGGCCGCGCGCCGGTCGCTCACGTCGCGGAACGTCACCACGCTGCCGACGACGTCGCCGGCCTCAGCGACTGGCGCGCTGGTGTACTCGACGAAGAAGCTGCTGCCGTCCTGGCGCCAGAACACCTCGTCGGCCACCTGCACGACGGTCCCGGCGCGCAGCCCGCGATAGACCGGGCACTCCTCCTCGGGATACGGCGTGCCGTCGGCGTGGCTGTGGTGGACGAGCGCGTGGACCGACTGGCCGACGAGCTGGTCGGGGCGAAAGCCGGTGAGGCGCGCGGCGGCGGGGTTCACGAAGACCGCGCGGCCCGCGCGGTCGAGGCCGAAGATGCCCTCCGCCGCCGTGCGGAGAATGGCGTCGGAGCGGCTGATGGTCGCCTGCAGCTGGTCGGCCATCGCGTCGAAGGCGGCCGCGGCGCGGCCGATCTCGTCGTGCCGCTTGAGGCCAATGCGTTGGTCGAGGTCGCCGCCGGCGATCCGCCCCGCGACCGCCGCGAGCTGGGCCATCGGCTCGGCCACGGAGCGCGCTAACAGCAGGGCCAGAAGCACGGCGATCCCCACGGCGAGCAGCGTCCCGGCCACCAGGATCGTCTCGAGCTGGGCGCTGGTCGTGGCGGCTGCCTGGCTGCGCTCGGCGAGGAAGGTCTGTTCGATCGCCAGCCCGCCGTTGAGCAGGGCGCGGATGTCGCTGAGGCGCTCGCGGCTCTCGCCAGAGCCGACGCGGGTGATGACGTCGTCGAGCGCCGCCCGGCCCGCCGCGGCGTCGCGCCGCAGCTGGATGTTCGGCTCGGCTATCTCGCGCGTCCAAGCCGCGGTCCGCTCGTCCACGAGCCGCCAGCGGTTAAGCTGGTCAGGATTGTCGGCGGTCTCCGCTTCCAGCGCGCTCAACGTCACGGCCAGGTCGCGCTGGCCGTCGATGTAGGGGGCCAGGAAGTCGTCCTGGCCCGTGAGCAGGAAGCCGCGGTACGCCGACTCCATGTCGCCGACGTCGGCCAGCGCGCCGTTGACCAAGCCGATGACGTGCAGCGTGTGGGCCACCCAGTCAGCGGCCTGCTGGTTGACCGCCGCGGAGGTGAACGCGGCGGCGCTGAGGAATAGCAAGAGGAGGAGGACTAGACCGAAACTGCCGAGCAGGCGCCACCGCAAAGCGCGGTTCGCGAGGGCAGCGGCGATCATCTCACTCCGTGCCGCGCCGGCTCCGGCGGGCGGCCGCGCAATACTCGGTCGCCGCGCCCGCGCCGGGGGCGCGGCGTGGCGCGCTCTTGTCGGTATTGTACCGAGTGCCGCGGCGCGGCTCACGGATTGCGCGGACCCGGGGGGCTGGGCATAAACAAAGGGCCCGGCCGTGTGGCCGGGCCCTTGCTTGATCCAGGGGTCAGCAGGTGCGCAGCGTCAGGGTGTAATCACACCACATCCTGGCCGCGTCTACCCGTAGCAGCAGGTTCGAGACGCTGCGCCCACTGGTGGCGAGCCCCGGCAAGCGCGGGGCGCCTCAGCCGGCGCGTCCTTCTCCAACAACTACTCTGGTCGCTCGGGTCTGCATTATCTCCCCCCTTCCTGGGTCGTCTGGGGTTTGATCTGGTTGGTGCGACCCTCAAGCTAACCATAGCACCGCCGCGAAAAGCTTGCAAGCCCCCCCGCCGCCGAATTTGTACTAAGTTTTCGTTAGCGGCCGAGTCGCGTCGTTGTGACGGACCGTGCCCCTCGCGTGTCAAGCATCCCCGACGGCCGCCGGGCCGGGGCGCCAGGTGACAATGCCCAGCGGGACCGGCTCCCAGTCGAAGGCCCAGCGGCCGGACCGCTCGCTCAGGTGTGCCGCGAGCGCGGCGCGCAGTCGCTGGTCTTTGGCGCTGTCCGGCTGCACCCACGTCTGCAGCCGCGCGAAGGTCAGCGCCTGCTCCTGGCTCGCGTAGCCTTGTAGCGGCTCGTACACGAGCTGCACCTCGAACAGCCGCCGACGAGCGAGCAGCAGCGCCAGGAACTCCGGCAGGGCGGGCAGCGCCGCGCGCTCAACGCCGTGGACGGCCGGCCACAGCTGGTCGACGACCCAGGTGGGCCGGCGGTAGGCCAGCAGCGCGACGCAGGCGCGCCGCGCTGCCCGCTCCATGGCGTCCAGGAATGGGCCGATGTCTTCCACGTCGTACCCCACGTGGGCGATGAGCGCCACGTCGGCCGCCGGTGGCGCCGCGACCGGCCAGCGGTCCTGCACCACGCGGACGTTCGCGATGCCGTGCTCGGCCATCCCCGCGCGCAGCACGTCCAGCATGCTCTCCGACTGATCGAGCGCGATGACCTCGCGGGCGCGCAGCGCGAGCGGCAGCGCGTAGCGGCCGCCGCCCGCCCCCACGTCCAGCCAGACGTCGTCGGGCCGCGCGAGCGCCTGCAAGGCGGCCGCGGCCGGATCGTCCGTGCGGCGCGGGTCCCGGGCGAAGCGCGCCGCGATCGGCGCGTAGCGGTCCGGGCGCTCGCCCGCCTCGCGGTACTGCTCCACCTGCTCGCGGTTGGCGCGTACGCGCTCGGCCCAGGCCGCCAGCGCCGCGTCGGCGGCCGGCCGCAGCGGATCCGTCAGCGACATGGCAGCACGCTCCCTTCTCCTGTCGTGGCGCGGGGCGGCCGCCGCCCCGCGCCATCCGGCCGTCGCTACATCGCTATTCGCGCGCGTTGAGCCCCGGGGAAACGTAGGCCGGGCGCTGGTCGCGCGGCCTACGGCGAGCGCCACTCCCCGCCGCCCGGCCGACGTGGCCGGGACCGATCATCCCAGCCACCGCTCCGGGCGGAAGCGTCATTACCCCTCGTGTCGGGCGGCCTGCCAGCGGGCCTCTTCCCATTCTAGCGGTCTGACCGCGCCGCGCCCGCCGGGCGCCCGCGCGGATTGCCGCCGCGCGGCGGCACCCGTATACTGTGCCACCCAGCCCAGCGCGCGGCGTGTGCCGGCGCGCCGAGAGAGATGGACGATGCGAATTGCCAGCCTGCGGTCGCGCGATCTCGCGCTCGTCGTGGACGACGGCCTGGTGCCCGTCGGCGCCGCGCTCGTGCGCCAGGGCCTTCTGCCCGAGCCATCGATGCGGGCGCTTGTCGAGCGGTACGCCGCGCTCCAGCCGGCGCTGCGCGAGCTAGCCGCTCGCGCCGATCGCGTGCCCTTCGCGGCGGCCAGCCTGGCCGCGCCGCTGGCCCAGCCGTCGAAGATCTGGGCGGCCGCGTCGAACTATCGGCGGGGCACCGCGTCGCTCGACGGCGCGCGCGGCCGTGGCACGGCGCCGGCCGAGAGCCCCGAGGCGATCCTCGACCTCGCCTTCCTGAAGCCGCCATCGGCCATCATTGGCCCCGGCGAGAACATCGTCATCCCGCCGGGCGCGGGCCGCGTCTTTCCCGAGCTGGAGCTGTGCGTCGTCGTCGGCCGGGAGGCGTCGAACGTCAGCGCCGCCGACGCGCTGGACGTGGTCTTTGGCTACACCGTGATCCTGGACGTGACCGCGCGGCAGTTCGGCGCGAGCCAGAACCAGCTCGCCACGCGCTGCGTGCGCAAGGGCTTCGACACCTTCGCGCCGCTCGGGCCGTGGCTGGTGACCCGCGACGAGGTGCCCGATCCCGAGCGGCTGGCGCTGCGCCTCGCGGTGGACGGCGAGCTAGTGCAGGCGGCCAGCACCGACGGCATGATCAACGGCGTCGCGGCGCTAATCAGTTACCTCTCGCGCGTCAGCACGCTCTATCCCGGCGACCTGATTGCGACCGGCAACCCCGACGCGCCCGAGTTCCAGCGGCCGCTCGCGCCCGGCGACCGCCTGGCCGCCGAGATCGAAAGCATCGGCACGCTGGAGGTCGGTGTCGTCGGCGCGGCGTAAGGTCACCGGGCGCCACGACCGGCGTGCGCGTCCCGCCCGGCCCAGGCCGGCTACGCGCGCGGCCCGCCCTCACGAGAGGAGACACACGGCATGACCGACGTACAGGTGCTCGACCGAGCGTACCAGATCGTCCTGCGTCGCCTGATGGACACGGGCCACGCGCCGCACTACGTCGAGCTGGCCCAGGCGCTCGGCTGCTCGGTCGAGGAGGGGCGCCAGGTGCTCCACGATCTCTTGCAGCATCCCGGCGTGCCCGGCTGGCTACAGCCCGGCACCGACTACGTGGCGGGCTTCGCCCCACTCACGAACGTGCCCACGCAGTACCGTGTGGCGATCGACGGGGAGCCGGGCTGGTTCGGCCAGTGAGGCTTTGAAGCGCTGGCCGTGTGCTGGCTGTTCCCCGCCAAGACCATCCGCATCGAGGCGCCCTGCCTCGACTGCGGCGAGCCGATGGTCGTCGAGATGCGCGACGGCGCGCTGCTGCGGGCCGATCCGCCCACCATCGTCGGCCATCTGAACCAGCCCTGGGGCACGGGCGCAACCGCCGAGGAGCGCGCGTTCAGGTGAAGCGGCATGAACCTCTTCCGGTCGGAAGAGCACGCGCGCCGCTGGCAGGACTTCAACCCCGCCTCCGAGGACGGCTTCCTCGCTCTGCCTGACCTGATCGAGCTGTTCGGCACCGAGAGTCGCCACCATTGGCTCGACGCCGACTACCTCTCGCGCTGGCTGCCTCAGCGTCCCCGTGAGCGCCGCGAGATCCTGGAGCGCCTCGGCAAAGGCCCCTTCTGGCTCGGCGGCTAAGCATCTGGTACAGCTTGAGAACGGTAGGCGAATCTAGCGTTGCCAGACTCGCCTACCGTTCTTCACAGCCAGTGTGGGCGCTACTCCACAGCCGGGGACCGAAGTATCAGCGGCCGCCCAGGAGCGCGAAGCTGCCCCCCTGCGGGTCGATGCCCATCATCACGAACGCGCCGCCGGGCACCTCTTGCGGCCCGAACACGACCTGGCCGCCGGCCGCTTTCACGCGCTCGATCGCCGCCTCGATGCTGTCCACGCCGAAGTAGTAGTTCCAGTGCGCCACGGGCATCTCCGGCGGCTTGTTCATCATGCCGCCTATCATCTGCCCCCCGAGGCCGAACGTCTGATACACGCCCATCGGCCCCATGTCCATCGCCTCCTCCTTCTGCCAGCCGAACAGCCCGGCATAGGAGGCGAAGACCGATGCCTGGTCGACCGCGTACAGCTCGTGCCAGCCGACGCGGCCGGCGCCTGGCTCCTGCGGCCGCGGGCCCTGGTCAGGATTGGCCGCCTTGAGGAGGCCCAGCACGGCGCCCTGAGGATCGGCCATGATGGCGAAGCGGCCGACGTTCGGGATGTCGCGCGGCGGCACGTGGAGGGTGCCGCCGCTGGCGGTCACTTTGGCGGCCGCGGCGTCCACGTCGTCGACGGCGACGAAGCCGTTCCAGCTAGGCGGAGCGCCCGCCTGCCGCACGTCCTCGGGCTGGGCCATGAGGCCCGCGACCGGCGTCCCGCCCGCCTCGAACATCCAGTATTCCATGCCGGGCATCTGGGAATCGCGGGCCTGCCAGCCGACGACCTGGGTGTAGAACGCTCGCGCGGCGGCGAGGTCGGTGGTCATCAGCTCGTACCAGACGAACCGCCCGTGGGTATCCGACATGTGCGCCTCCTAGTTACGTGCCTCCCGGCTGGCGGGCCAGCCTCTTGTGTCCCCCTACCGTGAGCAGGTCTTGTGCCGCTCACCAAGACTATAGTACATATGTTCTATATACGCCTAGGCGGCGAGCATTACATTTCCATCACGGCTTCGGCGCTTTCGTCCGGGCTGCTCCGAGAGTGGGGGATCGAACTGGTTGGCGCCGGGAGCGCCAGCCGCTAGGAGGCGGACGGGCTGGCTGGTTGATCGCCGTAGGCCCCGAGGGATGCGCGCGGGCCGGAGCGCTGCTCTGTCATGGGGCGTGGGCAATGTCCTCAATGGATGGGCTTGGATAGCTGATAGATTGACTCGGCCCACAGGCGGCCGTGGTCGTGATCGCTCCAACACTGCTCAAGCGAGATCGGGCCGTACACCGGAGTTCCCTCGTACTTGTACTCAAGATCGTCTTCCATCAAGAAGACTGTAGGTTCAAAGAAAAACAACGACTGCCCTATGAGCGAAGTGTCTAGCGCGTTCTCAAGAACCTGCGAGATATCTGCTCTCACTGCTATCGGAAATCGCACACGGGGTGAATGGCAATGTGGAAAGCCAGGCGATTCGTCTGAAAACTCTAGAAATGGTAGACTAGTAGAATATCCGTGTCCATTGTCAACCATAATATGAAGTCCGAACGCATGATAGGAGAGTCTCAAGCAGCGCCATAAATCGGGCAGATAGCACGCATAGTTCTGGCCGTCCGGCCCCTCGTATGAAGGTTCAACGATCGCGGTAGTCGTGCGAAGCGCACCCAGGAAGGCATTAACCGAGATGCTTGGCTCCAGCACAACGACAGTAACGATCATGCTCACTCATCTCCACAATGCCCGTACCGTGAATCCCCCACTGGCCACTGCATAGGGCCGGGGCCACGCCGACGCGCTGCATCGAGTCGTCGTGAATGCTCATTATCGCGTCTCCTACAGCACTCTTCATGGCGATCGACTATCCAAGCGGCGCCGGGGTTGCGGCCTCGACGGCCGCCGCGAGCGACAAGCAACCCGCCCTACGGACGTTGGGCACCACCGACTCGGCATACCCAGCGCCGCTCAATCCGGCAGCGGCACGCCGCCGTCGAGCACCACGTCGAGCAGGTACGGCCCGTCGGCGTGGGCGAGGGCTTCGCGGAGGGCGGGGGCGAGGTCGGCGGGGCGCTCGACGCGGCGCGCGGGCACGCCCATCGCGTCGGCCAGGCGGTCGAAGCGCAAGGGCGGCTCGTTCAGGTCTATCTCCACGAAGCGGCGGCCCTTTGCCGCCTTGCCCAGGTACTCCACCATGTTCAGCTTCAGGATGCGGTAGCTCGCGTTGCTGAGCATCACGAACGTGGCGGGAATGCGGTGGTGCGCGGCGGTCCACAGCGCCGTGATGCTGTACATCGCCGCGCCGTCCGAGCAGACGCCCACGACCTTGCGATCGGGGCAGGCGAGCTGCGCGCCCAGCGTGCCGGGCAGGCCCGGACCAATGCCGCCGCCGCGGCCGTTCAGCAGCTGCCCCGGGGCGCTGGGCTGGAGCGCGTTCACGAGGTGGCCCTGGTTGGTGATCGCCTCCGAGAACACCAGCGCGTTCGCGGGCAGCGCGTCGCGCAGCTCGGCCATCAGCCGCGCCGCCGCGATCGGCTCGTCGTCCCAGTGCGCGCGCACGTAGTCGCGGTAGCGCGCGCGGGTTGCGGCCGTGCGCTCGGCCAGCGCCGCCGCCCGCTGCTCAGCGGCCTGCGCGTACGCAGCGGTGCGCCCGGCCCGCACCAGCTCGGCCAGCTCCACGAGCGCGGCCTTCGGATCGGCGATCATCGCCACGTCGGCAGGAATGTTCTTGTTCAGCTCCCAGGAGAGCAGGTCGATCTGGATCAGCTTCGTGCCCGGCGGGAGGATCGGCTCGACCTTGGGGAAGATGATCTGGAACAGCGGCGCGCCCACGCACAGCAGCACGTCGCAGTCGGCCAGGGTGGCCTCGAGCTGGCGCGAGTCGCCGGCGAACGGGAAGGCGCCGAGGTACTGTGGGTGGGCGGCCGGCACGTTGAAGTCGGAAGCATAGTTCTCGAACACGGTCGCGCCGGTTAGCTCGGCCAGCGCCACCAGCTCGGCCTGCGCGCCGCTGAGCGCCACGCGGTCGCCGGCCACGATCATCGGGTGGTGCGCGCTCAGCAGCAGCGCGGCCGCCTCGGCGAGCGCCGCGGCGTCGGGGCGGGTGCGCCAGCGCGTGTAGCTGGTCGGCCGAATCGTGACGTCGGCCTCCTGGTCGAGCACGTCCATCGGCAGGCTGAGGAAGACGGGCCCCTGCGGCGGCTCGGCGGCGACCTTGAAGGCCCGTCGCACGGCTTGCGGCAGGTCGTGGGCGTGCTCGACCTGGTACGCCCACTTGCAGAGCGGCCGCGCCATCTCGACGAGCGGGCCGCTCAGGTGCGGCTCCTGGAACAGCGTGCGGCTCTCCGACTGCCCGGCGTAGACGACCAGCGGCGACTGGCCCACCTTCGCGTTGTGGATCATGCCCAGGCCGTTGCCCAGCCCCGGCGCGATGTGCAGCTCCACGAACGCCGGCCGGCGCGTCAGCCGCGCATAGGCGTCGGCCATCGACACGGCCACGCCCTCGTGCAGGGCGAGGACGAACTGGAGCTGCGGGTAGTCTTGCAGCACGTCCATGAACGGCTGCTCGGTCGTGCCCGGATTGCCGAAGATGTGGCGCGTGCCGTCGGCGACGAGCTGCTCCATGAGCGCGCGCTTGCCGGTCATGCGGGGCATGGCGGCCTCCTTGGAAACCGGCTCACCGCGGCGGCTGGTACTCGCCGATGTCGCGGATGGCGGCTTGCCGGTACTGGTCGTCGTAGGCCTGGCTCAGGTCCACCGGCTCGCGCAGCAGCCCTAGCTCGTAGAACAGTTGGGCATCGCTGTCGACCGACGCGCGCCGCAGCAGGCCGTTCGGGTCGGTCCAGCCGTAGGGGATGCGGCGGTAGACGGCCGGGTCCTTGAGTGCCGTCTCCTTCACCATGATGTCGATGATGGCGTCCTCGTCGACGCCGTACTCGAAGGCGTTCATGTAATCGCGCACGCCCTTCAGGTACCCGACCATGATCCGCTCGCCCACGCGCGGCCCCAGGCGGTCGATGCCGCCCCAGTACATCATGAACAGCGTCTGCGCGTCCGGGTTCATCTCCTCCTGCGTGGCCAACAGGTGCGTAATGCCCCGGTCGAGGCCGGTGCTCAGCACCGGCTGCGCCTGGATGCCCGCGTCGATAGCGCCGTTGCTCATCGCCACCAGCTGGTCGGGGTAGACCATGCGGTCGACCGGCACGCTGGCCGGGTCGACGCCGTTGTGCCGCAGCCAGGTCACGAGCAGGGCGTGCGCGCTGCTGCCCGCGCCGGCGATCAGGTACACCGTGCGGCCCACGAGGTCCTTCGCCTCGCGCACGGCGCCGCTGTCCCACAGGTCCTTGCGGACGACCAGCGAGTTCTGCCCCGTGGACTTCTCCGTCTTGCCCGAGCCGACCATGCCCGCCACGATCTTCAGGTCGGTGCGGCGGTTGAGCGCGTTCAGGCAGCCGAGCGTGGCGCCGCAGGAGCCGACGTGCAGCTGCCCCTGGGTGAGCGCCGGCACCTGCTCCTGGGTGTTCGTCGTGTTCACCAGCTCGACGTCGAGCCCCAGCTCGCTAAAGTAACCGCGCTCCTGCGCGATGAAGAACGGCCCGTAGGCGCTGACGGGACTGGTGCCGATCTTCACCGCCACGCGCGGCGTCGTGGGCAAGGGGTCCTGGGCTGCCGGCGCGGCGCCGCTGGCGGCCGGGGCGGTGGCGGCGGCGCCCGCCGTCGCCGGCTGCTCGGCGCTCGGCGCGGTCGGCGGGCGAGATGGCGGCGCGGCGGCCGGCGCGCAGGCGCTGGCGAGGAGCAGCGCGGCTAACCACCAGCCTATCCGCAGTGGCATGTGACGATGGCCCATCCGAACCTCTTCCTCCCATGCGCCCGCTACGGCCTCGCGCGCGGCAGTTCTCCCGTCGATGGCACGCGGCGTAGCGTCCGCTATCATAACAGCGTTTGGTGGCCGGGGCACGCCTGGGCCACTGCCCGCACGCTTCGGGAATCCGGGTGCCCATCGGCCGAACTGGCGACGATACCCGTGGGGGAAGCAGATGCCACGCCTGAGTCTCGTTCCCGGCGAAGTGGTCGAAGGCTGGGGCGACGCCGAGATCGCGGCCTATTACCTCGACTCGTACCGCCACGGCACGCCCCCGCCCACGTCGTTGGCGATGGAATCGCACGCGCCCGAGGCCATGCGCGCCTGGTGCCGCTTCTGGTGGGACAGCTTCCACCGTGGCCTCGTGCCGCACGCCTGGAAGGAGCAGCTCCGGGTTCATATCGCCCGCCAGGCGCGCTGCGTCTACTGAGCGACCAATCGCTCTGCCTCGGCGAGGCAGGAAGGGCTCACGGAGGCACAGCTCGACGCCGCGACGGCTGGCCATGGCGACTCCCCTCGCCTGGCGGCCGCGCTGGCCTTCGCCGACGCGCTGGCCACGCGCCCGGGCGAGCTGGGGCTGCGCGAGTGGACGGCGCTGCGCGACCTGTTCACCCCGCCCGAGCTGGTCGAGGTCGTCGCCTTCTGCGCCTGGCAGTATGGCGGGCCGCGTATGCTGCGCTCCTGGCACAGCGAGGACTACAAGCGCGGCGAGCGCCCCGACCTGGCGCACTTGCCCGTCCGCCTGGCCTACGCGACGCAACCGCACGGGGCGCCGGCCTGGCCCCCGCGCGCGTGCCCGCCGCCCGACGCGGTCCTGACGCGCGCCGAGCAGCTCGGCTCCCCGCCGCTGGCTTGGGCGCGGTTTCTCGCCGTCCGTCCGGACCTGCTGGCCGACTGGACTGACCTGTACTGGACCACCGTCCACGGCGAGCCGCTGGGCCGCCGCCTGGGGCAGCTCGTGCGCGTCTACCTGAGCCTGCTGCTGGGGTGTCCGGCGTGGGCGCCGCCCGACTCCGCCGCCGTGCGCGAGGCGGGGCTGACGCCCGCGGACGTCGCCGCGCTGGCTCGCGGCGATACCGCGTGGCTCACGCCGCGGGAACAGGCGGCGCTGGCCTACGCCCGCGAGGTGGTAGCCGACACGGACGTGCCGGACGATGTCTTTGCGCAGGTCGCGGCGGCGCTGAGCGAGGCGGAGATCGTCGCGCTCGGCTTCGCGGTCGCCGTGCAGAACGGCGCGCTGCGCGTCTTCCGGTCCATGCAGGATGCGGGCGTGGGCCTGTCCGAGGACGCGGAGGCCGGCTCAGTCGTGCCCTGAACGGGGGGGCAGCGTGGACCCCTTCGAGTCGGGCTGGCACGCCGAAGATCAGGGCTGCCGCGCCCCACTTAGCTCGAGGCGATAGCTCTCCAGCATGGCAATGGCCGCCGCCGGGGCCCGCGGCCTGCCAACAATACAGGCAGCGGCGGGAGCGGTGGGGGTAGACTGCCCCGTGGTCGGCTCCGAGCGCGACCACGGAAGGAGAGGGACGCAATGCAACGACTTCGCGTGTGGGCCTGTCGGACGCTGGGCCTGGCGGCCTTGCTGCTGCTGGCTGCGGGACCGCTGGCCGTCACGGCGGGCGCCCAGGTGCCGCCCGGGTTCGGCGGCTGGCCGGGCATGGGCTATCCGGGCATGGGGAGCTTCCCCGGCGCGGGCATGGTCCCGGACCCGAGCTACTACTACGGCGTGGCTGGCTTGAACGGCTTCGGCGGCTTTCCCCCGTTCGGCATGTTCCCCGGGATGGGCAGCTACTACGGCATGAACGCCGGATCGCCCTTTGGCGGCCCGCCCGGCTTCCCCGGCGGGCCTGGCTTCCCCGCCTTCGGCGGCAACCCGAACGCCGCCGCGAGCGGCAACGCGAACGCCGCCGCGAACGCGACGCAGAACCTGCGCTTGACGATCGCCGACGACTACTTCCTGCCCGCCGAGATCTCCGTGCCCGCCGGCACGGAGGTGACGTGGCTGAACACGGGCAGCGAGCGCCACACCACCACCGCCAGCGGGCTGTGGGACTCGGGCACTATCGAGCCGGGCGCGCGCTGGTCGGCGGTCTACCGCGTGCCGGGAAGCTACGACTACGCCTGCACCATCCATCCCGAGATGCACGGGCGGCTGACGGTCACGGCGTCGTAGGCGGCCGGGCGCACGCGCGACGGCCCCACGGGGGCGGCCGGCTCCGGCGCGGGGCCGCCCCCGTGGGGCCGTCGCGATCGTGCCGCCAGCGTCGTGCGTCGCGAGCAGGTAGGTCTGCTCGCGGGCCGGCGCTCGTTCTCGGCGGCCGGTCGCTTCGCGATAGACCGTGGGGTGCGCGGCCCGTCGATCAGTCTTGGCCGCCCAGGATCTTCTGATACTTGGCCTTGACTCGCGCCAGGTCGTCGACCTTCGAAGCCAGCATCTCCGCGCTGACGCGGACGGGCTGGATCCCTTGGTCGAGCATGCGCTCCTTCACGATCTCGTGGAAGTGCGCGCCGTCCAACAGGTCCAGGTCGTCCCGATGGTGCTTCCACAAGAGCTGCTGGCCTTCGGGCGTCGTCAGGAACAGCGCTAGCAGGGTGGCGCTGTTGGGGTGGGCGGAGTTCTTGGGCACCGCCACGTATGAGTAATTGAGCACCGGCAGGTCGCTCAGCACGACGTAGTCCACCGGGGCGCCCTGGGCCATCAGCGTCAGCACGTCGCCGTTGCTGCAGGTAACGGCGACCATCGCGAACTCGCCGGTCGCGACGCGCTTGAACTCGCTGCAGCGGATCAGGCCGGCCAGGCTGCCCTGCGCGAAGGAGCGCATCCACGCGGTGAGGTAGTCGTCCCCAATGCCGAAGATCGCGCCAAGGTCGAAGCCCGACGCATAGACCGTCGAGGCGATCTGGTGGCGCCACCGCGGGTCGAGCAGGTCCGCCAGGCTGTGAGGGACGGCGTTCGGCGGTACCAGGTTGGTGTTGTAGAGGAGGGTCTTGACCTGCGTCTCGTAGGCCAGGGAGGTGGTGTCGGGGCCGATCCCCGCCTCCGGAATGGAGCCATCGTAGTCTCGCCACGCCACGGGCAGAAGGGCGCCGTCCTGCCAGAGGCGCACGACGTCGGGATTCGTCCCGGTGTACAGATCGGTCTCGGACTGCCGCCCCGTCTGCAGCTCCGTGATGATCCTGGTGGCATTCTCCGGTTCGGACGGCCCCGGCGTGTCGGCGATCGTGAACGCTATTCCGTACCGTGCCTCCATGCCCTGGCTGACCTCGTCGATGAAGGCGGCCGGGTCGTCCGTGTTGTAGAAGGGGCCGCTCACGATCGAGAGCCTGCCGCCCTCGGCCGCGGCCGCGTCGACAAGCGTCTGCAGGGCGGGGCTCAGCGGCGCGGCGGTGGCGGCGCGGGGCGCGGCCGCGGTGTCGTGCGGCTGCGCCGGCCCGGGTCGCGCGGGGGTACAGCCCAACGCCATCATTGTCAGTGCCGCGAGACCGAGGCTCCAGGCCGCCGCGCGCTTCACTGTGCGGGTCATCGTTGTGCCCCGTTCTGCACGGTCCCCTCAACGTCCCGCGGCCGGCCCGCCGAGATCGATGGCCGTGCCGCTAATCAGCTCCGCCAGGGGGGAGACGAGGAAGGCGACGGTCCGGGCGGTGTCCCCGGGCTGGGCCAGTCGCCCGAGCGGCGCGCTCGCGCGGATCTGCTCCCAGACCGCGTCGGGCGCCACGCCTTGCAGCCGCGCTCGGGCCGCGACGAGCCGCTCGAGCAGCGGCGTCTCGGTCAGGCCCGGGTTCACGGCCACCACGCGGACGCCTTGTCCCGCGGCGTCGGCCGCGAGCAGCTCGGTGAACGCCAACAACCCCGCGTTGACGACGCTGTTGACGGCCGAGCGGGGCGAGGGCCGCTTGCCCGAGCCGCCGACCACGTTGACGATTACCCCGCCCGGGCGCGTGAGCGCCGGGAGGGCGGCCCGGCTGAAACGCACGGTGCCCAGCAGCTTAAGCTGGATGTTCTGCTCCCAGGCCTCGTCGGGCACCTCCAGCACCCCGCCGCTGGACGAGCCGCCCGCGCTGTTGACCAGCGCATCGAGCCCCCCGAGCTGGCGACGGGCGGCCGCGACCACCTGCTCGGCGGCGCCTGGATCCGTGACGTCGGCCGGCACCGCGACGGCCTCGACCCCGTGAGCGCGGATCGCCGCCGCCACGCCGTCGAGGAGCGCGGCGCGGCGTGCGGTTACCGCCACGTGTACGCCCTCGGCGGCGAGCTGCAGGGCTACCGCCCGGCCGATGCCACTGCTCGCGCCCGTCACCAGCGCGCGCTTCCCCGCTAGCTGCAGGTCCACAGGCTCGCTCCCATTCCCGGCGTGGGCGGCCGGGCCGGCGGGCGGCGGGTGAGCGCGGCCCCGGCCGCGCTCACCCGAAGCTCCACTCCTGGCCCAGCCCTAGCTCCCGCGCCCGCTCGTAGACCCAGGCGGCGAGTGCCACGTCGCCCACGCCGCCCTGGGACTCCCGCACGACAACCAAGGCCTCCTCGGCCGCCGCGGGGAGCGGCACGCGCCCGGCGAGGACGGCGCCCAGCTCGTGCCAGCGGACCTCCCCGCGGGCCACGAGGTCGCGCAGCGGCTGGTCGAGCGCGCGGTCGTAATAGTCCTGCTCGTGGGCGAGGTTTGTCACGATCACCAGGTCCGCGCGCCGGTACACGTCGGCCGCGAGCTCGTTGGGTCGCCCGATGCTCACGACACACTGCCCCGGCCGGAGCCATTCACCCAGCACGACCGGCTCACGGGGGTCGGTAGCCGTCAACACCACCTGCGCCCCCTGCACCGCGCGCTGCCCGCTGTCGACCGCCACGACGGACCGGTCGAGCGCGCTCTGCATGGCGCGCGCAAACCGCTCCCGGTGCTCCCCCTGACGGCTGAACACGCGGACCTCGCGGACCTCGGGCCGTGCCCAGCACACGCCTTCCAGGAGGCTTGGCGCGTTGCGCCCGCTGCCGATCAGCCCGACCGTGGGCACCTGTTCGGGCGCCAGTCGCCGCACGGCCAGCGCCACGGTCGCGCCGATGCGCAGGGAGCTGTAGGGATACGCCTGGATGCTGAGCAGCCTGCCGCTCTCGGTGTCGTACAGCAGCGCGACCGGGGGCTCGTCGCCGCTCACGCTCAGCCGGGCGCCCGCGCGGCCCGTGCCCTGGAGCGCGCCGGCGACCATTCGCATGGTGCCGTGGCGGAGCCGCAGCAAGCGGGGGGCGCTCGGCAGGAGGTCGCCCGCGGCTTGCTCCTGGAACAGGCGCTCCGTGACCGTGATCGCCGTGGGGAGGTCGAGGAGTCCGGCCACCTCGTCTTGCCGGAGCAGGAGCGTCATGGAGTCCTCCTCCGCCGCACCTCGCGTGCACCGACCGTCCCGCGCGAGCGAGGCGCTCCAGCCGCTGGCCCAAGCTCCCGGCCCCGGTTGCTGTGTATGTCTGGGTTCGCCAAACATACACAGCAACCGGGCCGAGTGCTTAGCGCTCCTGGCGCAGCAGGCCCTGGACCTCCTGCCGCACCGCCGGCTGCTCGGGGTACGACTGCATGAAGGGAACGTTCGCCTCCACGATGCGCGCCCCCTGCTTTTCGAGGTCCTTGATCTCCGGGGCGATGCGCGACCCCGGCAGCTTCCACTGATCCGTCTTCTGCTCGTCCCAGACGATCTGCTGCCCCTCGGGCGACATCGCCTCCAGGACGTACAGCGTCGCGGCGTTGGGATGGGCCGAGTTCTCCGGGACGCCGAGCCACCAGTACTGCAGGGCCAAAGCGTCGCGCAGCAGGGCGCTGGCCACGGGCGCCCCCTTGAGCTGCCAGCTGCGCGCCTCGTAGTCCCCGCAGTCGAAGGCCAGCGCCCAGTACTCGCCGCTGATCAGCCGCTCCGTCTCCCCGCAGCGCATCAGCCCGCCCAGGTTCGCCGATAGCTCGCGCGTGTACTGGAGCACGCGGTCCGGCCCCCACAGCTCCGGACTGCCCAGGACGTCGAACAGCGCGCCATAGGGGGTGCTAGCCAGCTTGCCTTTCCACTCGGGCTTCAGCAAGTCCGCGGCGGTCTGGGGCACCAGGCTCGCCGGCACAAGGTTGGTGTTGTACGTGACGCCGGGCACGCGGGTAATGACCTCGACCCCCGCGTCCTTCGGCGCCACCACGGTGGGCGGGATGCTCGGGGAGAGGCCGGCCCAGGCGATCGGGCGCAGGCCTCCCTTCTCAACGAAGTCCTTGATCTGCGCTTCGGTGCCGATGTAGACGTCGGACGTCGCGGGCCGTTGCGCCGCCAGCTCCTGGGCCAGGCGGACGGCCATGTCCGGCATGGCTGGCCCGGGCGTCCAGGTGGCAGCGAGGCTCAGGCCATAGCGCCGATTGAGCGAGTCGACGAGCCGTTCCACCCCTTCCTTGCCGCCCAGCGTCTCCGTGCTCCAGACGACGTTGAGCGTGCCCTCCTGCCGAGCGCCGGCGACGATCTGCTCCAGCGCGCTCCCGGGAGCCGGCGCGTCGGGGGCGCTGGGCGGGCGCGGAGCCGGTGCCGCCGGGGGAGCCGCCGGCACGGCGGCGCAGCGAACGGCCAGAGAGAGACCGACGGCGAGCAGCCAAAGCGGCCGGCGCGACCACATCCTCATTACCCCCGCGCGCCCCGGGCGCACCGGGCACCTAAGCGGGTTTTCAAGGATGGTGCGTAGGTCTGGCCCAGCCAAGCCTACCCACCTCCCTTGCCCCGACGCTCAGCGCGCCGGCCCTCCCACAGGATCGCTACAACAGGCCCCGGTCGCGGAGCCACTGCACGATGGCATCGGCCGCCTCGGCCTGTAGCTCAGGCTGGCCGCGCATGAAGTGCGTGCCGCCCTTGAGCCAGACCAGGCGCTTGTCCGGATCGGGCCCCGCCTCGAACATCTCCAGCGAGTCGCCCGGCCCCCCGCTCGCGTCGGCGGTGCCGACGATGAACAGCAGCGGCACGTGGCAGCGCGGCAAGAACTTCATCACGTCGAAGACCGACGTGGCCAGGCCGCGCTGGCTGATCCACGAGCGCAGCGTCATGATGCGGAGCCGGGTGGCGCCCCCGCGCAGGGGCCCCGCGGTGTAGTTGGCGACCCGCGGGTCCTCGTCCCAGATGGTCTTGCCGGTGCGGTCCGAGGGATCGATCGTGAGGTCCGCGAGGGCGAGGTTGGCGTCCGTGCGGTGGACGATGAACGGCACGTCAGTCATCAGCGGGTTGCCGATGGTGGCGAGCTCGGCCAGCTTCTGCTGGCACCAGCGAGTGATCTTGTGGTTTCGCTCGACCTGCGCGGCATGGTAGCGCGCCTGGAACTCGGTGGAGTAGGGCGGGCCGTTCCGCGGATTGTACATGTCCAGGTCGGGGTTGTAGTCGAACGGATCGTTGCCGTTCTCGCCGCCGACGGATGGATCGAGTGAGCGGGTGAGGCTGTGCGCCCGACCGCGGTGGGCATTGAGAATGATGAGCCCGTCCACGGGCGGCAAATCGGCCTTCGTCAGGTCCGGCGGCGTGCCGAGCGGCGTCTGCGTGAGCGTGGGATGTTCGGCCTCGGCCTGGTACACGGTCACGATCTCGCCGCCGCCGCTGTTGCCGATGCAGGCGATGTGCCGCATGCCGCGCTCGCGCAGCAGCTTGATGCCGGCGGCCATGTCGAGAATCGTGTGCTCGAGGATCAGGTCGGCCTCGCGCGAGGTGTAGCGAGTCGTGAAGCCGAGCGCCGCGATGCCGCGTTCGGCCAGCAGCGGCAGGATGTAGTGCTGGCGCCAGTCGCTGGTGGGGTGCATGATCGTGACGGCGGTGGTCGGCTGGCGGGCGTCGTCGAAGTGCAGCATCGCCGCGACCTCGGCGCCATCCTCCGTCCGCAGCGTGAGCGCTTCTTGCTGAATCATCGTCCCTCCTCTGAGTAACTGCCGGAAGGCGTCCGCTGCCCTATGGGCCCGCCTGCTTCAGAATGTCCTGGGTTTGCTTCCGCACCGCGTCCTGGTCGGGGTAGGACATCATGAACTGGACGTTGCCCTTGACGAACTTCGCGCCACGCGCCTCCGCCTCGTCCACCTCCTGCCTGGAGTGCGAGCCGGGGACCTCGATGTGGTCCAGGCCCCAGGTGTCCCAGAGGATGTCCTGCCCCTCGCGGGTCAGCGACTCCAGAATGAACAGCGTGGCGGCGTTGGGATGCGTCGCGTTCTTGGGCACGCCCACGTAGTAGTAGAGCAGGGCGGCCGCATCGCTCAGGATCGCGTGGCGGACCGGGGCGCCCTTCCGCGACCAGACCTCCGCGTCCATGCCGCCGCAGTCGAAGGCGAGCATGGCGAACTCGCCGCTGATGATCCGCTCGGACTCGCCGCAGCGGAGCAGGCCGCCGATGTTGCTCGCGAACTGCCGCGTGTAGGCAATCGTGCGCTCCGGGCCCCACAGCTGGGGGCTGCCGAGAATGTCGAAGAACGTGGCGTAGGGGGTGCCCGCGATCTTGCCCTTCCATTCGGGCAGCAGTAGGTCGGCGCTGGTCTGCGGCACCTTCGCCGGCGGCACGAGGTTGGTGTTGTAGGTGATGCCCGCCACCGTGACGGCGACCTCGACCGCCACGTTCTCGGGCGCGATCATGTCGGGTTTGATGTTCGGCGACAGGCTGGGCCAGTCGATCGGGGCTAGCACGCCCCCTTCCAGCAGCGCCTTGACGTTGGCCTCGCGGCCCAGGTACACGTCGCTGCTCGCGGGGCGGCCGGCCGCAAGCTCCTGTGCCGCGCGGACGCCCATCTCGGGCATGCTGGGCCCCGGGGTGAAGCCCACCTTGAGAGTCAGACCGTAGCGGCGGTTCAGGTTGTCCACGATGCGCTGGGCGCCGTCGGCCCCGCCGTACGAGGCGTCGGACCACACGAGGTTGAGGGTGCCCTCGGTGCGCGCGCCGTCGACGACGCGCTGCAGCGCCGGGCTAAGCGGCTCGCTCGCCGCGGCCGCCGGGGCGCTGGCGGGCGCCGCCGGGCGGGGCGCCGCGGGCGCCGCGCAAGCGCCGGCGAGCAGTAGCCCGGCTGCCAGGACCGCGCTGGGAAGCCTCATACGCATGCCGGCTCCTTGCCCCGCCCCTCCGGGCACTTCAGAAGAGGACCTGGCGTTCCGCACCCCGTCTCTGTTCCGATGCCTCTATCGGTTCCGATACCTCCAGCGGTTGCTATAGGTACGGAGCCCTCTGGAGAGCGACCAGACGGTAGGGCAGGCGCTGGTCCCCTGCCGCCCGGCCGGGTCTGCTCATACCGGCCGCGCTAGCGAACCCGTCGTAGGGCAGCGGTGCGTGCCCTGCCGTCCGGTCGACGCTGCCCGGCTGGATCAGGCTGCAATCCGCTGTAACCATCCGGTCAAGGAGAGCGCTCAGCCGTGGCGCTGCGAACCCCGCACACCCTCCCGAGAAACCAGCTCAGCTCTCCGCGACGATGATAAGCTGCAGGCGGTTGGTCGCGGGATCGTAGAAGTAAGTGCTTTGCTCGCCCGGCGCCCGCAGCGCCGCGCGGTGATCGCCCTCGTCGAAGCCGCCGTACTCGGGAATGGCCTTGAAGACGCGCTGGTACGCCTCGGGGGACGGCACCGCCACGTCGCCGCCGACTCGCCCCGCTGGTGCTGGCGGTTGGTTGCGTCGATATTCTACTCACCGTCAGGCGCTGACGCTGTACCCCTGCGGGCGCTTGCCCAGCCGCCGGGCGCCGTCCGGGGTGACGACGACGGTGTCGCCCCAGTTGATGTGCCGCTGGTGGTCGGGCGTCGCCGCGGACGGCTTCAGGATGAATACGTTGTTCGCCTCGAGCTTGATGCGCCGGATCGCCTCGCTGCCGGCCCCGCCCGAGAAGAGCGGCCGGTCCTCGCCCAGGCCGCGTCCGTGCATGCCGAGTCGGGTCTGGTAGCCCGTCCCCTCGCCCACGGCCGCGCAGGCGTCGTACAGCTCGCCCATCGTGACGCCGGGGCGCATGAGTGCGCACAGCTGGTTGAAGGCCGCGATGGACACCTGGAGCATCTCGGGATACGGGTCCTTAGGGTAGCTGATGAACAGCGGCTGCACCACTTGCGCGCGATACCCGGCGTGCTTCGCCTCCAGCTCGGTCACGATCTGGTCGCCCGGCTCCAGCGGTCGGTTGGTGGGCAAGTAGAAGGTGTCTTGCGCCTCCGGGCCCGCCCGCCAGAGCAGCATGGTCGGTACCTCGCCGCCGTTGGTGAGCATCGCGTTGTACGCGGCCGCAAACACCAGCGCATCCGGGACGCCGGGGCGGGCGGCCTCGCGCATCGCCTCGGCCGCCAGCTCGGCGATCTCGGCGGCGCGCTGCAGGACGGCGATCTCCTCCTCGCTCTTCACGGCGCGCGCCTCCTGCATCAGCGCCGTGGCGCTCACGAAGGTCGCCCGCGGCAGCTCGCGCTTGAACGTCTCCATCATCACGTACGGAATCACGCCTTCTTCCGCGCGCGTCATGCCGTCGAGCCCCACCACGCCGATCGTCGCGCGCTCCAGGCCCAGCTCCTTGAGCCGCTCCACGATCGGCGGCCCCCAGACGCCGCCGCTGTTGCGGATGTCGGTTACCCAGTCCTGCGCGCCCAGCCAGGAGGCGATGTACCGGCCCGAGCGCACCCACGCGGTGGCCTCGCCCTCCGCCGGGAACACGACACACACCTCGGCGTCGTTGCCGCCCATGCAGGTCAGGTACTGAGCGTCGGCCTGGAACTGGCCCCAGTGTCCCGTGTTGTACGGCACGACGATGCAATCGACCCCCGCCTCACGCATGAAGCGGCGCACGCGCTCGAAGCGGCGGTCGCGCTCCGCGAGCGAAAAGCGGGGCACGTCTAGCCTCGGCCGGTCCTTGGCGATCATCCTGCCTCTCCCCTTTTGGCGCACCGCACGGCAATGGCGGCTCGCCGCGGCCTGGGTTCGCCATCGGGCCACGGCGCCGGGTCGCGGTATGATGCGCCGCACAACACACGCTGTCAAGACCGCCCTGCCCGCGCCGCCCTTAGCACCGCGCCTCCCCCGGGCGATCAGGCCTGCCAGCCCGTGCCTTACGCTGAGCACCGGCGGCCGGCATCACGCCATCGGGCGCCGGACCCGCTGCCGCGGCGTCTGCACTATAATGCGGCGCCCGGCCCCGCGGGGCCGGCTGGATTCGGCGGCGGGGGGCACGGCGATGCAACAGAACCGGCTGCTGACCGCGCTCAGCGTGGGCCACAGCATCGAGCACTGGTACGAGGGGGCGTTCTGGATCTTCCTGGCGGTGGCGAGCAAAGAGCTGGGGCTGTCGTTCGCCGAGGCGGGCGCGCTCGCCTCGGCGCGGGCGCTGCTCGGCGCCTTCGGCCACTTGGGCGCGGGCGCCGTCAGCGACATCGTCGGCCGCCCCACGCTCATGCTTACCGGCTGCCTGGCCTGGCTGGGGCTCGCCTTCTGCCTGCTCGGTATCGCGCCCGGCTACCTGGTGCTGCTCGTGCTCGCCGGCGCCCTCGGGGTCGGCTCCGGCCTATGGCACCCGCCGGCGATGGCGATCCTCTCCGGCCGGTTCCCAGACCGTCGCGGCTTCGTGCTGTCGCTGCACGAGCTGGCCGGCAACGTCGGCACCGCGCTCACGCCATCGATCGTGGGCCTCGCGATCGTCGCCTTCCCCTGGCGGGCGGTGCTGCTGGCGCAGCTCCTCCCCGGCGTGGTGATGGGCGCGCTCTTCTGGGTCGTGGCGCCCAAGCTGAGCCGGGTCGAGGCGCGCCCCACGCTCCGGCGCTACCGGGCGGGGCTGGTCGAGATCCTCCGCAACCGCACGATCCTCGCCATGTCGCTGGTGTCGGGCCTGCGCTCGGCCACCCAGACGACGCTGCAGACCTTCCTGCCGCTCTTCCTGGCCTACAGCTACGGCCTCGACGCGGCGAGCATGGGCTTCTACCTCACGGCGCTGGCCATCCTCGGCGTGCTCTCGCCGCTGCTCGGCGGCCCCGTCTCCGACCGCATCGGGCGGCGACCGGTGCTGCTCGTGGGCCTGCTGGCGATCGGGCTGCTCGGGCTGCTCATCCCGTGGGCCGCGCCGGGCGCGCCGCTGGTCGCCACGCTCGGGGGCGTGGGGCTGTTCCTGTTCGCGCTGCGCTCGGTGGTCTTCGCGTACGCGCTCGACGTGGCGCCCGGCGAGATGGGCGCCAGCACGGTCGGCGTGCTCTTCGGCGCCCAGCAGATCGTGACGGCGTTCTGCCCCGCTCTGGTGGGCCTCTTCGCCGACCACGCCGGGCTCGGGGCCGCGCTGCTGCTGGCCGCGGTCTTCTCGCTCGCCGGCGCGCTCGTCGTCGCCGCGTTGCCGCTGCTGGAGCGCGCCGCGGCCGCTGCCCCGGCCAGCGCTTCGGCGCCCTGAGCGCGTGAGCGCGCCCGCCGCGCGGAGCCCGTGGAGTGTCTGCCCGCTCGCCGGCGCGCTACCGCTCGATCCCGTAGCGCTCCCATTGCGCGTCCACCCGCTCCAGGTGCGCCCGCGGTGGCAGCGCGGCCGGCGGGAACTCGTGCTTGCGGGTCGCGTCGATGCCCACTTTCGAGCCGATCAGGCGCGCGTGGTCGTCGGCGGGCACCGGGTACGGCGCCTGGGCGGGGTCCAGGTTCATCGCCAGCGTGTCGCGAAAGATGTAGACGTCCTGCTGCGGCTGGACCCGGAAGCTCATCGCCCACTCGACCTCGAACGAGTCCCGGATGTCGATGTCGTCGTCCACGACGATGATCTACTTGGCGAACTGCGGGTAGGTCGACCAGACCGACCACATGACCTGCTGCGGCTGGGCGGCGTAGTCCTTCCGCAGCGCCACCACCAGGCAGGCCGACGAACCGCCGCTCTCGCGCCAGTACACGTCCCGCACGGGCAGGCCCAGGTAGTCCTTCAGGTGGCGAAGGACCTGCTGACCGCGGCCGATGCCCCGGATGCACGAGCTTTCGCTGGGCGGCATCTGGCTCAGGAACGCCTGATAGATCGGCTCGCGCCGCCGCGTGAGGCAGCTTACCTCCAGCACCGCGCTCTTGCCGCCCGCGCCCATGTAGCCCGTGAACTCCCCGAACGGCCCCTCGTGCTCCAGGCGCTCCGGGTCCACCCAGCCCTCCAGCACGTACTGCGCGGTCGCGGGCACCTGCAGGTCCACCGTGCGCGCGCGGACCACGCCCAGCGCCGCGCCCCGCAGCCCGCCGGCGACGGCCAGCTCGTCCATGCCGTAGGGCAGCCGCGTCACCGAACAGAGGCTCACCGTGGGGTCTGGCCCCACCGCGACGGCCACGGGCATCTTGCGGCCCAGCGCGCGGTACTTGCGCAGGTGGATGGCGAAGTGCTGGGTGCCCTCCAGGTGAAACCCGCCGATCCCGGCGCGGCGCGGGCCGTGGAGCTGCATGCGGTAGGTGCCGACGTTGCGCTCGCCGGTCTCCGGGTCGTGCGTGATGACGCAGGGAGCGGTAAAAAACGGCGCCGGGTCGTGCTCGACCGTCCAGCTGGGCAGGGGAATCTCGCGCAGGTCAACGGCGTCGCCCTCCGCGATCACCTCCTGGCAGGGGCCGCTGCTGACCGCCACAGGCGGGATGGGCGCGGCTTGCGCCTGCTGCCAGCGCGCGGTGATCCCCGCCACGTCGCACTCCAGCGCCGTGGCGTAGATCGTCGGCGACCCGCCCACGATGCCCACCGCCACCGGCGCCGTGAAGCCCCGCACGTTCTCGAAGAGCAGGGCCGGACGGCGCTCGGTCGGGATGCGCTGGAACACCCGCCGCACCACGGCGGCGATCTCCCAGTCCTTGTCGACTTCGGCTCGTACCCGCTGCAGCAGCCCCTGCCGGTCGAGCGTCTCGACGTACTCTTGCAAGTCAGCGTACGGCATCACGACATCCCTAGGCGCGAAAGCTCGCGATGACCTTGTTCGAGTTCATGACGTGGCTCTCGATCAACACGGCGTCCCGCGTGCGCAGGCCCAGCTCGGCCATCGCGCCCACCAGGCAGAACCAGTTCAGCAGCTCCTGCTGGCCGCTGTCCTCGACCTGACTAAGCGTCCGCTCCCGCCAGACCGCGTAGTCGCCGGCGACCAGCGCCGCGAACAGTTCTCGGTCCGCGGCCAGGTCGGGATACAAGCAATAGTGCTTCGGCGTGAGGAAGGAGTGCGACCAGCTCGACGAGGCGACGAGCGCGACGCGCCACGGGCTCGCGGCGAGCGTCCGCGCGCACGCGGCGCCCAGCTCGAAGCAGCGGCGTGGCGAGGGCGACGGCGGGTCCAGCTCGTCCTCGCCGACCGCTTCCCCCAGCCCGCCCATGTAGCCGCGAAACCGGATGACCCGCCGGCCGAAGCAGTTCACGGCGAACGGCACGAGGGGATAGGGGAAGCCGCGGCGGTCCCAGTCGAGGTAGAGCACGGTGTTAATGAACGCGTGCCCCAGCTCGACGTGCAACGGTCGGTAGGCATACGCCACGTCGAACCCCGCGTGCAGCAGCCCCGCGGTCAAGAGCTTGGCGCCCGCCTGGTGCCCCGGGACCTGCAGCAGCATGTCGTCGGGCTCGCCCCAGTAGTTCGGCGCCCCGCCGGCGCGGCGCCAGGGGTGGCACGCCAGGCGCT
Source organism: Pseudomonadota bacterium (assembly GCA_021325365.1). Next base: position 28,548 of record JAJPHF010000183.1, read on the forward strand.
CGTACGCCAGCACGCAGAACGCCGGCATGACGTCCTCGGTGAAGTTCTCGTACTGGTCATCGCCCCACACGACGACGAAGTCCGGCGCGAACTCGTCGAGGATGTCCCGCGCGCGGCGCAGCTCCCGCACCAGCGCGGCGCGATGTCGCTCTGCCGCCGCCGCCCCTTCGTCCTCGCCCCACTCGTCCCGCATGGCCGCGGGCCAGCCGGCGGGCACGCGCAGGCGCTCGGGGAGCCCGGGGTCCGCCAGGGTCCGCGGCAGTGAGATCGGGCGGATGGTACGCGGGGTGAGCGCGGGATAATGGGTCACGCCCAGCCCTAAGATGTCCCCCATGCTGACCCCCTCCTTGCCCTCCCTGCTCTCCGCCTGCGTTGCGCGCCCACGGGCGATGGACGCACCGCTTTGTCCGTGCCGTCCACGGGACGCTCGCCCCGGTCCTCGCCCCTCGGCGAAGCGCTCACAGTACGATGCTGATGGCGCCATGCTCCCGCAACGATTCCTGGTCCAGCGTCGCGCGCCGATAGCGGATCTTGAACCCGTCGTCCTCCCGCAGCAGCGTGTAGTCGTAGCGGCCCACGTAGGGCGCCTCCCGCCCCTCCCGGAAGCGATACACCACGAACGACGCCGTCACCCTCACCAGATCGTCCGTTACGTCGAGCAGCCGCACGTTGGTGATCAGCCGCCGCGTGCGCGACCAGGGAAACTCGCGGTGGGCGTGGCGGCTCTTGAGACGGTTCACGCGGCCCTGCAAGCGCGTGAAGTCGTCGTCCACGAACACCAGGTCGCGCGCGGGATCGCCCTCCGGCAGGTCCGTGGTCGGCACCACGTAGCGCGCCTCGGGCACGAACAGCGCCAGCCACTCGTCCAGCCGCCACTCGTCCAGCAGCGCCGCCTCGGCGTAGAGAAAGTCCTCCACCGCGGATCGCAGCGCGGCCCTGTCGCTCAGACTCATCGTCAGCGCCTCGCCGCGGCGAACGCCCGCTCGTCGACCGGCGGCGCCTCGTGCTGCCCTTGCACCATCGCGTGCCACTGCCGCCAGAAGGTGCGCATCTGCATCTCGTCGTCGTCGAGCGGCTCGCGGTGCATCCCCCGCGAGAGGTCCGACCACTCCACGCCGCCGGAGCGAAATCCCGCCTGGCAGGACTCCAAGGCCTCGACGTCGTCGGGTGTGGCGAACCCGCCCGGCCCGAGGAACGTTAGGGAATACTCCATGCGGTAGGCTCGCAGGTCCGCGCGCTCGTGGCGCGGCACCAGCTCCCACTGGGCCACGTCCATCCGGTCGGGCGCCGTCGGCCAGATCTGGCGCAGGCGGAACCCCGACAGCGTGTCCTGAAACACCAGGTTCGGGAAGATGACGATGAAGCGCGACAGCTCGGCCATCTGCTGCCCGCGCGCCTGGCCGTACCGTTCGATGAGCGCGGCGCGCAGGCGGGTGATCTCGGCGTTGGCGGCCTCGCTCCACAGCGGGCTCGGGTAGGCAATGGTCCGGCCCGGCGTCGGCAAGAGCATCGCGGCGTGCCGCCCGCTCAGCGCGAGGGCGCGGGAGCGCGCGCGCTGCTCCTGGCGGCTGAGCTGGTCGACGCCCGCCGCCGCCCGCCGCTGGGCCATGTACTCGAAGTACGTCTGGTGGACGGTGGCGATGTGATAGTTGTCGATGCTGTTCTCGATCAGGAGCTTCCAGTTGGCGTTGATCGCGTAGCGGGCCGAGCCGGCGATCACTCCCCAGCCACCCAACAGCTCGGCCGAGTCCATCGTCTGATCGATGTACTCCTTGGCCTCGCCGAGATAGGTGGCGAGGTCCTCGCCGTCGGGGGCGAAGCTCACGAAGTACAGGCCACGGTAGCTCTCCAGGCGCGGCGGGGCCTTCAGGCCAAGCTCCGTCCGGTCGAAGGCCGCCGAGTAGCCCCCCTCATCGGGTACGCCGATCAGCTCGCCCTGCGTGTTGAAGGTCCATGCGTGGTAGAAGCACTGAAACTGCTCGGCCCGGCCCTGCTCCTGCCGACACACCATGGCGCCGCGATGCGTGCAGGTATTGTGAAACGCGCGGATCTGCCCATCCCGCCCGCGCACGAGGAACAGCGGGTGGCCGGCCACGGTGCGGCGGCGGTACTCGCCCGGCTGGGCGAATTCCGACTCGTGCCCAACGTACAGCCAGCACCGCTCGAAGATCTGCTCCTGCTCCCGGGCCAGGATCTCCGGCGCGGTCATCGTCGAGCGGTGTACGCGGAAGATGCCGTCGAGCGGACGGTCGACCACCAGGCTGGCGAGATCCATGATCGCTGCTCCGTGCGCCCAAGCGTCGGCGGCCAGGCCAGAATCGATTCTACTCGGCCGGCGAGCGCGGAGCGAGGCCGCTGCGCCGCGAGCACGGTCGGCCCGAGGGCGGCATCAAGCTGTGCGCCGACCTCAGACCGCCGCACGGCGGGCGAACGGCGAGCGCTGCACCAGGTCCAGCACGCGCTCGGGCGTGAGCGGCAGGGCATTAGCTGCCGCGCCCTCGGGCCGTAGCGCGTCCATGACGGCGTTCGCGATGGCCGCCGGCACCGGGATGGTCCCGGCCTCCCCCACGCCCTTGAAGCCGCCCGACGTGTGCGGCGACGGCGTGTGCAAGTGCGCGGTCCGCACGGCCGGCACCTCGCGGGCCGTCGGGATCAGGTAGTCCAGCAGCGAGGCCGTGAGGAGCTGCCCGTGCTCGTCGTAGCGCAGCTCCTCGTAGAGCGCGCCGCCGATGCTCTGGGCGATCGCGCCGACGAGCTGGCCGTCCACGAGCATGGGGTTCACCACGGTGCCGCAGTCGTCCACGGCCACGTACTGGAGGAGCCGGATGCCGCCCGTCTCAGGATCGACCTCGACCTCGCAGGCGTGCGTCGCATACGAATAGGCGCTCCCGGCCGGGTCGAAGGTCGCGCTCGCCTCCAGCCCGGGCGCCAGGCCGGGCGGCAGCCGGTGCGCCAGCGCGGCCGCGAGCGCGACCTCGGCCAGCCCGAGCCGCCGTGTCGGGCTGCCCCGCACCGCCACGTGCCCCTCGGCCAGCGCGACGTCGCTCGGCGCCACCTCGAGCTGGTGCGCCGCGACCTGCAAGAGCTTGTCGCGCACCTGCCGCGCGGCGAGCAGCGCCGCGGAGCCGCCGGTGGTCATCCCGCGGCTGGCCGCCGTGCCGTAGCCGGAGTACGGACAGCGATCGGTGTCGCCCAAGAGCACGCGCACCTGGCTGGGCTCCACCTGCAGCACGTCGGCGCAGATCTGGGCGAGCGCCGTCTCGTGCCCCTGGCCGCTCGGGACGAGCGAGCAGGCGAGCGTGACCGTCCCATCGGGCTCGACGCGCACGACCGCGGACTCGTAGGCGCCGTGGCGCCGGCCCGCCCGCGCCATGGCGGCCGAGGAGATGGTCGTCGACTCCACGGTGCATGCCACGCCGAGCCCGCGGAGCACCCCCTGCGCCCGCAGCGCCGCGTGCTCCGCGCGGCGCGCCTCCCAGCCGACCAGCTCCAGGGCCCGGCGCAGCGCCTCCGGGTAATCGCCGCTATCGAACTCCCCCCGGCCGCTCGCGTTCGGATAGGGCAGCTCGTCGGGGCGCACCAGATTGCGCCGGCGCACCTCGGCCGCGTCGAGGCCTAGTCGCGCCGCGAGCGCGTCCAGGCCCCGCTCCATGGCGAACGTAGCCTGCGGCTTGCCGAAGCCGCGGTAGGCGCCGACCGGCATCTTGTTGGTCACCACCGCCTCAAGCTCCACCGCGTAGGCGCCGAGCCGGTACGGCCCTGGAATCTGGTACATCGTCACGGTGGCGGCCGACGGCCCGCGCGAGTGCGGGTGCGCCCCGACGTCGACCCGCACCCGCGCGCGGGCGCCGAGCAGCGTGCCGTCGCGGCGCGCGGCCAGCTCCAGGTCGATCCGCTGCTCGCGGGCGTGAATGGTGGCCAGCAGGTGCTCGCGGCGGTCCTCGATCCAGCGCACGGGCCGCCCGGTGCGCAGCGCGAAGAGCGCGACCAGCACTTCCTCGGGATACACGTGCAGCTTGGAGCCGAAGGCGCCGCCCACGTGCGGCGCGATCACCCGCAGCCGGTGCTCGGGGAAGCCGAGCCGCTCCGCCAGAACGCTGCGCTCGACGTGTGCCGCCTGGGTGGCGAGCCAGACGGTCAGCTGCTCGCTGCCGGCGTCGTACTGCGCCGCCACCCCCCGCGTCTCGATGGGCAGCGGGGCGTGGCGGGGATAGGACACCCGCTGGCGCACGACCACGTCCGCGCCCGCGAACGCGGCCTCGACGTCCCCCCGCCGGTCGCGCAGCCCGAACCCCAGATTGTCGCCCCACTCGGGGTACAGGAGCGGCGCTCCCGCCCCGAGCGCCTCGTCCATGTCCACCACGGCCGGCAGTGGCTCGTAGGCGACCGCGACGGCCTCGGCGGCGTCCTCCGCGGCGTAGCGCGTCGGCGCGAGCAGCGCCGCCACCGCCTGCCCGGCGTAGTGGACGCGGTCGCGTGCCAGCACGGGGAAGGAGTCGCAGCGCATGCTGGGCAGGATCCAGTTGATGGGGATCGCGCGGGCCGGGCCGGGGAGGTCGGCTGCGGTCAGGAAGTCGGCCACGCCGTCCCCCAGCGCGCTGCGGTCGACGCCCAGGATGCGGGCGTGCGCGTGCGGACTGCGCACCACGCACATCTCGAGCAGGCCGGGCAGATGCAGGTCGGCGACGAAGCGGGCCGCGCCGGTGAGCAGCCGGCGGTCCTCCTTGCGTGGGATCGCGCGCCCGATCCATCCGTTGGCTGCTGTGCTCTGGGCCACCGCTTCCTCCGCCAAGCCTCTACCGCTTCCGCCTATGACCGGATGCCCCCCCATCCTACACAGGGCGGCCGCCCGCGACCAATGCCCCATTACCGGCCAGCCCCGTGCGGGCGGCGTGCTCGGGCTGGCCGCCTGTCCCGGGAATCCGGGTGGCGCCCCACCCCGCGCGGCCGGTACGCCCTGCTCGCCAACCTGGGCTCGGGCAAGCTGGCGGCGCCCCACCCCGCGCGGCCGGTACACTTCGGGTAACGGCCTACCCCATGACTCCAGGACCGAAGGTGGTGCGAAGCGATGCTGCTGCTGCGACATGAGGAGATCGCGGGCCTGCTGACGACCGACGAGACCATCGCGGCGGTGCGGGCGGCGCTGGTCGAGCAGGGCGAGGGCGCCGTCGACCTGCCGCCGCGCCTCACTGTCGACTCGTCGGCCGGCCGCGGCTGGCTGCGGCTGATGCCCACGCTGCTGAACCGCTCCGGCTACATGGGCTACAAGGCGATGCACTCCACGCCCGGCGTCGGCGTGCGCTACCTGGTGGCCCTGTACGCGATGGCGAGCGGCGAGCTACTCGCGCTCGTCGACGCCGACTGGATCACGGCAGCGCGCACGGCGGCGGTGGCGGCCGTTGCCACCGACGTGCTCGCGCGCCCGCGCATCCAGCAGGCCGGCATCCTCGGCTCCAGTCACCAGGCCCGCGCGCTGCTCACCGCCCTCTCGCGGGTCCGCGCCCTGCCGAGCGTGCGCGTCTACAGTCCGACCGCCGCCAACCGCGAGCGCTTCGCCGCCGAGCTGAGCCGCCAGCTGGCACTCCCCGTCACCGCCGTCGCGTCCCTCGACGCGCTGCTCGCCGACTGCGACCTGCTCGGCTGCGCCATCCGCCCCGGCGCCACGCCCGTGCTGCGCGGCGACGCCCTCGCGCTCGGCGTCCACGTGAACGCGCTCAGCTCCATCCGCCCGGAGTCCCGCGAGCTGGACGACAGCGTCTGGCGCCGCGCCAGCTGCGTCGTCGTGGACGACCGCGCCCACGCGTTCGAGTCCGGCGACGGCCAGAGCGCGCTGCGCAGCAGCAGCGCCCGCCAGGACGACGTGGCCGAGCTGTGGGAGGTCATCGCGGGGCGACGCCCCGGCCGCCGCTCCCCCGACGACGTGACGCTGTTCAAGGCCGTCGGCACCGGCCTGCTCGACCTGGCGCTCGCCATCGCCATCTACGAGCGCGCCCGCGAGCGCGGCCTGGGCGCCGACGTTGGCGGGTTCCCGCGCCTGCGCCCCTTCTGAGCCTGGCCATCGGCCGGCGCTCAGTAGCTCTGCCGCCGGCTGGCCTGGATGCGCGCCCGGAGATGGTCGCCGGCCGTGATCGGCGGGTAGCGCGGCGGGCGCTCGGGGCTCTGACACGGCTCCAGACAGCTGATCACCGCGTCGCGATTCGGGATGTCGAACAAGACCATCGAGTAGCGGTCGCGGGCCGCGCCGTCGCCCGTCGGATTCACCACGCGATGTGGCGACGAGCGGAACTGGCCGTTAGTCCACCGCTCGATGAGGTCGCCCGTATTCACGATGGCCGCGCCGGGGAGCGCCGGCGCCGGCACCCAGGTGCCATCCGGCGCCTGAATCTCCAGGCCCCCTTCGTCGTCCTGAAACAGCAGGTTCATGCCGCCAAAGTCGGTGTGCGCGCCGGCGCGGAGCTGACCGGGGGCCGGCGGGCCGCTCAGCGGCGGGTAGTGCAGCAGGCGCGCCGTCGCGTCGCGGCGGTCGTAGTACCGGTCGAAGAAGTCCTCCGCGAGGCCCAGCGACAGCGCCATCGCGCGCATGAGCTGGTCGCACGCCGCCGCGGCGGCCGTGTGGAAGGCCCTGACCGCCGCGCGGAAGGCCGGCAGGCCATCCGGCCAGATGTTCGCGCGAGCGCCCTCGCGCTCCGGGCCCGCCTGGAAGATCTCCTTCAAGTCGGGCGGCCGCGCCTCGTCGAGCGCCTGGCCCCCCAGGCGGCCGTACCCCAGCGTATTGCCCGGCTCCCGCGACGCGGCGGCCTCCTTGGCGTCCTGTGGCAGGGCGAAGAACGCGCGCGATGCGGCGAACGCGGCGTCGAGCACCGCCGTGGGGACGCCGTGATTGAGCAGGTAGAGAAACCCGTACGCCTCGAGCGCGGCGCGCAGCCTGGCCGCGGTCGCCGCCCGCCGCGCCGGGTCGGTAGCGGCGAACTCGGCGAAATCCACCACCGGAATGGTGGCGCGGCCTTCTGCGGTCTCCAGGTCGGCTCTCATCGTCCCTCCCTTCGGCCCATCACGCCCAATGCAACGCGCCGCTCAGCCGCTTCCCTGCGGGCGTGTCGCCCTCCTGTCGCCCCGCGCGGCGGCCGTCCGCTGCCCAGCCGCCCCCGGGGCGCGGGGTGCCGCTCACCTTACGCTGCCCGCATAGAGCTGGTCCAGGTAACCGCTCTGGTCCAGCTCGGCTACCCAGCGCGGCTCGTTGATCTGCTCGGCCTTCACGCTCGCCAGCCGCGTGTCACTCGCCGCCGCGTCGTCCAGCACGCGCTGGAGGCCGGCGTTGTCGGGATAGGGCTTTTGCTCGTACATGCCCTCCCACGTCGCCCAGATGCTATCGACCTTCTGCGGGTCCTCATCGCTCAGAAACCGCCGCGTCGCTTCCAGCCCCACGGGCTTGTCGCGCTTGAACCGGGCAATCGCCTCGACGAGCGCCCGCGTGAGCCGCCCGACGGTGTCCGGTTGATCGCGGCCGAACTGCTGCGTGACCGCCAGGCTGTTGGTGCAGTAGGGCACGGCCTCGCGGGTCATGTCGACCAGGACCCGCATACCCGGCGTATTGCCCACCAGCGCGCCCTCGTCGAGGCTCAGGATCGTGGCGTCGACGCTGCCCGCGATCAGCGCGGCCACGCGCTCCGGCGTGTTGCCGATCTGCACGTAGCTGACGTCGTTATCCGGGTCCAGGCCCACGAACCGCACGATGGTCCGGGAGATCAGGTGCGACGACGAGCCGATGCGACTCACGGCGAGCCGCTTGCCGCGCAAGTCGCTCGGGGTGACGACGCTGGGCCCGCTCGCCAGTAGATATTGCATGCGGTGGACGGGCTGCATGAAGACCGCGATGTTGCCCCCACTCCCGACGTACGCGCTGGCGGCCTCGATGCAGCCGGAGACCATCGCCTGGGCCTGGCCGGACAGCACGGCGGCCGGCGTAGCGTTGCCCGCGGCGTAGCTCAGCTCGACGTCCAGCCCGTGTGCCTCGAAGAGCCCCTGGTCCTGCGCGACTTGCAAGAACGCGTTGGCGGCGCTGGTCGTGGCGTAGACTATCGCCACCGGCGTGAGCGCGGCCGGGGCGGTGGCGCTCGGCGCGGCCTCGGCGGGCGCGGCCACCGCCGCCGGCGCGTCCGGCGCCGAGGCGGGCGTCGCTGGCGGCGCGCTGCTCGTACAGGCCAGCCCGGCCACCAGGCAGCCGGCCAGGAGCGCCCCGTGGGCGTGGCGACTAGCGTCCAAAGTAGCGCCTCCTCAACGCGGCCGCTGGGCTTGCTGTCCTCGCTGCAGCCAGAGCGCCTACCCCACCTCGATCATATTCTGGCTGTCGTCAGGGCAGTTGCGCGAGGGCCGCGTCGACGTAGCTGTTGTCGACCAGCTGGTGCATGTCCACCGCCGTCGGGACGGTGCCCTTCTCGACATAGAACTGCTGGTCCTCGATCAAGCTGTCGACGTTCACGTGGCCGTCGGGGCGCAGCCCGATCGGCGCCATCGCCTCGATCACCTTCGGGTCCTTCACCGTGCTGTACTTCGCGATGGCCGCGACGATCGCTGACTTGTCCTCCCCGGTGGTGAAAGCGCGGTTGTAGTCGCGCACGCCCTGCAGATAGGCCACCATGAACGCTCGTCCCAGGGACGGATTGTCCACCGTGATCGACGGCCCGTAGGCAATGACCCCGATCTGCTGGTTGGGGTAGATCTCGTCGAGGCCCCGCCAGCGGACGGCGATCCCCTGCGCCACCGCCGCTTGGACGAGCGGCTCCAGCTGGATGGCCACGTCCAGCGCGCCGCTCGCCAAGGCGGCATTCAGGTCGGCGAAATTCATCGCCTCCACTTGCTGCAGGTCGTCCTGCGTCAGCCCGCCCTGCTTCAGCACCCGCTCTAGCGCGGGGAACCCGGCGCCGCCGTTGATCGGCGGGGTAGTCGCGAGCGACAGGCCGCGGAGATCCGCTGGACCTTGGAAGCGACCGCTGTCCCAGAGGTCCTTGCGCACGAGGAAGGCTTCCCAGCCGAAGCCGGGCGCTAGCGAGCCCTTGTCCGCCACCGCCTTGATCTCGATCCCCCGCGCCACCGCATTGATGGTGGCCGCGTTCACCGCGATCCCAGCCCCGTCCAGCTGGCGCATCGCCAGCGCCGGGACCATGTCCGAGCCCGACGCGAACTGAACGTAGTCGAGATCGACGCCCTGTTCGGCGAAATAGCCGCGATCCATCGCCACGAAGATCCCCGCGTCGGTCGCCGGCGCCTGGCCGCCCAGGTGAAACACCTGGGGGGGCGTCGGGACGTGGGTAGCGAGCGGCGCGCTGGGCGTCTCCTGGCGGGCGCCCGCGGCCGGCGCGGGCGGCGTGGTCGCGGGGGCGCCTGTCGCGGCCTCCGGCGCCGCGGCCCGGCAGGCGAACAGCACGCCGGCTAACGCCGCGCCCAGGAGCACGTTCAGCAACGAGTGCAGCCGAGACATGCGCTCTCTCCTCACCAGCCCGTTCGAACGCGCCACCCTGCCGCCCGGCGGCCGAGTCTGACGCGGCAGGAGGCCTGCCGGCCCCTGGCGCGCGAGCATCCCCCGCGCGGGCAGCCCTGTCGCAGCTTGCCTGCCCCGCTGCCTCCTCGCCGACTACCCTCGCGCCTCGCGCGCCCCCAGTTTGAGCAGTCGCGCGGCGTTTAGTCCAAGAATCCGTTCCTTGTCGGCTCGCGCTAGCGGCAGGTTGTGAATGACCGCCGTGTGGCGTTCAAGTGGGATCGGCACCGGTGGGTTGTCGCTGCCATAGACCACGTGGTCCACGCCCACCGTGCTCACGAGCAGCATGACCGCCGGCATGTGCAAGCACATCGTGTCCAGGTAGAGCTGCTGGAGGTACGCGCTCGGCGGCCGGTCCAGCACGTCGGGCGCCCACGGCCCAAAGGTCGGGTCGTGCCGCAGCTCGTAGCCAAAGTTCAGGCGCCCCGGGAGCAGCGCGATCGCGCCCGCGAGATGCGCGCACACGATCTTCAGCGCGGGATGGCGCTGCAACACCCCGGTCAGGATCATCCGGCTGAGCGTCAGCGTCGTGTCGAACGGCCGCCCGACCATCTCGGGCAGGCGGTAGATCTCCATGCGCTCGTTCCCGATCGTGTAGCGGGGCGGATGCAGAAAGACCGGGACGTCGAGCGTCGTCGCCAGCGCCCAGAAGTCCGCGGCGCGCGGGGAATCCAGGTACTCGCCGTCGGTACTGGTGTTGACCACGACCCCGCGGAAGCCATCCTGCCTGACCGCGCGCTCCAGCTCCCGCAGGCTGGGGTCGCCGGCGAACGGGTCCACCCAGGCCAGGCCCAGCAAGCGGTCCGGATGTCGGGCGGTCAGCTCGCGGGCGAAGGCGTTGTATTCGCGGGCCACCTCCGCGGCCGCGCGCCCCGCCGGTCGGTAGAAGCCGCTATTGCCGAACACCGTGAGCGTGACGCCGGCGGCGTCCTGCTGGCGGAACAACGCATCGAGGTCGCAGAAGCGCGCCGGCATCTCGCCGGGATACCAGCGGGGCGGGATCAGGTGCGCGTGACAGTCGATCGTCGTGGGGCCGCCAGTGCGTCCGAGCATCTCGCAGCTAAGCTCCTCGGCTAGACGGCGACGAGCCCCTGCCGACTGGCAGCCTCCAGGATCGTCTGCAGCAACAGGCCGTGCAGGTCGATGAACGTTAGCGCGCAGTACTCCATGCCATAGGTCGGGCGTTCCCAGGCCTGGCCCGTCTCCAGCAGGCGCCGCAGAATCACGCGGTTGAGCTGCCCATGGCCGAGCACGCCCTCGTCGTGCTCCTCCAGGTCGGCCTCGTGGTGTTTCGAGAAGAAGATCGCTTGCTCGGGCGTGAAGCCGTAGCGGGTCGTCAGGATCGTGTGGCACTCCCCGGACCAGTGCCCGAACATCTCCTCGCCACACTTGAGGGAGAACCACTCCGCCGCCGTCCCCTCGTAGAGCAGCGCGCGGGCGAAGTCGAGCTTGCCCCGAAACTCGGCCAGCAGCGGCCGCTCGCAGACCTCCTCGCGGCTGAGCCCGAGGGCCGCGGCGGTTTGCAGCATGATGAGAGTATGTCCCGGCGGCGCGGGGTGAATGAACTCGTCGGCGATCGCGTCGCCGAGCGCGGCCATGAGATCAGGGTGTTGCTTGAAGAAGGGCAGGAACCGCTGGTAGGAGCAGGCCGTGAGCGTGTTGATCTCGATCGTGTAGGCGCCCCAGTTCCTGAAGAACAGCGCGAAGACTTCGAGCGGCAGCGTCCCGGCGGCGAAGCGCCGCATGAACTCGCCCTCGGTGACCCGCTCCTGCCAGCGTCGCGCGACGCTCCGGTAGAGCTGATCGACGACCGCCGCTGCTTCCCGTTCGCCCAATGCGCGCATGCCGCCTCCAGTCGCTCCACTCGCGCCGGCTCGTTGCCCCGGGACAAGCGACCGCCCCCCCCCGTCGCCGTCGGCAGGCGCACCAGGCGGTTCCGCCGTCCGGCCGCCGCGGGACCTATCCAGCGGCCCAGCACGGGCGGTCCCTCAGTGCGGCACGATCCTACCAGCGTAGGGGCGCCGGCCGCAAACTGCGGCCGGCGCCCAGTAGGGAAGCAAGGCGAGGCCAGCCCCTGCGCCGAGGCTCGGACGCCGCGGCAGCCGACCGCTATTCCAGCTTGCCCAGCGCCTCGCTGACGTCGTTCGGCGAGTTGTACTTCTGGTCGGGCAGCCGCGCCAGCGCCTGCCGCGCGTTCTCGTCCGCGCCCTCCTGCTCCGCCCGCTTCATCAAGTCTTGCTTGCTGGCCGGGTAATCGACGCCGCGCAGGTGCTTCTGCACGGGTGGTCGCGTCGCGGGCGATGAACCCGGCCTGCTCGAAGGTGGGCATGAGGACCGAGACGCTCGGCACGGCCGCCGCCCTCACGGCCCGCGCCTCGGGCCGGCGGCCGGCGCGGCGCTGGCGACGGGCTCGCGGGCGCCCTCCGCCGGCTCCGCGTCGGCGCTGGCCGCGAGCAGCTCGGCGAAGAGCGCCGTGGCGTTGTGGGTGCGGTCCTCGATGGTGGTGGGCAGCCCCAGGTGGTAGGTGCCACTGGGCAGGATGCCGCAGCCCCCGTACTTGCGGATGAGCAGGAACTGAACGACCACCTCCTCGCCGGCGTGCGGCGCGGGCAGCCGCCGCCACCACGCGAAGCCGCCGACGCTCAGCAGCTTCGCGCGGTCGAACAGCAGGTTGGCGCCGCCGATCCAGGCGACCTTGTACCGGACTACCCGCCCGTCGGGCGCCAGGCGCTGCTCCAGGTGCAGGGGGTTCGCGGCGTTGTTCACCAGGTGGCGCTCCCAGGGCACCGCGCCGGGCGCGAACGGCTCGGGCCACACCGGGCCGTTCCACGGCTCGATCTGTTGCTGGTGCGGCCGCACGTCGTCCAGCCACGCCAGCCCGGTCGCGGGGCAGCCGACGAAGCCGCAGCCCTCGGTCCGCAGCACGTCCAGCATCCGCGCCATGACGGGCGGGTCGAGCAGCACGTCGTCGTCGAGATAGTGCACGTAGGGCGCCCGGCTCTGCTGGAGTAGGAAGTGCCGGTGCTCGGCCATGCCGCGCGCCGGCAGGTGGCGGTGGAGCGCCACGCGGTGCCCGTGCCACTCCAGCGCGCGCACGAGCGTCTGGATCTCGATGTCCTCCAGGTACGGCTCGTCCGGCGTCTGGTCCGAGATGACCACGTCGAAGTCCTGGAAGGTCTGGCCGAGCAGGCTCGTCAGTACGATGGCGAGCCCGGTCTTGCGGCCACAGGTCGGGATCAGCACGTCCACCAGGGCCATGGCCCCTCCTTACAAGCGGCGCACCCGCGTCGTAGGGTCGGTCTGGAACGCCACGCTGGCCAGCCGGCCGAGGGCCGAGCGCCCGCGCGTCACGGCGCCGAGACGAGGCGCAGCAGGCCCCGGCCGCGCCGGCCGGCGTCGCCCAGCGCCTCCCGCTGGTCTAGGAGGCCGCGTGCCTCCTGGAGGACGGCGTCCACCGTCACGCCTTGCAGGCACGGGCTGTAGCTGTCGCCGGCGCAGCCGTCGTCCGCCAGGTAGCGGCAGGGCGTGCCCCAGTCGGCGACCACGCGCTGCCAGGTGCGATTCAGTGGCGCCCAGTTCAGGGGGTTGGCCGACCCGAAGACCACCACGGTCGGCGTGCCCAGCGCGTTCGCCATGTGGGCCGGGCCGCTGTCGTTGGTGAGAAACAGCCGATAGCGGCTGATCAGGGCGATCAGCGCGCCCAGCGACGTCCGGCCCGCCAGGTCGATAGCCTGTGCCGGCCGCTTGAGCGCGTTCACAAAGCGAGCCGCGGCCGGCCGCTGGTCCTCGGGCGCGTCCACCACGACGCCCGCGATCTCGCGCTCCTCGCCTAGCGCGTTGATGACCGCCGCGTACTGCTCCGGCGCCCAGCGGCGCGTCGGCGCTCCCGCCCCCAGGTTGACGCCGATCAGCTCGCCCCGGCGCCAGCGCTCCAGGTCGAGCACGTCGTCGAGCGCCGCCAGCTCCGTGTAGTCGCTGGGCACCAGGGGCAGTTCGAGGGCGGTGCCCTGTGGTTCGGCGCCCAGCAGCCGCAGGAGATCGAGGTACCGCAGCACCTCGTGCTGGCGCGGATCATACGGGAGCCAGTAGTCGAGCGGGGCGGCGCCGTGCGCCCGGAAGCCCGCCGTTAGCCGCGCGCCCAGGCGCCGCACGAAGGCGTTGGAGTGCTGCCCCCCGCCGACCCACTGCAGCGCTAGGTCGAAGCACTCCTCGCGCATGGCCTCGACGAACGCGGCCAGCACGTCGGCATTCGGGACGCCGTCGGTCACGCCCGCGCACGGCGGCACGAGCACGACGCGGTCGATGGCCGCGTAGCGCCGTGCGAGCGGGTCCAGGTAGGCCGTGGTGAGCAGCACGAGCGTCGCGTCGGGGAGCGCCGCGCGCAACGCGCGCAGGGCCGGGGTCGTCACCAGGAAGTCGCCGAGCCCGCCGCCCCGCAGGATGGCCACCTTCGGCGCGGGCCCGAGGCTGTTCAGCAGGTTGCGCACCGCTACCTCACGCATCAGGTGATTGCGTCCGGGCACGGCGCCGCGAGGCGCTGGCGGGCGCGGCCGGCGAGCCGCCGGGGCGCACCCTGGCGCACGGGCCGGGGCCGGGCGGGTGAGGGCGATGCAACCGGCGTACCGGGAAGGTGCGCGGAGCGGACGGCGCCCCGCCCCTCTAAGACTCTTCTGAGCGAGCCCGGACCGGGAAGGAGCGGGCGCGCATCTGCGCGCCCGCTCCTTCTCCCGGTGTCGGCGCCCGCGGCGTCGGTCTGTCGCGGGCCGTGCCCCGCGCGCCGGCCGACGCGAGCTGCGGCCGTGCGGCCTCAGCTCGCGTCGTAGGTCAGGTAGACCCCATAGCCATCGGGGCCGTCCATGACCGTCGTCCCGAACCCCGGGGCGACCGCGGCCATCTGGTCGGCCAGGTCGTCGCAGTGCTCCTCTTCGTCCGCGCCGCAGAACAGCAGCGGGTGGACCAGCGCGTACTGGTTGTCCTGTAGCGGCATCAGCTGGAGCGGCGTGCTCTGGAACTGCTCCGGCGGGAGGACCTGGCCTACTGCGGGCAAGATCGCGCCCTGGAGCGCCGCGAACGGCGGGGGCCCCGGCGGCACGATGACGGGCACCAGCGTCAGGCACAGGCCCGGCACGGCTTCGGGCACGATGATCGGGACCGGGGCGGGCAGCGGCGTGGGCACGTCGACCAGGCAGGGCACGACCTGCGGCTGGGCCACGACGGGCGGCGGCACGAACACCGGCACGAGCTGAACGACCGGCTGGGGCACCACCACCGCGAGCGGCGGCGGGGGCGGCAGCGCGAACTGCGGCAGCAGCGGGACGAACGGCGCCGGCACTACCACGGGGAGCGGCGCTCCGTTGATCGGCGCGATCACGATCGGCGGGTGGGGTACCCGCACCAGCGACGGCGCCGGGAAGCCGTTCACGGGCGCCGTTACGAACGGCGCGTTCAGCGACGAGGTCACCCACGAGATGTTGCGCCGCGGCGTATGGGCCTCGGCCGGGCGGTAGCGCCAACCCGGGTCCCCGGCCGCATCGCCATGGTGCGGCGCGGGATCGGCCGCGACAGCGTTGCCGCGTCGGTTGGGCGGTGGGTCGGCCGCCGGCGCGACGTTCGGCGCTGGCCCCGCCGCGGTCTGGTGGCGCGGCCCCGGATCGGCCGCCGGTGCGGCCCCCGGCGTCGTGGCCGTCGTCGTGCGATGGCGCGGCGGTGGGTCGGCCGCCGGCGCGGGGCTCGGCGCTGGCTCCGCCGCCTGGTTGTGGTGGGGCGGCGGATCCGCCGCCGGCGCCGGGTTGGCCCCCGCGGTTACCGTGTGGTGCCGCGGCGCCGGGTCGGCCGGAGGCGGCGGGCTAGGCGCCGCGGTCGTCTCGGGGCCTCGTTGCCGCGGCGGCTCGGCCGCCGGCGCGGCAGGCTCGCGGTGGCGTTGTTGGGCGGGTGCCGCGGGGGCCGGCTCGGCCGTCGTGACCGTGCGCTCCCGACGTTGCGGCGCGGCGGCCGGGGCGCTCCGCTCAGCCGCGCCCTCGCCTTGCCCGCGGCGATAGGCGCCCCCGGCGGTTTCCGTGTGCGCCGGGGCGGCCCCATTCCCTGAACAGCGCCGCCCTGCCCCCGAGCACTGTGCGAACGCGAGCGGGGGCGCGGTGGCGCTGAGCGTGACCACCAGAGCCAGGATGCGCAACCACCGAGAGTATGAGCGAGTCATAGGGTCCTCCCGTCTACTCGCCGGGCGCAAACAATAGTAATAGGACCGTAACTCGCGGTCGCCGGACTTACAATAGATTCCGCGACCGATAACATGCCAGACAGGGGATGGACTCTGGCGTCGGCGCTAAGCACTCGGCCAGAGATAAGATAATAGTGGGTCTGTTTGGCGAAGCCAAACAGACCCACTATCTCTGGGCCGGCAGCTTAGGCGCCCGATTGGAGAGCCGCGGCCAGCCGGCCGTCCAGGCTCTGAGCCAGGCGCACCGCCAGGTCGCTCTGCGGCGCCGCGCCCAAGGACGTGACTGCCACGGCCGTCACCACATCCCGGCGGCGCAGCGCGACGAACGCCGTGCTCACGCTAATCGCGCCGCCCATCGCTTGGTTGGTCACCGTGAATGCCCGGCTCGCGTCCCCCAGCGGCGGCACGGCGAGGTCGACGGGATTGCCGCCCAGGCCCGTGCGGAAGCGCTCGGCGAGCCGGTCGACGCTCGTGCTCGTGTCCGGGTCCTCGCTGAGGACGTTCACGATGCCCATGATCGGCGGGTCGCCCGTGCCGTTGCCGATGAACGTCGCCAGGTACGTCGGCGTGCCCTGCTCGCTGGGCCGCGGGCCGCTGCGGTCCGGGACGAGCGTCAGCCCCGCCGGCAGGTCCGCCTCCGTCAACGCCGAGGCGGCCAGGACGCTGGTGGCGTCGGCTTGCTGCGCGTGGCCGAGCGCCGGCCAGGCTAGCGGGGCGAGTGTGAGCGCCACGAGCGCCACACCGATCCATCGTCCCATCACGTCCCTCCTCGGGCCAGTCTGCTGCCCCGCCTTACAGGGCGTCCACGATGCTGCCGTCGCGCATCGCGATCCGCCGCGACGCTTGCCGCGCTAGCGCGGGATCGTGGGTGACCATCAGCACGGTCGTGCCGGCGGCGACGAGCGCGCGGAACAGCTCGAAGATCTGGCGGCCGGTCTGCTCGTCCAGGTTGCCCGTCGGCTCGTCGGCCACCAGCACCGCCGGGTCGTTGGCCAGCGCGCGCGCGATGGCCACGCGCTGCTGCTCTCCGCCCGACAGCGCGTTGGGCAGCCGGTCCGCCAGGTGCGCCATGCCCACCTGCGCGAGCACCTCCATGGCCCGCGCGCGCTGCGCGGCGCCACGGTAAGTGTGGCAGAAGGCCATCGGCAGCCGCACGTTCTCGGCGACCGTCAGCGTCGGCAGCAGCTGGAAGAACTGAAACACGATGCCAATCGTGCGGCCCCGCCAGCTGACCAGCGCGTTCGGGCTGATCTCGCGGAGATTCTGGTCGTCCACGATCACCTCGCCCGCGTCGGGCCGGTCGATCCCCGTGATGATGTTGAGCAGCGTCGACTTGCCCGACCCCGACGGCCCGACGATCGCGACGAACTCCCCCGCCTGGACGGTCAGGCTGACCCCGCGGAGCACGGGGAGCGGCCCGGCGGTCGTCGGGTATGTCTTGACCACGTCGCGCAGCCAGATGAGCGGCGTGCCCGGCCGCGCCCGCGCCCGACCGCGTTGCCCCGCGGGCGCGGCGCCGCCGGGGCTCGTCGGGGCGAGGCTGCCGCCGAGGCCGCCCGCGCGGAAGGTCACCAGCAGGCGCCCCAGCCGAATCGTGTCGCCGGGGGCGAGAAACGTCGGGCGCGTCACCCACTGGTCGTTGACGGCCGTCCGGTCGGCGCCCGCCAGGTTGATGAGTACCCAGCCCGTCGGGAAGCGCTCGAGCCGCGCGTGGCAGTCCGCGATCAACGGGTCGTCGACGACGATGTCGTTCGTGGGCGCTCGCCCGATGGTCAGCGCGTCGCCCGCGAGGGGCAAGCGGCGCGCGTCGGCCAGCCGCAGCTCGTCGTGGCCCCCGGCCGCGCCGTGCTCCGCGGGCGGCGTCGCCTGGATCACGGCAGGGCTCCCATCGCGCGATGTCATGCAGCGCTCCTTTTCGCGGCACGCGCCAGCCCGAGCTTGTTCACCGGCCCCGCGCGTCCGTGCCATTACGTCAAACGGCCCGCTCGCCCGCGCCAGGCGCTCAGGCGTAGCGCAGTATCTCCGCGATGCGGACCCGCGACGCGAGCAGCGCCGGGCCCAGACTCGCGGCGAGCGCGATCGCGAGCGTCGCCAGCAGGGTGCCGCGCACGCCCGTGGCCGGGAACGCGTACTGGAGCGGGATCAGCTTGTCGCTCAGGAAGCCCACCAGCAGCCTGCTGGCCGGCGCCCCGAGCGCCACGCCCAGGCCCCAGCCGAACAGCCCCAGTAGCAGGCCTTCCAGCAGGAAGGTCCCCACGAGGGTGCGATTGGGCGCCCCCACCGAGCGCAAGACGCCGATCTCGCGGCGCCGCTCCAGCACGTTCATCGCCAGCGTGCCGAACAGGCCCAGCCCGGCCACCAGCGCCACCACCAGGACGACCAGCGAGAAGAGCAGCGCGAAGCCGACGAAGATCCGCTGCGTGTTCTCCTGCTGCTCGTAGATCTTCACCGGCGCGTTGCCCAGTCCCGCGTTGGCCAGCGTGTCGCTGAGCGTGCGCGCCTGCGCGTCGACGTTGGCCCGGCTCTCGTCCGCGAGCCGCACGTAGAGCTGGTTGCCGCGGTTCTCGGGATAGTCCGCGAGCGTCCGCACCGCCTCGTAGGGCGCGTACACGGCGCCCTCCGGCGCGAACGCGTCCGCGCCCGCGCCCGGCACGATGCCCACCACGGTCCAGTGTTGCGCGGGGTGATTGCCGTTCGCCAGCGTTAGCGTGCCGCCCACGCCCAGGTCGTGCCGCTGGGCCAGTCGGTCGGTGATCACCGCCTGGTCCGTCGCGCCGCCGTCCAGCCATTTCCCGCCCTCGCGCACGGTGCTGGTCGCGAAGATCGTCGTGTCCGAGGGCAGCCCGGTCACGTTCACCGTCTTGTCGTCGACCTTGGCCGACGTGACGAGCCACAGCTCGCGCTGGTCGATGCCCGCCGTGTTGGCGAGCGCCGTGTCGATCGCGCCGCGTTCGGCCGGGCTGTCGAAGCCCAGCATCACGTCGGCGCGCAGCGCCTCGCGCGTCGTGCGCAGGGTCAGCGATAGCGCCGTCAGCGCCGCCAACACGGCCAGGAGCAGCGCAGTGGTCACCGTGAGCCCGAGCAGCGTGAACCAGGCGCGGTACGGCTGCCGGAACACGTTGCGTGTGGCGAGCAGCGCGGCCGGGGGGAGCGCGTGCAGCCGCAGCACCAGGCGGTCCCACGGCCCGCGGCCGAAGCGCGCGGATAGTCCGTACGAAATGAGCGCCTCGCGGACGGTCACCCGCGCGCCGAGCCAGCTGGGGACGAAACCGGCCACCAGACAGGTGCCGAGGCCGATCGCCGCCGCCAGGCCGATCGCCCCAGGGCTCACCGTGATGGCGGCCGGCGGCTCGCCCAGCGCTGCGGCCTGCGCGCCCTGCGCCCAGATCGCCAGGCCGATGCCCGCGACGAGGCCCAGGCTCGTGCCGAGCACGCCGTAGAGCAGCGCCAGCGCCAGGTACACGAGCATGACCTGCTGGGTCGTGCCCCCGATCGCCTTCATCGTGCCGATCTGCGGCCGCTGCTCCAGCACGATCGTGGCGACCGTGTTGATTACCAGCAGGCCGCTGGCGAAGGCGCCAAACAGCCCGAACGCCAGCAGGATCGTGCGTAGCGCCGCCAGCACGTCGTGGCCGGGCACCTGCGCGGGGTCCTGCACCTGGCTCGCCAGCACCGTGACCTCGTCGCCCTCCAGGGTCTCGCGGACCCGCGTCTGCGTGTATTCCCGCCACGCGGCCGTGCTGTTGTTGCGCATCGCGACCAGCACGCGGTTGTCGCCGTCTAGCTTGAGCTGGGCCAGGGCGTCGTCGCGGGTCAGCCAGGCCGCGGCGAAGCCCACCACCGGCGCCGCGGCGACGTTGGGATTCTCGCCGAAGCCGACGATCGTGTAGGTGCGCTCCGCGCCGTCGCTGCCGACGAGCGTGACCTGCTGGCCGATGCTCAGGTCGTACTTCCGGCGCGAGGCTTGCTCGAACAGTATCTCGCCGCGGCCGGGCGCCGCCCCCTGCACGATTCGCACCCGGTCAAGGGTGTCGGGGTTCTGGAAGTCGGCAATGCCCTGGATGGCCAGGTTCTCGTCGCGGTCGTTGCCCGGGGCCTTCCACCGCGTGCTGCCCACCACCCGCCCCTCGACGGTCCGGACGTTGGGCAGCGCCGCCAGGTCGGCGCGGGGCGCCGCGCCGAACGGCGTCGTGTCCACCGTCAGGTCGGGCGGGTTGGAGGCCGCGTACTTCTCGGTCGCGCTCTGCGCGAACTGCTCGCCCAGCAAGATGATCGCGCTTACCCCGAACACGGCCACGGCCACGCTGAAGACCACCAGACCGGTTCGCAGCTTGCGGGCGCGTAGGTCGCCCCATGCCTTCTTCAGAATCATGGCGTCAACGCTTCCACGGCTGCTGGCACCAGGCGCCACTCATTCGCCGGCGGTGCCCGCCGCCGCGGCGGCGATGGCGCTCTCGGCGGTCGCGACGCAGTGCTGCGCGTCCGCGTCGTCGGGCACCAGCGCCAGCGCCTGGCGGCAGCGCTCGGCCGCATCCGGCGCCGCGTCGGCGTTCAGCGCGGACTGCCCCCAGGCGAGCCAGGCGGCGAACAGGCGGCCCTTCAGGCTGCGTGCCCCCAGGCTGTCCAGGTAGTCGGGCGCCTGGGCGTAGACGGCGCTGAACTGCGAGACGGCCGTCGGCCAGTCGCCCACGACCATCGCTTTCTCCCCGGCCTGGTACGCCGCCAGCCGCTGCGCGTCGGTCTGCGCGGCGCTCGAATCGGGCTGATAGGTCAACGCCTGCTGGAAGTCGGTCGCCGCCTGCCCGAGCGTGTCCGCGGCCGCCAGGCGCTGCTCGCCGCGGCCCACGTAGGCGGCGGCCAGCGCGTCCGCCAGGCCCGCGTGGTCGGGGTCGCGCGCGTGCATGATCCGGCAGGCCTTGATCGCGTCGTCCCAGCTCTTGGCGTCTACCGCCCCCTGGCAGCGCGCGAGCAGGTCCGCGTCGCTCTCCAGCGTCGGCACGGGCGTCAAGGCCTCCGCGTCCACCGCCCGCGGCGCCACCGTGCCGCCGCGGCGCACGACGAGCATCGCCATGAGCAGGATGATCGCGAAGATGAGCGCCCAGGTGGGGAAGGCCTGCCGGTTGGCGGCCGCCGCGAGCGCCGGCCGCGCCGGCCCTAGCCACCCCGCCGCGGCAGCGGGGACCGCGCGCAGGCCCGGCACCCGCTGGAGGGCGCTCTGTCCCACCGCCTGTGCCCACGACGACCACGGACCCAGGCCCCGGCCAACCAGACGGCCGACCCGGCTGCCCCCGACCTCCGCGGCGTGGCTCGTGGCCCGCGACCACTCCAGCGGGGCCGCCGCGCCGCCCGGGCGGCCCCGCAGCGCCTCCGCGCGGTAGCGATAGGCGTCCGGATAGGCGTTCGGCGCCTCTTCGACCACGGCGGTCAGCGCCGCCGCGGCTGCTGCCCGGTCGCCGCGACGCAGGGCGTCCCGCCCCTGCTCGTAGAGCGCGTGGACCACGTCGGCCCGCTCCAGAACGATCTGCCCCGCCGCCGGCCCAGCCGGCGCCTCCCCGGGCGCGACGGTCGGGGCCACCGGCGCGCTCGGCGCGGGCGCCGCGCCGTCCGGCGTGATGGGCAGCCCGCACTCGAAACAGAAGCGGGCGTGCGCCGGCAGGTCCGTCCCGCACCGCGCGCACACGTGGCGCAGGCGGACGCCGCACGCCAGGCAGAACTTGGCGGCGGGCGGATTCTCTTCCTGACAGGAAGGACAGCGCACTATGGACTGCTCCAGACCCCAGCGCGACGCGCCGGTGGTGGCAGTGCTCGTGTCCACGTGTTGGCGACCAGACGGAGGGGAAAGAATCAGCGGGCGGCGCGCCGCCCGCTGATCACGGCACACCGATTATCTCGGCTGATGCGCCGCGCGGAGGTGCGCGGCGCGCGGCGCGGGTCCCGTTACCACAACCACCAGAAGATGTTGTAGAAGAACCCGGGCACCCAGGAGAACCAAGGCCACCAGAACATTCTTGACTCCTCTCGTCTTCACGGTCTCGCCGCCGCCGGGCCGGCCCCCCGTCGCCCCGCGGCAAATCGACACAGCCCTGCAGCAGAATTCATGCCAGCCGCAAACACCGCTCCGGGCCGGCGGTGTCCGCTGCTGGCTCTCCAGGCTGGTGTGCTGGTCCGGCACGGCCAAGCCCGCGCGATCAAGGGCCAGGCGGGCGGCTTAGTCCCGCTCGGCCCACGGGGCGAACGCCTCCAGGCCCAGGTGGGCGAGGGTGGCGCGGTAGGGGCGGCCGCTGCGCTCGTGGCGCCCCGTCAGCCGGTAGTATTCGTGGATCAGGTCGGGCAGCCACCGCGCGATCGTGAAGCCCGCGTACGGGCCGTCGGGGATCGGCTCCAGGAAGCGCGGCCCCACGTCGGTGTAGTCCTCCTCCGCCCGCCAGCCGCGCTGCGTCCCGAAGAGGCTCTGTAGCAGCATGCTGCGGTGGCCCGTGTCCAGCATCTCGTCGAGTGACACGTCCCACCCCGTGGTCGCGTTTAGGGCGTCCACCATCGAGATCAGCCCCTGCGGCGCCGACGGGTTGAGCGCGAACCAGCACGCTCCCATCAGCCCGCACGCCTGACGATACTGCTCGCTGAGGATGTGCGACCACGCCCAGCCGTCCGGCTGGCGCGGGTCGAGCGGCCCCCAGGTCTCGCGGTAGCGCAGGTCGGGCGGCGGCTCCTCGCTGCCGCCGCCCTGCGGCTTCATGCCGCCGCTCGCCACCAGCTCGCGCAGCATGTTCCCGATCAGCGGCCGCCACTCGTGCTGCGCCGGCGTGCCCCCCTTCGTGTGGACGACCCACCGCGGCGCGTCGCCGCCCAGCGCCGCGGCCAGCTCCTTCGGCCCGTCGGCCAGCAGGTTGCCCAG
>JAJPHF010000164.1 GCA_021325365.1 Pseudomonadota bacterium
GCAGCACGTGGTGCTGGAAGCGGTGCAGGCGGGGGCGAAGGACTTCGTGGTCAAGCCGTTCCAGCCGGAGCGCGTGCTGGCTGCCGTCCAGAAGATGCTGCGCTAACGCGGCTCGCGGACGGACTGCGCGGCCCGGCGCGAGGGGCCGGGCGCTGAGCGGCCCGCGCGCGGCCCGACCGGCCCGGCGCGGCCGCAACCAAGATTGCGAACAGGCAGGAGGCGTTAGAGGGGACCGGCGCGGGACGCGGGGGAGGCGGCCCACGCCGGAGGAGGGAAGCGAGCGATGATCGAGGCTGTGTTGGCGCCCGAGCTGGAGCAAGCGTTGCAGGTGCCCCTGCGGGGGGTGCCGGGGGCGGAGCACCTGGAGCCGTTCCTGACCGGCGCGCGCGAGGTGCTGGAGGCGGAGCTGGGCGTGAGCGTCGAACGCGGTCCGCTGCGGCGGGAGGCGGGAAGCCACACGACGCAGGATGTGACGGCGCTCGTCGGGATCACCGGCGCGGTGACGGGGCTCGCGATCTACGCGATGAGCCGCGAGACCGCGCTGAGCATCGTGGCGCAGCTCATGGGCGCGCCGGTGGAAGAGCTAAGCGACCTGGCGCTGTCCGGGATCGGCGAGCTAGGCAACGTGATCACGGGGCGGGCCGCGACGCTGCTCGCCGAGCAGGGCATCGTGGCCAACATTGCGCCGCCCGCGCTGCTCGTCGGTCCGGGACGGCGCGTGTCGATGGCGGGCATCCAGCGGCTGGTCGTGCCGCTGGTGGCGCCGCTGGGGACGGTCGAAGCGCAGCTCGCGATCAAGGGATAGCTGCTGCCGTCGGGCGGGAGGCCCTCCCGCCCGACGGGGGGAGAGCCGTGGCGATGAGCGCAGCAGGGCAAGGTCACGAGGACGCGCCCGCGTCGGGAGAGCAGGCCGCGGCGCGGTCCGCCCCTGCGGCGGTGCCGCCCGCCGAGCGTCCCTTCCCGCCCGGCTCGGCCCCGTGCCCGGCCGCCCTGACCCCGGCGCGGGCGCTGGCCGCCCTGCACGCCATCGCGACGGCGACCACGCGCGGCCCCGACCCCACGGCCGTGGTGCGGCTCGCCGTCGAGGTCGCCCGGGAGTGTCTGGGCGTGGACGCGGCGGCGATCTGCGGGTGGCGTCCGGAGGCGGCGCGGCTGGTCTGTGTGGCGAGCACCGACCCGAGCGAGGTTGCGAACGGCCTCACGCTCGAGCTCGACGCCGGGCCGGCCGCCCTGGCCTTTCATTGGCGGCGAACGATGATCGTCGAGGGCCACGGCGGCACGGACGGCGCGGCGCTCTGGCCGTCCGCGCCGCCGACGCAGACGCTGGCTGCCGTGCCCCTGCTGGCCGGGGGGGGCGCGGCCGGCGTGCTGGTCGTGCGGACCCACGGGGCCTACTACTACGAGGCGGAGCACACTCGCTTCCTACACCTCCTCGCCGCTCTGATCGCGCCCGCCAACCTCGCCTCGCTGCCGCCGGGGGCCGCCCTCATCGCGCCCGACGCGGCCCCGGGCCCGCGCGAGCGCGCGGCGGCGCCCGCCGCCACGGCCGGGCAGGCCGGCGGGGAGCGCGCTGCCGACGTGGACCTCGCCGGGGAGCGCGCGTGGGCGCTCTGCCAGGCGGTGACTTGCGGCGTGGTCGTGACCGACGAGGAGGGACGCATCGCGCGCAGCAACGAGCCCGCGGCACGCCTGCTCGGGCTGGACGCGGCAGCGCCGCGGGGCGAACCCCTCGAGGCCGTCCTGACGCTGGCCGGCGAGGACGGCGCGGCCTTGGCGCCCGAGCAGCATCCCGTGGCGCGGGCGCGGCGAACCGGCCGCGCGGTGCGGGACTGCGTCGTCGGCTACCAGCGGGGCGACGGCGCGCAGCGGTGGCTGCAGCTCGACGCGGTGCCCGTGGACAACGCGGGGGAGCCCACGGCACGCCTCGTGGTCAGCTTCGTGGACGTGACCGTGCGGCGGGAGGCCGAGAGGCAGCTTCAGGCGTACGCGCACACCGAGAAGCTTAGGGCGCTCGGCCAGATGGCGAGCGGCGTCGCCCACGATCTCAACCAGTACCTTGGGCTGGTCGCGGGGCACGGGGAGCTGGCGCTGCGAGCGCTGGGCCGCGACCAGCCCGATTGGGCGAGCGTCCAGGAGGCCGTGCAGGTCATGGCCCAGGCCGCGCTGGACGGCGCGGAGACGGTAAAGCGCCTGCTCGCCTTCGTGCGGCCGCGCCAGGACGGGCCGCGCCAGCGGCTCGCGGTGGGCGACGTGTTGCGCGAGGTGGCGCGGCTGACGGCGCCCCGCTGGCGCGACGCGGCCCAGGCCCAAGGGCGCAGGATCAGCTTGCACGTCGAGGCCGACCCCGACGCCACGGTGGAAGGCTGGCCCGAATGCCTGCGCGAGCTGTTCATCTCCCTGGTGTTCAACGCCGTGGACGCCCTGCCGCACGGTGGGACCATCCGCCTGGCGGCCTGGCGGCGCGGCCCGCTGACGCACGTCGAGGTCGCCGATTCGGGCATCGGCATCAGCCCGGAGATCCAGCCCCGGGTCTTCGAGCCGTTCTTCAGTACGAAAGGGGAGCGCGGCACCGGTCTTGGCCTGGCAGTCGCCCGCGACATCGTGGAGCGCCACGGTGGGCAGGTCACGCTGGAGTCGGCGCCCGGGCGGGGCACGACGTTTCGCCTGGCTTTCCCCTGGGCGGGCGGCGGGCCAGCGGCCGCCCCCGCGGGCGTCGCCCCCGAGGGGGCGCGGCCGCTGCACGTGCTGGTCGTGGACGACGAGGCCATGCTGGGCCGGATGGCGGCGCGCATGCTCGCCGTGGACGGCCACACCGCCGTGGTGGTGACCTCGGGCGAGGAGGCGCTGCGGCGGATGTGCGCCGAGAGCTTCGACCTGGTCATCTCCGACGTGGGGATGGGCGAGGGCATGAACGGCTGGGACCTGGCGCACCGCGTGCGCGCCGAGTTCCCCGACGTGCGCTTCGCCCTGGCCACGGGCTGGGGCGCGCAGATCGAGCCCGACGAGGCCCGCGCGCGCGGCGTGGGCGCGGTCATCGGCAAGCCCTACCGTCTCCAAGACCTCCGCTACCTGCTCAGTGCAGCCTGAGCGGCCCCCGGCCGGCGGGGCGGCCCTCCACCCCCATACCCTCCGATTACGCCTCCGCGCCTTGTCACGCGCACCCCTGTGCCACGCCGATTGGTACTTCCTCTCAAGGATGTTCGTCCTGCACTGCACGTCCATGGCGAGACGGGCGGGATGGCCTCTTCACGATTCCTTCACTCGGTCGATAACTCACTCGGACGGCGCCGCGTTGGCGCACGGAGAGCGCGCGAGCCACCGGGCGCAGGCAGGTACCGCGGGGCGGCCCAGAACGGGTGGAGAGGAAGGGAGAGGCATGAGAATCGGGATTCGCACCAAGCTGCTGGCAGGATTCGGCGTATTGCTGCTCCTGCTCAGCGGGATCGGCGTCTTTGGGCTGGTCAAGGTCAACGAGGCCAACGACGCGGTGGACGTGGTCGTCGAGAACCAGTTGGTGGCGGTGGAGGGGGCGCGGGCGGCGCAGGTGGCCGTGCGCACGATGCAGCGCGAGCTGCGGCAAATGATGCTGGTGTCGGGCGGCGAGGCGAACGCGAAGGCGAAGGCCGACTTCGACGCCGCCGAGAAGCGCTTCCAGGACAACATGGACGCTCTCACGCCGAAGTTCCAGACCACGGAAGGGCAGGCGCTGCTGGCGGCGGTCCGCGACTCCTACGCCGCCTGGCAGCCCTTCGAGCAGCAGATGGAGCGGTTGGCGCTGGCCGGCGACAACGACGGGGCCTTGACGATCCTGCTGAGCCCCGAGAACGTCAACGCCACGCAGGCTTTCGACACGGCGATCCAGAACCTCGTGAACCGCAAGAAGGAGCAGGCCAGCGCCTACGGCAAGGCCGCGCAAGACGCGGGCGACGCGGCCGCGAAGCTGGTCGTCGGCGCCATTCTCGTCGCGCTCGCGCTCGGCGTCGGGCTGGGCTGGTGGCTGTCGCGCGGCATCGCGCGCGGGCTGGGTCAGGTGACGAAGGCGGCGAACGGGCTCGCGGAGGGCGATCTGGACCAGCGGGTGGACGTGCGCTCGCGGGACGAGATCGGCGACATGGCGGCGGCGTTCGGGCGCATGATCGCGTACCAACAGGAGATCGCGGGGGTCGCGACGGCGGTGGCCGGGGGCGACCTGACGCGGCAGGTCACGCCCAAGTCCGAGCGGGACGTGCTGGGCGTGGCGTTCCGCGACATGGTGACGAACCTGCGCGGGCTGGTGGGCCAGGTGCAACATTCGGCCGAAGGGCTGGCGGGCACGAGCCAGCAGCTGGGCGCGGCGGCGGGCCAGACGAGCGGCGCTGTGCAGCAGGTGACCACGGCGGTGCAGCAGGTGGCGCGCGGCGCCCAGGAGCAGTCCACGAGCGCCCAGACGAGCAATGAGTCGGTGGAGCAACTGCTCCAGGCGATCGACCAGGTGGCGCGGGGCGCGCAAGAGCAGGCGCAGGCGGTGGCCGGCGCGAGCGCGACGACCGTGCAGATGGCGGCCGGTGTGGAGCAGGTGGCGGCGAACGCCCAGCGCGTGGCGGCCGCAAGCGAGCAGACCCGGGCATCCGCCGAGCAGGGCGCCCGCGCCGTGCAAGAGACCGTCGCGGGGATGGCCCAGATCCAGACGGTCGTCACCGCGGCGACCGACAAGGTGGAGGAGCTGGGCCAGCTGGGCGAGCGGATCGGGCAGGTCGTGGAGACGATCGACGACATCGCCGAACAGACGAACCTGCTCGCCCTCAACGCCGCCATCGAGGCGGCCCGCGCCGGCGAGCACGGCAAGGGCTTCGCGGTGGTAGCCGACGAGGTACGCAAGCTGGCCGAGCGCTCCCAGCGCGAGACCAAGGCCATCGGCGAGCTGATCCGCGCGGTGCAGGGCGGCACCCGCGACGCCGTGCAGGCGATGGCCCAGGGGGCCGCGCAGGTGCAGGCGGGCGCGGCGCAGGCGGACCGGGCCGGCCAGGCGCTCGGGGCGATCCTCGAGGCGGCGGAGCAGACGGTGGCGCAGGTGACGGCCATTGCGGGCGCGGCGCAGGAGATGGCGGCGCGCAGCCGCGAGGTGAATGAGGCGATGGCGAGCATCTCGGCGGTGGTCGAGGAGGCGACGGCGGCGACCGAGCAGATGGCGGCCTCGGCCGAGGGGGTCGGGCGTGCCGTCGGCGCGATCGCCGCGGTGGCCGAGGAGAACTCGGCCGCGACCGAAGAAGTCTCCGCCTCGGCCGAGGAGATGAGCGCGCAAGTCGAGGAGATGAGCGCCCAGGCCGACGAGCTGGCCGCCACCGCCGAGCAGCTACGGGCGCTCGTCGCTCAGTTCCGCCTGGAGGTGGGCGGCGCGAGCGGGCCGCGGGCGATCGCGGCCGACGCCGACGAGCCCCGCGCGCGGCTCGCGGCCTAGCCGGGCTGGCCCGCCTGGGAGCGTGGGCGGCCCGGCCGCCGCGCCGGCGCAGGCCGCGCCGGTCCGGCGGGCGAGACGGCCACGCCCCTCGCGGGTGGTCCCGGCGCCGCTTGCCCGCGCCCCCGGGCCGTCGTGGCGGCCCCGGCGCCGCGGCGCACTGGACGAGCGGGGCGAAGCGCCGATGATCAAGGTGGAGGCGCAATGCGGGACGCGTGGGATGACGGTATGACCAACAGCCTGGAGCAGCGGGTGCGGCACGCCCGGAGCGTCCTGCACGAGCTGACGCAGGCAGTGGCGATGGTCGTCGGCGCCGCGGAGCTACTGCCGCTGCAACCGGCGGGCTCGGTCGAACGCCACGCGCTGGAAGGGGACCTGGCGCTGGCGGCGCAGCTCCTGACCCAGCGCACGGAGCGGCTGCGGAGTGTGCTCCGCGACGGCTGCGAGCGGAGCCGCACGCCCTTGCCGCTCGCTGACCAGGCCCCGGCGGGCGGGACGCCCGCGCTCAAGGGGTGAACCAGGATGGCGGCCCACAGCGCACACGAGAGCACGATAGGGAGCGGAAAGCCATGGCGACGATCTTGATCGCGGACGACGCGGCGTTCATGCGGATGCGCTGCGGGCGCATGCTGGCGGACCACGGATACACGGTGGTGGAAGCCGAGAACGGGCGGGA
>JAJPHF010000174.1 GCA_021325365.1 Pseudomonadota bacterium
CAGGTGGGCCCGGCGACCAACGTTCGCCCGCCCGTTATCCTGCCGAACCTGCCTGTCCTGCCGCCGCCGCCGCTGGAGTTCATCCCGCCGCCGCCTCCGCCGCTGCTACCGCCGCCTCCGCCGGCGCCGACGGGTGCAGCCGCACCGGCGCGCGGGGCCTTCCCCGAGGTTCCCGTGATCCCGGAGGCGGACAGCTTGGGGCTGCTGGCCGCAGGGCTGGCCGGGCTCGGCGCGGTTGTCGGCTGGCGCGGCCGCCGCCCAAGGCGGTAGACTAGCCGATCGTCGCCCCCCCCAAAGAGCCCCCGGGGCAACAACCCCGGGGGCTCTCGTCGCCCTCAATTCGATGGCCGTCTCGCGCCGCCATATACGCCACGGCGGGCGGTCCGAGAGGAACGCCGCCGCGGCCGGGAGATGGGTAGCGATGCCTGACGTTGAGTATTGCCCAACCTGCGGCTATCCGATCCCGACCACTCGGGAATTTGGGCTGCACCTTAGGCAGGTAGCCCGCGATGAGGCGCACGTGGCCACCGTCTGGACCCTGCTCGGCATCGACTACGCGGCCATGAAAGCGGCCGAGCGCGAGGAGCTGCTGGAGCGCGCCCGCGAGCGCGGCTGGCGCGTGCTGTGAGGTAGCGCGGACACTGTGCCATAGGCTGTCTAGTTGCTGCGGGGATGGCCCGCGCCAGCGGCCGCAGACGCAAAGAAGCGCCGCCACTGCATTGGTGACGGCGCTCCAGCCGGGTCCGGTAAAGGGGTAAAACCGGAACTCGACTGCACGCTCAATATCCCGCACGGCCGGTGTAAGAACGTGGGGCCGCGGTTGCGATGCGGTTGAGCCGGCCTCTGGGCGGTTCGCTAGCGATAGGCGGCACGGCTTGTGCTATAGCCAGGCCCAAGCCAACGGTCGGCCGGACCGTGACGGGGAACGTGGCGGGACCGGGCGCGGAGAGAGCGCCGCATGCAAAAACCATCTATCGTTGTGCGACGAGACGGCTGTACCTTCTGCTGTCTGCCGCTCCTCGTGCTGCTCGGGCTGCTGAGCGCGGGGCTGGGAGCGAGCATCTGGGTGGCCATTACCCTGCTGCTCCATTAAGGGATGCCGCACGGCGGCCGGCTACGGCTGCACCTCGCGCCGTGCCACCGCCTCCAGATCGCGCGGCACCGCCTCATTGGCGGCCACTAGCTCAGCCCGGCACGCCGCGTAGATTCGCCGCGGCACCGCGGCGTCGTAGAGTGGGCGCGCACCATAGCAGACGTCGAGGGGCGTGGCGCGCTCGCGGTGGCAGTCGAGCAAGACCGTGTAGAGGCAGGCCGTGACGGTCCAAAACAGCAGGCCGCTGAGATTCTCGCATTCTCTGTGACCTCGTCTTGTGACGTAACGAATCCCGTGCCTGGCCGTTTGATCCGGTGTGGAACATCGCCTCTGCCGCGGCTTGGGAGGATGGCCATGCGTCGAACGCGACTCGCGAGCATCTTGGGTGGTCTGATCCTGCTCAGCGCCGTCACCGCGCCCGCCGTACACGCCCAGGGCCGCGGACCAGTCTGGGGCGGCGCCCGCGGCTGGGGGCGCGGGCCGGTCTGGAACGGCGTCCGGGGCTGGGGGCGTGGGTTCACCACCGTCGTGGTCGCCCCACCGCCCGTCGTGGCCCCACCGGTCGTCGCGGTGCCGGTCCCGGTGCCGGTGCCGGTCGTCCCGGCGCCGCTCCCTGTCACCTGCTATATCTACGCGCCTGGCACGCCGCCCGTCTGCTAGTCATCGAGTAGGCAGGGCATGCAGCTCGCCAGTGGCTCGGGGGTGAAGAGGAGGAGCTGCTGGTCGGCAAGCACGGCGAGCAACGCCGCGAGCGCGACGGCGCCTTACCTCATCCGTGCTAGGCCCGGCTCAGTCCGCTATAGTTGCGGCGCCGCAGATGCGGCGCGCGCTCCCGGCCGCACCGATACCAGTAGGCATAGCAGGCATCGCGGCGCCCTCGCTTGAGATGTTGTGACGGTAGCTGGCCGCAGGTGTGATACATGCGACGGGGGGCCGGCGAGACAGGGGACACAGTGTGGCGGGGCATGCGGGCAGTCCTGCGCGGCGCGGCCCGGTGGCCGTGGCCGCGCCGCGGGCCGGAGGGCTACTCCTCCACGATACGACTTCATGGCACGGTAGGGTCTGAAGAGAGCCTGCGCGGGAGATGACTGCTGGCGCAGAACACTCTCCTGCCCCCAGCCTAAGCCGCGGAGGCGGTGTCGCTAGCCTCCGGGGGCCGTAACCCGATGCTAACCTGCCCTCGCCTGTGGTGCCATTGACGAAAGCCACGCCTCTCGCGACAATGCCCCCGGCACGGGGGTGTGCGACCGCTCCTCTGCCTGCGGGCCCGAGCGGTGCCAGCCGTCTCGGGCCCCTCTGCTGTTTTGGGGCATCCCCCGCCGCATCAACAGCACTGGACCTCATGCGTGGCCTAGAAGGTCCGTAGAATCGCGGCAGCCCCGTGCCGCCCTAGGCGGGTCCCACGCGGGCAGTTGCGCGGTCCGACTCAACGCGCCCCGGGGGTGTTGCTGTCTAGCGCTCGGGGGCCGCATGCCCGCGGGGAGCCCCTCTACGCGCGTGCGGTCGGGCGGCTACGCCGTCAGGTAATTCACTCACGCGATGTGACCGGGTTCACGGTCGCTGCCGACCTGTCGTGCGACGATAAGCCCGCCAGCCGAGGGGCTGGCGCAGCACAGCAGCGAGGAGGAGATCCCCATGCAGGCTCGTGAGGTCGCTCAGGTCGTTCACCACGCCGCGCGCCGGCCACTGGTCGCCGGCTTGGCTGCCCTCGCGCTCGGCACGGCGTTGCTGGCACCCCATAGTGCCTTTGCGGATCAGCGGGATTTTAGTGTGGTCAACCACAGCGGGACGGTGATCACGCAGCTGTACGTGTCGCCCAGCGCCTCCAACCGCTGGGGCGTGGATCAACTCGGCAGTGCCGTGATTCGCCCGGGGAACTCGTTCACCCTGCACTTTACGGAGGAGCAGGCGGGCGGGACGTGTCTCTTCGATCTGCGGATTGTCGCGGCCGACGGCACGAGCACGGTTGATTCCGGCGTCAACCTCTGCCGCACTGCCACGGTGACGTTCAGCTAACCGGCCCGCCGCGCGAGCTACACGGCCCCGGGGGATCGGCCCGCGGGGCCGTGCAGTGCTGATAGAGAAGGTGCGCGTCGCCGTGGCGCAGATGCCCACGCACGCCGGGACACCCCATGAACGTCCCACGCCTAATCATGCAAACCAGACGGGAGCACGCCCGCCTCAGCTTACAGGTAGGGCGTCGCGTCGGCCGGGGGCACCAGCGCAGCGGAGCCGAAGAGCAGGATGACGACGAACGCCCCGAGGGCCGCGACGAGCACAAACAGAACCGTGAGCCCCGGGTAAAACATCGTGTCGGAGGCATAAGCGCTGGCGGTGCGACGGCTCAGCCACCCGGCCGCGGCGCGGAATTCAGCCATCGGGATCCTCCACAGGCGGAGCGTGGCGCTGGCCCATCTTAGACGATGCGCGCGCCGCCGGCCAGGCCCCGCCGCCCCCAGCCGCAGCCGCCGGCGGTGCGAGGGTCGTGAGTGCGGCGCGGTGGCGGCGTACCGCTCGGCCGCCGCTTCGAGGGCGAGGCGCGCCGGCTGCACTTGCTGCTGGGTTAGCGGGCCGGCCGCCAGCCGGCGCTTCGCGGCGGCGTAGGCCCTCGCGGCTTGCTGGAGCGCCGCGAGGGCGGCGGTGGCTCGGGAGGGCGGCTCGCGGCGCATCCAGAGGCCTCCTGGCGCACGACTCGCCCCAACCGACCCCCACTATACCGCGGCCCGCCGGTCACCGCGGCCGGAGCAGGCTCCTGCGAGATGTGGTCGGCATGCTGCGGTACGCGACTCTTTCTTGTTGCAATGTGGGTTGCATAGGGACCATACCTGCAAGATGTGGTCGGCATGCTGCGGTATGCGACGGAGACCGGCCGACGTCCGCCGAGCGCGCAGCACAGGCGACCCCCTGCACACGAGAACACCTCAGGGATGCCAGGACGGCTTAGGGGCAGTGGCGCCCTCGGCGCTCGACACCGAGAAGGCCATCGAGAAAGCGCCACAGGATCAGCCGCGGCTGCTGATCGTCGCGGCGAGGTCGGCCACCAGGGGAGCGAAGGCCGCCACATGATGCAGTTGATACAGCTGCGAGATAACGCGGGTCCGCTGCGGAAGCTCACTCCCCGCTTCCATACGATACAGGGCCGCCTGCACACGGCGCTGCTCGCTATCATGGATCACTACCACGAACACGTCGGCGGAGTCCGCGGCCGCACGGCTCTCCCGACGCAAGAGCAGCCCGTCGCCGCCCTCCTCGACACAGTGGCGGTGCTCTAACGTGTACCCCGCGCGCTAAAGCGCCTGGACTACCAGGCGCAGCACCGTATCCCGACGACGTTCCTTGGAGACCACAGTGTCGCCTACACTCACCGAACGAGCACCTGTTGTCTAGACGCCGCCCGCCCCGCCGCCCTCAGCACGCAGCCGGCGACGGCGGGCGCTCGCGTGCCAGCGAGTCGCGCGCTACGAGGGTTGCGGCGTCTCGAAGCGTCGCCCCATGTAGTCGCGGTGCCAGAGGTGAGGCGGCCGCTCGCGGCCCGTGCGCTGCCAGTATCCGTAGCACGCGGGGCAGCGGCCGCGCACCAGGCGCGGGACCTGGTACCCACAGACCGCGCAGCGTCGCCAGCGCTCCATGTGGCCCCACCGGTATACGATGCTGGCGGCAGAGTAGGGGCATCATGGTGAACAATCGGGAGCACGACGGTTGAGACCGCGTGGTAAACAGTTACCTGGGTTCTCCCGCGCTCTCCGCGGCAAGCACCCATGCCAGCCACTTGTCCGCGAGCTGCAACACGTGCTCGGACTCCCCCTCCGGGCGGCTCGCCGCGAATGCGCTCGCGGCCATCAAAACCGACAACCTAGTACTCCGTCACACCTGAAACGCTGGGTAGAGATGCTTGAGCTTGATCCGGGCATCGGCCGTGGTGAAGCGCCAGTCGATCCGCTGGCCGGCGGCGTTGCGG
>JAJPHF010000130.1 GCA_021325365.1 Pseudomonadota bacterium
AGAGCACCGGCCGGAGCCGCTGCCACGGTCACGTTCCAGGTCGCGCTGCCCGTGATGGTCGCGCTACCCGTCAGCTGCCCGGTGATCGGGCAGGTCGAGCCGATGCCCGTGCCAATGCCCTGGTTAGCGATGCCGTTGATGCCGCCGAACGGCGTGATCGGGTTGGTCGGGTTGAGCAGCCCGGCACAGGGCTGTACACCATTGGCGGTGAAGCCGCCCTGCTGCAGCGCGGCCAGCGCCGTCGCGCCCGTCGGCGACTGATTCGTGGGTGTCGCCGTGGCCGTTGGCGCGGGCGTTAGCGGCGTGAGCGTCGGCACCGGCGTCACGGGCGTCGGCGTCGGTGCGGCGGCGCCGCCGGCGATGGTGCCCCGCGTGACGATGGCGCCATTCCGGGTCACCAGTACCTGTCCCCCAATCAGCGGCGCACCGCTGGTCGAGCCGAAGCAGACCGCGGTCGTGCCGCTCCCACTGCAGTTCACGACCTCGTTGCCCACCGTCGTTTCCACGACCAGTTGCACGGGGCCGCTGCCGCTTAAGCCCGTCAGGCTGGCTTGCACACTGGCGCCCGTGCCCGCGGGCGTGCTGCTCACGCTGCCGTTGCTGCCCAGGTTTGCGTTCGCCGGGCCCGCCGGGTTCTGACTGGGGGTGGGGTCGTGGAACACCAGCACGCCGACATTGCCGGGCACGTTCGCCGGGTACTGCCGGCCGGGCACGTAGATCTGGTTCCCAATCGGGTCCACGCCCAGACTATGGGCGTTGGCACTCGAACACTGCCCCCCGACCAGGCCCACGGTGCGGCTGCCCCCGGTCCCGGCCGCGAACACCCCGACCACGGGGGTCGGGCGCGTCCCGGTCGTCGTATCGACGGGGCAGGCGTCCACGTTGGGGTTCGGGTTGCTCTGACTCCCGGTGTACCAGCGCCGTGTGTTGTTGTTGAAGTACAAGCCGTCCTCGCCGCCGAGCTGGGGGAAAGTCTGGAGGACGTTCCCCGTGCCGAGGTCCAGGATCGGCGTGGGATCGCCGGCCCCGCACCCCACCAGCCCGACGTTGGTCAGCGGGTCGATGTCGAGCCCAGTGGGACCGCTCACCGGACACGGGATGGGGAAGCTGGCCACGACGGCCCCGACCGTCCCCTGCGTCGGATCGATCCGCAGCAGCAGGTTGCGGCCGCTGTCCACCTGGTAGACCATCCCATCCACCGGGTTGAACCGCGGCTGCTCGAGGGACACGGTCGGGATGACGATCGCACCGAGCATGACGTTGGCCGCTACGTCCGCGACCGACACCTGGAGCGTCCCGATCGGGGGCGGGAAGTGCCCCGACCCGTTCGCCACGTAGGCGCGATGGTTGACCGGGTCGTACTCCAGCTCGTCGGCGCCGCTGGCGCCGTTAGGCAGGATGAGAGTGGCGAGCGGCGTCTGGGGCGTCGCCGTCGCGCTGATATCGTAGATGAAGACCCGGCTCCCACGATCAGTGACGAGCAGCTTGCGGAGATCCGGGGCGACCTGGATCCCACTGGGGCAGGACGGCCCGCGGGGACCGATGACGTTCACGCAGTCCGCGGGCATCGGGACGTTGCCGAGGATTGTGTTGGTAGTGGTGTCGATCGCGACTGCGGCGTTGCCGGGACGGTTAGGCATGTACATGACCCGCCGCACGGGATCGAAGGAGAGGATGTCCGTGCTCTCGTTTGCCACCGTCCAGCCGGGGATGGAGATGATTGGGGCCGGCCCCTGTAGCCCGGCATCCGGGACGAAGGCGTTCGTCGCCTGGGCCAGCACACTGGCCGAATACCCGAAGTGCGGCCGTGGCCCCGCGACATCGGCCACGCCGCCCGCCAATGCTGGGCCACCCGGAGCAGCCCCGGCACTGGCGTCTGCGACAGCCGCCGACGGGGCAGTGCTTATCGCCACAGCATGGACCAGACCGGTGGCAGGGAGGGCCATCGTCAGCAGGAATGCCAGCACCAACAGATAACGGGCACAGGCCTTGGGTACCATACGCACCATCTCCTCGCCAGCAGTTCACGATGCGGGTGAACGCGATGCATTCGGACGCAGCCGGTCTGCCCTAATAAACGGCGAAGCGGCCTAGACGTTGCACTTTCGGCGTTCACGCTCAGCGAACCTTAAGGTAGTGCGATCCGAGTGCGAACGTGAGAACTGTCCGCGGGTGACGGCTAGCAGGACTCTTCTCATGCGGCATGCGAACGGGGCCGGGGGAATGGCCCCGGCCCCACGCCCCACTACGCGGCCAGGGCCACGGCCGGCTGCCCCGCCGGCCGCCCTGCCCTCAGAATCTGATCGGTCGTCTTGAACACGCGCCGCGGTGGCCTCGTCGAGTGTGCCGCCGGACGCCAGGTAGTGCTGAATGTACCCCCGGCTCTCGGCCGCCCCGCCCAGCCCGAGGGCGTCGGCGCCAAGGTACGCCACCACCTCGGCCTCGACTTCGCGCGTGGCCCGCGGTAGCTCGCACGCGGCGTCCAGATGGCCGAGCACGATATGGGCTAGCTCGTGCAGCAGCGTGCGCTCCGGGTGCGCCGCCACCGGGTTGAGCGCCAGGATACGCCCGGGCTTCGAGTACCCCTGGCAGTTGCCGTCGAGCTGCGTGAACGGCTCCTCGCGCACGCCGAGCGTAGCGAGGCAGCGGGCAGCGTCCCAACACGGCGGCGCGGGCCGGGTGTAGTCGGCGCCGTCTGTCTGCGCCAGCACAAACCAGCGCGGCTTCCAGACGAAGCGGGTATACACGTCGCCCTCGTCGTCGGCGTCGTCACCCCGGCGCTTGCAGGTGAGGGGCTGGCAGAGCCAGATGGCCCGCTGCCCCTTACGCACCTGCCGGCCGAGCGTCTGCCAGCCCGCATAGGTGTTGATCGGGCCCGGCTGGATGCCGCGCGTCTGGCACTGGCTCAGCGCCGCGAGCTGATTGCCGAGCGAGTAGGACCAGAAGATCGAGTAGCAGCGCGCGACCGTGCCGGGCTCCCGGACGGCCGCCGCGAGCAGCTCGGCCCAGCGCAGCTCGGGGGCATCCTGCCGCATGGGCTGGGGTGCGGTGCGCAGTGCAGCCATGATGACTCCCTCCACGACGAGGTAGCGAGGGCCGGCGCGCTGCCGGCCCTCGCCCCCGGCACTATGCGGCCCTCGCGGCGCGGGCCGCGGGCTTCGTGACGCCATACTCGCGCTCGTAGCAGCGGTCGCAGAGCTGCGGCATGGCGGGGTAGGCGCACGCCGCGGGGTGCTCGTGCAGCGTGCGGCACCCCGGGCACTGGTGGCGGCAGACCCCATCCCCCGCGCCGATGCGGCGCGGCGCCCGCTCCGTGGCCGCCAGCCCAAGGGGCGTCAGCTCGTAGGTGATGGGCTCATCCACCGGGAGCGCCGGGAAGGGAAAGGGGATGGGCGGGGGCTCGGGCCCCCGCTCGCGCGCCTCACACTCGCGCAGGATTCTCACCGCCAGGATGTGCTTGCAGGCGCCCAGGCCGACGCCACGGCGCTCCCAGTCCTTGCAGCCGCAGCACCAGTGGTCGAAGCCGCGGGCGCAGCACACGATGTAGTCCCGGCCGGGGTCCGTCTCGGACTGGACGTACCAAGCCTGGCCCGAGGCGCCGGGGACGATGGCGCGGCAGGCGACGATGGTGGCCGCGCGGACAGCGCGCCCCCCGTGGAGCGGCTCCAGCTCGGCTAGCACTTCGCGCAGGGTCTGGAGCGAGAACGTGGGGGCAGGCGCCGTGGTAGACTGTGCGACAGGGGGAGCGTACATCCCGCTTCTCCTCACGCCCCCGGCGGGGTCCAGCCGCGCGGGGGCTTTCTCATGTCTCGGACAGGCCCGCTCGCTCTGTCCACTGGTGTGCTTGCACGCTTGAGAGTACCTGTCAATAGGTTGGACAGGGCAAAACCCACGCACTTTGAGTAAGTACCGAAACGCTTGGGGAACGCTATACTGAGAGCATGGCACTGGATCGCAGCGAGCTGGGAAGGCAGATGCAGGCCCTACGCCGACGCGGGCCGCGGCAGTGTGCCGCGTGCGGTACGCAGTTTGAGGGGTTGGCCTGGCAGCGCTACTGCTCGCCACCATGCAAGTGGCGCGCGATGCGCCGGCGCTGGCGCGAGCGGCAGCAGCAGGCCCGTGCAGCGACGAATGCCCCTCTACCCGCCGCGTCCGCTCCTGCTGCCGCGGCGGCCGCGCCGCCAGTGCTCACGCAGGGCGCCCGCGTCGCCTTGCGCCAGCCGCTCCCCGACGTTCCCAGCGAGGCGCTGGGCCGCATCGTCCAGCTCGACGGCAGCCGGGCTGTCGTCCAGTTCGACCGTTACTCCCCTCAGCGCCGCGTGCCGCTCGCCCAGCTCGTGCCGCTCCACGAGGCGTAACGCGCCTACGCGGCACCCGCTGCACGGCAGAGAGGGAACCTCCGATGGCAGACGCCCATGACGCGACCGTGCCCCTGGAGACGGTCCCGCTCGCCCATGCCGAGGCCGCCCGGCTGCGCGCGCAATGCACTTATCCTCCTGGCGGCGTGCGACCTGGCCGCGCGCACCCTGCACAGTATCCAGGACCGCTGGGAGAACCATCCCGACTTTCCCGACCGTGTGCTCGTCGCCGACGTGCTACGCGATCTCGACGCCACACTGGCACAAGCGCGTCAGGAACCCGCCTAGCCCGACCGCTCGCGCCACGCGCCGCAGATGCCTCGTGGTCGCGTCTAGCGGCCCGTACAGCCGCGTGCATCCCACGGCGGTATCTTTTTTTCCCTACCCCCAGCGGCGCCCGCGCCAAAAAGTACCCCCCATGGGGTTCGGGGGAGGCAGGCACGGGTGGGGCCCCCATCGCCCGGGCAGGCGACGCCTTTTCGGCCCATTGCCTCTCCGACTGTCACATCGCTTGCACCGGGCGCCTTCTCTACGCGGCCGTATCGCCACCCCTGGGTCCCCGGGGGCTAGCCCCTTGTTCCACTCGGGGCTAGCCCCTCATTCTCCGGGGGCGAGCCCCTGATTCGGTTCCGGACGGGGTCATTCCGGCATGGCGCTTGCTTTCCATCACGGCTGGAGCGCTCCCCACCTCGGAAGTCGCGGCCTAAGGGGGTGAACACACATCCGAACATCAAGCACGGGGAAGGCCTGTCACCATCCACGCGAGCGACACATGAGCAAAGGGGGTACCTCATGCAACCGATCCGTACAACGATGATGGCCTTGGCGCTCGGTGCGCTGCTGCTCACGCCGGCCCTACCCGCGAGCGCGCAGACGCAGACGGGCGGCGGCAACCGCGGGGGCACAGGCTGCACGCAGCAAGCAACCACCGGCAACCAGAACCAGACCGGTGGGGGCGCTACTGGCGGGCAGCGGGCGTCCGGCGACGCGGTGCTCGGCGGCCTGATTAACGCCGCGCTTCAGGATGTCCAGGCGAGCGCGCTCAACAACCTCGACGCGCAGGTGCAGGCACTACAGGGGAACCTGGACGTGGTCTGCCTCAACGACGCGCTCAACGGCAATCAGCTCCAGGTCCTGGACAACATCCTCAACAACAGCCCGATCCTCAATAGCAACCTCAACGGCTCGCTGAACAACCTCAGCGCGCTGAACAACCTCAACTTGCTCGGCGGCGCTCGCGTACTGGCCGTGGACCTCACCACGGGCAACGTCTACGTGCTGGGCCAGTAGACCGGGCACGGACGCCACGCACTCATCAGGCCCCCGGCGCTGGCTAGCGGCGCCGGGGGCCTTTCCTGCCCGAACAGCCCTCGTCCCGTAGCGCGCTGTTGTGACTCTGGCGGTATAGTCCCAGCATGGAGTTCACATCCGCCACGGCTCGCGCGCTCGCGGGGCGTCGTCCTCGCCAGACCCGGCCCTGCCTGATCTGCGATGCGCCCGTCACGGGGATTGCCCTCGCCCGCTACTGTTCGGCGCGGTGCCGGAAACGGGCGGAGTGGGCCCGACGGGCACTGCCGCGGGTGATTCGCGCCGTGTTGGCTCGGGATGCTCGATTTATGACCATGCTGGCCGCCTACCAGGAGGGCGAGCCGGGGGGTGCGCCGCCGCCGGCCCGGGGGGCGCTCGTCCCTTCTGAGACCACGGCTCGCTTGCTCATGGATGCGTTGTGGCGGGAGTGGCCGGGGGTGGTCCGCTCCTTCGTGCAGCGGGAGTTGCGCCACGTCCCGCAGCCGCCCGACCCGCCGCGGCCGTGTGCCGAGTGCCACCGCCGGATGGACTCGCCCCATTCGAACCAGCGCTATTGCTCGGAGCACTGCTCCAGGGCGCACAGTCGCCACCTGCGCAGCCTCCGCCGCCGTGCCCAAGCCGCGAGCGGCCTCCCCCCGCCGCCCCGCCGCCGCTAGCCCCTTTTGCCGCGACGCGGTCCCCGTGGGCGCCGCTCCGCGCTGGGACCGGTGGAATAGCCAGCACCGGTCGCTACGGGATAAGCTCCGTGGCTTGCAGCAGCACGTGCGGGGGGATGATGAGGCCGAGCGCCTGGGCGGTCTGGAGGTTAATCACGAAGTCGAAGACGGTGGGCTGCTCAATAGGGAGGTCAGCGGGCTGGGTGCCTTGGAGGATACGGTCGACGTAGTACGCGGC
Organism: Pseudomonadota bacterium; assembly: GCA_021325365.1. The sequence goes on from JAJPHF010000130.1 coordinate 6,561, forward strand.
GCGGTGGTACAGCGCGGCAAGGCTTGGTCCGTAAGCCATCAAGGCGCCGGCACGCACGGCCTCCGCTGTCCCGCCCATGACGGGCACCCGATGCCGATTAGTCAGTTCCACGGCTGCCGCGTTAAAGCCGGCTTGGGCCAGCAGGAGGAACGCGTCCGCACCCTCTCGGGTGGCGCCGACGAAGGCGCGCTCGATTTCGGTGCTGCGCACGGCCCGGGACTTGACGAACTGCAGTCGAATGCCCAGAGCTGCCGCGGTGTCCTGGAGTTCCTGCTCAACGAGCGCGTTAGCCGGGTTGGCCGGCTCTACCAGGACCGCCACGTGTTCGGCGTCAGGGACGGCATCCTTGAGCAGTCGGAGCCGTTTTCCTGTCGTACCACGGGACAAATAGCTCAATCCCGTCACGTTCCCGCCCGGCCGGGCAAGACTGGCGGCGAGCCCGACCCCGACCGGATCGCCCATCGTGATCCCCACAATGGGGACCTGGCTGGTCCGCGCCTTGAGAGCTGTAGGCCCGGGCGTACTCACCCCGACGAGCACGGCGGGGTGGAGCGCGACCAGCTCCTCCGCGAGGGCGAGCCGACGATCGCTGCTGGCGTCCTCTGGGTCCGGGTACCGCCACTCGATGGCGACACTCTGGCCTTCCTCGTAGCCGTACTCGCGCAGCCCCTGGAGGAACGCTTCGCGATACTCCCCGCCCGGCATTTCGTGCGGACCCCCGCTGTCAGAAATCCGATCCGGGGGAGTGGTGGCGGCGGGGACGCCTGCCCCGGCAGCCGCCCACATCCCGTCAGCACCGCGAGGCCGGCTAGCCCCGCGCCCTGCACGAACCGGCGGCGACTCAACTGGCGTCCGGGCGCTGGGGCGGCCATCACACTCCCCGGGGGCAGCGACGCGTCTCGGTTGCGGCCCGTATACCGCCGTTAGGCCCCGCCGGCTGTCACACGCACCCCTTTCGCGCATTGCTGACAGCGCGGGTACTTGGTGGGAATCCACCGCTGGCGCCCCATCGCGAGACAGTTAGGACAGCGGTGGACACCCGGCCGCGGGGGCTCAGGCGCATCCGATGCGACGGCGTGCGGTTCCTCTTCGTAGGCTTCCGCTAGGCCCTCGTAGTAGTCTATGTGCGCATGAGTGTGGTGTGAGTGGCGTTATTAAACAACCCCCAGCATGCGCTCCCCCTGCACGCCCCTCTCCTGACGTTTCGGAGAAGGTTGCCCGGTGGTAGGTTTCCAGCGCCCACTCGCTGAGACACCACCCATCCGCCTTGCCCTGGCCGCTCGCCGAGCGCTCGACGATGCCATGTACCGCAAGGTCCTCTAGTACTCCGTCACACCTGAAACGCTGGGTAGAGATGCTTGAGCTTGATCCGGGCATCGGCCGTGGTGAAGCGCCAGTCGATCCGCTGGCCGGCGGCGTTGCGG
>JAJPHF010000023.1 GCA_021325365.1 Pseudomonadota bacterium
GGGCTGCCGCCGCTACTTCAGCGCGGAGTCGCTGGCGAAGCTCTACCCGCCGGCTGGGGAGCCACTCCCCGAGCTGCCCACCGCCCGCTAACGGTACCACCGGGGATCGCCCGCTAGGCATATACACACTTGCCGGGACTCATACTGGCCGATCGGGACGGACCCTCACCCCTCCCCCTCGCCCCCCCTAACAAGGGGAGGTAAATCAGGGTCCTGGTAGTGCGGGGGCGTCATGGCAGGTCACCTGCAGGGCGGGAGACGGTTCGGGCCAGGGCGCGGGCCCGAGGCGCAGGCGGCGCCAGAGGCGGCCGCGGGCCACTTGCTGTTGGACGGCGAGGTGGCCGCGCTGAAACACGCTCAGGACGTGGGGGAGCGCGCCGGCGGAGGGCTGCCAGGCGTCTTCGAGGCGCGTGCCGACCGCGAGCGTCCAGAGGGTCGCCACGGCCAAGACCAGCCAATAGCGGGCCACGCGGGTGGGATCGGTGCGGCGGGTGCGCTCCCACTCCCAGCCCATCCGCTTGAGCGCGCGAAAGCCGTGTTCGATCCACATCCGCAGCCCGTACCACAGCAGGCCGACGGCCCGCGGCGGCTGATCGGTCAGCAGCACTCAGGGCTCTGCCTGCCCGGCCGCCCACACGACCACTAGGGTGGCCGCGAGGCGCTGCCCCCGGGTAAACGCCGTGCCGGTCCCGACCCAGGCGTGGCCCGGCCCCGGCCCCCAGGTCGCGGCGGGCCGCCCGGCGCGACCTGGGGGCGAAGTGATGGTGGCGTTGGATGCGCAGGACCGGGTACCCGCTCAAGGCCCGCACCTGCTGCCACAAGCGCGGGCTCCACAGGCCGCGATCCGCGAATAGCAGCACCCGGGTGGACGCGGGGATCGCGGTGCTCAACGCCGTGAGCACCGGCGCGAGCGGCTCCAGCCAGGCGCCCGGGACGTTGGCCGGCAGCACGACCCACCCGACCGGGAGGGCACTGCGGCGGTAGAGCACGCTGACCACGACCGCCGCATGGCGGGTGCGATCCAGCGTGGCGTCCAGGGCCAGGGGCAGCGGGCCGCCGGTCCACCAACTGAGCACCCACGCCACCAAGGGGGCGAAGCACGCACTCACCTCCACTTGCGCGCGACACGGCGCCGGCCGGTCTACCCCGTCGTACAGCCAGGCCCGCAGCCGCTCCCGCGCCGCGTGCCACTCGGTTGGGGTGTTCGCCAGTGCGGCCAACACCCGCGCCTCACACGCCGTGCCGGCGGCCAGGGTGCCGGTGACCCACTCCGCGAGCCCGCGCTGTTGCGCCGGCCGCAAGGCCGGAAAGCGCGCCTGTCCCTGCTCCAGCACGGTCTGATACGATGCCTGGGGATAGCTCATCGGTCCTCCGCTTCTTGGTGGCTGGACACTTCCAAGATGCCGGATCGTCTTGAGGTATCTCCACTTTTCGTCCCGTTACCTCCCCTTGTTAGCCGGGGGAGAGGGGGAGGGACGGGCCCTCACCCCGGCCCTCTCCCGGAGGGAGCGCGAGCCAGGGAACGCCTGCGCCGGATTCGGCATGACACCCGGCGGGGTGGCGCCCCGGCGCAGCACAGCAAGTAGCGGCCCTACAAAGTACCGGGTTGGCGGGGCGCGATGGTCCAGGGGGCGAAGGGCGCCGGACCGGACGCCGCGAGGGGCGGGGGGGGGGCCGTGCCCGCGGGGGGGACGCCAGGCCGTCGGCAGGAGGCTGACGATGCCAGAGCCTAGCAGACATGGCTGCTATCGGCGCCGCGGGGACGCCAGGCCGTCGGCAGGAGGCTGGGGACGCCGCCAGCCCGGGCGCAGAACGGCCGGCCTTCGAGAGCAGACGAGACGCACTGGCGACCGGCGCGGCTAGCCGGGGCGCTGGCTGCTCGGCCGGGTGGATGCGGTGGGGAGGGGCGAGGGGGCGGCGGTGACTCGGGCTGAAGGAGGCGGTGCTGGATGCTCCGATCGCTCATGTGGGAGAAGATCGGGGGACGGGGCGGAGGAGTGATGCAATGAGGTGGGGTGGATGGCTGGGCGTAGGAATCGCGCTCTGGCTCGCGGCGTGCACGCCGGCGGGGCCGAGCCAAGCGGGCGCTGCCGCGCGGCCCACGCCGGCTGCCGCGGAGCAGGCGCCGGGCGGGCCAACCTCTGGCGCGGCCACCGCGGCGGCCGGCGGGGCAGCGGCCAGCGCGTCCACGGCGCCGCTGTCCCCGCCCGTGGCGCTCAAGGTTGGCTCTACGCTAACGCTCGGCGATAGCCCGTTGTTCGTGGCGATGGCGAAGGGCTACTTCCAGGCGGAAGGGCTGGATGTCGAGCTCGTGCCGTTCGATTCGGGCGCCAATATGATTGCACCGCTGGCGGCGGGGCAGCTTGACGCGGGCGTAGGCGCCACGTCGGCGGGGCTGTTCAATGCGATGGCCCGCGACGTGGGCCTGGTCATCGTCTCGGGTGCGGGGCAGTTCACGGCCGGCCACGGCTCGTCGGTGGTGATGGCCCGCAAAGACCTCGTGGACAGCGGCCAGATCCGCGACTACGCCGACCTGCGCGGCCGCACGATTGCCACCTCGGGCGAGGGCAACGTGACGACGATTGCCATCGGGAAGGCGCTGGAGCGGGGCGGGCTGACGCGCGACGATGCGAACGTGGTCAGCATGGGCTTCCCCGACATGCTGAGCGCCTTTGCCGGTGGCTCGCTCGACGTGGGTTTCGAGGCCGAGCCCTTCGTCACGAACGCGGTGGAGCGCAACCTGGCGACGCGCTGGAAGCCGGTCGACGAGATCCTGCCTGACCATATGGTGACGGTCTGGATGTACTCACAGAAGCTGATCCAGACCCAGCCGGAGGCGGCGCGACGGCTCATGGTGGCGCTGGTGCGGGGCTCGCGGGACTATATGGACGCGATCGACAAGGGGCGCGGCCGCGCCGAGGTGGTCGCTGCCATCACCGAGCACTCTCGCGTGAAGGACCCGGCGCTCTACGATCGCATGGTGTTCATCGCCGTGCCGACGTCGGGTGAGGTCGACGTGAAAAGCCTCGCGGACGACATCGCCTGGTACCAGGCGAACGGCTACCTGGAGGCCGCGCCCGATCTGAGCCGCTCGGTGGACGGCCGCTTCGCCGCCTACGCGCGCGAGCGGCTCGGGCCGTACCAGTAGGGCGCCGGGTCGGGCCCGGCGTAGCTGCCGGTAGCTACGCCGGGCCCGACCCGATCCGCCTCGGCGGTCCGCCAGCAGGACGCGCCCTCACCCCGGCCCTCTCCCAGGGGGAGAGGGGGAGGGAGGAGAAGGTCGCCCGCGGCGCAACCCTCATCCCAGGGGGAGAGGGAGGGGCGGGGGCGACGGAGACGTGCGGGGCTAGCGGACGACGACGATCGCGTTCGTCTCGCCGTGCTCGTTGGGCACGGTCCGGTCGGCCTGGTCGTCGGTAATCCACTCGTGCCCGTCGACTACGAAGCGGTAGGCGAACTCCTGATTCTTGGGGAGGCGGAGAGTGGTCCACCAGCAGCCGTCCTTGCGCTGCTTCATCGGCGTCGCGGCGGGATTCCACTGGTTGAACTCGCCCGCGAGGCACACTGTGCCCGCATCGGGGCGCGGGGCCGTCTCAAACGTCACCGATACCTTATCCGATCCCTGGAGAGGCTTCTTCTTCACCATGAGCGCGAGAAATGCTCCTTCCGTGTAGGTGCCTGGGACTAATGGCCGCCCGCTTCCAGTGTTGCTGGCGAGTGGACAGTGCATTATAGGCAACTTGCGCGCGATGCCTCTACGTTTCGGCTGCCGTTGGCTCTTGGCGCTGCTTCTAGCGGCGGCGGGCTAGCTCGCCGGCGAACATGCGGAAGCTCAGCGCGAGTAGCACGAGCAGCAGCGCGGCGAGCGTGGCCGTCGGGACCCAATGGACGGCGGCCCAATCGACCGGGTCACCTCGGAACATGACCGTTTCGAGCAGGAGGCGCCCCGTCGTCACGGGCAGGAGGTACGCGACTACCAGGAGGGGCAGCGTGAGCTGGTCCAGCGGCGCCAGCAGGCCGCTGAACGCCACCGACGCAATGAGCAGCAGCATGGATGCCTGAATCGCCGACTCCTCGCTGCGAGTGATCAGCCCGATCACGAAGCCGAGGGCCAGTGCGGCGAGCAGGAACACGAACAGCACGGCCACGAGCCAGCCGATGCCGGCGAGGACGGGCACGCCCAGCGCAAGGATCGCCAGCGCCGTGACGAGCGAGGCGATCAAGGCCACCATCAAGCCGAGCCCCAGATACTTGCCTACCAGCACCTCGGCCGCCGACGCGGGCGACAGGCGGTAGAGGTCGAGGACGCCGAGGCGGCGGTCGCGGGCGATCGAGACGGCCGCGAGCGTCACGGCCAGATGCTGGAGGATCAGCGCCAGGATGCCCGGCAGGAAGTACGTCGTGCCCTCCGGCTTGTAGGGCGCCACGTTGTCGATGACCGGATAGAAGGGGGCCGAGAGCACGTTCGGGTTGGTGGTCTGGAGCTGCGTGAGCAGTGGCTGCACCTGATTGATCTGCTGGAGCAGGCTCGCCGCCTCGGCGGGGCTCGGCACGGCGTTGAGCTGCAGATCGAGCTGTTGGAGGTCGGAGTAGAAGCCGCGCAGGCGCTGGCGCTGCGCGCGCAGCTCGCTGAGCGGCGAGCCTGGCCCCGTCCCCAGCAGCCCCGTGACTTGCGCCACATCTTCGATCTGGCCCAGCGTGCTGTCGAGCTGGCCGAGGAGCGTGGTGGCGTCGCGCAAGCGGCGGCGCTGCTCGTCGACAGAGCCGTTGGCGACGCCGTTGAGCGCCTGCTGGAGGCGTGTCACCTCGTCCTGCACGGTCGCCGCGGAGCCGCGCGCCTGGGTGATGACCTGGGCGATCGCCTCGCGGTTCAGCTCGGCGATCTGGGCCTCCACGAACAGCGTGAAGAACGAGTTGGCGAGCGGGTCGATCTCGTTGGTGGTCAGGCGCACAGGTGCCTGCTGACCCTGGGCGAGCGCCGCCTGCGGGTCGGGGGGCAGCTCCAGCACGAGCTTCACCTCCCCGCGCCGCAGCCGGGCGAGCGCCGCGTCGCGGTCGGTCGTCGTGCCCACCACGTTCAGGAAATTATCCAGGTTCTGCGCGCCCATCTGGAGGACCGAATTCTGGGAGGCATTGGGCGGCAGCACCACGATCGTGGTCGGGAAGTCGCGGTACACGCGCGCGCCCAGCACGAACGCCAGCAAAATCAGGAACGGCCCGAAGATGACGATGCACAGCAGCCAGGGCTGGCGGAACAGCTCCCCCAGGAACACGTTGGCCGGGGCCGTGGTGCGGATCGGCGTGCTCAGCATGGCGCGGCTCCCTCCCGTGGCGGCAGACGCCTCGACCGGTCGTGGCGCCCATGTCGGGGCGTGTGGCCGAACGGGCCCCCCCGGGCGCTCCAGGGGCCCGGGGTCAGCGGCGGCGCTCCACCAGGCGCGTGAACACCTCGTCGAACGACGGCTGGCTGGCGTCCGCGGCCTCGACGTGACAGTTCGCGTCTTCCAGCGCGCGCACCAGCTCGGGCGTGGCGCGGGCGGCGTCTTCCACCAGCACGCGCACCCAGCCCGGCGCCGCGCGGTCGACGCCGAGGACGAGCGGCAGGCGGGCGACCTGGCTGACGGCCGACCAGTCGAGGCACGGCGAGGCGAGATCGACGACGTCGCCGCCGTAGGCGAGCCGGCGCAGCGCCGCCGGTGTGCCCTCGGCCAGCAGCCCGCCGCCCGCGACGAGCGCCACGTAGTCGCACTGCTCGGCCTCGTTGACGTACTGGGTGGTAAAGAACACCGTGCGGCCGCTGTCGGCGATGGCGCGGAACTCCTCCCAGCAGCGGGCGCGCAGCACGGGGTCGATGCCGGCGGTGGGCTCGTCCACCACCAGCAGGCTGGGCTCGTGGAGGAGCGCAGCGGCGAGCTGCAAGCGGCGCTGCATGCCGCCGCTCAGGTCGCGCGCCACCTTGCCGCGGTGCTCGCTCAGATCCATCGTGTCGAGCGTCTCGCGGATGCGGCGGCGCCGGTGGCGCCAGCCGAGCCCGTAGAGCCCCGCCACGAAGTCGAGGTTCTCGCGGACGGTGAGATTAGGGTAGAGGGCGAAGCTCTGCGGCATGTAGCCGATGCGCTGGCGCAGCCGCCGCGGCAGCGTGAGCGCCGGCTCGCCGAACAGGCGCGCCTCGCCTTCCATCGGTTGCAACAAGCCCAGCGCGGCTCGGAGCAGGGTGGTCTTGCCCCCGCCCGACGGGCCGACCAAGCCGTAGATCTGGCCCGGCGTCACCGCGAGCGACAGGTTGCGGATGATCTCCTGTCCGTCGTAGCCCAGCGTGAGCCCCACCAGCTCGATCACCGGCGCCCCCGGCCGGTCGTTGGCCGCTGGCACATCGCTGCGCGTCCGCGGCTGGGTTGCCGTCGCCATGATGGCCCCCGTTCTGCGCTCACGTCATGGGCTAGCTGGCCGTCACCAGGTCATCGACGTGTCTGTGAGATCACATTACACATCAGGCTACCCATAACGGGGTAGTAGCCGCCCGCCACGACTAGTGCAAGAGCCATGCCCCGCGTGGGATGCACGGCGGGCGCTCGCGGGCGCGGGGACCGGGTTCCGGGATGGGCGAGCAGCCCGCCCGGCTCCGGCGCGCGAAGCGGCCGAGGCCGGGCGGGCGAGACGCTCGCGCTCCCGGGGGGCAGGCGACAGTGGCCGGGCGGGCGAGACGCCCGCGCTCCCAGGGAGGCCGCTGCCAGGCAGCGACGCGAGCCGAGGACGGCGCGACGCTACAGGCGCGCGGCGCGGAGGGCGGCGAAGGTGTCGCCGTCGACGACGCGAATGTGGCGCGCGCGTGGCCCGACCCCGGGGGCGGGCGGCGCGGTAGTGGCGTCGTCGGGCTCGTCGGCCGTGGTCGCCCTAGGGGCGTTGGGCGGTGCCGGCGGCGTGGCGGGAATTGCCGGGCGCTCATCGGTTGGCGCCGGCGCGTGGGCGGGCGCGTCCGGCTCGTCGGGCGCCTCGGCCTCGGGCGGCGCCTCGGCCTCGGGCGCGGTCTCGCTCGCAGCCGACGCGTCGGGCGCAGGCGCGCTCTCCACGGCACGTGGCGCCTGCCCGTCGATGGTCGTCACGACCTCCAGCCACACGGGGATGCGTCCCTCGCGGAGGCCGCCGAGGCGGGCGAACCCCGCCTCGCTCAAGTCCAGCGTTAGCCCACTGCTGCCGCGATCCTGCACGCGCACGTAGATGTACTGGCCGGTTCCCTGGCGGGTGACTTTCAAGAGCGTGCCGAGTGGATACCAGTTATTCGCGGCGATCATGGGGTCCCAGCGGTTGTAGGGCAGGCCGTTGGCCATGCGATAGCCTTGCAGCGAGGGGTGGTAGTAGGTGGCGGTGGTACCGGTGGTCGACGCGAACGTCTGGGTGGGCGCGAACAGCGCGGCGCCCAGGACGAGGACGCAGAGCACACGGATAGCACAGGGCATGGACAATACACTCCTTGGGATGAGAGTTCATGGCGGAGACGCAGGGATCGGGGGCAAAGTGCCGCCGATCAGTCTCCGCAAGCCGCGGCCGTGCCTGGACCCCGTGCTTCGCCGCACACGGTAAGCGCCGGGCAGACGGAAACTGTCGCAGTGACAGCCTGGGCCGGTGGGGCTATCGCTGCGAGCGTAACCATCTGCCTGGGCGCACTCCGCGTACGGAGAGAGCCAGGGACGTTACACGGTGGGGATTCGCGGCGGGGAAGCGCTCAGGACGGGAAGGAGAGAGACACCGTATGCAGTTAGCGTGCGAGGGCCGTGCCACGTCGGCGGGGTCGTGCGCCCACACGCCTCTGTAAACGAGGGGCGGAAATTACATCGCTCCTAACTCACCTGGGCGAAGTCTCGCGCGGCAATCCGGTGGGGCCTGGAGGCCGCGCGGTGCGAGTATGGCGGGGCGCGCCGCGCGCCGCAACATCCTCGCTGAACCTAATGCCTTGACCATACTACCAGATTGGAGCGCCTGAATCGAACGGATCCGTGTCACAGAATCGAAATGCGGTACGAATGGGGCTTCTTGTCGGGACGGCGGGACCCAGGTGCCTGCTCGCTATAATGCGGCACACGGAACCGCGCGTGGGCCGCTCGCTTCGTGGCGGGACCGACACACCGGCGGCGCGCGTCACGAGGAAGCGGATGGCCGACACCGACCTGGCTGGAATTAGCGAGATCGTCGCGCGGCTGCGGCGCGAAATCGAGCAGGCGCGGTTCGCGGGCGACGATCCGACGCTCAGCGTGGCGCCTGCCGATCCGCCGTTGCTGATCGTGGCGAAGACCCTTGCCGCGGAGCGCCTGAACGCGGGCCTACGGGTGAACGACGCGGTCATTGCTCTGCAGGAGGACGTGGCGGAGGACCTGTTCTATCGCGGCCTGAGCGCGCTCCGCTACTGGCGCTTCGCCGGCGCCCAGGCGGCGTTCCAGGAGGCCGGCGCCAAAACGGCCGACGCGGCCCGGCAGCAGCGGCTGACCTTCTACCGCGCCGCGACGGCCCTCGTCCGTCGGATCGTGCTGAGCGATCCCGAGCAGCCGCCGCGCGCCGTGCCCGAGGAGCGGGCGCTCGGGCTGGTGGACACGCTCGACGCCCTGCCGACCGCCGAGCGCGCCCACTACGCCGCGGAGCTGCGCCGACTGATCGCGCTGCGGCAGGCGCTGCCCGGCGATCCCTACCTGCAGACGGTCCACTGCCTGCTGCGGGCGCGGCTGGCGCTCGGGGGCGGGGACGACACGGTGGGGCTCGGCTGGCTGCTGCGCGCCGCGGCGCTGCAAGGGACCGGCCCGGCGCCGAGCCCATACCTCGCCGACTTGCTGGAGCGCGCCCGCCGCCGCCTGCGCCGCTTCCTGGGCGAGGCGGACGGCGCTCCTCCTGACCTGCCGAAGGCTGGGAAGGAAGGGGATGCGCCTGGCGGAGCGTCGGCGCCGGACGGTGCGGCGCCGGAGCGCGCCGAGGAGACGAGCGACGACGTGCGCGCGGCGGCGCTGCTGGAGGCGCTGGGCAACCATCTGGACCAGGCGCTTGGGCGTGAGGTGCTGCGCGATGCGGCGCAGTTCGGCATCGCGCCGTACCACGAGGAGTAGCGACGTGGCCGCGACGACCGGAGGCGCCCAAGCGCCGGGCGGCCAGCCGGGCCGCGACGAGGCGCCCCGGGCCGCCTGGCGCCGCCTGCTCGCCGCGCGGCGGCCCGTGTATCTCGACCTGCCGGTGCTGGCGCGCAAGCTGCCCGAGCGCAGCGGCCCCTCGCGGCTGTTCCTGGAGTTGACGACCGAGGACGGCGCGCGGCTCGGGCGGGCCCACGTGTTCCCCGGCGAGTGGTTTCCCCGTGGCGGCCGCAACGCCTTCAGCCACTACTTCCTGGTGCTGCAGCGCGCGCTGGCCGGGCTGGAGGCCGAGGGGCGCGAGCCCCGACTGCGCCTGCAACTGCTCAAGGCGGTGAACAGCGGCGACCAGCACCCTTACGTGGTGCTGCTGAAATACGTCGTGGCGCCCGAGTTCGCGGTCACGGGCGGCCGGCTGGAAGAGCTGTACCGCTGCCCGCTGAGCGCCTACTACCAGCACTTCCTGGGCCTGGGCCGCGACGTACTGCGCGACGCGCGATCGCCGACGTTCGCGGCTGGCCAGGCGCTGCACCGCGGCTACCAGCGGGCGGCGCAGGCGTGGGCGCGCACGCGCGACGCCGGGGCGACGCTGGCGGCGTACGACGCCGCCGTCGTGCGCGCCTGGGCCGACGACTTCGCCTACTACCTGCTGGACCGTCCGAAGCGGCCCGGGCGGCTGTACACGCTGCCGATCTCGGCCGGGCCGACGCTGGTGCGGCGGCTGGGCGAGCGCTGGCCGGACGGCGCCGTGCGGTTCTACCAGGAGCGTCTGTTCTACTCGCCGGCGCGCGGGCTGGCCGGCCGCGCCGACCGCATCGCGGAGCGGGGGAGCGAGGCGCCGGGGGGCGGGGGCCAGGAGGACGCGAGCCCTCACCCTGACCCTCTCCCAGGGGGAGAGGGAGCCAGGCGGGAGCTGTTCGAGCTGAAGACGACCGGCTACAGCGCGGACCGGGACCCGCGCACCGGGCGGGCGGCGCCGGGCGGGGTGCAGGCGCTGGCCTACCACGAGATCCTGCGCAGCCTGGACGGCCGGGCGCCGGCGACCTACGTCGAGGTGGTGGCGCCCGAGGGGGTGGAGGCGCTGCCGCTGACCACCCACCCCGTCGTGACGCGCGCCGAGGCCGACGTGCTGGCGCCCCGCGACCGCTACCTCGACCTGTTCGCGCAGGCGCGGAACGTGGCCTACGTCGTCGAGTCGGGGCTGCTCACCGGCTACGATCGCAACCGCATCGACGAGATCGCCAAGTACGGCCAGCGGCTGCGCGGCGTGGGGGGCGACTTCAACCTGTACGGTGCCGTGCCGCCCTGCCGCGCCTGCGCCGTGCAGACTCGCGGCCTGTGCGAGGACGCGCGGCACTACGCCGAGCCGCCCTGGTACGACTTCTTCCGCCACGTGCCGACGCGGCTGTACCGCTACTGGGCGTGGTTCCACCGCCAGCTGCAGGCCGAGGAGCGGGCGGGCCGCGAGCACCTGTACCACCTGGCCGCCACGCCGCTCGCGCGGCTGGAGGGCGAGGAGGGCATCAGCCTGGCCGATCTCGCGGTGCAGGCGCACGACGGGCTGCTGGTGCGGCTGGGCCGCGCGCGGCGCATCGAGACGCGGCTGCGCGAGGACGACCGTGTGCTGGTCACGCCACAGGGCGTGCCGCCCGGGGAGGTACACTCCGTCGAGGCGACGGTGCGCGCGGTGGGCGAGGATTGGCTGGAGCTAGACGTGCGCGACGAGCTGGCGGGGGCCGGACCGTACCGGGTCGATCAGATCGGGTACTGGGAGCGCTCCGGCTGGCAGATCGAGGGGCTGACCGACTTCCTGGTCGGCGCCATGCTTGGGTCGGGCGTGCGCGGCCGCGCCGTTGCGCTCGGCGAGCTGCCGGCGCTCGCCCGGCTGGTGCTGGGGGCGGGGCACAAGGGCCTGGATTCGCCGGCATCCCCCGCAGCGGCTTGCAGCCCGGCTGAGCAGGTGGCCGACGCCGGGGCGGCGGCCTGTGGGCCGCGGGCGGGCATGAAACCGGCCACTACGTCATCCTGGCCGCTTACCTTGCGCGCAAGCCGTTCGAGCCCGCTCGATACTGGTGCGGAACGGGACGGAGGCGACGGCGAAGCGACTGCGGCGCCAGCGGAGACGGATGGCGGACATCCGCCGGGGTCGGGGGGCTGGGAGGATGGTGCGCTCGGCGCGGGGGTGGCCGACGGGGCAGGGCTGAACGCGGAGCAGCGCCGAGCGCTGGAGGCGGCGCTGGCGCTGGCGCCGGGCGAGCTGCTGCTGGTGCAGGGGCCTCCGGGGACGGGCAAGACGGCGCTCATCGCGCACCTCGTGCGGGCGGTCGTGCAGCGGGAGTTCTGGCACGAGCCGACGCGCCCGATGCTTCTGCTGGCGAACACGCACCGTGCCTGCGACGAGCTGGTGCGGAAGCTGCACGAGCAGTGGCCCGACCTGCGGCCGTACATCGTGCGGCTGGGGCCGGCGAACGCCGCGATGGAGCCGCTCGTGCGGCCGTACGTGCTGGCCGAGCGACTGCGAGTGCGCGAGCAGCTCGACGGGGTGGACCTGCGCGCGAACGGCGCCGCGGCCTTCGTGCGGCTGGTGCGCCAGGGGGGGCTGCTGCACGATCAGGCGGCGGTGTTCGTGGGCACGCTGGCCGGGGCGGCGCGGCCGGAGCTGCGTGGCCTCGCCTTCAGCTACGTCGTCGTGGACGAGTGCGGCCAGGCCACCGAGCCGGCGGCGCTCCAGGCGCTGCGCCACCTGCCGCGCGGGTATGCCGGGCGCCTTGTGCTGGTGGGCGACCACCAGCAGCTGCCGCCCGTGGCGCCCGAGGCGCCGGCGGGGGGCCGGGAGGGTGCCGGGCCGGCGGCGGAGCTGGGGGGCGGGGAGGGCGTGCCGGCCGAGCTGGTGCCTGCCGGGTTCCAGCCGGGCGATGGGCTGCGCACTTCGCTGTTCGAGCGGCTGGCGCGGCTTTATCCGGAGCGGCTGGTGACGCTGCGCGAGCAGTACCGGATGTGCGCGCCGGTGTGCGAGGTGGTCAGCGACACGTTCTACGCGGGCGCGCTGCGGCCCGGCACCGCGGCCGTGGCGGACCGGCGCCTGACCGCGGCGCGGGAGGCCGCGCTGGCGGCGCCCTGGGACGCCGTGTGGGACCCAGCGGCGGCGATCGTGTTCGTGGACACGCAGGACGACCCGGCGGCGCGGGACACGCAGGTGCGCCTCGGCGCCGACGACGCGCGCGACAATCCGCGCGAGGCTACGCTGGTGGCCGACCTGCTGGCCGCGCTGTTCGCCGCGCTGCCGGCGGCCGCGGCGTTCCCCCTGGCCGAGCGCAGCGGCGTGATCTCGCCGTACCGACGGCAGAACAACCGGCTGCGGCAAGAGCTGCGGGCGCGGCTCGGGCCGCTCGCCGAGCGGCTGCGGGTGGACACGGTGGACCGCTTCCAGGGCGGCGAGCGCGACCTGATCGCCATCAGCCTGGTCGCCAGCAACGCCCAGCGCAGCATCGGGCCGCTGCACACCGACTGGCGGCGCATGAACGTGGCGCTGTCGCGGGCGCGCGCGAAGCTGCTGGTGGTCGGGGACCGCGCGACCTTCACAGCGCCCGGCGACGCGGCCGACGAGCCGGCGAAGGCGCGCTACCGCGCCCTGTTCGCGGCGCTCGATGCGCAGGCCGCCGCGGGCCGGGCGCGCCTCCTCCGCAGCGGGCTGTTCGCGGCGGGGGGCCGGGCCTACCCGTAGGTCCGCGCGGCGGCTGGTACAATTCCGGCGACACTGCTCCCGCCCGGAGGCTCCCTTGGCGTCGCCTGCACCGCCCCCCGGCTCGCATGGCCGGGCCGCTGGCCGTACGCCAGCGGTCGCGGGAGCCACGGGTCCGGCGCGGCCCAGGCCGGAGGAGGCGGCGCCGGGAGCGGGCGGGGCGGCCCCACCGCCGACGCCGCCGGCGGCGCTCGCCACGCTGGAGGGCAGCGTCGAGCGCATCACCTTCGCGAACGAGGAGAGCGGCTTCGCCGTGCTGCGCTTGCAGCCGACGGACAAGAGCTACCTCGTCACGGTCGTCGGCAAGCTGGCGGCGGTCCACATCGGCGAGCAGGTGCGGCTGCACGGCCGTTGGACGACGCACCCCCAGCACGGCCGCCAGTTCGAGGCCCAGGACTTCGCCGTCGTGCTGCCGACGACCGTGGAGGGCATCCGCAAGTACCTCGGCTCGGGGCTGATCCGCGGCGTGGGCAAGGTCACCGCCGAGCGACTGGTGCGCCACTTCGGCGCCGACACGCTGGAGATCATCGAGAACGCGCCGGGGCGGCTGGAGGAGGCGGAGGGCATTGGCCCGACGCGCGCCCGCGCTATCCGCGCCGCCTGGCAGGAGCAGAAGGCCATCAAGGAGGTGATGGTCTTCCTGGCGTCGCACGACGTCTCGACCACGCTCGGGCTGAACATCTACCGCCAGTACGGCGACGAGTCGGTGCAGGTGATCCGCGAGACGCCGTACAAGCTGGCCCGCGACGTGCGCGGCATCGGCTTCAAGACGGCCGACAAGATCGCTGCGAACCTGGGGGTGGCCCCCGACTCGCTCGACCGCGCGATGGCGGCGCTCGCCCACGTGCTCGCCGAGGCGACCGACGAGGGCCACGTCTACCTGCCCGAGCGCGAGCTGCTCCAGCGCGGCGAGGCGATGCTGGCGCAGCCCGAGGAGCGCCTGCGCGCCGCGCTGACGGCGCTGGCCGACGAGGGGGCCATCGAGATCGAGGCGAGGATTCAACCTAACCCCCCAACCCCCTTCCCTTCGAAGGAAGGGGGAGCAGGCGAGAGCGGCGAGGCGTCTCCCCCCTTCCCTCAAAGGGAGGGGGGGATGGGGGGGGTAGGTAACCCTGCCGTCTACCTCCGGCCGCTGGCGCGGGCGGAGCAGGGGCTGGCAGGCCACGTGCGGCGGCTGCTGTACGCGGGCCAGGACCGCCTGGCGCTGTGGCAGAGCGTGGACTTCGAGCGGGCTTTCGCGTGGCTGGCGCAGACGACCGGCATGGCGCTCGCGCCCGCGCAGGCCGACGCGGTGCGCACCGCGCTGACCAGCCGCGTGACGGTGCTCACGGGCGGCCCGGGCACCGGCAAGACGACGACCGTGCGGGCGCTGCTGCGGCTGCTCCAGGCGAAGCGGGGCACGGCCCTGCTGGCGTCGCCGACCGGCAAGGCGGCCAAGCGCCTGGCCGAGGCGACGGGGGTGCCGGCGAAGACGCTGCACCGCCTGCTGGGCGTGGGCTTCGGCGGGCGGATCGCCCACGACGCCGAGCACCCGCTCGACGCCGACCTGATCGTGGTCGACGAGGCGTCGATGCTCGACGAGCTGCTGGCGAACATGCTGGTGAAGGCGGTGCCGTCGGGCGCGCACCTGCTGTTCGTGGGCGACGTGGACCAGCTGCCGTCGGTCGGGCCGGGCAACGTGCTGGCGGACCTGATCGCCTCTGAGCAGGTGGCGGTGGTGCGGCTGGAGGTGATCTTCCGCCAGGCGGCCGAGAGTGGCATCGTCGTGAACGCTCACCGCATCCTGCACGGCGAGCGGCCGGAGCTGCGGCAGTACCCGGACTTCCGCTTCGTGCCCGCCGACGACCCCGACCAGGCGGTGGATGCGATCCGCGACCTGGTGGCGCGCAGGCTGCCGCGCCAACGAGTGGGACCGAGGCCGCCGCTCCAGGCGCGCGACGTGCAGGTGCTGACGCCGATGCGGGTCGGGCGGCTGGGCAGCGCCAACCTGAACGAGGTGCTGCAGGCCGCGGTCAACCCGCCGGCGCCCGCGAAGGCCGAGCGCGCGTTCGGCGGGCGGGTCTTCCGGGTCGGCGACCGCGTGATCTGCGTGAAGAACGACTACAAGCGCGAGACGTTCAACGGCGACGGCGGGGTGGTGCAAGCCGTTGACCAGGGCGCGCAGCAGGTCGAAGTGCTGCTCGACGACGGCCGCGCGGTAAGCTACGACTTCGCCGACCTGGACGAGCTGTTGCACGCCTACGCGCTGTCGGTGCATCGTGCGCAGGGCTCGGAGTACGAGGCGGTGGTGCTGGCGCTGCACACACAGCACTACGTGATGTTGCAGCGCAACCTGCTGTACACCGCCGTGAGCCGCGCGAAGCGGCTGGTGGTGATCGTGGGGAGTCCGCGCGCGCTGGCGGTAGCGATCAAGAACGATCGCCGGGCCGTGCGCTACAGCGGCCTGGCGGCCCGCCTGCGCGGGCTCGGCGCGGCGGCGCCACGCTCCGCCACACGGCCCCCCGACGAGGCCGACGTCACGCTCATCGACGACCTGGACACGCTGCGCGCGTACTTCGCGTCCTGACCGTCGCCCTGACGGCCCACGGCGGCGACGACCACCATGGGTTGACGGGCGCGGCGGGCGGGGGCTACAATCCCTGTTGCAGGTTGGGCTTGCGCCGCCTGCGTCCGCGCCCCCGTGGCGGAATTGGCATACGCGGCAGGTTGAGGGCCTGTGCCCGAAAGGGCGTGGTGGTTCGAGTCCACTCGGGGGCACCCTTTGAGCTATCAGCAGTCAGCTATTAGCCGTCAGCAGGCCAGGACGGCAGCCTGGCTGGGCGCTGAGAGCTAACGGCTGGCAGCTTCGTGGGCGCCTAGCTCAGCTGGTTAGAGCGTGCGGCTTACATCCGCAAGGTCGGGGGTTCGAGCCCCTCGGCGCCCACCCACCCCTCGCTAGCGGTTCGCGACGAGCTAATCGCTCCCTCGGCCGAGCCTCGCGACGCCCACCCGGCCCCGTAGGCTTATTCCTGCGGATTTCTGGCTTCTCGCCTCCCGCGCTAGTACGTCGTCACGGGAGATTTGCTCTGTGTTGGCAGCTGGCTAGCGGGAGTGCGGGCTGTTCAGAAGGTCACCAGTTCGGCGAGGTGGGCGAGCGAGTTGCCCAGATGCTCCGGAGGGAACGGCGGGAAGCCGATGTGCTCTCGGATGGAGTCCGAGACTGCTGACCAGTCATAGGTGAGCGTGACGGTGGTGTTCGATGGCCCAGCGGGCGTGAGGTCGTAGCGCCAGGTCCAGCCGCCGAAGCGCAGCGTACCATCGCCGGCGTCGTAGCCTGGCTCCCAGGCAATAGTGCTCGGCGGGTCGAACACCTGGACCCGGTTGGCCGTCTGGTAGTTACCGTCCGGGTGGTTCACGTGGTACATGGACATCCGGAAAATTTGCCCGGCGGCGGTCAACGGCTTGCTGTCGAGGGTTTCGCGGACCCAGCCGGTGCCATCGATCGCAGCGTGCTTTGCTGGATTGGTAAGGACTGCGAAGATTGCCTCCGCCGGGGCGTTGATGACCATGGTCGCGCTGACACTAGCGTCGGCCATGTAGCTACCTCCTCTAGAGCAGTTTCCGGGATGACTGATCCCGGCAACAGCGGCCGGGCGGCGGGGGACGCGCCCCCGCCCTACCTCATAGCTCGATGGCCCTGGTCAGGCGGCCGCGCGGCTGAACGAGCGCGAGGCGATGACGAGCGCGCTGAAGGCCAAGACGCCCAGGATCACCAGCGCCCGCGGGATACTGGGGTCGCCCAGCTGCTCGTTGAACAGGGCGCGCGCCGCCGTCACGGCGTGGCTCAGCGGGTTGATCAGCGCGGCCGTTTGCAGCCAGCCCGGAGCGAGGCTGAGCGGGAGTAGCACCCCCGAGAGCAACAATATCGGCAGGGTAATCGTGTTCAGCAGTGGCGCCAGCGC
The DNA here is from genome assembly GCA_021325365.1 of Pseudomonadota bacterium. Next base: position 16,791 of record JAJPHF010000023.1, read on the forward strand.
GTCCTCGTTGCGCAGCCAGAGCGCGAGCGCGTACGAGACGCAGACCATCAGCAGGCCCAGCAGGACGAGTAGCCCCAGCATCACCGCGAGGCCCAGCAGGTTCGGGTGCAGGCCGAACGGCACGGCGCAGGCCACCAGCAGCACCGCCTGGATGAGCAGCACGACCACGTCCCGCAGCGCGCGGCCCAGCAGCAGCGCCGGCCGGCTGACCGGGGTGACGCGCAGGCGCTCGATGACGCCGTGGCGGACCTCGGCGATCAGGCCGAAGCCCACGAAGCCCGCGCCGAAGAGCCCGAGCTGGATCAGCAGGCCCGGCACGAACACGTTGAGGGGCGGGCCGGGAGGGAAGCCGGGCGCGCCCGCCAACGGCTCCAGCAGGGGACCGAACAGCACGAGGAAGTAGAGCGGCTGCACGAGGCCGATGACGACCCAGACCGGGTTGCGCACGGTGAGGCTGACCGAGCGCCCAAACAGCAGCCAGGTGTCGCGCAAGAGTTTCATAACAGGCTACCTTTCCGCGCCGCGAACGGGCTCGATCGGTGCGATCTAGTGGGGCGGGATTCTCAGACGAAAGCCCACGATCATTGATTAACGCCGGATCCTTCCCGGCGGTTGGGCTACCGGGGCGCGCCCTCACCCCCGCCCTCTCCGGGGGCGAGGGAGTACGGGAACGGTCGCGCCGATGTCGGTATTACTCCGCGTCGTCGCGCAGCGAGCGGCCGGTAGTGCGCAGGAACACGTCGTCGAGGCTGGGCCGGCTCAACGCGATCGTCTGCAGCGGCAGGCCGGCACCGTCGAGCAGGCGCAGGACGGCCGGCAGCGCCGCCTCGCCGTGCTCGACGTACAGACGGATGGTGCCGTCCTCACGGCTCGCCTCGCGCACGAACGGCTGTGCCGCCAGCAACGCCTCGGCCACGACTGGATCGCCCTGCACGCTGAGGGTCACGAGGTCGCCCGCGACCTGGCGCTTGAGCTGGTCGGCGGTGCCCTCGGCGACGATCCGGCCGTGGTCGATGATGGCCAGGCGGTCGCAGAGCGCGTCGGCCTCCTCCAGGTAGTGCGTCGTCAGGAAGACCGTCATACCGCCGTCGCGCAGGCGCCGCACCTCGTCCCACATGCGCGCGCGTCCCTGCGGGTCCAGCCCCGTCGTGGGCTCATCGAGGAAGACGAGCCGCGGCCGGTGGATCAGGCCGAGCGCCAGGTCGAGCCGCCGCCGCTGGCCGCCGGAGTAGGTGCCGGTGGGGCGGTCGGCGGCCGTCTCCAATTCGAAGGCCTCGAGGAGGGCGACCGTGCGCCGCTGCGCCTCGCGCTTGTCGAGCCCGTACAGGCGCCCCTGGAGCACCAGCTCCTCGCGCGCGCTCAGCGCCGGATCGGTGCCGCCGCCCTGAGCCACGTAGCCGATGCGCTCGCGCACGCGCGCCGGCTCGCGCCGCAGATCGTAGCCGGCCACTGTCGCCTCGCCGCCGGTCGGCACGAGCAGCGTCGCGAGCATGCGGAGCGTGGTCGTCTTGCCGGCGCCGTTGGGGCCGAGGAAGCCGAAGACCTCGCCCGCCGCGACGTGGAGATCGACCCCATCCACGGCGACTACCTCGCCGCGGCGCGAGCGGAACGTCCGGCGCAGGCCGCGCGTGTCGATCATCGCCACCGCCTCGCGGCGCTCGGCAGGGCTGCAGGCTTCGAGAGTAGCGCGCATCGTGTGCTCCTCGGGGAGGGTAGCTCGGGTCAGCGCACGCCCGGCCGCGTGGCGGTACGGCGGTCGCTCCGAGTAACTGTAACTCTCGCGGGCCGCGCGCCGTCCGGAGCCGGCCGGCGTCGGGCTCGCGCACGTTTTAGCGGCGGAGGCACCGCGGCGCGGCCCGACTCGTCTCGCAGGAGTATGCCACGGCAGCGCGGGGCGCGTGCGGAGGCGACGGGGGGCCGTGCCGAGCGAGCGGCGACCGCGCGTCGCCGCGGGCTAGCGGCCCGCCGGGGACGGCAGCTCGGCCAGCAGGCGCCCGAAGCCCGGGCGCCGCTCGCGCACCAGGAAATGCTGCTGGATGGCCCAGACGCGGGCGGGGACGGCGTGGAGCACGGGCACCTCGAGGTCCTGCTCCAGCATGTCCACGATGTCGAGCGCCCGCCAGCCGCTACCCAGCATGTACACGCCGTCGACGCGCGGGTGCTGTCGGAAGGCGGCCTTCGTGTGGGCGTACACCTCACGCGAGGAGAGGCGCCCCACCTGGTCGAAGGGCACGTCCATGCCCTCCATGGCGAGCACGTCGAAGCCGGCGTCCGTGAAGTACCGCGCGAAGAGGTCGTTGATCTCGCCACGGAAGTAGGTTACGCCGACGATGCGCTGCATGTGGAGCGCGCGCATGGCGTCTACCTGCGTGGTGCCCGCGGTGATGACCGGCTTGCCGTAGGCGCGCTGCCACTGGTCGAGCAGCTCGCGCTCGCGCTGGAAGCCGTGGACCATGAACGGCGGCGCGCCCTCCGGGTGGATCAGCTCGACGCCGATCTCGGCCAGCTCGCGCACCTTCTGCTCGATAGCGTCGAGCACGCCGCGAAACTCGGCGGTCGTGCCCTCGCGGATGCCCAGGAAGAGTGGGATCACGGCGATGCCGTCGGGCAGCAGCCGCATGAACTCCTCTAGCGACCCGGGTCGATACGTCGGCTTGATCACGCCCACGCTGCCACGCCAGCTCGCGAACATGACGTCCTCCCTGCCTGAAGAATCCCTAAGAATGGGCTAAAGGTCCCCGGAAACCCGTGAGCGCGCCCGGGCGGCTGCGCTATGCTCAAAGCTGTCAGCTCCCACTGACGGGGCCGGCCGGGCCTCGGTCGGGCGGGTGTCTAGTGCCACCAGCCGCCCGGCCGGCCCACCCTCGTAGGCGGCACCCACTTACCGGTCTCGTCGCCGGGGGACGAGGCTACTCCGCGCTCTCGTCGGCGAGCCACTGGAGGTACGGCGGCCAGCCGGCGACGACCGGGAGCGCGATCATCTCGGGCACCGTGTAGCTGTGCAGCGCCTGGACGCGGGCGGCCAGCGCGTCGAGCCGCGCGCGTCGCGTCTTGACGATGAGCAGCACCTCGGAGGCCTCCTCGATTTGCCCCTGCCAGCGGTACACGGACTCCACGGGCAGGCGGTTCACGCAGGCGGCCAGCCGCTCGGCGACGAGCGCGCGCGCTAGCGCGGCGGCCTCCTCAGGCGAGCCGGCGGTAATGTAGACGACGACGGCATCGTGCTCCTCGCGCATCGCATCCTCGTCTTGCCAGCGCCGCACGGCTGCCCCGACAGGCGGAGCGGCGCGGGGCGATCCCCCCAGCTATTCCGCCGCGCCGACGCGGGGCCGCGCGGCGTCGTCGGCGTAGGCCGGCGCCGCGGGCGCGTTCGCGCCGCGCAGGTGCTCGGCCGCCCGGCCGCCCGGCATGAACGCCCGCACGACGACGAGGCCCGTGAGCGCCGTGAACGCCATCAGCAGGAACACGCCGTGGAGCCCTTGCTCGAACGCCTGGCGCAGCGTCGCGGCCATCGCCGGATCGAGCGTCGCGGCCTGAGCAGGGTCGAGCAAGTCGGTCACCACGTCCACGCTGCTGCCGCGCCCGGCGAGGCCCTCGCTGCCCAGCAGCGCGAGCAGCTGGGCGTCCAGCGCCACGCCGAGGACGGCCACGCCCACGCTGCGGCCGATGCTCTGGAAGAAGACGGTGGTGGCCGTGGCGACGCCGCGCTGCGCCCAGTCCACGGAGTTCTGCACGGCGATGGTGACCGGCGCGACGATGCAGCCGAAGCCGAAGCCACAGATGCCGAGGACGAGGCCGAACACCAGGATCGGCGCGTCGGCGCCCACGCGGCTGGTGGCGAGGCAGCCCAACAGCGCCAGGCTCATGCCGACGGTGATCGCCGTGCGGTAGCCGTAGCGCAAGATGATGCGGCTGGAGCCGACGCTGCCGACGATCCAGGTGAGGTCGTTCGGCAGCAGCGCGTAGCCGGCTTGCAACGGCGAGCCGCCGAGGACACCCTGCACGAACAGCGGCCCGAAGGACGCGACGCCCTGCATCGCCACGCCGCCCAGCGCGACCAGCACCGCCCCCGCGGCCACGACGCGGATGCGGAACAGCTCCAGGGGCAGCAGCGGCTCGGGCGTGCGGCGCTCCCACCAGATGAAGAAGGCCAGCAGGGCGACCGCCAGGATGAGCAGCGGCCACGCGCCGAGGGGCAGGCCGGGGGCGCTGCCGCTGAGCGCGTAGAGCGCCACGAGAAACGCACTCACGCCGAGCGCCACCGCCACGGCGCCCGGCCAATCGAGCTGATGGCGGCGGTGCGTGACGGTCTCGTGCAGCGTCAGCGCCATGAGTACCCCGGCGGCCACGCCCACGGGGAGGTTCACCCAGAAGACCCAGTGCCAGCTCAGCGTCACGACCAGGAGGCCGCCGACGAAGGGGCCGATCAGGCTGGAGAGCGCCCACATGGAGCTGAACAGTCCCTGGATGCGCGCTCGCTGCTCGATGGGGAACAGGTCGCCGGCGAGGGTCAGGGCGATGGGCTGGATAGCGCCCGCGCCGAGCCCCTGCACTAGCCGAAAGACCAGGAGCTGCGGCATGTTCTGGGCGAATCCGCACAGCGCCGAGCCTAACAGGAACACCGCCAGGCCCAGCAGGAAGACCGGCTTGCGCCCGTAGGAGTCGGCCAGCTTGCCGTAGAGCGGCGTGGAGACGGTCATCATGATGAGGTAGGTGGCGAACACCCAGCTGTACAGCTCCAGGCCTTCCAGGGAGCGGATGATGCTGGGCGCAGCAGTGGCCACGACGGTGGACGAGATGGCCGTCAGGAAGATGCCGCACAGCATCGCCAGGCTGATCAGCCGGCGGTCGCCGACGGGGGCGTTAGCTGCGGGCACGTTTGAACTCGTAGACGTGGGGCTGGGCCAGCAGCCAGGCCGTATGGTCCCACAGCTCGCCGGCCGCCTCGCCGGTCGGCACGCGGTCGATGATCGGGCCGTAGAGCGGCTGGGCGCCGGCCACCTCCAGGGTCGGCACGCCGAAGGCGCCGCGGGCGGCCAGCGCGGCGTGCTCGTCGCGTAACTCCTGCTCGACAGTGGGATCGGCGAGGGCGGCGTCGCGCAGGCCGCGGTCGAAACCGGCCTCGTCCAGCGCCGCCGCGATCACGTCGAGCTGGCCGATGTTCTGCTGCCGCTCGTGGTGGGCGCGGCCGAACGCCAGATACAGGCGATCGACCGCCTCGGGGCCGTGCTGGCGCCGCGCCAGCGCCATGATGCGAAACGGGACCTGGCTCTGCTGATGGCGCTCCTTGGGCGGGTTGCCGGCCGCGCGATTCACCTCGGCGAGCGAGAAGAAGCCCCAAGTTAGCTGCAGCGGCCGCACCTGACGCGCCTCGCGCAGCCAGAGCGACGTGCGCCAGGCCCACGGGCAGATGGGATCAAAATACAGCTTGATCTCGGGCGTGCCAGAGCCATTCGCCATCAGGCTCTCCTCGCATGAGATTGCGCGCGCCAAGGCGTGGCCGCTCAGCTCGCGCGCCGCGGGGCGCCGGCGCTGCCTGATGATACCTCGCGCGAGCGATCGCGCGGGCGGCAGCGCACGCGCGCGCTGGGTGCGCGCGGCAAAGCTGGCGCGGGGACGGGCTCGCGCTCGCGCGAGCGGACATGGCGAGGTGGCCGAATGCTCACGACCGGTGCCGCGCGAGGGATGCTACCACCCCGCCGGCGCCCGGTCAACCGGCTTGCGGGCTCCGGCCGCCGGGTGTCTGGGGCGCCACAACGGCCGCGGGGCGCTATACCGAGCGCACGCGAAGCTCCTCGCGCACCTCGCGCACGCCGGGCACGCGGCTGGCGACCGCCTCGGCGTTGTCGGCGTCCTCCAGGCCCTCGACCTCGCCCCGCAGGAACGCCGTTCCCTGGCGCACCTCGACATCGATCCGCAGGGCTGTCGTGGTGGCGTCCTCGACCAGCTCCCGCCGAATCGCGTCGGCGATCGCCTCGTCGCCGAGGTAGGGATCCTCGGCCGACGGCGCGACGTACTGCTCGTCCATCGAGGTGGGCGCGAAGCCGCCCAGGACCTCCGCCTGGCCGCTCGCGGTGCTGATCACTGGATCGGTCGGCGGGACGACGACGTTCTCGGTTTCCTCGAGGACGTTGCGCGCCTCCCGGTCGTCGCGCGCCTCGGCGACGAAGTCCTCGATGCCCGTCGTCTCGAGGGGCTGGTCCGTGAAGTCCGGGGCGATGTCCGCGCCCTCGTGCTCGATCTCGGCTACGCTCTCGGGCGGCTGGACGTGCGTCGGCTCCTCGGCGTTGAACTCCGCGGCAGCCTCCGGAACCGTCGTCTCCACGTCGAGGTTGTTGTCGACGCGCGCACCTGGCGCGATGCGCGCCACGATGTCTTCCGCGGCACGCACGGACGCGGGCGAGTCGACGTGCCCGGTCAGGACGATCGCGCCGTTCGCCTCCTCGACGGCCACATAGAGGCCCGCCTCTTCGGTAAGCGCGCGCTCGATGCGCGCGGCCAGCGTGCTGTGTGCCATCGTGCCCTCCTGGCAGCCGACGGCTCTTCGCCCAGTCGTCGGCGCACCGCTTTGGGGGCTGTTGTGCAACCTTGGTGCCAGGCGGCCAGGAGGGGCCGGGCCGACGTCAGACGGCGAGCGTCCGGCGCTTGCGGCGCCGTAGGCGCGGCGGCGCGGCGCCGTCGGGCGGCAAACCGCATCGCGTGCGAGCAGGACCGGGGCGCCGGATCACGCGCGTGCGCCGACCAGCTCCAAGGTGGAGTGGGCGTCGGGGCCCCAGTTGATCACGTCGAGCCGCGTGACTCGGCCGAGCTGGTCCATGAGCGTAGTGGCCTCGCGCACGCTGCGCAGCGCCTTCGTGGCGACCGCGTGCAGCTCGGTGGTGTCGTCGGCCCGTTCGGCGAGCAGCTCGTGGTAGAGGACGGTGGCAGCGAGCTTGTTACCTAGCTCGTGGCGCATCGTGCGCGCCGCGAGGCGGACGCCTTCCAGGCGGCCCTGCTGGAGCTGCGCGGCCCGCTGCTCGCGGTGCAGCGCGCTGATCCGCGCCGCGGCGATCAGTGCGATGTCGAGCGCCTCGGCGTCGAGCGGCTTGGCCAGGTAGTCGTCGGCGCCGGCTTCCATGCCGCGCCGCGCCTGCGATCGGTCGCCGCCCGCCGTGAGGAGAATGAAGTACGTGTAGTCACGGTCGTGGCGGGCCCGCACGCGACGGCATAGCTCGATGCCGTCGACGTCGGGCAGCTGCCAGTCGCCGATGACCACATCGACGGTCTCGGCCGCGAGGACATCCTCGGCTGTCGCGCCGTCGGCCGCCACGGTTGCCTCGTGCCCTAGCTGCCCCAGGATGCTCCGTAGCGCACGCTGCTCCACGACGTCGCCGGTGACCAGCAGGACCCGCATCGGCCTCTCCTCCGCGCCTCTCGCCCAGGCGGCTGTACTTCTCACTGTATCGGCCGGAGAGGCGCGGCGCAGGAGTCCCGCGGACGGATGATGCTTGACCAAAGGTACCGATCTAACCGGTACCCGCGGCGCTCCGTCGCCGCGGCCTGGCGCGGCGGATGCTGGTCCCGCGGCGAACGCGCCAGTTCAGAACATGGCCGGCGGTCGGGGCGGGGACGCGTCCCCGCCCCGACCGCCGGCCGCCACGATTGGGTGAGGAGTCACGAGGAACCGCCGGGCGGCGGGGGCGGCTCCCGCGCAGCTCAGCCCGCAAGCCCGCCGCTGGCGGGCGCCGCCTGGGCGGCGCCGGCCACGCTTTCGGCGGGCATCGCGCCCGCCTGCTCCATGGCGTGGACCTCGTCCCAGATCTTGCGGTCCTTCGTCTCGGGGATGAACAGCCCGCCGACCACGACCGAGATCAGGGCGACGGCGATCGGGTAAATGAGCCCGGCGAGCAGGTTGCCGTTCGGGTCGCCGCCCGGGTTCAGCCCGCGCAGGTCGAAGCCGGGAAGCGGCCCGATGTTGAAGAAGGGCACGTAGCCCTGCCCGGTGACGGTGGCCGCGACGATGCCCAGGAAGATGAACGGTAGCCAGCCGCCGAACCAGCCGTTGCCCAGGTGGTAGGGGATCGACAGCGACGTGTAGCGGATGCGCGCCGGGAAGTACTCGACGAGGAACGCGGCGATCGGCCCGTAGACCATCGTCACGTAGAGAATCTGAATCCAGACGAGGACCGTCTCGGCGACCATGTTCGGGTTGGCGCTCGCGATCTTGCCCGCGGCGTCGTAGGTCAGGTTGCCGTGGGCCAGCATGGCCTGGTAGATCGGCACGTAGGTGATCGCCGCCAGCAGGCAGCCGCCGAGGATCACCGGCTTGCGGCCGACCCTGTCGGACAGCCAGCCGAAGATGATGAAGAACGGCGTGGCGCAGGCGATGGCGACGAGCAGGATCGTGTAGGCCGCGACGTAGTTCACTTTCATCAGCGTGCCGAGGAAGAACAGCGCCTGGAACTGGCCCTGGTACCAGACCACGGCCTGGCCGGCGGTCATGCCGACGAGCACCAGCAGGATGACGCCGACCTTGTTGCCGCTGAAGCTGTCCTTGGCCCAGGTGGTGGTGTTACGCGCCGTCTGGCCGGCCGCCTTGATCCGCTGGAAGAGTGGGGTCTCCTGCAAGCGGGCGCGGATATACAGCGCGCCGGCGACGAGAACGGCCGAGAGCAGGAAGGGGACCCGCCAGCCCCACGCTTTGTAGGTGTCGTCGCCAAAGGCGACCCGCGTCGCGAGAATCACGCCCAGGCCGCAGAACATGCCGATGGTCGCGGTCGTCTGGATCCACGAGGTGTACAGCCCGCGCTTGCCATCGGGCGCGTGTTCGGCGACGTAGATCGCCGCGCCGCCATACTCGCCGCCGAGGGCGAGGCCTTGCAGGAGGCGCAGCGTGACGAGGATTAACGGTGCGAGGATGCCGATCTGGGCGTAGGTGGGCAAGAGCCCGACGATCAACGTGGCGGCCCCCATGATCGAGACCGTGAGCAGGAAGGCGTACTTGCGCCCGATCACGTCGCCGATGCGCCCGAAGACGAGCGCGCCGAAGGGCCGCACGGCGAACCCGGCGCCGTACACGGCGAAGCCGGCGAGGAGCGACGCGGTTGGGTTGTCGTTCGGGAAGAAGAGGGGCGCGAGGAAGGGCGTGAGGAGCGCGTAGAGGTAGAAGTCGTACCACTCGATAATCGTGCCCGCCGACGAGGCGCCAATCACGAACGGGATGCCGTAGTCGCGACCGGCAGTAGCTTGCGCCGTTGCCGCTCTACTAGCCATAGCGCTTATCCCTCCGGTCTGCTGGCTCCGGCTCCCGATGGCCGGGGCCACGAGTACCGCAGTGATAGCGCGTAGGGCCGCGGAGCGGGAAGCTGCTGACCGCCAGGCGTCGAAATTGGCCCCCGTTCGGCACCGGTGGGGGGGCGAATGGCCGGGGGACCTACCCCCCCTGCCCCCCTCCCAGTGTGGGAAGGGGGAGAGGGACGGGGACGAGGCCGGGGTGGCTCCCCCCTTCCGTCCCAGGGAAGGGGGACCCGGGGCGGGTAGGTCACAGCCCGAGCAAGGAGCGCAGGTCTTTCACGCGGCCCCGGCTGACGGTGAGGCTGGAGCCGGCGGCGTCGTTGACTTTCAGCAGGTAGGTGCCGTTGAAGTAGGGGCGGATCTCGACCACGTTGCGCATGTTGGCCAGGAAGGCGCGGTGGATGCGCAGGAAGGGGGGCGTCGGCAGGCGCCGCTCTAGGTCGTGCAACGAGAAGCGCGTCGCGTAGACGCGGTCGTGCGTATGGACGTAGACGACGTCGTCGCGTGCCTCGGCGTAGCGGATGTCGGGCAGGTCGATCAGCACCGTGCGGCCGGCCGTCTCGACCGGCAGCTTGTCGAGACGGCCGGCGGGGCGGGCGGGCTCCTCCCGCGCGGGCTGACCCCGGCCGGCGTGCAGCCGCTCCAGCGTCTCGCGGAGGCGATCGAGCGCGACGGGCTTCAGCAGGTAGTCGACCGCGCGCAGCTCGAAGGCGCGGAGGGCGTACTCCTCGTAGGCCGTCACGAACACCACGGCGGGCGGCTGGTCGAACTCGTGGACCAGGTCCACCAGCTCGAGGCCCGATAGGCCCGGCATCTGGATGTCGACGAACACCGCGTCGAAGCGATGCTGCTTGAGCAGGCGCAGCGCGTCCAGCGCCGTCGCGGCCGTCTCCACCTCGACGGTAGGGTCGGCCGCGCGCAAGCAGTAGCGCAGCTCTTCCAGCGCCGGCCGCTCGTCGTCCACCACCAGCGCGCGTAGTGGCATACTATATCCCGACGCCCGCCTTGTACTTGGGGATGCTGAAGCTGATACGCGTGCCCTCGCCCGGGCGGCTGACGATCTCCAGGCCGTGCTCCGGCCCATACACGCTGCGCAGCCGTTCGTTGACGTTGACCAGCCCCACGCCGAAGGCGGCGCGGCGGGGGCCTTGCAGCACCCGGCGCATGGCCTCGCCGTCCATCCCCACGCCGTCGTCGTCGACGCAGATCCAGCACTCGCTGCCGCGGTCCTCGGCCGCGATGACGACACGCCCCGCCCCCACCTTCTTGCTGATGCCGTGGCGCACGGCGTTCTCCACGAGGGGTTGCAGCACCAGCACCGGCACCACGGTGGAGAGGATCTCCGGGTCCACGCGGTACACCACGTCGAGCCGCTCGGCGAAGCGGGCTTTCTCGAAGCTGAGGTACTGGTGGACGTACTCTAGCTCCTGCGCGAAGGGGCTGAACTCGCCCTTCCGGCGGAAGGTGCGCCGCAGGAACGTGGCGAAGTCGGTGAGCAGCTGGCGTGCGGCCTCGGGGTCGGTGCGCACGAATGCGGCGATGGTGTTCAGCGTGTTGTAGACGAAATGCGGGGAGATCTGCGCCTGCAAGGCGGCCAATTCCGCCTTGGCTAGCCGTTCGGCCTTGCGATCGACCTCAGCCAGCTCCATCTGCAGGCTCATGAGCTGGGCCATGGCGCGCACCATCTTGATCTTCCCTGCCGTCAGCGGCTGGCCCTCGCCGAAGTAGATGGTGAGCGCGCCGGCTACCTGGCGGCGCAGCGTGAGCGGCGCCGCGACCGCCGAGACGAGCGGGCAGCCGGGCCGCGCGCAGCCGATCGCGTCGTGGGTGCGCGCCACGATGGGGCGGCCCGTGCGCAGCACCTCGCGGGTGAGCGCGGTAGCCGGCTCGGTGCCCGCAAGGTGGTGGTCGGCGCCCGCGCCGACGTGGGCCAGGATCTGCTGCCCGCCGACGATGCCCACGGCCGCGGGGCGCAGCACGTCGTGGATGGCCGCGGCCGTGCGCGCCGCGGTGGCGCGGTTGAGGCCCTGGCGCAGATAGGGCAGCGTGCGGTTGGCGAGCGCCAGCGATTCGAAGATAGCGTGCTCGCGGCCCTCGCTGACCGTGCGCCCGCGCGTCAGCACGAGGTGGACGACGAGCGCCGCCGCCACCGCCGTGAACACGAGCTGCCCGACCAGCAGCGGGATGAGCTGCGGGCTATTCTCCATACTCCGTCCGCAGCCCGAGCGTCTCGGGCACGTGCAGCCGCAGCATCTTGAGGTTCACGTCGGCCGGCACGCGGGTGGGCGTGAGCAGCGAGCCGAGCACCATCGTGCCGAACGAGACGGGGATCGTCCAGATGGCCGGCTGGGCAAGCAGCGTGCTGCCGAGCGTGCCGGCCGCCGTGCCATCGCCAACGCACATGGTGTACAGGATCGCCGCCGAGGCCAGGCCGCCGCCCACCAGCGTGCCGGCCGCGGCGCCGACGACGGTCAGGCCGCGCCACCAGATGCCGAGCACGAGCAGCGGGAAGAAGGCGCTGGCGGCGATGGCGAAGGCCCAGCCGACGAGCATGTTGATCGGAAAGCGCTCGACGGTGAGCCCGATGGCGACGGCCACCGCGCCCGCGCCCAGCGCCGCGAGGCGGAAGGCCAGGAGGCGCGCGCGCTGCTCGGCGCGCGGATGGAGCGTGCGCGCGTAGAGGTCGTGGGCCAGCGCCCCGGCGACGGCGACCAGCAGGCCGGAGGTGGTGGACATGAAGGCGGCGAACGCCCCGGCCGCGGTCACGGCGCGCAGCACGTCGCCGAGGGCCGCGCCGGGGAGCCGCCCCGGTAGCTCGAGCAGCAGGGCGTCGGTACGGCCGCTGAGGTAGAGGTCCGGGGCGTGGACGCGGCCCGCCAGGCCAAGCAGCGGCGGGAACAGGTAGAAGCAGCCGATCATCGCCAGCACCACGAGCGTGGTCTGGCGGGCGGCGTGGCCGTCGCGGTTGGTGTAGAAGCGGACCAGGATGTGCGGCAAGCCGGCGGTGCCGCAGATGGTGGCGATCATCAGCGAGTAGGTGAACAGCAGCGGGTAGCCCTGCTGCTCGGCCAACGGCCCGAACGGCAGGCCCCACTCCGGGCCGGGCGCGGCGCCCGCCTCGATGGCAGCCTGCAGCGCCGGCGGCGGGCTGCTGGTCGCCCACTCCCAGTGCGTGCCGTAGGAGCCGAACAGCGCCAGCAGCACGAACGCCGGCACGGCGATGGCGAACACCTTGACCCAGAACTGGAACGCCTGCACGAAGGTGATACCCTTCATGCCGCCGAGCGCCACGTTCAGGCTAATGACGCCGCCGACCACCACCACGCCTACCCAGTAGGGCAGGCCGGCCACCGCCTGCACGGCCAGCCCTGCGCCCTTCATCTGGGGCAGCATGTAGAACACGCCGATGACCAGGACGAAGCCCACGGCGATGAGCCGAAAGGCGGGGCTGCCGAAGCGGCCCTCGGCGAAGTCGGGGATGGTGTAGGCGCCGAAGCGGCGGAGCGGCGCGGCCACGAACAGCAAGAGCAGCAGGTAGCCGGCCGCATAGCCGGCGGGGTACCAGAGCACGTCGTAGCCAAAGGCCATCACCATGCCGGCCACGCCCAGGAACGAGGCGGCGCTCAGGTACTCACCCGAGATGGCGGAGGCGTTCAGCACGGGGCCGATGGCGCGCGAGGCGATGTAGACGTCGTGGGTCGTGCGGGCGACGCGCGTGGCGTAGACGCCGACCGCCACGGTGGCGACGGCGATGCCGGCGAACGCGAGCAGCGCGACCCAGTGAACCTGCACGGTGGCTACTGCCTCCACGCCGGACAAGCACTTCCTGATTGCCTTAGCGGCCCCACTCGGTCCGTCGCCGGGAGCACCGTCACTTCACCAGCGCGGTGAACTCGTCCTCGTACTTGCGGGCGGTCGAGACGAAGTACAGCGCCAGCGCCCAGACGAACGGGTAGACGAGCACGGCCAGCGCGAGCCAGGCCATCGGCAGGCCGAGCAGCCGCATCTGCACGAGCGCCGGAAACAACAGGTTCATCAGCGGCAGCCCGAGCAGGATCACCAGGAACACGGCGGCGACGCTCAGCCCCAGGCGCAGCTGGCGGCGCACGAGGTCTTGCATCAGCACTTCGCCGTAAGCCGTCTGCTCGGCGATCTCCTGAAGTGCCTCGTCGGCCGGCAGCAGCGCCTCCAGCGCATCGAGCACGGCCGCCTCGTCGAGCGGCTCCGCGGCGAGCCAGTCGTCCAGCGGCTCGAGGCCGCCGCCGACATCGAGCGGCTCCAGGCCGAGCACGGCATCGTGGGGCGCCAGGGCGCCTACGCCGGCGCCGGCGGCCTGCGCGCCGGCCCGTGCGGGCTGCCGTCTCCGCTCGCTCCCGAAGGGACTCTTCACTGTGCCGCCCATCTTCGGTCAGCTCTCGCGCGTGCCCCCTATTTAGAGAGCAATTGGGGTAGATGTCAAGCGTCTGGACGCTCGACGAGGTGGCGACCTGTCGCCGGCGCGTGCCCCGCGGCGCGAGGCGCTCTTCTCACTGCTTCCGCGCTCGGGCGCCTGTTACAATGGCGGCACTTCGGTCGCAATCGGTTGCATCGGTGCTGGCATGAATGGCGCTCGCCTGATCGTCGCGCTGCTCGGCGGCTGCCTGATGGTGGCGTGCGCCGGGCCGGCGGGCGCCCCTGCCGTTCCATCCAGCAGCGCTCCAGCGGTGGGCGGGAGCGCGATCCAGGCGACGAGCGCGCCGGCCGCGCCGCCCTCGCCCGTCGCGCTGCGCGCGATCAGCATCGCCCACCCGACCGCGAATCCGCAGCTCGTGCCGTTCCGGCTGGCGATCACGGAGGGCTTCTTCCGGGAGGAAGGGCTGGATGCCCAGATGATCCAGATTGGCTCCAGCGCCTTTGCGCCCGCCATGCTGAACGACGAGATCGACTACTCCACGCTGTTCGGCGCGACCGTGCGGCTGGCGGCGGCTGGCGCGCCGGTGAAGGCGATCATGGTGCTCAACGACAAGCCGCTCTTCTACCTGATCGCGCAGCCGGGCATCGCCAGCGTGCCCGATCTCCGCGGGCAGGAGGTGGGCGTGGGGCCGCGCGGCGGTACGCTCGATCACCTGGCGCGCGACATCTTCACTTACTACGGCCTCGATCCCCAGACCGATCTGGTCTCCCGGTCGTTTCAGCAGATCGACGGCACGCTGCCGGCGCTGCTCGCCGGCCAGATTCAGGCGGCGGTCGTGCCGCCGCCGCTCAACCTGCAGGCCGAGGCGCAGGGAATGAAGATGCTGGTGGACGCGGCCGATCTGTTCCGCGCGGCCTCAGGTGGCGTGACGACCACGGAGCGCAAGCTGCGCGAGCGGCCGGACGAGGTGCGGGGCGTGTTGCGGGCGACGCTGCGCGGGATGGAGTTCATGCGGAGTCACCGCGCGCCCGCGCTCGCCGAGATGGTCAGCTGGGCGGGCATCGACGCGGCGCTGGCCGACGGCGCCTACGACGGCGTCGTCAAGTCTTTCACGTCCGACGGACTGGCGACCGATGACGAGATCCAGCCGGAGATCGACAGCGCGAAAGAGCAGATGGGGACGCCTGACGCGGTCATCCCGGTGTCGCAGGTTGTCGACTTCACGCTGCTGCGCTCGGTCCTCGCCGAGCCGCGCCGCTAAGCCGCCGTTACCCCGCGTACTTGCCGAGCTGGGCGAGGGCGTAGTCCACGAACTGGTTGTCGACGACCTGGTCCATCGGGACGAGCCGCTCGATGGCGCCCCACTCCAGGAGCTGCTGCTGGTCGGCCTCGATGCCCGACAGGTTCAGGTAACCGTCCGGGTTCATGTGCTCCCAGTTCACTCGCGTCACCACGTCTACCGCCAGGTTCGTGGACTGCGCGAGGATCTGCGCGATCTCGTCGGGCGGCTGGCCGCGCCGCTGCCAGTCGACGTAGTCGCGCACGCCGCGCAGGTTGGCGATCATCCAGCGGCGGGCCACGTCGGGCCGCCCCTGGTGAAACTGCTCGCCGAAGACGTAGGCCGCCGTCTGCTGGCCGTCGTAGTAGTCGCTGAGGTTTTGCCACATGACTAGCGGCGCGCGCTGCAGCGACAGCGTGAAGAACGGCTCGACGAACACGCCGCCGTCGACCTGGCGATTGGCCATGAGGTCGGGCATGTCGCGGTAAGGGATGATCTTCCAATCCACGTCGTCCATGGTGAGGCCGACCGTGGCCAGCATCTTGACGAGCAGGAAGCCCTGGCCGCCCGCCTTGGGATCGGTCGTCACCGCGATGGCGCGGCCCTTGATCTCAGCGAGCGGGAGCGTGCCGCTCGCCGGCACGAGGTCGGCGCGCACGCCGAGCACGCTCGTGGCGGTGCCTTTCTGCTGGTGGCCCTTGTCGACCACCATGCGCTGCGCGATGCCACGGTTCACGGCGTTGAAGAACGCGGACTGCATGCTCGTGGTGCCGACGTCGAGCTGCCCGGCGGCGAGCAGGGGCGTCATCTGGGCGCCGGTCGAGTACGGCTCGTCTTGGAGGTCGATGTTCACGTCCTTGAAGTAGCCGCGCTCGCGGGCGATCGTCGTGCTGAACGCCGTGCCCACGTTGCCCTGGTGGACGACGTCGGGCTCGCGCGCCACGGTGGGCGCCGCCGGTGCCGTGCTCGCGGCGGGCGGGGACGCGCTGGGGGCGCTCGCCACGCCCCCCGCCGGTTTGGCCGGCGCGGCCGACGGGGTCGCGCACGCCGCGGCAGCCCCGGCCGCCGCCACCGCGGCAGCGCGCAGGAGCGCCCGGCGGCTGAGTGGTGGCGGCGCCGCGCGCCGGCCTGCCTTCATCAGTATCCTCCTACCCCGCGTGCCCCAGCACCCAGTCCAGTATCCAGGCGTTCGTCTCGGCCGGCTGCTCCCAGAAGAAGCCGTGCGTCTGGTCGGGGAGCACTTTGTAGACGGCGTTCGGGATGCGCGCGGCGAGCGCCTCGGCCTGCTGCACGTGGTTGCTGCCGCCCGTGTCGGCGCTGCCCACCACGACGAGCGTCGGCACGGCCACGTCGCCCAGGCGGTGCGTCGCCTCCCAGGCCTGGCGGGCCGCCACCAGCCGCAGGTACTCCGGTGGCCGCGCCGCGCTGCGGGCGACGACCTCGTAGAGCGCCTGCACACGGTCCGGGTGCTGCGCGCGGAACTCCGGGGTGAAATACGTCGAGGCCTCCACGATCTCGTGGCGCTGGTGGCCGTCGAAGCCGCGCTCGAGCAGGCTCATCACCAGGCCGTGCGACAGGCCCACGACGCACTGCTCGCCGGCGCGCGTGGCGACGCCCGAGCCGGTGGCGGCGCAGATGAGGCGCTTCACGCGGCCGGGATGGTCGAGCGCCATGGCCAGCGCGATGCGCCCGCCCATCGAGTGGCCGAGCACGTGCGCCGCGGGCACGCCCAGGTGGTCGAGCAGCGCGATCACGTCCGCCGCCATCTGCTCGATGGTGTAGACGCGATCGGGGCGGCTGGAGCGGCCGCAGCCGCGCGGGTCGAGGATGATCAGGTTCAGGCGCTCGCTGAGCGGCCCCACCTGCTCCAGGTGCCAGACGTCCGAGGCGAACGCCGTCGAGGGGAGCAGCACCAGCGGCTCGCCCGCGCCGTGCGACTCGTAATAGAGGTCGATGCCCGTGGGCAGCGCTACGGTCGGCATGGCTCTCCCCCCTCGCGGCGCGCGGGCGCGCCTACCACTTCGAGCCCGGCAGGCGGTTGTGCTCGTGCTGCTGCGCCTCCTTGGACGCTTCCAGGTTGGCGTAGTACTGGAGCGCGCGCCGGCCCACCTTCACGTTCCGCTGGATCGTCTGCATCGCGGGTAGCTCCGCGGGCGGGATCGGCTTCGGCTGGCCGAGCGCGCTGGCCTCCCAGAGCACGCGCGCGTTGTCCTCGAGGACCATGGCGTTATAGAACATCTCGTCCAGCGTATCGCCCACCACGGTGATGCCGTGGCTCCGCATCAGCACGGCCGGCGCTGGCCCCAACGCGCGGCAGAGCTGCTCGCCCAGCTCGGGCGTCGTGATCCAGTACACGTCCTCGTAGACCGGGACGGGGCCGCCCAGCAGTGTGGCGTAGTTCACGACGATCTCCAGCGGCCGGTCGACCACGCTCCAGACCGTACACCAGTGGGCATGGATATGGCCGATCGAGGCCAGCTCGGGCCGCGCGGCGTGGATGACCGTGTGGATCGGCGTCTCCCAGGGCGGCGGGTAGGGCCCCGCCAGGCGGTTACCTTCGGGGTCGATGGTGACCATGTCGGCGCCTGTGAGCCGCGCCTTGTCCAACCCGCCGCCCGGCGTGATGAGGATGTTCGGGCTGTCGGGAATGCGCAGGCTGACGTGGCCTGACAGGTTCAGCAGGTCGAGGCGATTCAGCGCGCGGGCGCACTGCGCGAGCTGTTCGCGGGCCTCGGCTTCGGCGTTCGTCATTGCTTCCTCTGTCCGTTATCTCCGGACGGCAGTGTGCGTGCGCACTGCCGTCCGGAGATGAAGTTCTACCCGCCGTAGAAGATCTTGTCGCCGAGGTCCTTGAGCCAGAGCGTGGCGTCGTCGGGCCGGCCCTCGGGCTCCTTCTTGAGCCCGGCGTCGACGACCTCGCCGACGAACACCGAGTGGTCGCCCTTCTCCACGGTGCCGACCAGGCGGCACTCGACGTAGGCCGGCGCCGCGTCGAGGACCGGGGCGCCCGTGCTACCCGCGTGGTACGGCTGGCCGGAGATCGTTTGGCCCTCCTTCTGCGCTGGCTTGAAGAAGGTGAAGGCCACAGGGCCCTGATCCTTGCCGAGCACGTTCAGCGCGAAGGCCCCCGTCTCCTTGATGAGCGGGTGGGCGTGGGCGTCGGTCTTCACCGCGACGGCCACCAGCGGCGGCTGGAACGACGCCTGCGTCACCCAGTTGACGGTGCCGGCGGCCACCTCGCCGTTCTTGCCCTCGGCGGTTAACACGTACAGGCCGTAGGGGATCATCCGCAGCACGGTCTTCTTCGCGTTCTCGTCCATGGCGCCGCCTCCTGCGATGTAGTGTCTGCTGGCGCGGCCATTGTACCGTTATAGGACCGGGTCCCGCGACCCCGCGGGCGCCCGCTGAGCGCTTTGCGTTAGGCTATGGGCAGATCGCGCGGAGAAGCGGACGTGAGCAGCGAAGCCGGCTCTCCCCAGGATGCCGGGGTTGGCGGCAGCCTCCTCGGCGCCGAGTACGAGAACATGCTGCGCTGCATTCGCTGCGGGCTGTGTCTCTCGGTGGGCCCGACGTACCAGCTCACACTGCTCGAAGAGGAGTCGCCGCGCGGGCGGATCGCCATGGCGCGCGCCGCGACGGAGGGCTACCTGCCGCTCACGCCCGACTTCGTGCGCCACGAGGAAAGCTGCCTGCTCTGCGAGGCGTGCACGGCGATCTGCCCCGCGGGCGTGCGGATGGAGGAGTTGGGCGTGGCCGTGCGCGCGACGCTCGCGGCCCAGGCGCCGCGGCGGGGCTGGCGCGCGCGGCTGGCGCAGCGGCTCGGCTTCTGGCTGCTCGGCGACGTGGGACGGCTGCGGCGGCTGCTGACGCTCCTGCGCCTGTACCAGCGCAGCGGGCTCCAGGCGCTCGCGCGGCGGAGCGGCATCCTGCGGGTGTTGGGCCTGGCCGACACGGAGGTGTACCTGCCGCGGCTGGAGGCGGCGTTTCTCGTGCCGCAGGGACAGACGTGGGAGCCGCACGGGCCGGCGCGCGGGCGCGTGGCGCTGTTCGCCGGCTGCGTCATGTCGACGGCGTTCGCGGAGACGGACCGGGCCACGGCGCGCGTGCTGGCGGCGAACGGCGTGCGCGTCGAGGCGCCGGCCGGCCAGGGCTGCTGCGGCGCGCTGCACGCTCACGGCGGCGACCGCGCCGCGGCGCGCGCGCTCGCCCGCCAGAACGTCGCCGCCTTCGAGGCCGGGGGCCACGACGCGGTCGTGGTGAACGCGGCCGGCTGCGGCGCGATGCTGAAGGAGTACGGCCACCTGCTCGCGGACGATCCCGCGTGGGCCGAGCGGGCTGCGGCCTTCGCCGGGCGCGTGCGCGACTTCACCGAGTACCTGGCGGCGCTCGGCCCGGCGCCGGCGCCCGGCCGCGTCGCGGCGACGGTCACCTACCAGGACCCGTGTCACCTGGCCCATGCCCAACGCGTGCGCCGCCAGCCGCGCGCCCTGCTCGGGCAGGTGCCGGGCCTGCGGCTGGTCGAGCTGGCGGAGTCGGACCTCTGCTGCGGCAGCGCGGGCGTCTACAACCTGACGCACCCGGACACGGCGGCGCAGCTCCAGGCGCGCAAGCTGGACAACGTGGCGGCGACGGGGGCGCCGGTCGTGGTCACGGCGAACCCCGGCTGCCTGTTGCAGCTCCAGGCCGGGGCGGCGCGGCGGGGGCAGCGCGTGCAGGTGCGCCACATCGCCGACGTGCTGGACGAGGCGTACCGGGCGGCGCCGGAGCAGGCGGCACGAGACGACGGGGCGGGCGCGGCGGTGCCCGCGGAGGAGACTGCTCATGCTCGCTGACGCCGTGCGCGCCGAGCTACAGACCATCGTGGGGGCAGGCTACGTCCACGGCGGACCCGCGCAGCGCATCGCCTACTCTTACGACGGCACCTTCCAGCAGCAACCGCCCGACCTGGCCGTCTCGCCGCGCACCACGGACGAGGTGTCGCGCATCCTGGCGCTCGCCCACGCGCACGGCATCCCTGTGGTGCCGCGCGGCGCGTCGTCGGGGCTCGCGGGTGGCACGATTCCCCTGGCCGGCGGCATCGTGCTGAACCTGGCGCGCATGAACCGTATCCTGGAGGTGTCGCCGGCCGACGGCGTGGCGGTCGTCGAGCCAGGCGTCATCACCGCGCGCTTGCAGGCCGAGGTCGAGCGGTACGGGCTGTTCTACCCGCCCGACCCTGCCAGCCTCAGCCAGTCGTCGCTCGGTGGCAACGTATCCACCAACGCCGGCGGGCCGCGCTGCCTGAAGTACGGCGCCACGAAGGACTACGTGCGCGGGCTCACGGTCGTGCTGGCCGACGGCCGCGTGCTGCGCCCCGGCGGGCGCGTGCTCAAGCAGTCGACGGGCTACCAGCTCACGCAGCTCTTCGTCGGCTCGGAGGGCACGCTCGGCGTGGTGACCGAGATCATCCTGCGGCTCGTGCCGCTGCCGCGCGAGCGCTCGACGGCCCAGGCGATCTTCCCGGCGCTCGAGCAGGCGGTCGAGGCCGTCACGGCGATCCTGACGGCGGGGCTGCTGCCGACGGCGCTGGAGGTTATGGACGCCACGACGATTGGGCTGGTCGAGGACCACATGGCGATCGGGCTGCCGCGCGCGGCCGACGCGGTGCTGATCCTGGAGGCCGATGGCAACGACGCGGCGGCGGTGCAGGCCGAGATCGAGCGCATGGGGGCGATCGCGCGCGAGTGCGGCGCGTCGGACGTGCGCGTGGCGGCCGATGCGGCGGCGCGGGCGGCGCTGTGGGAGGCGCGGCGGGCCATCTCGCCGGCGCTCGGCCGGGCGCGGCCGAACAAGCTGGGCGAGGACATCGTGGTGCCGCGCAGCCAGATCGTGGCGATGGTGCGACGGGTGCGCGCGATCAGCGCCGAGGTCGGCCTCCCGATCCCGGTGTTCGGCCACGCCGGCGACGGCAACCTGCACCCGAACATCCTCTTCGACCGCCGCCTGCCCGGCGAGCTGGAGCGCGTCGAGCGCGCCGCGACGGCCATCTTCCGCGCGGCGATCGAGCTGGGCGGCACGTTGTCAGGGGAGCACGGCGTTGGCTCGCTGAAGCGCGAGTTCATGAACGACTCGCTGGGCGAGGAGGCCGTGTGGGCGATGCGCGCCATCAAGGACGCCCTCGACCCGAAGGGCATCCTGAACCCCGGCAAGCTGTTCCCCACGCGCGCCGGCAGCCTCGACGGCTGGCTGGCCGCCCTCCCCACGCTGGAGGGGGTCACGCCGGGCTAGGCCGGCGCCGGGTGCTAGAATGGCGGCGCGGCGAGCGGCCCAGACCGCCGCGCGCGGAGAGGTGGACGATGGCCCAGCAGGCAGCGCCCGAACTCCTGGTGACCCCCGAGTGGCTGCACGCCCATCTGCACGACCCGAACGTGCGCGTGGTGGACGGCCGCCCGCCCGAGCAGTACGCGCAGGGCCACATCCCGGGCGCGACGAACGTGGACTTCATGCACATCGGCACGCGCGACACGAGTGCCGAGGGCATCGCGGCGTGGACCGCGCGGATGGAGGAGGCGTTCTCGGCCGCGGGCGTGGGCGAGGGGCAGACGGTCGTCTTCTACGAGGACACCTCGGGCTACAACGCGGCTCGCGGCGTGTGGGCGCTGGTCTACTTCGGCCACGACGGCGGGCGACTGCTCGACGGCGGTCTGAACGCCTGGCGCGCGGCGGGCTACCCGGTGACGACGGACCCGAGCAACGTGGCCCCGACCCGCTTCCAGGCGCGGCCGCGCCCCGAGGCAGTGGCCGGCTACGAGTACGTGCTGGCCCACCTGAACGACGGCGCGACGCAGATCGTGGACACGCGGCGTCCCACCGAGTACGCGGGCACGGAGATCCGCTCGGCGCGTGGCGGCCGCATCCCCGGCGCCATCCCGCTCGACTGGGTGAACAACCTCGATGCCGAGGGGCGCCTGAAGCCGGCGGCCGAGCTCGAGGCCATGTACGCGAACCTCGGCCTCGACCGCCAGCGCGAGGTGATCACGTACTGCCAGGGTGGCTACCGCGCGGCGCACACGTGGCTGGTGCTGCGGCTGCTTGGCTACCCGCGGGTGCGCAACTATCTCGGCTCGTGGGGCGAGTGGGGCAATCGGGAGGGGCTGCCGATCGAGAACCTGACGCTGCCCGACGCGCCGAAGCCGACGTGAGCGGCGCGGAAGACCCGACGAGGCGCGCCACAGGCGACGTGAGCGGCGCTGATGCCCTGCGCGCCGCGCTGGCGGCGGTCGGGGAGGGCGTCGGCTGCGAGTACTGGACGCTGCCCGATCACGGCCTGCCGGTGGCGCTGCTGAAGGACCTGGGCCTGGCGCGGCCAATCACCGCGCGCATCCCCCGCTGCGCCGAGCACGGCTGCCGCTACCTCGGCGCCTGCCCACACGAGGTCGTCTTCGCGGAGGGGCGCGACGGCCGCGCGGGGCGCAAGTTCCGGCTGACGCCCGAGGGCTCGGCGGCCGCGAGCGACGCCGCGGCGCTGACGGCCGCGCTCGCGGCCCTGCCGCTCGCCGTGGAGGTGCTGGCGGCGCTCGCGGCGGGCGAGCAGTCGATCTTCACGCTGAACTGGGCGCTCGTCGAGCCGCGCGTCGCCGCGCTCGGCGCGGGCGAGGAGCCGCCGCCGATGCCCTCGCGCGCCTACCTGCGCGCCGTGCTGGCGCTCCTGGCCGATCAGGGTGCGATCGAGTGGGACGAGGGCGCCGGCGTCGTGAGGCTGCCCGGCGGAGACGCGGCCACGAGCGGCGCGCCTCGCGAGCCCTCTCTGGGTTGACGGGTAGGGCTGGCGTTTCTACGGTTCCCCTCTTGGCAAACCGGGCGGTAGGGGACGAGCCCTTCCCCTACCTCGAGGTCCTGTGATGCCGGAGCGCCCGCGACGCCGGCCGGGCGACAGGGGACGAGCCCTTGCCCGACGATCCGTTGCCCCAGACCGGTTAGGCGGGCTCTCCAGCGCCATCGACCAGCACTCCAGGAGGCCCTGCCTGACGACCGATTGCCCTACACCTCTTGGCCGAAGAGCCGCCGGATGTGGCCCTGGATCAGCGACTCGTACCGGTCGCCCTGCGCGTCCTGCCAGCGGCGGGGACCGCGGTGCCAGACGCGGGCGGCGGCGTAGGCGCTGCCGTATTGCCGAGTTAGCTCGGCGATGGTCTTGGCCAGGTAGGCGATCTGGAGCGCCGGGGGGATGCAGACAGCCGCGGCGCCGCGGCCGTACGCCAGGCCGGCCCAGCGCTCGAAGTCGGGCAGCAGACCGTTGTCGTCGAGGCCGATGAGGCCGTGGCCGGTGCCGTCGCGGTGGACGCGCCAGTTGGTGAAGCCCGACTCCTGGGCGACAATGGCCGCGACCACGCGCGGGTCGGCCCCGTACTGAACGGCCGCGGCCTCGATGCACGACGCGAGCTGCGCGAAGGTGAAGGGGTGGTCGGGCTCACTGGACAGCGACACGTCGGCCGGGTCGGGGCGGAGCGGGGCCAGGAAGGCGGCGGCGATCCAGCCGACCGTGGCGTCGGGCGCGCGGACGCGCTGCCAGTCGTAGCCATCGGCCGACACGGTGGCCGATTCCAGCGCTACGACGATGGTGCCGGCGTCGAGCTGGGCCAGGATTGGTGCCGTCAGCCCGGGTGCCTGGCGGAGGCGCACCTGGTCGTCGGTCACGCGATAGCGGCGCGCCATGGGGGACGCGGGCGACGATGGGGGCGCGCCCGCCGTGGGGAGCTGGGGTGGCGGGAGCGACGGCGCCGGCGACGGGGGGGCGCCCGTCGTGGGTAGCTGGGGCGGCCGACGCGCGTCGAACAGGCGCTCTTGCCAGTAGGCGGTGCTCAGGTCGGTCTGGGTCACGCCGGGGCCGCCGCTGTCGCCGGTCGCGCAGTGGCAGTCCCACATGCGGCGCGTGCCGGCGCCGAGCGCGATGCCGACGTGGCTGGCGACGTGCCCGTCGGGGCCGGGCGGCTCGTCCGGCTCGTAGGTGTGCTCGAAGAAGAGCAGGTCGCCGGGCTGGACGGCGCTCCAAGCGACTGGCTCGCACGCCTGGCGGAGCTGCTCGGCGGTGCGCACGCCGGCCGGAAAGGGCAGGCCCGCGTCGCGAAAGGCGACGAGCACGAAGAGCGAGCAATCGAGGGTGTTTGCGCCGTCGGGCGGGGGATCGAGGCGGTAGGGGACGCCCTGGCGCCGCGCGGCCTCGGCGAGCACGCGGGCGCGCGGCGCCCCGGCCTCGGGGCCGGGCACGGCGCCGGCGCCGTCCGGGACGGTGAGCGCCTGGCCCACGGCGACCACGTCGGGGTTCGCGATCTGGGGGTTGGCCGCGAGGAGCTGGTCCAGGCGGATGCCGAAGCGCTGGGCGATGGCGGAGAGCGTGTCGTTCGGCGCGACGGTATAGGTTGACATGATCCGCTCCTCTCTCATCGCGGGACCCGAACTGCCCCGAATCGTGTGCCGGGCGAGGCCCTGAGGCCGCGCGGGCGGCGCTGCCGAGGATGCGGTACGTAGACCGCGTCAATCCTCGGTGCCTGCAGCTCTCAGGTGCGCGGACCAGGCACTACGCGCGGCGAAGCACCCCGACCGCGCGTTAATCTTCGGTGCCTGGAGGCCTCAGGCTGCGCGGGCGGCGCTACGGAGGATCGCGGTGGGGGCTGGGGGCGCGTCCGGGGGCGCGCAGGTAGTCGCGGAGCGCGCCGTAGACCGGCAGCGGGGTGAAATCGGGCTCCAGCAGGCGAAAGTAGTACCAGGCCTCGTCGCGGCGGCTGGCGTCGGCGCGCTTGAGGTACCAGACGAAGCTGCGCTGGAGCCACGGCCACTCGGCGCGAATGCGCTCCAGCGCGCGCACCGTGTAGCGTGCCTGCTGCGCCTCGCTGACGCGGCCGTAGACGGCGGGGCCGGGGAAGTCGGGCGGCAGCGCGTCCCAGCCGAGCTCGGCGGCCCAGACCGGCTTAGCCGCGTCGCCGCGGCGCACCATCAGCTCGCGCACGAGCAGCGGCCGCGAGAAGTTCACGCGGTCGGGCGCCAGGCGGCGGTCGTCGGGGCCGTCGCGCAGGCCGTACGCCTGGACGGCCAGCACGTCGAAGTAGGCGCCCGCGCCGGCGTCGTACATCGCGTCGAGGAAGCGTAGCTCGCTCTGCGCCCAGGGGCTGTCCTCGACGGTGGGCGCGAGCGCGGGCGCGACGATCACGGCGTCGGGATTGGCGGCTTTGGCGCGGCGGTAGCCCTCGGCCAGGAGGGCGGTGAAGGCGACGGGGTCGACTGGCTGCTCGCCCCACTCGCTGGCCAGGTTCGGCTCGTTCCAGAGCTGGAAGTAGCGCACGCGCCCGGCGTAGCGCCCGACGACCGCCGCGACGTAATCGCCGTAGTCGGCTAGATTGGTCGGCGGCGTGGCGGGCGAGGGGTTGCCGGGCCGCGCCCAGGCGGGACTCGTGTCGAGGCGGGCGAGCACGTCGAGGCCGTACTCGGCGGCCAGGTCGACGATCTCGTCGTACTTGGCCCAGCTATCCTGGTCCCAGCGGGCGTCCCAGTAGACGCCTTTGGCGTCGGGCTCCATCTCGGCCCAGGGGAACTGCTGGCGGATGGCGCCGAAGCCGGCGTCGCGCGCCATCTGGAGCGCGCGGCGGCGGCTGGCCGGCTCCACCTCCTGCTCGAGGAAGGTGTTGACGCCCACCAGCCCGGCGTCGGGCGCCGGCGCCACCTGGTCGTCGGCGGTGTAGACCGGCGGCGCCGTGAGCCGCGACCAGCCGGCGATGAGCGTGTCGCGGGCCTCGCCGTCGCGCAGCGCCAGCAGCCCGGCCGCCAGCGCCAGCAGGACCAGCGCGCCGCCGATCGCCAGGATCGCCAGCCGCGCCCGCCCGATCCGTCCCGCCACGCCGCCTCCGCGCCCTTCTGCCGTGGTCGCCGTCCGGCGGAGTATAGCCGGCCCGGCCGCGCCGCCTGCACCCATTCCGCCTCCTAACTGATCCGGGGTCGCTGCCCGGCTCACGCCGCCGCGATGCTCAGCCCCCGTGTCTCCCCAATACCGCCCGCGCGTGCGCCAATCTATCCGAAAAACGGTCAAACGATGCTCCTTTACCGGGCGGCCTCGCTATTGCGGTTGGCAGCTTGGGTGAGCGGTCGGCAACCGCCGGGCTGCGGCCTTGACGGCCGCGGGCGGGCACCAGACCCGCCCCTACGTCATCCTCTCCGCTCACACATTCTGTAGCCAGCTACGTCATCCTCTCCGCTCACACATTCTGTAGCCAGCTACGTCATCCTCTCCGCTCACACATTCTGTAGCGAGCTCTACTGAGGAAGGCTATTGGCGGGGGGCGATCGTCCGGGGGACGCGGCGGGCGGCAGCGATGGGAGCGCGGGTGGCGGGGCGGGGCGACGGATGGCAAGACCGTGGGGACGCCGCCGGCCGGGGGGCGGTTACGACCGCGGGGGCCGCTTTTGCTCGGGCGCGGGCTCGCCCGTGGGGGGGCGCCCTGGCTGGGGGGCTCGGTGGCGACCGCGGGGCGCGTGGTATGCTGCTTAAGGCGTCGCGTGCGGGAGGACGGGGAATGGAGCTAAGGCACATTATTCAGGCGTGGCAGACGCTGATCCTGCGCCTCGACGCCGGCGAGCCCTACCTTGGCCGGCCGCTGCGCCGCGCCGCCCACCCGATCGCCGCCGAGCGGGGCGCCGACGGCAAGCTGCTGGTGGTGCTCGGCTGCTGGCTGCTGCCGGAGCTGGACTTCCTGAGCGACCCGGACATCGCCGAGCAGGTGGCCGCGGCGCTGTCGCGGATGCTGGAGGACGAGATCGTCGTCAAGGTCGTGTCGTGGCCGTCGGGGATGACGCAGGCGCCGCCCGACGCGCTCGACGTGCCGGCGCCCGACCTGCTGGCGGGGCTGCCCGAGGCGGTGCGGGCGGAGGCGGTGAACTGCGAGTCGGCGCTCCAGCGGTGGTTCTACGCGCGCGCCTACCAGCGCGGCTTGCGGCCGGAGCTACAGTACGTCGTCGGGCACTACCGCCTGGACTTCGTGCTGCCGCGCTACCGCGTGGCGGCGGAGGTCGCGGGGTGGGAAGCGCGTCAAGGCCCGCGCGAGCGTGAGCACCAGCTTGGTGCCGAGCGGTGGCGCGTGGCCTGGTTCGCCGGCCAGGAGGCCCACGCGGACGCCGACCGCTGCGTGGCGGCGCTGCTGCGCCTGTTGCCCCGCGACGCCTACGTGGCGGCCGGGCCGCGCCGCCCCCCCGCCCAGTCGCTTCCCCGCCCCCGCCGCAACGGCTACCGCGAGCGGCGGTGAATCACCCAAGGACTCGGCCAGAGCTGGTATGTCTGTTTGGCGAAGGCAAACAGACACACCAGGCTGGGTCGGCAGCTTGCTCACCAATTGCTCTATAATGCGGGGCTCGCGCGTCCTGGTCGTGCGTTGATCAACTCATCACAGCTACCCAGCCTATAGCCGTCGCTGGCTGCTGATGGTGCGTGTGCCGCGGAGTAAGTTTCGTGGCCAACGACTCCATCCACGTGCTGTTGGTCGAAGATTCCCCGGTCAATGCGGACCTCATGAAGGAGGTGCTGGCCGAGCCGCAGCGGAGCGGGCCGGCGCAGCCGGCGTTCCGCGTGGTACACGTCGGACGGCTGGCGAACGCCTTAGTCCGCCTAGATCAGGGCGACATCGACGTGGTGCTCCTCGATCTGTCGCTGCCCGACAGCCAGGGATTCGATACGTTCGCCAAGACGCACGCCCGTGCCCCGCGCGTGCCGATCGTCGTGCTCACCGCGTGGGACGACGCGGAGCTGGCCGCGCGAGCCGTGCGCGAAGGCGCACAAGACTACCTGGTCAAGGGCGAGATGCCGATTGAGCTAGTGACGCGGTCGCTCCGCTACGCCATTGAACGGAAGCGGGCGGAGGCGGAGCTGCTCCGTGAGCAGGCGGCTCGCGCGGCGGCCGAGGCGGCCCTGGATCACGCGCGGCAAGCGGAGAAGCAGCGCCGCGAGCACCAGCGCCGGGAGCTGCGCTCGCTGGAACGGCTGTCGGCGCCCGGCGCCACAGCGATCACCGCCCAGGTGTTCGGCGTCGAGCCGCTGAGCCGCGCCCTCCCGGAGACGTTCCGAGAGCTTACGGCACGGTACGCGCAGCTCCTCGATCTGGCGTTGGAGCAGCGAACGCACCGGGTGGACCACCGGCTGTCGGATGCTCTCCGCGCGCTGGCGGACGAGCTGGGCTTTCTCCATGCCGGCCCGCGCGACGTGATCGAGCTGCACACCGCCGCGCTCAAGAGCCGCCTGGCCGAGGCGCAAGCGCCGAAGGCGCAGGCGTACATCGACGAGGGGCGGATGACGGTGCTAGAGCTAATGGGGCACCTCGTGGCATACTACCGCAGTTGACCGCAGCCTCGCCGGAAGCGCTGGCCGAGAGAGCCGTGCCGTTGCCGAAGCATCTGTTCAAGCTGTACGTCACCGGGCAGACGCCACGCTCCGAGCGTGCGATCGCGAACCTGCGACGGATCTGCCGGGACGCGCTGGGCAGCGACTACGAGCTTGTGATCATCGACGTGCTGGAGCACCCTCACCTGGCCGAACAAGATCGGGTGATGGTGACGCCCACCCTCGTGAAGCAGGTGCCCCCACCCCCCCGCCGGGTGCTCGGCGACCTCTCGGACACGGAGCGCGTCCTGGCGGAGCTGCACGTTGAGCCAGCAGCCGCGCCAGGGCCCGCGAGAGAGGAACCATGAGCGACCGCGCTAACGACAACGGTATCGTCCGGCTGCCGATCGGCATCCCGGGCTTTGACCTCATTGCCCAGGGCGGCCTGCCGCGCGGCCGGACCACCTTGGTTGCCGGCACGGCCGGCAGCGCGAAGACGGTCTTCGCCGCCCAGTTCCTGGCCGAGGGGATCGCCAGCGACGACGAGCACGGCGTCTTCGTGACCTTCGAAGAGTCGCCCGGGGACATCCGCGGCAACATGCTCGGCTTCAACTGGGACATCACGCAGTGGGAAGCCGAGGGCAAGTGGGCCTTCGTGGATGCGTCGCCCCAACCCGAGGACGAGGCCGTCGTCACGGGCGAGTACGATCTGGGGGCGCTGATGGCGCGCCTGGAGTACGCGGTACGAACGGTGAGCGCGCGGCGCGTGGTCTTGGACTCGCTGGGCGCCGTCTTCGCGCGGCTCGGCGAGAGCCCGATCGTGCGGCGCGAGCTGTTCCGTATCGTCTCGGCGCTCAAGAAGCTCGGGGTGACGGCCGTGATGACGGCCGAGCGCACCCACGAGTACGGCGAGATCTCCCGCCATACCGTCGAGGAGTTCGTCGCCGACAACGTGGTCATCCTGCGCAACGTACTCGAGGACGAGAAACGTCGCCGGACGATCGAGATCCTAAAGTTCCGCGGGACGGCCCATCAGAAAGGCGAGTTCCCGTTCACCATCCTGCCTGGGGTCGGGATCACGATCTTGCCGCTCTCCGCGATGGAGCTGACGCAACGATCCTCCGACATCCGGATCACCTCCGGCAGCCCCGAACTGGACGAGATGTGCGGCGGCGGCTTCTTCCGCGACTCGATCATTCTCGTCTCGGGGGCGACGGGCACTGGGAAGACGCTGATGGTGACCCAGTTCATGGCTGGCGGCTTCGCCGCGGACGAGCGCTGCTTGCTCTTCGCCTTCGAGGAGAGCCGCGAGCAGCTTTTCCGGAACGGCCAGGGGTGGGGCATCGACTTCCAGGGGATGGAGCACGACGACAAGCTGCGGGTGGTCTGCGAGTACCCGGAGGTGGCCGGCCTCGAAGATCACCTGGTCCGGATGAAGGCGATCATCGAGGAGTTCCGGCCCAACCGCGTGGCGGTCGATAGCCTGTCGGCCCTCGAGCGCGTGTCCACCATCAAGGGATTTCGGGAGTTTGTCATCGGGTTAACGTCCTTCATGAAGGACCAGGAGATGGCCGGCCTGTTCACGTCGACGACGCCGACCCTGATGGGCGGGGAGTCGGTGACGGAAGCCCACATCTCGTCGATCACGGACTCTATCATCCTGCTACGGTACGTGGAGATGTTTGGCGAGATGCGCCGCGGCGTGACCGTGCTCAAGATGCGCGGCTCGAAGCACGACAAGGACATCCGCGAGTTCATGATCGACGGCAGCGGCATGCACATTGCCAAACCGTTCCGCAACGTCGTCGGGATCTTGTCCGGGCGGCCCACGCACGTGGGCCTGGGCGAGGTGGACCGAATCAGCGACCTGTTCGCCCAGGGAACCAGCCCGGAGGGATAGCCCGTGTCGGCCAGGGCCGGAAGACGGCAGCAGCCTCCGCGGCGACGGGCGGACGCCGGCCTCCGCACCATCTTGGACGCGAGCGCCGACGGCGTCGTGGTGGTGGACCAGGACGGCATCGTCTGCTTTGCGAACCCGGCGGCGGAACAGCTGTTCTCGCGCCGCGCGGAGGAGCTGATCGGCCACGTGTTTGGCTTCCCGCTGGTTGCCGACGCGACGGCGGAACTCGACGTGCTCCGCCCGTCGGGGGCCACCTGTGTGGTGGAGATGCGCGTGGTGGCGATCGAGTGGGCCGGCCGGCCCGCGCACCTGGCGACGCTCCGCGACGTCACCGAGCGGAAGCAGGCCGAAGCCGAACGCGCCGCGCTCATTCGGGAGCAGGCGGCGCGGATGGAAGCGGAGGCGGCTCTGCAGGCGCGCGACGAGTTTCTGGCGACCACCGCGCACGAGCTGAAGACCCCGCTGACCCGGCTCCACCTCTGCGTCCAGCGCGCGCAGCGCCGCCTCGCGCGGGAGGGGCAACGGCCGCCGGCCTACGTCCAGACGGCGCTCGAACAGATCGCGCTGGAGTCGGAGCACTTGGCGCGGCTGGTGAGCCAGATGCTGGCGCTGCCGGAAATCGAGAGCCGGAGCCTCGTACTCGAGCGCGCGCCGACGGACCTCCGTCAGCTCGTGGAGGGGGTGGTAGCCCAGGCGCGTGCTACCGTGGGCGAGGGGCGGCTGCTCGTACACTCGCCCCCTGCCCCGGTGGAGGTCTCGATCGATCCCCAAGCGGTCGAGCAGATCGTCACCAGCGCCGTGGGCAACGCGCTGCGCGCCAGCCCGCCGGGCTCCCCGATCGAGGTCGAGTTGACGACGCATCCCGCGTCGCTCTCGTCCGAGCACAGCCGGGGTAGCGCCCAGCTCGCCGTACGGGACCACGGGATGGCGGTGCCGCCCGAAGACCGCCCCCGCCTGTTCGGGCACTCCTTCGACGTTCACTCCAACGCCTACGTTTCCGGTCTGGGCCTGTGGCTGTACGTCAGCCGGCAGCTCGCCACGGCGCACGGCGGCTGCATCGACATCGAATTCCCGGAGGATGGCGGCACGCGGGTAGTCCTCAGCCTCCCGCTCGCTTGAGCCGGCTCGCGCAGTGCCGCGCCAGGCGAGCGCACGGCGCGGGGGGCGGCCGGCACGTTTTCTGCGCAGGGGGGCAGCGTAGCGGCGACTGGCGACGCCGGCGCCGCGGAGCAGGTGCTCCAATCCGATATGGATCCGGGGGCGGGTGGAGATGAGCGAAGACGGCCGAACTGCAGCGCAGGACACGGCCATGTCCGAGGACCGGGGACGCGGTCGCATCTTGATCGTGGATGACGACCCGCTTATCCGCGACTGCCTCGCCGCCGCGCTGAGCGATGAGGGTTATGAGACGATCACGGCGCCCCATGGGGCGGCCGCCCTGGAACTGCTCAGCCACTATCCACGATTCCACCGGCCGCCCGCCGTGATCCTGCTCGACATGCGCATGCCGGTCATGGACGGTTGGGCCTTCGCGGAAGCGTACCGGCGCCTGCCGGAGCCACACGCGCCGATCGTCGTGCTCACGGCCGCGCAGGACGGCGCCAAGGGGGCGATAGAAATCGGAGCGTACGCCGCGGTCGCGAAGCCGTTCGATCTAGATGGCCTCCTCGCCGTGATCGACGAATGCCTCCAGCGCGATGACGGGACCGGCGGTCTTCTGCCCACGTCGGCCGACTACCTTCCCTGCCACGCGAGGCGCTGAGGCCCGAGCTGAGCTAGAGCTAACCGGGAAAAAGCAAGGGCCGCGGAGCGACGGCCGGGTGGGCGCGACGCCCGCGCTCCCAGGGAGTGGACTCCCCAGGTGGGTGATTCGGCCTAGACGCCCGCGGCCACTCGTCCCTCGACTTGGGGGCGGTATTTCGCGCACAGCTCCGTCCAGTAGGCGGCGCGCTGGCGCGCGCGCTCGTCCACGGCCGCGGGGATCTCCACGAACGGCGGGCGCAGCGGCCCGGGGTCGCAGTAGCCGGCGTAGCGGATGGAGATCTTGCGCGCCGTCTCGCGCCAGCTGAGGTTCGGCGGGCCGTCGCCGCCGGCGCTCAGCTCGAGGATGATCTGGCGCGCGGTGGCGGTGTCGCCCGCGGCGACGGCGTCGCGCAGCCGCAGCAGGGGCCACGGTCCCTGCCAGGCCTCGATGGACCAGCAGCCCGCCGCGCCGAGCGCCGCGAACGGATAGTACTGGAGCTGGTTCACGAACACGCTGATCTTGCCGCCGGTGATCTCCTGGAGCCGCATCATGGCGCGCGGGTCGCGGTGGCTGTCCTTCATGGCTACCACGTTGGGGACCTGGACCAGCTGACGGAAGGCGTCGACGGGCAGCGTGACGTTGTGCAGGTCGGGGTTGTGGTAGATCATGATCGCCAGGTCGGGGAATAGCGCGCCGACGTCGCGGTAGAAGCGGACCGCGTTCTCGACCGTCGAGGGGAAGTAGAAGGGCACCCCGACGAGGACGCCCGCGGCGCCCGCGTCGCGCGCCACGCGCATCTTCTGGACCGCCTCGCGGCTATTCAGGGCGGTGCAGCCGATGAACAGCGGCACGCGCCCCGCCACGACCTCGACCGTCGCCCGCGCCAGCGCGGCGAACTCGTCGGGCAGCAGCGTGTGGAACTCGCCGAAGCTGCCGGTGGTGGCGATCACGTCGATGCCATCGGCGATGATGCGGTCCACGCCGGCCTTCAGGTTGTCCACGTCGATGGTGTGCGTAGCGTTGACGTCGGCGGCGTCCGGCGTGGCGAACGCCGGCATCATGGCCATCACGCCGTGCAGGTCCTGGGCGGTGAGCATCGCGCGCTCCTCTCTTGGTGGCGCCGCTAGCAGCCTACGCCGGCCGACCGAGTCGACGGCTCGGCGCGCGGCGCCCCAAGGATGGCACCCCGCCGCGGCGCTGTCAACCGCCGGCTGGTCTTGAGCCGAGCGGCCGGGGGAGCCCGTGCGGACGCGGCCGGAGGGGAGGGCCGGTTGACAGCGGCAGCGCGCGGGCGGATGATAGGCGTGCGTCGCGCCCGGCAGCTGCCCGGCCGCGCGCTGCCGCCGCGATAGCCAGCGTCCTGCCCCCGTGGGCGGGCCGCCCCTGGAGGGCGCCTCATGGGTCGATACCGCGTGCCGCTGCGACTCGTCGGGCTGGTCGTGCTGCTCGCGATGGGTGGGGCGTGCGCGCCCGCGGCGCCGAGCGCTCCAGCGCCCGCGGCCCCCGCGCAGCCGGCCGCGAGCGCGCCCACAGCGGCGCCTGCCGCCGCGGCGGCCACGGCGGTCCCCACCGCCGCGCCGCAGCCGGCGACCGTGCGGGTGGGCATCCTGAACTCGGTCGGCGACGCGGCCTTCAGCATCGGTATCGAGAAAGGCTTCTACGCCGAGCAGGGCATCACCGTCGAGACGGTGCCGTTCGACTCGGCGGTGCGGATGATCGCGCCGCTCGGGGCCGGCCAGCTCGAAGTCGGCCAGGGCGTGATCGGGGCGAGCGCGCTCAACGCCGTGGCCCGCGGCGTGGACGTGCGGGGCATCGCCGGGGCGTCGGGCAGCCCGCCGGGCCACGGCAACAACGCCTTCATTCTCCGCAAGGACCTGGCCGACCAGGTACACGGGCCGGCCGACTTGCGCGGACGGAAGGTCGGCATCGCCTCGACGGGCAACGGGGTGGAGATCGAGCTGGTGGACCTGCTGCAGCGCGGCGGGCTCACGCTCGCCGACGTGGAGCTGGTGCAGCTCAACTTCGGCGAGCAGGTGATCGCGCTGAGCAACGGGGGGATTGACCTCGCGCTCATCTCGGAGCCGTCGGCCACGCTCGCCCTGGACCGCGGCGTCGGGCAGCTGTGGATGCGCTCGGACGAGCTGATCCCGAACCACCTGACCTCGTTCATCTGGGCCGGGCCGCACTTCGTGGCCCAGACCGACGTGGCGCAGCGCTTCATGGTGGCGGCGCTGAAGGGCGTGCGGCTGTACAACGACGCCTTCTTCAAGAACGACGCGGCGACGCGCGAGGAGCTGATCGACATCTTCACCAAGTACACGCCGGTGAAGGACCGTGACCTGTACAACCGGATGGTGTTCCAGGGATTCGATCCCGACGGGCGGATCAACCGCGAGAGCGTCGAGCGCGACATGGCGTATTACGTGGCCACCGGCCAGATTCCGGGGCCGGTCGACCTGGACCGCCTGATCGACATGCGGTTCGCCGACTACGCGGTCAGCGTGCTGGGGCCTTATCCACGGTAGGGAATGGAGGATAGGGGTAGGGGATGCCCCCCTACCCCGCCCGCGGCCCCGCGCGAGTGGTATCATTTGCCGCATTCCCGCGCAGGAGAGAGCCGCATGGTCGAGCATGCCCCCCACGCGAATGGCGCCGGCTACGTTGGGCAGCCGGTGCGCGCCCTGGAGGCCGAGCGCTACATCACCGGCCGCGCGCAGTACGTGGACGACATCTCGCTGCCCGACATGCTCCATGCCGCCTTCCTGCGCAGCCCGCACGCGCACGCCTATCTGCGCGCCGTCGACGCGAGCGCCGCGCGCGAGCGCGCCGACGTGGCCGCGGTGCTGACGGGCGCCGAGGCGCAGGCGCGCACGGCGCGGCTGGCCACGCCGCTGAACGTGCCGGGCTACCGCGACTGCGGCGCCTGGTGCCTGGCCGTGGACAAGGTGCGCTTCGTGGGCGAGCCGATCGCCATCATCGCGGCCGAGAGCCGCTACGCCGCGGAGGATGCCGCCGAGGCAATCGTCGTGGACTACGAGCCGCTGGCGGCCGTGACCGACCCGGAGGCGGCGCTGCTGCCCGACGCGCCGCTATTGTACCCGGAGCTGGGCGAGAACGCGCTGGTCCACGCCGCGTTCGAGGGCGGCGAGCCGGACGCCCAGTTCGCGCGGGCGGACTTCGTGATCCGCGAGACGTTCTACACGCAGCGCCAGAACGCGAACCCGCTGGAGACGCGCGGGCTGGTCGCGTCGTACGACAAGCGCGCCGACCAGCTTACCGTGTGGGCGTCGACGCAGGGGCCGCACCTGATGCGCACGGCGCTCGCGGAGTTCCTGCGCTTCCCCGAGAACCGCATCCGCGTCATCGCGCCCGACGTGGGCGGCGGCTTCGGCACAAAGATGCTCGTGTACCCGGAGGACGTGGCGGTGTGCCTGCTGGCGCTGCACCTCGGGCGGCCGGTGAAGTGGGTCGAGGACCGCCGCGAGCACCTGCTAGCCGCCTGCAACGCGCGCGAGCAGGTCCACCAGGTGGAGGCGGCGGCCAGCCGCGACGGCCGGCTGCTCGCCATCCGCGACCGCCTGCTGAGCGACGCGGGCGCCTACTCGACCTGGCCGACGACCGGCGCGATGGAGGCGATGCAGGCTGGCAAGCTGCTGCCGGGACCGTATCGCCTGCGCCACTTCCGCTGGGAGTCGGTGGGCGTGCTGACGAACAAGGCGCCGATCGGCCCGTACCGGGCCGTGTCGCGGCCGTCGGGCAACTTCGTCATCGAGAGCCTGCTGGAGCGCATCGCGCAGGAGATCGGCGCGGACCCGGCCGAGGTGCGGCGCAAGAACCTGGTGCAGCCGGAGGACTTCCCGTACGACGCGATCACCAACCTGACCTACGACAGCGGGAGCTTCGTGGAGGCGTTCGACCGCGCGCTGGAGATCATCGACTACCAGGGCCTGCGCAAGCAGCAGGCGGCGTGGCGCGCGCAGGGGCGCAAGGTGGGCATCGGCACGGCCTGCTACACGGAGCTGTCGGCGCAGGGCTCGGCGTCGTTCCGCTCGCGCGGCGTGGCGAACCTGTCGGGCTGGGACTCGGCGACGGTGCGCGTCGAGCCGACGGGCACCGTGACGCTGTCGGTGGGCGTGTCGTCGCACGGCCAGAGCCACGAGACGAGCCTGGCGCAGGTGGCGGCCGACGAGCTGGGGGTGGACCTGGGCGCGGTGACCGTGCTGCACGGCGACACGGGCGCGCAGCCCTACGGCATGGGCACCTGGGCCAGCCGCAGCGCGGTGGCCGGCGGCGGCGCGACGATCATCGCCTGCCGCGCGCTGAAGGAGAAGATCCTGGCGATTGCCGCGCACCTGCTGGAGGCGCCGGCCGCCGACCTGGAGGTGCAGCACGGCGAGATCGCCGTGCGCGGCACCCCCGACCGCCGCCTGAGCTTCGAGGAGGTCGCCCGCGTCGCTTACTACCAGATCCACCGGCTGCCCGAGGACGTCGATCCGGGGCTGGAGACGACCCGCCGCTACGACCCGCCGCTCGGCACGTTCTCGAACGGCGCGCAGGCGGCGCTCGTCGAGGTGGACCCCGAGACGGGCCAGATCAAGGTGCTGCGCTACGTGATCGTGGAGGACTGCGGCCGGGCGATCAACCCGCGGGTGGTGGCGGGGCAGGTCCACGGCGGCGCGGCGCAGGGGCTGGCGGGCGCACTCTACGAGGAGGTGCGCTACGACGAGAACGGCCAGCTGCTGAGCGGCAGCTTTATGGACTACCTGATGCCGACCGCCGGCGAGGTGCCGGCCTTCGAGCTAGACACGCTGCACACGCCCTCGCCGATCACGATGGGCGGCTTCAAGGGCATGGGCGAGGGGGGGGCCATCTCGCCGCCCGCGGTGATGGCCAACGCCGTGTGCGACGCGCTGGCGCCGCTGCCCGTGCGCCTGGTGCGGATGCCGCTCACGCCCGAGCGCGTGCTCGACGCGATCGCCGCGGCCGAGCGCGCGCCCGCCGCGCAGACGGCGCCCCACACCGACCCGGCGGTCGCCGCGGCGATGGAGCGCGGCGCTGAGCTGGGCACCGCCAACGACCCGCCCGTCGACCCGATCGAGAGCGTGTAGGCCCGAGTATACGCTGGCCTGGCGGGCGGGGCACCGAGCCTTCGGCCCCGGCGCGTACTGCGCCGGCCGGGCGGCCGGGACGGCCGCGCTCCCAGACGGCCGGCGTGGGAGCGTGTCGGCATGGCGGGCGCCGCGGCCGGGCGGCCGGCACGGCCGCGGTCGCAGAGCGGCGGGGCTAGGCAGTAGGGAGGCGGACCACGGAGAGGCGGCGATGGCGATTACGAAGCAGCGGCTAACCCTGGAGGAGTTCCTGGCGCTGCCCGAGGAGAAGCCGGCGCTCGAATACGAGGACGGCGAGGTGACTCAGAAGGTGGCTCCGAAGGGGCAGCACAGCGTCCTCCAGTGGCGGATCGCCGAGCTTATCAACGACGCGACGCGGCCGGGGAAGGTGGCGCTGGCGCTGCCGGAGCTTCGCAGCACCTATGCTCGGACGTCACGCGTGCCGGATATCTCCGTGTACACCTGGGAGCGGATCCCCACGGACGCTCGGGGCCGGATCGCGGATGACTTCTTCGAGCCACCGGACATCGCCATCGAGATCGTATCGCCGGGGCAAAGCGTCAACCGGCTGGTGCGGCGCTGCCTCTCGTTCGTGGCGCACGGCGTCAGAGCGGCGCTGCTGGTCGATCCGCGGGACGAGTCGGTCCTCCTCTTCGTTCCCGGGGCGGCTCCCGTGCCGCTCGGGCGAGATGACGTGATCGATCTAACGAGCGTTGTGGCGGGGCTCGAGATTCGCGTCGACGACGTGTTCGCCGCGCTCGAGCTCCGGTAGGGGCTTGGGCCCTCGCGGGTCATCTCGCTCGGCGACTGGCGCTACGCGGCCACCGCGCGGCTGTCATCAGGGCCGCCGCCCGTCGGCGGGGCCTACCCGCGCTCGCAGGGGAGGCAGCCGCTTGCGCCTACTGGGCGGTCTTCCAGTCGAGGTAGGCCGCGAGCCATTGGCTGGCGTTGCGGTCCTTGCCCGGCCACGGACAGCCGTAGATCGCCTCCCAGAGCCGCACCCAGCCGTCGTAGATCGAGTGGGTAGGAGTTTTCGTGACGTTCGCCTGGTTCATCGCGGTATGTCCTCTCCCGGGACCCAGCCCGATGTCGGCGTCCCGCCCGCGGTACGTCTTCGTGAGGGAGCGGGACGCCGGTCGACCGTCGTGGCGTCTCACCGCCACACGTCCAACGTAATCGCCGGGCGGTTTCTCGCCGAGGGCCGCGCCGCCCTACTGCGCCAGCCGAAAGTCGGGCCGGCGGGGCGACGATCGTACCGGTCCTGGGCTTGCCTAGCGCGGCGTGCGGCGACGGGCCGCGGAAGGGAGACAGGGTGCCGATCGACAAGTCGGGCGAATGGTGGAAGGGATCAGAGTACGCTGATCTGCAGGAGTATTTAGGGCTGCTCGACACGGAAGGTTACCTTGTCGAGAGGGTCGTCCAGAGTGTTTGCACTTGCGGTGGCATCGTTTTTCGCTTGCAAGCAGACGCGGAGCAGGGCTGCGCGGCGCGAACGTGCGTGACGTGCAGCGCAAGGGCCTTTATCTGCGACAGCGGTGACTATTGGGGCGAGGCCGAGCCGGAATGGGTCAGGTGCTCGTGCGGATCGGAGCGCTTCGAGATCGGCGTTGGCTTTGCCTTTCGCGCGGACGGCGACGTTCGCTGGATCACGATCGGCGTGCGGTGTACCGCTTGCGGCGTGCTCGGCAGGCCGGTCGACTGGAAGATCGATTACGGCCCGACCGCTCACTTGCTGCAGCAGGCTTGAGCTAGCGCGTCCCGCCGCTAGCGATGAGCCGCGGGGACGGGCGGGAGGCGCTGGCCGCGGACGGGGTTGGCGACGGCCTCTTCGAGGGTGAACGCCTGGCGCCACTCGCTGGAAGGGCGCACGTGGCCGTCGGTGCCGACCTGGTCGAGGTTCCAGTAGATCTCCAGGTTGTTGCCGTCGGGATCGAGGAACTCGACCGCGATCTGGCAGCCGGCGCGGCGGCGGCCCTCGAAGACGATGGGCACGTCGTGCTGGCGCAGCACGTCGCGCGCGGCGAAGACCTCGTCGAGGGTGGCGACCTCGAAGGCGAAGTGGTTGAGCGAGCTGGCGCGCTCGGGGTGGCCGGCGCCGACGAGCGCGACCGTGTGGTGGTCGGTGGCGCAGCGGAGGAAGACCATGCCGCCCGGCACCAGCGTCTCCGGGTAGCGGTCGCTCACCTGAAAGCCGAGGACCTCGGTGTAGAACCGCTCGGACGCTGCCAGGTCCTTGCAGTTGAGCACGACGTGCCCCAGGCGGCGGATCTGGAACGGCAGCAGGGGGCGAAGCTCCTGATCGGACATCGGTCCTCCCCTCTAGCGAGTGGCATCCCTGGCGGAAAGCGCAGGCTGGCTCCGCCACGGGGCGGCAGGGGACAAGCCCCTGCCCTACCTCATGATTGCCGTAATTGCAGGTGCCAGCTACCCGGCCGGGCGGCAGGGGACGAGCCCCTGCCCGACGACGTATTCGCTAGCCCGGCCGGTGTTAGCAGCGCCGGCCGGGCGGCGGGGGACGAGCCCCTGCCCTACGACTTCATCGCTTACTTGACGACGAGATTGACCAGGCGATTGGGCACGTAGATCCACTTGACGATCTGGCGGCCGTTGACCTGCTCTCGGATCTTCGGGCGCTCCAGCACGAGCGGGCGCGCCTCGTCCTCCGTGAGGCCGGGGCGCACGGGGAACTGGTCGCGCACCTTGCCGTTCACCTGCACCACGAGCGGGACCTCCGTCTCGACGGTCAGCGCCTCGTCCCAGGTGGGCCATGCTTGCAGATGGATGCTCTGGTCGTGGCCCAGGCGGTGCCACAGCTCCTCGGTCAGGTGCGGCGCGGCCGGCGCCAGCAGCAGCAGCAGCCGCTCGATCGCCTCGTGCCAGAGGGCGGGCGCCACCTTGCCGCGCAGCTTCTGCAGCTCGTTGCGGTAGCTCATCAGCTCGGAAATGGTCGTGTTGTACTGGAACGCCTCGTAGCGCTCGGTGACGAGCTTCGTCGTCTTGTGCATCAGCCGTCGCAGCTCGGCATCGGCCTGCTCGGTGGCGCCGGCGGTGCTGGCGGGCGGGCCTTCCGCCGTCTCGGCGGCCAGGTCCCACACGCTGTTCAGGAAGCGCCAGGGGCCCTGGATGCCCTGCGTGTTCCAGGGGCCGCCGCCGTACCAGGGGCCCAGGAACATCAGGAAGACGCGCACCGTGTCGGCGCCGTACTGGGCCACGTAGTCGTCGGGGTTGACCACGTTGCCGCGGCTCTTGCTCATCTTCTCGTTGTCTTCGCCCAGGATGATGCCCTGGTTGTAGAGGCGCGTGAACGGCTCGCCGAACGCGACCAGCCCGAGGTCGCGCAGGACCTTGGTGAAGAAGCGCGCGTACAGCAGGTGCATGACCGCGTGCTCGACGCCGCCCATGTACTGGTCGACGGGGCACCAGCGGTCGGCCACGTCCGTCGGGAACGGCCGCGCCGGGTCGCGCGGGTCCAGGTAGCGCAGGAAGTACCACGACGAATCGACGAACGTGTCCATCGTGTCGGTCTCGCGCCGCGCCGGCCCGCCACACCGCGGGCAGGCCACGTTCACGAACGACGCGCTCAGCTTCAGCGGCGACTCGCCGGTCGGGCGGAACTCGGCGTCCTCGGGCAGGAGCACCGGCAGGTCGGCCTCGGGCACGGGCACGGTGCCGCAGGTGGGGCAGTAGATGATCGGGATCGGCGTGCCCCAGTAGCGCTGGCGCGAGATCAGCCAGTCGCGCAGGCGGTAGTTCACCTTGCGCGTGCCCAGGCCGCGCGCCTCCAGCCAGTCGGCCAGGCGCTCCTTGCCCTCCTCGCTCGACAGGCCGGTGTAGGGACCGCTGTTCACCATGACGCCGGGGCCGGTGTAGGCTTGGGCCAGACCCCCCTCCGGCTCCCCCCCATTAGGAGGGAGTGTGTTATCCCTCGCTCCAGCGGCGAGCGCAGGGTGGGTCGGGCGGATGACCTCGCGGATGGGCAGGTTGAACTTCTGGGCGAAGGCGAAGTCGCGCTCGTCGTGGCCCGGCACGGCCATGATGGCGCCGGTGCCGTAGGTCGTCAGCACGTAGTCGGCGATCCAGATCGGCACGCGCTCGCCGCTGAAGGGGTTGACGGCGTGCGTGCCGAGCGGCACGCCCGTCTTGTCCTTCTCGGTCGACAGCCGCTCGATCTCGCTCTCGCGCCGGGCCTGCTCCTGGTAGGCGGCGACCGCGGCGCGCTGCG
This sequence comes from Pseudomonadota bacterium, assembly GCA_021325365.1. The sequence continues at coordinate 58,046 of JAJPHF010000023.1, forward strand.
CGGGAACGGTGAGCTGCTCGACCAGCGGGTGCTCGGGCGCCAGCACGACGTAGGTCATGCCGTACACCGTGTCGATGCGCGTGGTGAACACGGCGATCTCGGTGTCCGGCTGCTCGGCCACGGCCAGGCGGAACTCGACGCCGGTGCTGCGGCCGATCCAGTTACGCTGCATGGCGACCACGCGCTCGGGCCATTCCAGCGCGGAGAAGTCCAGCAGCTCCTCCGCGTAGTTGGTGATGCGGAAGAACCACTGCTCCAGGTCGCGGCGGATGACCGGCGTGCCGCAACGCTCGCAGGCGCCCTCCAGCACCTGCTCGTTGGCCAGCACCGTCTGGCAGTGGGAGCACCAGTTGGCGGCGGCTTTGGCACGGTAGGCCAGGCCGCGCTTGTAGAACTGCAGGAACAGCCACTGGTTCCAGCGGTAGTAGTCGGGGTAGCAGGTGGCGAGCGAGTGCGACCAGTCGTACATGCCGCCGATCGTCTTGAGCTGGGCGGTCATGCGCTCGATGTTGTCGCGCGTCCAGACGAAGGGATGGATGCCGCGCTTGATGGCGGCCTCCTCGGCGGGCAGGCCGAAGGCGTCGAA
>JAJPHF010000003.1 GCA_021325365.1 Pseudomonadota bacterium
AGCGCCGGCCCGCCGGGGGGCGGCAGGCCCGCGAGGCCGGTATAGGCGGCGGAGGCGTTGTAGGCGGCGGTGGGCGGCGCCAGCCAGGGGGCGCCCGGGGCGGGGCCAGCGGGAGCGCCATAAGGGGCGGGGGCAAACGGCTGGGCGAGGGGGGCAAAGCCCTGCCCTTGCACGCCCTGCGGGCTGAACTGCGCCGCCTGCTCGAGCAGCGGCCGCACCGTCGCGCTCATCTGCGCCACACAGCTCGCCTGGTCGTCTTGCGCGTGGACGGGCGCAGCGAGGGCCGCGGCGAGGAGCGCGGCGACGGCGAACGTGCGACGCACGGATGCCTCCCAAGTTACCAGCACGGCGGCAGGCGATTAAGTCCCCACTATACAAACGATCCGGCCGCGCGAGCGTTACAGCGGCATCACACATTCGGCGCTCGGAATACACGGCCGCCGCTGACGAGCGGCGGCCGTTCTCAGCCGGGCCGCCGCGGTGCGGGGCGAGGGTGTGCGAGCAGCCGTCGCCCGTCCGGCGCCGCGGGGAACCCTCGCGCCCGAATGGTATAGTTCCGTGGGGCAGCGCTCGCGCCCCCGGGCGGTGAATGAGGTCACGTGGTAGTATCCGGCACTATCTCCTGAAGTACCGGGCCCGGCTGCTGCTGGGCCTGTTGTTTGTCATCTGCAGCAACGCGCTAGGCTTGGCGGCCCCGGCCGTGCTGCGACGCGCGATCGACGCGATCACAGCCGAGGCCGCGAGCGGCGCCGGGGCGGCGGCCGGCGGCTGGCCACAGCAGGCTCCCGCACTGCTCGCCCCCTACGCCGCACTGATTGTCGGGCTGGCGCTCTGCGACGGGATCTGCCGCTTTACGTCGCGCCTGCAGATCAATGCGGTGTCGCGGCGCGTAGAGTACGCGATGCGCGACGACCTGTTCGCGCACGTCGAGCGACTGGACCAGACGTTCTTCCAGGGCATGCGCACGGGCGATCTCGTCGCGCGCTTCACGAACGACATGTCGGCCGTGCGGCAGTCGCTGGGCGCCGGCATTCAGCACAGCTTCAACACCGCCGTGCTGCTCTGCGCCAGTCTGGCGCTGATGCTGAGCATCAGCCCGAAGCTGACGCTCTTCTCGGCGCTCATCCTGCCATCGCTCGGCATCCTGTACTTCACGCTGAAGCGCCGCATCGAGGCGCGCTTCCGCGCCGTGCAGGACCAGTTTGCCGCGGTCTCGACCCAGGTGCAGGAGAACCTGGCCGGCATCCGCGTGGTGAAGGCCTACGCGCAGGAGCAGGCGGAGATCGAGGCGCTGCGCCGCGCCAGCCAGGACTACGTGGACCGCAATCTGGCCGAGGTCCGCGTGTCCGGACTGGTGTGGCCGCTGATGTCGCTCATCAGCGGGCTCGCGGTGGCGTCGCTGATTTATTTCGGCGGCCAGCTCGTCACGGCGGGCGAATTGACGGTCGGCCAATTCGTCCAGTTCAGCATCTACCTGGGCATGCTGAGCTGGCCGATGATCGCGCTCGGGTGGGTGGCGAACCTGTACCAGCAGGCGCGGGCGGCGCTGGGGCGGCTGCAGGAAGTGTTCGACGCCCAGCCGACGATCCGCGACCCGGCGCAGCCGGTCAGCACCGGCCCAATTCGCGGCGAGATCGAGTTCCGAAGTGTGACATTCGCCTATCCGACGCACGGCGCGCCCCTGCGGGCTACCAATAGTGAGGGGAGCGGCCCAGGGTCACTCGGCTCCCCCTCAGGATCGGAGGCGACGCGAAGCGACTTGGGGGATAGCGGAGCACGGGCCGTGCTCCGCGAGCTGTCGCTGCGCATTCCCGCTGGCCGGACGGTGGCGCTGGTCGGGCCGATGGGCGCCGGCAAGAGCACTCTCGCGCATCTCATCCCGCGCGTCTACGACCCGCAGGCGGGCCAAGTGCTGGTGGACGGGGTGGACGTGCGCGAGCGCGGGCTGGCCGAGCTACGCGCGGCCGTGGGCTACGTGCCCCAGGAGACGTTCCTCTTCTCCGACACGCTGCGCGCGAACGTGACGCTGGGCGCCGAGGGGGCCGACGACGCGGCGGTGGCCGAGGCGATCCGCATCGCCGGCCTGGCCGGCGACGTGGCCGACTTCCCGCGGGGCATCGAGACGCCGGTGGGCGAGCGCGGCGTGACGCTGTCGGGCGGGCAGAAGCAGCGCGTGGCGATCGCGCGGGCGCTGCTCAAGAACCCGCCCATCCTGATCCTCGACGACGCCCTCTCCAGCGTGGACGTGGCCACCGAAGAGGCGATCTTGCAGGCGCTGCGGGACGTGACCCGCAGCCGCACCTGCCTGCTGATCTCCCACCGGCTGTCCACGATTCGCCACGCCGACCACATCGTGGTCCTGGAGGACGGCCAGATCGCCGAGCAGGGCAGCCACCACGACCTGCTCGCCCGTGACGGGCTGTACACGCGCCTCTACCGCCAGCAGCTGCTGGCGCAAGAGCTGGAAGGCGACGAGGAGCTATCAGCCGTCAGCCGTCAGCTGTCAGCCGACGCGACTGATGGGGTACTGATAGCTGATAGCTGATGACTAACGGCTTCGCGGACGACGAGATCTACGGTAAGGCGTACGACGCGCGGCTGGCGCGGCGGCTGCTGCGCTACCTCGTGCCCTATCGGCACACGATGGCGCTGTCGCTCGCGCTGCTGCTGGCGCTCGGCCTGCTCGAGCTGGCAGGCCCCTTCCTCATGAAGGTGGCCATCGACCAGTACATCGCCCCGGGTCGCCCTGACGGGCTCGGCTTTATCACCCTGCTCTACGTCGGCTCGCTGCTCGGCGTGTTCGCGCTGCGCTACTCGCAGACCTACCTGCTCAACGCCACCGGCCAGCGGGCGATGCACGACCTGCGTATGGAGCTGTTCGCGCATCTCCAGCGCATGGGGCTGCGCTTCTTCGACCGCAACCCCGTCGGCGCGCTGATGACCCGCCTGACGAACGACATCGAGGCGCTCAACGAGGCGCTGACCTCGGGCGTCGTCGCCATCTTGGGCGACGTCATCACGATGATCGGCATCAGCGTGGTGATGATCCTGCTCGATTGGCGGCTGGCGCTCGTCACCTTCCTCGTGCTCCCCCTGCTCTACGTGGTCAGCAACCGCTTGCAGGTCCGCCTGCGCGACGCCTACCGCGACATCCGCACGCGCCTGTCGCGGCTGAACGTCTACGTGCAGGAATCCGTCTCGGGCATGGCGATCATCCAGCTCTTCAACCGCGAGCAGCGTAGCTTCGAGCGCTTCGACACCCTGAACGCCGACTATCTGGGCGCCAGCCTGCGCTCGGTGTTCCTGTTCTCGGTGCTGTATCCCAGCGTCACGGTCATCGGCTCGCTCGCGATCGCCGCGATCATCTGGTACGGTGGCGGCCAGGTGCTTCGAGATGCGCTGACGATCGGCGTGCTCGTCGCGTTCCTGCAATACCTCCAGCGCTTCTACGAGCCGATCCGCGACATGGCGGAGAAGTACAACATCATGCAGCAGGCGATGACCTCGGCCGAGCGCATCTTCGCGCTGCTCGACCAGCCCGAGGAGGTGCGCAACCCCGCCGCCCCCGTTCCCCTCTCGGCTCCGCGCGGTGAGGTCGTCTTCGACCACGTCTGGTTCGCCTATCAAAATGAAGAGTGGGTGCTGAAGGACGTGACGTTCCGCATCGCGCCCGGCGAGAGCGTGGCCTTCGTCGGCGCCACCGGCGCCGGCAAGACCTCGCTCATCAGCCTGCTCGCGCGCTTCTATGACCCGCAGCGCGGCCGCATCCTAGTGGACGGCGTGGACGTGCGCGACCTCGACCAGGGGGAGCTACGTCGCCACCTGGGCGTCGTGCTCCAGGACCCGTTCCTGTTCGCGGGCACCGTCGAGCAGAACATTCGCCTGCAGAACCCGGCGATCGGCGACGCGGAGGTGCGGGCGGCGGCGCGGCGGGTGGGCGCCGACCGCTTCATCGAGCGCCTGCCCGGCGGCTACCAGCACGAGGTGCGCGAGCGGGGCGGGGGGCTGTCGGTGGGCCAGAAGCAGCTCCTCGCCTTCGCGCGGGCGATCGCCCACAACCCGCGCATCCTTCTGGTGCTCGACGAGGCCACCTCCAGCGTGGACACCGAGACGGAGGCGCTGATCACCGTGGCGCTGCGCGAGGTGATGCGCGACCGGACCACGCTGGCCATCGCCCACCGCCTGGCCACCGTGCAGCACGTCGACCGCATCATCGTCCTGCACAAGGGCCGCATCGTCGAGCAGGGCAACCACGCCGAGCTACTCGCCCAGCGCGGCCTCTACTTCCGCCTCTGGGAGCTGCAGCGTCACGATAGCCTGGTTCGCTCGGCATGAGATTCCCTCCCAGGGGGGTAGGTCGGGCGCTGGCCGCCGTCGTCGGCGTGGCGGGCATTGGACTGGCCGGCTACGCGCGGTTCGTGGAGCAGCGGCAACTGCGGCTCGCCCGGCGGCGGGTGCTGGTGCCGGGGCTGCCGCCCGCGTTCGCGGGCCTGCGTGTGCTGCACCTGTCGGACCTGCACGTCGGCGCCCCCCACTGCGGCGCGCGGCACGTCGCGACCGCCGGCGCGGCGCTGCCCGCCGATCTGGTCGTCGTGACCGGCGATCTGGTGCATGGCACGCGACAGATCGCGCGTTGCGTCGGCCTGTTGGCAGCCATCCCGGCGCCGCTCGGCACCTGGGTCGTCCTCGGCAACCACGACTACCCCAGCGCGCGCCCCCGTGCAAACAGCGCGGCGCTCGTCGCGGCGCTAGAAGCGCGCGGCATGCGCGTGCTGCGCAACCGCGCGGCGCCGCTATGCTGGCGGGGCAGCACGCTGTGGCTGGCCGGGGTCGAGGACCCGCACCGCCGCCGCCACAATCTGGCCGCGGCGCTCGCCGCCGTGCCGCCCGACGCCTGCACGCTGCTGCTCGCGCACTCGCCCGACGTGCTGCCCGACCTGCCACCCGGCCGCGTCGCCCTCGTCCTCACCGGGCATACGCACGGCGGCCAAGTGCGCATCCCCGGGCTGCCCGCCCTCGTCACCCGCACGCGCCTGCGCTTCCGCGAGCCCCACGGCCTGCGCCGCGTCGGCGGCCAGCTCTTCCACTTTCACGCCGGCCTCGGCTCGCCCACCCCGTTCCGCTTCCGCATGCCCCCCGAAGCCGCCCTGCTGGAGCTTGTCCCCGCCCCCCGCGCACCTACTCACACAGTCGCGGCTTCCGCTCAGTTGGCGTAGCTCCCGAGCTGTAGCGGCAGCCTGGGCACGCTACGCTGAGTAATGGGGGGGCCGTGCGGCTCCACGTCCATCGTAACCGCGACGAATAAGCGGCGGCAGGCGACCCTTGCGTCGGGCGCCGCGCCCGGCGATAACAGGCGGAGCAGGCCGGCGCCGGCGCGAGCCGAGCGAGAGCAGGGGGCGCGCGATGAGAATCAGACGATACGGGCCGACGCTACTCGGCTGGCTGATGGTCGGCCTCCTGCTGGCAGGCTGCCAGGGCGGCGCGAGTACAGCGCCGGCCGCCAAGGCGAGCGCCCCGGAAGCAGCACCCGCGGCGGCGCAGGCGGCTGCTCCGGCAGCCGATTCCGCGCCGGCCGCCCCGGTCGCGGCTGGCCCGGCGGGCGGGGCGACGGCGAGCGTACCGGCGGCGCCGCGCGAGCCCGACGTGGTGAAGATGGCCGATACGATGGCCTTCGTCAGCGCGCCGGTGATGATCGCCGTGGAGAAGGGCTTCTTTCAGGAGCAGGGCATCGACCTGCAGATCGAGCCGACGGCTGGCGGCGCGGACGTGATCCCGCAGCTTGCCACCGGCGAGATCGACGTCACCCACGGCGGCATCAGCCCGGCCATGTTCAACGCCATCGCGCGGGGCGTCGAGATCCGCGTCATCGGCCCGATGAACATCATCCCGCAGGGCACCGGCTCGACGCAGCTCCTCATCCGCAAGGAGGCGGCCGACCGCGGCGAGATTCGCACGCCGGCCGACTTACGCGGCAAGCGCATCGCCGTCAACACTAGCGGATCGCTGGTATCGTGGCAGCTCGACAAGGTGCTGGAGCGCGAGGGAATGAGCATTCAGGACGTCGATCGGGTAGTGATCCCCTTCCCGGACATGGTGCCGGCGCTGGCGAACGGCTCGATCGACGGCGCCATGATCATCGAGCCGTTCCTGTCGCGCTCGCTGAACGACGGCATCGCCTCGGCGCTCGTCACGCGGACGACCCCCGGCGCCATGACGACGAGCCTCATCGCCTCGGGCAAGTGGCTCCAGGAGCGGCCCGACTCGGCGCGGCGCTACATGGTGGCGATGATGAAGGCGATCCGGGACATCCAGGGGAGCCAGAAGGGCGTGGCCGACCCGGAGCGCTTGTTCCGCCCCGAGAACATCGCCATCTACCAGAAGTACATCAACATGCCCGAAGCGTTCCTGCGGGCGCAGATCCCGAACACCTACGACCCCGACCTGGAGACGCCGATCGACACGCTCATGGAGCAGCAGGCCTGGTTCGAGCGGGGGGGCCAGCTTACCTACACGGACCTGCTGCCGCCCGAGCGCGTCGTCGACGATAGCTTCGCCCGCTACGCCCGCGAGACACTCGGCCCCGCGCGGCAGTAGCGAGCCGCCACTCGTCCGCGATCGGGTGCCCGCCGAGTCCGATCCCGTGCTATAGTGCGGGCCAGCGTGGCAAATCCCGTAGTCCGGGCATCGTGCAGTGAGACTGGCTCTGGCCTCGGGCCAGGTCGGTGAGGGACAAGGGGAGAGCCGGCATGCGGTGGCTACGACGCGCGCAATCGTGCGTGCTGCTGCTGGTGGCCCTGACATTGGGCGCAGCCTGCGCGCCCTCGCCCGCCGCGCCGGCGAGCCCGCTGCCCGGCGGCATCACCCCGAACGAAGCAGCGCCACGCCCGTCCGAGGCCGCCGAGGGCCGCCCGCGCGTCGCCGTGCGTAGCGCCTACACCTCCGAGAGCGCGTCAGAGCTAACGCTGCAAGTGGCCCACGAGGCCGATACCTTCGCCAAATACGGCCTTGACGTGACGGTCGAACGGATCGCGGGCGGCAGCCCCAAGGTCGTCGCGGCCATGTTGGCGGGAGACGTGGACATCGCCCAGATCGGAGGCCCGGTCGTCGCCGACGCGCGCGTCGCGGGTGCCGATCTCGTCTACACCACGGCCAACATCCCGGTCCTAGCCCTCAGCCTGTATGCCATCCCTGCCGTCACGCGCATGGAGGATCTGCGCGGCAACGCCATCGCAATCACCCGGGCCGGCACCGTGACGGACTTCGGCGCCCGCACGGCCCTCACGCATTACGGCCTGCGACCGGAAGTCGACGTGGGCATCGTCCAGACAGGGGGACTCGTGGAGGGGCTGGCGACGGTTCAGGCAGGCAACGCCGTGGCCACGCTGCTAGGCCCCCCCTACGACATCATCGCCCGCCAGCAGGGCTTGCACGAGCTGCTCGACTTGCCTAGTCTCGGCGTCGAGTTCCTGCTGAATGGCCTGGCGGTGCAGCGCGAGTACCTGACGCGAAACGAGGACGTCCTGATGCGATTCATGCGCGGCTACCTGGAGGCCATCGCGCGAATCAAGGAGGACAAGGCCTTCGCCAAGCAGGTGCTCGGGAAATACACAGATACCACGGATGACGCGGCGCTGGAGAGCGGCTACGAGGCATTCGGCCAGCGCTATCTCGCGCGCGTGCCCTACCCGACGGCCGCCCAGTTGCAGACGGTGATCGACTTCGTGGCCGAGCGGGACCCGAGCGCCCGCGATCTGCAGCCCGAGTCGCTATTCGACGATCGCTTCGTGCGCGCCCTCGACCAGGAGGGCTTCATCGACCGCCTCTACCGCTAGCGCGGGCTGGGGCCGCGGATCCGAATGACCAAGGTCCGCGTTGTCGCCCCGCATCGCGGACACGCGATTGTCGGCTCGGCCCTGCTTTCGATGTCCGACGATTCCCGCTTACAGTCACCGCTCGGCATCGCCTCGGCTACGATGGGCGCGCGCCGCGGCGCGACGTGGGGTTGCCCTCGGGGGTGGCAGGCAGGCCCGGGCCCTGCCAGACCGTGCGCGCCTCGGGATCGAAGCGCGATTGCAGCACCCGCCCCCCGTTCTCGCTGCGCACGATGATCGCAAAGGATGGCGCGTCGTTCTCGTTCACCTCATTGTGGATCGCGTAGGGCAGCACGTAGTCTACCGTGCCCGGGCCGGCGTCCAGGCGCGCGGTCGGCCGAATCTCGGCGTAGCCCTCGCGGCTGCCGTCGTCCACGCGCTCGTAGCGGTAGATCGCCTCGTGCCCCGCGTGGACGCCGTACACCGTCCACATCGATCCATGATCGTGAATCCAGCCACGGTGGCCGGCGGCGTGGTGCATGTAGGTCACGACGAAGCCGTAGTCGGGGTCCTCGTACAGCAGGTAGTAGCGCGGCTCGCCGGCCCGTGGCAGCCCGCGGGCGGCCAGCCACTCGCGATCGGCGAGCAGCGGCGGCAGGGCAACCGCGATGCGCTGCACCGTCGGCTCCAGCGCCTCGCCGGCCGCGAGCGCGGCGCGCACGTCCTGTACGAAGGTATCCAGCACCGGTTCGACGGCGATCATGGGGCCCTCCCTCCCGACACGCGGCGCTCCGGCGCCGACCACTGCACCAGGCGTGATGGGAGGATAGCACAGCGCGGCCCCGGCTGCAGGGGAGCGTGTCCACGGGGACGTCCCGTGGAGTCTTGCGAGCGAGCGGGGCGCTCGTTCGAGCGTCCGTTGACATGGGCGCCAGGCGGTGCCATGCTAGTATCAACCTGCGCGGCGGCGCCCGTCGTCGCGCGCCGCTCGCAAGTCGCAGCGAACGCGAGGTGCAGCGATGGGAATTTGGGGCACGGTCGGCCTGGCGCTCCTGGCAACACTCCTCGTAGCGTGCGGCAGCGGCGCAGCCAGCCGACCTGCCAGCGCCCCCGCGGCGGACACGAGCAGACCGGCGGCGGCCGCCGGGACGCCCGCCGCCAGCGGCACGGGCGGCGCCGCGCCCGGCCAACCGCCGAGCGCCGTGCTGCAAGGCGCGGCCGAGGAGGGCACCGTCGCGATCTACGCCAGCTCCAACCTCGGTAAAGAGGGCGCGGCGAAGCTCGAAGAGGCGTTCAACCAGAAGTACGGCCTGCACGCCACCATTCAGTACACGGCCTCCAGCTCGATGACCCGCGATGCGTCCCGGGCGATCACCGAGATCAGCGCCGGCCAGCCCCCCACCTGGGACCTGATGATGCTGACCGACGCGCACTACGCGACCTTCGTCCAGAATGGCGTGCTGGAGCCGGTAGATTGGACGGCGCTGGGGCTCGCCAACCGCGACATCCTGGCCTACGACGGCGCTGCCATCAACTTCGTCTCCGACTTCGTGGCGCCCGCCTACAACCCGAACGTCGTGCCGGCCAGCGAGGCGCCGAAGGACTGGCCCGACCTGCTGGACCCGAAGTGGCGCGGCAAGATCGGCGTGTCCAC
>JAJPHF010000100.1 GCA_021325365.1 Pseudomonadota bacterium
CTTCTCGATGAGGAGCGGGTCCTGCACGAGCGGGATCTCGCCGCGCGTGCCGTGGAGGGTCGCCACCAGCACCGCGCCGCCGCCCTGGTCGCGGATCTCCATGTTCTGCAGGTGCATGCCGCCTGCCTCCTTTCAGAGGCAGCATAGCACAGTCCATATGGATGCAGGGATTACAGCATGGCGGGGTTATGCGCCGCCTCCGCGCCGGGGGGATTAGGCGGGCCGCCGTGGGCGCGCCGGGAAGCGGCGGGAGGCAGCGGCCGCCGCAGCTGCTGCGCGGGCCGCGCGGCGCTCGGCGAGGAACGCTTCGGCTTCCGCGCGCAGCGCCGCCCGTTCCTCGGCGGAGGGGCGCACGTGAATCGTGGTCTCGTCCAGGACATCGTCCTGGCGAGCCAATTGCTCGCGGAGGGTCGGCCACCGTCGCGCCATCGCGCCACCTCACTCTGGCGGTTCGAGGTAATCATAGCGCAGCCCGATCTCGGGGGCGAGGCGCCGCATCGTCTCGTGAACCTCCTGGGCCAGCGCTGCCTCTGGGGTAAGCTGCCCTGCCGCGATCAGCCGCTCATTGGGCTCGGCCGCGTCCGCATAGTAGATATCCCACAGCGCCGTTGCCTCTTCGATCGTTACCGTGGGCCGGCCCCGGCGTTTGCTCAGCAAATACCAGCCCCCGGTCTGCCCCACGACGGCCATGGTGCGCAGCTCCGGATGGCGCAGCAGGATCCGCAGGTCATCGTCGGAGAACGACGAATTCCGCGGATGGGTATGGAGCTGCAGGTAGCGGCGTCCGGGCTGGAGCCCCCGCAGTTGCGGCGCGAGATCGACATGCGCCTCTGTCCCCTCAAGGCTAGGGCCACTGGGGCGGCCTGTCTCCAGGTCCAGCAGGGCCGCGACCTCAACGCCCAGCCGCACACTCCGCTTTCGGAGCAGCTCGCCCGCCCGCGCAATACGGTGTGCCGCCTCTGGCGGCGCCCCATGTGCTCGCAGTAACGCAATGATCTCGGGACGGCCCGCATCTGTTGGGCCGCCGCCAGAGTGGCCCGGGCCGCGACCGCCACCTATCGTGCCGCCGCCCCGTTCGCGCGCCACCAGCCGCCGCACCTCCTCGTCGCCCAGCACCTCGCGCAGCGAGGCCTCTCGGCGCATCGTACCCCAGCGCGGGTCATGGCTGCGGTGGACGAGGTCCTCCAGTGTGATGAGGCCTTGACGATAGGCCGCGTACTTCGCCGGCCCGAGAATCGCCTGCTGCTCGGCGGCCGGGAGCTTGGCGAACACGTCCGGGCCGCGCTCCACCTCGACGCGCGTCTCCCGGGCACCCGGGACACCCAGCTCGCCCCAGCTCTTGGTCACAGGGACCATTGTGCAGCGGCCGCGCGGGTGATCGTCGAGCCGCTCGTCGAGCCGATGGAAGCTCCCATGCATCGCCCAGCAGCTCGCGCAGGTGCGGCTGCTCAGCCCGGCCTGCCAGAGCCAGCCGGTCACGATGTCGCGGTTGGCGTGGTAGCTGCGCCGCGACGCCTCGCGGTAGCTGCGCAGCACCTCCGTCCGGGAGATCGTCAGCGCGCGCACCAGGTTGCCGCCCAATTGGCCCCGAATGGTGCTCGCAATGGCCCGCGGGTTCTGCCCGGTGGCCACCCCCGCGATGAGCGCCTTACGCACCGCCAAACTGGCGTCGGGGCCCAGCTCGTCCAGAATGGCCCGCAATGGGGACCCGTCGCCGAGGAACCCCACCAGGTCGGTGAGCGCGGCCGTCGGCAGGCGATCCCACGCGAGCGTCACGCCCGGGGGCGGCGGCCCCAGTCCCGCACGCGCCAGCTCCTCGGCGTGCGCCTGCGCGGCATCGACGGCGGCCTGCTGGCCGTTCCACACCTCGCGTTCTGCAAATTGTGCGAACCCAGCGATCTCGGCCTCGACCTGGCGCTGGAGCGACTGGAGGCGGTCGCGCTGCAGCAGCCAGGCGGGCGAGATCTCGGTGCCGAGGGCCCGCGCCTGGGCGATCTGCGCCTCGAAGCCGCCGAGCTGGTGGCGGATGCGCTGCCAGGCGGCGCCGTAGGCCTCCGCCATTGGCACGGCACTCTGGCGCTCGCGCTGCAGCAACTCCTCTCGCGGGATGGTGCTGTCCGGCGCTGGAGGCCGGCCCACGATTCGTGCCCGTGGAGTGCTAGCTGCTGACGGCTAATAGCTGATGGCTGACCGCTATTCCGGCCAAACTCGCTGGAAGACCGTCCACTGCTCCGGGTAGCGACGGATGGCCGCCTCGACGATCCGCGTGATGCGCTCGGTGTTGGCCTGTACGTCGGCGCGGACGTTGCCCGTCTCGACGAGCGCGAGCGGCGGCTCGAACCAGCCGAGGTGGCGGCCGCTCGGCTGGCGCGCGGTGAACGCCGGCAGGACCGCCGCGCCGGTGCGCAGGGCGAGGCCGGCCGCGCCGCCGGGCAGGCGCGTCGGGGCGCCGAAGAAGCGGACCGTGATGCCGTTGCCGAGCACGTCGCGATCCGAGAGCAGGCCGACGACCTCGTTGCGCCCGAGCGCCGCCACGATGGCGCGCAGCAGGCCGGGGCCGGCTGGCAGGGGCTGGACGCCGTGGCTGGTGCGCAGGCGCTGCATCAGCGCGAGCAGCGCCGGTGGCTGAAGCGCCTCGACGACCACGTTGGCCGGGCAGCCGCCCAAGGCGATCATCTGGCCAACCAGGCTGACGCTGCCGAGGTGCGCGGTGACGAGCAGCACGCCGCGCCCGCCCGAGCGCGCCGCCTCCAGGTGTTCCCAGCCGTGCAAGTCCACCGCGGCGCGGAGCGCCGCGGCGCTGAGACGCGGTAGCCGCAGGACGTCGTAGTAGTTTAGCGCCCCGTGGCGGAACACCGCGCGCACCAGCCGCTCGGGCGGCGGGCCGCCGAGGACGTGGGCCAGGTTGGCGCGCACGGCCTGACGCGCGCCCCGCCCGGCCGCGTAGGCGCCCAGCCCGCCGAGGCCGGCCAGCGCGCTCCCGACCGCCACCGGGAGGAGCGGCGCGAGCCACGCGCCCAGCCGAAAGAGCCAGTACTGTACCAGCGCTCGTCCCGGGACGGGTGGCAGGCCAGCCGTGGTGTGGTGCTGCCGGCCCGGCACCCGTCGGTCAGAGTGGCGCGGGATCGGCATCCGCGGCCCGCTGCTATTGTGCGGCATGGGGCGCTGTCAGTGCAGCGCCCGCGGCATGGCGTGGGGCTGGCCGCCCGGGGTGTCCGCGACTCGCGGGCGCCGCATCCCGCGGGAGAGAGTGGTTGGGGCTGCACGGCTGGCCGAGGGCCGGACGTCGAGCGCTCGCCGCGGTTGGGGCCAGCCGCGCGGGCCGGTCGGTGCCGGAGACGCGCGGGGCGAGGCGGCTGTGCTGCCGCCTCGCCCCGGGCGGGGAAGAGAGGGTGTCGGCCGGCCGCCAAGTCGCGCCGCACCGCGTCGGCGCGACTTGGCGGCCGGTGGCGGCACGGCGCGGCGCGGGCGCGCGATGTGGACGCGCGGGCTCTCCTCGCGCCATCGCGGGGACGGGGTCAGCCGCCGTTGCGGCTGTCTTCGGGCACGGCGCGCGGGCAGATGTTGCGGACGTAGAAGTCGAGGCCTTCGAGCACCTCGCGGTAGTTCACAGCCTGGGCCATGGGATAGCTCGCGTAGTTCAGGTTGAAGTCCGCGGCGCCGAGGCCGTTGCCGACGACCGCCTCGCGCGTCCCAGCGGCCGTGAATAGGTTAGCGATCTCGGCCTGGTGCAGGCCCGACAGGCCGATCAGGTCGCCGGGCGCCAGGGCGGGGATGCCGCCCGGGGTGTTCGTGATGATCTGGTTGGCGACGTAGGCGGGCGAGAGCGGGCTGCCGCCGGTCGGCAGGTTGAGGGCGCCAGGATAGCCGAAGGCTGTCGTGAGCCGGGCTTGCTGTAGCCCGTAGGGGAGGTAGCCGCGGTAGAGCTGCCATGAGGCGCCGCCGCCGGGGGGCGCGAAGCCCGGCGCGCCGTAGACCGCGGGCGCCCACGGGTACAGGCCGACGGGTGGGCGGCCGTTCGGCAGCATCGGGTAGGCGTCCGCGGCCTGGACGTAGCGCATCATGCGCATGGCGACCGGGGTGGCGAGCTGGTCCCAGAGCTGCTGGCACTGGGGGTTCTCGCTGATGTCGTCGGCGTGCGCGCCGGCGCGCGGCTCGACGGCGAACGCGCTGGCAACCGCCAGCAGGGTGAGGACGAGGCGTCGCATGTCATCCCTCCTTTGGCTGTCGGGGTACGATCCTTGTGGTGCAGTAAGGTGCGGCGCGAGGCGCCAGATGCGGGAATGGGTCACGATCCCGCCGCGGGGAGCCGCACGCGGGTGAGGGGCAATTCCGCTTGCAGGCGCGATGGCGGCGTGGCCAGCACCGACCCAGCCCGCGGGCTGGTGTCCGCGAGGCGCGGCTCGGGGCTGACCTCGAAGGGGCTCTGGGCGCGGGCCAGCGGCGCGGGCGGAAGTCCGAGCCGCGTGAGGGCGCGGAGCGCGAGGGCGAAGCCGGTTCTGGTCATGCCCGTACTCCTTGCGAGTGGATGCCTGGATGGGCGTCTCTGTGACATTAAACGAGAAGATCGCCCGGATGTTACAGGTGATCGAAAGATCAGACTGAGATCAGACGAATAGCAAATATTGCGATAAGCTGAACAGGCGACCATGTCCAGCGCTAGAGATGGGCGCCGCCTTGGCTGAGAGGGCGGAGCGCCGCGACCTGGCGCTCCGGGAGAGGGCAAAGCAGTGTTCCGGAAGAGCCACTGGTGGCTAGCGCTGGCGGCGATGGCCTGAACCTACACGGCGCCGCGACGCCGCGTCCCCCGGCCCCGACGCGGCAACCGATCGGCTGGAGCTGCTGCCCGCGGGGCGGGCGAGCGTCGTCGAGCTGGCGACGGCCGTGAGCAGCGGCGACGTGGCGCGAGCGCTCCACTGCGGGCCTGGAGCCCGTGGCGCAGCAGATGGTGACTGACGGGAACGCCTTCGACGGTTTCCAACGCAGCCTCACGAATTCGGGTGAGCGGACCGGCATCGCGGCGCCGGGGACGCGGGGGGTATCATAGGGGGCGGATCCACGGGCGGCGGTATGGGGAACCGAGCATGGGGGACCTGGCGTATCGGGTGCTGGGCCTGCTGGTGCAGGCGCGCTTCCGGATTGCCGCGCTAGTAGGGGTGCTCAACGCGGTCTTCCTCGTGCTCGAAGTGCAGCAGGTGCGAGAGGCGCCATCGGTAGCGGGCGGCCTCGGGCTCCTCGATTCGCCGCTACTGCTCGCGGGAGCGGTCCTGCTGATCGCTCAGCTGCCGCCGGGCGTCGTCTTCCGCGCGAGCGGGCCGGCGGCCACGCCGCGGGACGCGCCCGCCGGACGCGAGCTGGGCGACGCGGAGCTGAGCGCGGACGACGGCGAATGGGGCTGCCGCGTAAGCGGGCGATTGCGGGCGGGCGAGGAGCGCGAATGGCGGTTGCTCGTGCCCGGCACGCTGGAGCTCACGCGCTGGGGCGGCGTCGAGGTGAGCGCGCCGATCTACGCGCCGCGCTCGCGGCCGCAAGGGTTGGCGCCGCTTGGCGTGCGAACGTTCGACTGGTCGCGCCCGCGCGTCGGCGCGCAGCCGCCGCTGTGGGGCGCGCACCCCCCGGTGGGCCAGCGGCGCGTCCCGCCGCGCGAGCCGGAGGTGGTCGTACAGAGCATCGCGCGCCTGGCGATTCCCGCGCCGACGCTGGAGGCAGTAGCGCCCGGCTGGCAGTACGCCGGGCTGCGCCGCTACCCGGCGTTGCGACTCGTCCACGGCGGCGAGCAGGGGCGGCCCCAGTACACCTACGTGGCCTTTGGCACCACCGCTGCCCGTGACGCGGTGCTAACTCGGCTGGTGTAGCGCGCCGCGCCCGGCTCGGCCGCGCCGAACCCACCCTCGCCCGGCGCCGCCGGGGCGGCTCCTCACCAACTGGGCGCCGCGCCCCTATCGCCCGCCGCATCGTGCCCGGCCATACTGGTAGCCGTCTCGACGATTGGGCCTGCCTCGGTCGCCGGCCACATGGGGCGGAACATGAACCACTGATCGGGGTGCTGGCGGATGAAGCCCTCCAGTGCGCTCATCACCTGCTGCGTGAGCGCCTGGATGTCTGCTTGCAAGTCGCCCGAGCGCTGGATCTGGAGTGGCGGGCTGATGTGGACCTCGTAGCCGTGGCCCGCGCGCACGACGCAGGCGGCGATGAGGCTCGCGCCGGTCCGGAGCGCGAGCGTGGCGGCGCCCGCCGGCACGCGCGTCCACGCGCCGAAGAACTGCACCGGCACGCCGCTGCGCTCGCGGTGGGTCGGCCGGTCCACGAGGAAGGCTAGCACCTCGTTGCGCCGCAAGACGCGCAGGACCTCGCGGGCGCCCGCCTCGACGGGGATGACCTGCATACCGGCCTGCCGCCGCGTCTCCTGCACCAGCGTGTTCCAGCGCGGCGGTTGCAGCGTCTCGGCGATGACGTGGGCCGGGTAGCCACGGCCGGCCAGGATGGCGCCGCCCACGTCCGAGTTGCCAATGTGGCCGCCCACGAAGATCAGACCGCGCCCGTGCGCGCGCGCCGCCTCGACGTGCTCGAGCCCGTGGACGGTGAGCCGCTGCTCGATCTCTTTGAGCTGTGCGCCGCTGAGGCGGAGCATGTCGATCAGGTACTTGCCGTAGTTGCGGAAGGCGGCGCGGGCCAGCCCTTCGGCTCGCCCGGCGGCTCGCGGGCCGAGAATCTGCCGCAGGTTGGCGACGGCGTGGCGGCGCTTGGCCGGCCATAGCCAGTAGGCGACCCAGCCGCCGCCCTCCGCGAGCCGATAGCTCACGCCGAGCGGCAGGACGACGGCGATGCGACGACCTACCAGGTGCAGCCAGTAGATCATTCCGCGGTGTCGACCGCCGGGGCCGGGCTGGGAACGTGGGCAGCGCCGTCGCCGAGCCCGCCGGCCAGACCGTTCTCGGCGGCCGTGTCGCCGCCGCGGATGAAGCACTCGACCTGGTCGTGGGCCACGTCGTCGGGGTGCTGGATGGGCGGCGACTTCATGAAGTAGGCGGAGGGCCACTCCAGGGCGCCGCTGAGGCCGCGGTCGAGCGCGAGCTTCACGCAGCGGACCGCGTCGATGACGACGCCGGCGGAGTTCGGCGAGTCCCACACCTCGAGCTTTAGCTCCAGGTTCAGCGGCACGTCGCCGAAGGTGCGGCCCTCCATGCGAATGTACGCCCACTTGCGGTCGGTAAGCCACGGCACGTAGTCGCTCGGCCCGATGTAGACGTTGTCGGCGCCCATGTCGTAGTCGAGCTGGGACGTGACGGCGTTCGTCTTGGAGATCTTCTTCGACTCCAGCCGCGAGCGCTCCAGCATGTTGTAGAAGTCCATGTTGCCGCCGACGTTGAGCTGGCTGGTGCGCTCCAGCTTGACGCCGCGGTCCTGAAACAGCCGGGTGAGCACGCGGTGGACGATGGTGGCGCCGACCTGGGACTTGATGTCGTCGCCGATGATCGGCAGGTTGCGCTCGCGGAAGCGGCGCTGCCAGTACGGCTCGCGGGCGATGAACACGGGGATGCAGTTCACGAAGCCGCAGCCGGCCGCCAGCACCTGCTCGACGTACCACTTGGTAGCCGTCTCGCTGCCGACGGGCAGGTAGCTCACCACCACGTCGGTCTTGGACTCTTTCAGGATGCCCACGATGTCGTCGGTGGCGCCGGGCGCCTTGCTGATGACCTGCGACAGATAGTGGCCGATGCCGTCATGCGTCATCCCACGATGGACGGGCACGCCCATCTTCGGCACGTCGGCGAACTTGTAGGTGTTGTTGGGCTCGGTGAAGATGGCTTCCGAGAGGTCCTTGCCCACCTTGTCGGCGTCGATGTCGAAGGCGGCGCTGAACTCGATGTCGCGGACGTGGTAGCCGCCGAGGTTCACGTGCATCAGGCCGGGGACGAGGTCCGTGTCCTTGGCGTTGCGGTAGTAGTGAACGCCCTGCACCAGCGATGAGGCGCAGTTGCCGACGCCAATAATGGCGACGCGGATGCTGCCCAAGGTGCTCCTCCTTACGCCGCTCCCGTTACGCCATCCTTGGGCGTCCGCTCCGCGGCCCGTCCCGCCGGCGAGAATCGCGTGCGGCGCTGTTCAGGGCAGCCCGCAAGACGCACAACCGGTGGGGACCAAACAGATTATGGGGCGCCCGCGGGGCCGCTCGCAACCGGGGCGGCGGGGCAGGCTGTGGTATCATCCTTTGATATCAGAAGGGGAGTCCCATGCAAGACGTGGTTCAAGACCTCGTGGCCCTGCGCGCGCGCATCGACGATTTGCTGGTGCGTCTTTGACGTAGCCGGGAAGCGGCAGCGTCTCGCCGCGCTGGAGGCGGAGTCGGGCCAGCCGGAGTTCTGGGCCGATCCGGAGGCGGCCCAGCGCGCCATGCGCCAGATTGCCGAGCTGCGCGCCGAGATCGGGCCCTGGCTCGACCTACGGGGCCGCATCGCCGAGCAGGCGGAGCTGCTGGAGCTGGCGCTGGCCGAGGGCGACGACGCGCTCGCGGCCGAGCTGGCCGGCCAGGCGCCGGCGCTGGGCGAGGAGCTAGAGCGGCTGGAGTTTCAGCTGCAGCTCTCCGGCCCCTACGACCGCAGCAACGCGATTCTCGCCGTGCATGCGCGCGCCGGGGGCACCGAGGCCCAGGACTGGGGCCAGATGCTCATGCGCATGTACCTGCGCTGGGCCGAGCGCCGCGGCTACAAGACGGAGATCCTCGACCTCTCGCCCGGCGAAGAGGCGGGGATCAAGAGCGTGTCCATCGAGATCGTCGGGCCGTATGCCTACGGCTACCTCAAGAGCGAGCGCGGCGAGCACCGGCTGGTCCGCATCTCCCCGTTCGACGCGCAGCACCGGCGCCACACGTCGTTCGCGCTGGTGGAGGTGATGCCGGAGGCGACCGAGGACCTGCCGCTGGAGATCAACCCCGAGGAGATCAAGTTCGAGGCCTTTCGCTCGGGCGGGCCGGGCGGCCAGAACGTCAACAAGGTGAACACGGCCGTGCGCCTGACGCACGTGCCGACGGGCATCGTGGTGACCTGCCAGACGGAGCGCTCGCAGCTCCAGAACCGCGAGACGGCGATGCGCATGCTGAAGGCGCGGCTGCTGGAGCAGGAGCAGGAGCGGCGCGAGGCGGAGCGGGCGGCGCTGCGCGGTGAGCACGCCGAGACGAGCTGGGGCAGCCAGATCCGCTCGTACGTGCTGCACCCGTACAATCTGGTCAAGGACCTGCGGACGGGCTACGAGACGAGCGATACCACGGGCGTGCTCGACGGCGAGCTAGACGGGTTCATGAACGCCTACTTGGCCTGGCAAGTCGGCCGCGAGCCGGTCATGACCGAGAAGTAGCGGGCCCGCGCAGGCGCCGAGGTGGTAATGGTTGTCGTCGTGGACTACGGGGCGGGCAACCTGCGGAGCGTCGAGAAGGCGCTGCGCAGCCTGGGCCACGCTGTGCAGGTGACGCAAGCGCCCGAGGTCGTGCGCCGCGCCGAGGCGCTGATCCTCCCCGGCGTGGGGGCGGCGGCCGACACGATGCGGGCGCTGAACGGGCTCGGCCTGAGCGAGGCGGTACGCGAGTACGCGCGCGCCGGGCGGCCCTTCCTCGGCGTCTGCATGGGGCTGCAGGCGCTCCTCACGGGCAGCGAGGAGGGCGGCTGGCAGCCGTGTCTCGACCTCATCCCCGGCCGCGTGCGTCGCTTCTTCGAGGGGGCCGCGCCGGCACCTGATCTGAAGGTCCCGCACATGGGCTGGAACCGCGTGCGGCAGGTGCAGTCGCACGCGATCTTTGAGGGCATCCCGAACGACAGCTACTTCTACTTCGTCCACTCGTACTACGTCGCGCCCGACGATCCGGGCGTGATCGCGGCGACGACCGACTACGGCCTGACGTTCCCCTGCGTGCTGATCCAGGACAACCTGATCGGCACGCAGTTCCACCCTGAGAAGAGCAGCGACCTCGGGCTGCGGCTGTACGACAACTTCGTGCGGCTGAGCGCGCGCCGCCTGCACCCCGCGAGCGCGGTGAGCTACCGCGGTCCGCGGCGAGACTGAGCGGTCAGCCGACGCCGAGCCGCGGCAGTGGCGCTGGCAGTATGCCGCGCCACAGGCCGCGGGCGGGCATGCAACCCCCCCCTCCGCGACCTGGGTGGCCTGCGGGGCGCGCGAAAGCGGTGATCCAGGCGGCGTCGGCCGGCGCGACGGCTCGCCGCTTGCAGGCAGCCATGCAACCCGCCGGTACGAGACGCTGGCTGCTCGCCTGGCGCGCAAGCGGCTCTAGGCGTGCTGGTCGGGCGCGCGCCCACGACGCGGGGGCTGCCGCGCCTGCCGGGCGCCAGGGGTGGCGCCGGGTAGGACGCTACGGCGCGACGGACTCGCGGTACTTGTGGGGCTGCCACTTCTGCCCCCACTTGTCCTCGAACTTGCGGCGGTTCTCGTCGAACAGCGCCTGGTACACGCTGTCCTGGAGCTTGCTGAAGCTGGCGCTGCCCCAGTGATGGACGAACACGTCCTCGGCGCAGACGATGCGGTAGCCGCGCTCGCGGACGCGCAGCGCGTAGTCGTCGTCCTCGAACATGCCGATGCCGAAGCGCTCGTCGAGCAGGCCCACCTCGTCGACGACCTGGCGTCGCATCGCCACGCAGAACAGCGCGAGCACGCGGATGTCGAACGTCTCGCCGAAGTGCGCCCGCGTGTAGCGGCGCGCGAACGCCTCCATGTCGCCGATGGCGGTGTAGTCCACGGGCACGCGCGCCTCGTTGCCGGCCGAGTTGGTGACCGGCCCGACCATTCCGACCGCCGGGTCGCGCAAGTGGTAGACCAGGCGCGAGAGCCAGCCGCGTGTTACCACGGTGTCGTTGTTCAAGAACACCAGGTACTCGCCGCGCGCGGCGGCGATGCCACGGTTGTTGCCGCGGGCGAAGCCGTCGTTCGTCTCGCTGAGGATCACCGTGCAGTTCGGGTGGCTCGCGGCGAACTCTTCCAAGTACGCGGGCGTCGCGTCCTGCGAGGCGTTGTCTACCACGACGACCTCGAAGCGAGGGTAGACGGTCTGCGCGTAGATGCTCTCCAGGCAGAGGCGCGTATAGTCGAGGTTGTTGTAGGTGACGATGACGATGCTGACCAGCGGGTAGAGCGCCTCGACGCTCGTGGCGATCTGCGTCGCCCGCGCGTCCCAGCTATTGGCGCGCGCAAACGCGACGCGCGTCTCCACGACTTCCGGGCTGGCCGGCCGCATCGCTGATTCGAGCGCGTCGAGCCACGCGGCTTTGTCGCGGACGAGCCGCACATGCTCTCGGTAATGGCTCAGCTCGCCTAGCTCGGTGGCCACGACCGGCTTGCCGGCGGCCAGGTACTCGAACAGCTTCACGGGATTCGTGGCGTCGGTGAGTGGCGTGCGCTTGAACGGGATCATGCCCACGTCGAAGGCATGCGCGTAGGCGGCGATCATCGCGTAAGGCTTCTCACCGAGCAGATGCACGTTGCTCAGGCCGGACAGCGCGGCGAGGTTGGCGCCATACGTGCTGCCCACCAGCACGAAGCTCCACCACGGCCGGGCGCGGGCTAGCTCGCCCACCAGCTCGGCGTCGAACCAGTCGGAGATGGCGCCGTAGTAGCCGACGATGGGCCGCGGCAGGTCGCGCACGTCGGCGGGCAGCTCGGCAGGCGGCGCGTGGAAATGCTCGAAGTCGGCGGCGTTCGGCACCAGCAGACAGTGCGGGTTGTGCGCCGACTGCGCGGCAAAGATGCTGCGCGACGAGGCGAGCACCAGGTCGCTCTCGCGGCTGAGCGTGGCCTCGGCGCGCAGCATCCGTTTGCCCACGGTGCTGAAGCTGCCGTAGTCGTCCATGCAGTCGTAGACGACTTTCCAGCCGTAACGCTCCCGCAGCGCGAGCGCCAGCGGCGCCCAGAACGGCAGGTCGACCATGCAGACCGCCTGGCTGACGTCCAGCTCGTCGCGCAACTCGGCGAAGGCGTTCAGGAGCCGGGGCAACAGCGGGCCGTCGATGACGTCGGCGTAGAGGCTCGTGAAGCGCGGCCCGGGAAGCTGGACGGCTACTACATTGCTCTCCAGCTCCCACAGGAGCGGCTTGTCGTCGGCGTGGAACTCCGTCGCCACGTACAGCACGCGGTGGCCAGCGCGCGCGAAGTGGCGCGCGATCTGCTGCGGCCGCTGGAAGCGGAAGTTCCAGTCGATGATCGGGAAGACGACCACGTCGTAGCATGCCGCTCCGCCGACGGCTTGCGCCGCCCAGGCGGCCGGCGTGAAGCCCGCGGTCTGATCGAGGCCTACGGGGCCGCGCGACTTCTTGAAGAGGGTGCGACGCAGGAAGCGCCGCGCCGGATACGGTACCGTGCTGCGGGCGACGCCGGTCACCCCTTCGTTCCGCGCGAGGCGCGCCAGATGGGCCGCAGAGCGAACGAGCCGCTTCCGCCGGCTGGCGGGCGGCAGCAAGCGATCGGCCACGTCCCAGTACAGCCGCACGCAACGCCAGGCCGTGCTCGCGCGAATGGCTTGTAGCGACTGCTGCGCGTGGTGCAGCTGCGTCGAGAGGTCGTGGATCACCTGCTCGCGCACGGCGAGCCGCTCCTCTAGCTCGTCGGCCAGGGCCGCGCCGCTCTCCGCCAGCGTGCGCACGACCAAGTCTAGCGCCTCGAGCGGCAGGGCGGGTGGCTCGTCGTCCGATGGTGACGGGATGCCGAGCCGCGCGCGGAGGTCCGCTACGTCACGGGTTCGCGCGGCGACGACGACCTGACGGTAGCTCGGCTCGCGGTTGGCGGCCGCGTAGAACGCCTCGTTGTAGTAGCGGTTGGCGCGCGCGCTCAGCGCGCGATCGTGGAACCGGGACTGGAGCAGGATAGCGATGGCCTGGGCGACGAGCCAGTGGTGCAGGTAGCCATTCGGCAGCACTGCGGTCTGGAACCCGTGCTCGTGGAGGCAGGCCGTGGTCGGGGCCAGCGCCGGCAGGCCCGCCGTGCGTCGCCCCGCCAGGAACCCCGGGCCGTCGGCGTAGCGTGCCTGGGCGAGCTGCTCCAGCAGGACCTCCGCGTCGCGCACCAGGGGAGTGTCGAAGGGGCCGGCCAGGATGACCGCCTCACGAGCGACGCGCGCGAGCTGCGCGAGGAAGCTCGCCCGTCGATCGGCGGGCAGGCCGTCGAGGACGTCGCCCGCCACGACCACGTCGAACGCCCGGTCGGCAAACGGCAGGGCGTCGTCGGCGGCGCGGGGCACGAGCCCGTTCGAACTGCCCAGCGCGATGGCAACGACTTGGTCGTCCGGCAAGAAGGCTTGGAGCGTGCTGGGCGCGGTGCCCACGTCGAGCACCTGGAGACGCGGCTGCCAGCGCAGCGCGTCAACGACCTCCTGCACGAGCCGGCAGCGCTGGTACTGGTCGAAGGGGAGACCGGCCAGGGCGGGGCCGTCGGGGACGGGCCGCGCGGTGCCGTGGGCGTGAGCGTCCATGCGCGGCGCGGCCCTCACGGCTCGCGGGCGAACCGCGCGACGAGGCGCGGGCTCAGGCGCAGGCCGAGCGGCTTGCGGAAGAGGAAGACGACGCCGCCCAGGCCGCTGCACACGAGCGCTAGCCCGTAAAAGACGAGCGCGAGCGCGAGCGCTTGCTCCTCGGGCACCACCCCGTACAACAGCGCCACGAGCGTCGCCTCGCGCACGCCCATGCCGTTGATGGACGGCACCATCGAGGCGACGGTCATGGCGGGCAGCACCACGAGGAACACGGCGAATCCCTGATGGATGCCCAGGGCCTCGGCCGTGGCCCACAGGCACAGCGAGGCGATCAGCTGGGACAGCAGCGTGAGCGCCGCGGTGAGCAGGAGCATGCGCGGCGCGCGCATGAGCTGGAGGGCGGCGCGCATGATCTCCGGTAGCCGCGCGCGGCTAGCGAGCGAGAGGCGTTCCACGCGCCGGATGCCCCAGTCGGTCCAGCGGTCGACGTGGCAGACCGCGGCGACCGCGACGAACCCGGCGACCAGCGCCGGCGCCAGCCAGACCAGCGAGCCGTCGGCGTGGAGCGTGGGGTGGAACGAGAGGGCCGCGCTGCCGATGACCACGATCCCGAGCACGCCCAGGCCGCGGTCGACGAACGTGGCCGTAAACGCCTCGGCGAGCCGGTTGGTATACCCGGCGGCGTAGCTGGCCTTGAGCAGGTCCCCGCCCATCGCGGTCGGCAGGAAATTGCTGAAGAAGAGGCCGATCAGCGTGTAGAGGAAGTAGCGGTTGGACGTCTGCTCGATCTGGAACACGCGGAACACGTAGCGCATCCGCATGGCCAGCACGTAGAGCGACAGCAGGTAGAACAGGATGGCCAGCCCGAGCAGGGGGACGTTGGCCTCCTGCACGGTGCGGAGCACCGCGGGCAGCCGCCCCCAGAACATCATCAGGAGCAGCCCCACGCAGGTGACGCTCATGGCGAGCGGCAGCAGCCGCCGCAGCCGGTCGAGCGATGGGTGGGCGAGCAGCAGCGGGCGATCGGACGCGAGCGGCTGTTCCCTCACGACAGCTTCCCCTGACTGCGGCACCAGAGAACGGCTTTCCGCATGCCCTCCTCGATCTCCACGGTCGGCGCGTAGCCTAGCTCCTCGCACGCCTTCGCGCACGAAACGCCGACGTTCCAGTCCGATTCGCCGACGAGGTGCAGCGTCTGCCAGTAGAGCTGCCCTCGCGCCAGCGCCATGTCCAGCCGGTAGGCCAGCGGGCCGACGACGGCGGGCACCGGCAGGAAGCGTGGCGTCACGCCGAGCGCGCGCGCCATCGCCTCGACGACCTGCTTCGTCGTGTACACGGGCCGGTCGCTGATGTAGTACGTCTGGCCAGCGGCTGCCGGGTGCATCAAAGCGAGCCGGCAGCCCTGGACCAGGTTGTCGATGTACGTCAGGCTGCGCGCGTAGTTGCCGTTGCCGACGAGCGGCATGCGCCCGTGGATCACGCGCTCGTACACCTCGATGTGGCGCGGCGGCACGGGTGGTCCGTAGAACATGCACGGCCGCAGGCTGACCGTCTCCATCCGGCTCTGGCGCGCGGCCACCGCCTGCTCGGCCAGCCACTTGCTGCGACCGTAGTGGCTGAGTGGACGGGGGCGGTCGGCCTCGGTGAGCAGCCGCTGGCGGCTGGGCGAGCGCCCGGCGGCGGCGTTGCTGCTGATGAACACGAAGCGGCCGACGCGGTTCTCGACCGCCGCGTCGAGCAGGCGGTCGGTGCCGCGCGTATTCACCTCGTACCAGTCGCGCGTGCGCCGCACGTGCAGGAGGCCCGCCGCGTGCAGCACCGTGTCCACGCCGCGGGTGGCCGCGGCCAGGCTGGCCCGGTCGCGCAGGTCGGCCTCGACGTACTCCGTGGGGAAGGGAGCCTCCTCGTCCGTGGTGCGCGGCGGGGGCAGGCGGCCGGGCTCGACGAGACAGCGCACCGCGGCGAGGCCCGGCGGGGGCGCCTCGCGCAGCGACTGCAGCAGCCCATCGGTCAGCCAACCGGGCACGCCGGTGACCAGCAGGCGGCCGATCTCCCTACTGTTTGACTTCATGCGGCAGGCTCCACGGCTGGCGTTCTTGCTGCACGGGGCGGCGCGCCACGCCGACGGCATCCCGCATGCGAATCATCACCATGTCCACCGGATCGAAGATCATGCAGCGCGCGATGTTGATGCGCGAGCCCTCTTTGTTGTCCCAGTGCACCGGCTCGTAATAGCACGGCACGTTGAAGCGATGGAGCAGATAAAATAGCTCGACGTCGATCATACCGCCGTCGACGCGGCAGAGCGGGAAGATCTGCTGGACGGTCTGGCGCGTGAACAGCTTGAAGGCGCACTGGCTGTCGATGACCGCCTTCCGAAAGACGATGAGGTGCGCCAGGATCTGGACGCCGAGGCCGATGATGCGGCGCCACTTCGACTCGTGCTCCTGGTAGGTGCGCACGCCGACGACCGCGCCGCAGCCGTGGCGGTCGATGTCGTCGATGAAGCGCTCGACCTCTTCGATGGGCGTGGCATGGTCCGCGTCCATGAACAGGACGAGGTCGCCCCGCGCTTCCAGGCAGCCGCGGCGCACGGCCGCGCCCTTGCCGAGGTTGCGGGGTTGGCGCAGCACGCGGAGGGTGGGCCAGCTGGCGGCCCGCGCCTCCACCAGATCGGCAGTGCCGTCGCTGCTGCCGTCGTCGACCACCAGCACCTCGTGGCGCGGAAAGCGGCGCTCCAGGTACGGCTGAATCTCGTCGAGCGTGCGCGGCAGCCGGTGCGACTCGTTGTAGGCCGGGATGACGACCGAGAGGTAGTGCGGACGAGGCTCCTCCGGTATGTTCGGCATCTCAGCTCCTCTCGGGCTTGCACAGCGTGACGTAATAGTAGAAGAACCCGTCCCGCCGCGAGACCACCTGGAATTTGCCGTCGAAGATGAGCTTCCGGGTCCGCGGCCACTGCGCTAGGTAGCCGGGTAGGAAGTGCCACTCCGACTGGATGAGGCTCCCGAACCACCGCAGGTAGGGCGTCACGAGCCAGCTCTTGATGAGGAAGCAACGGAACGCCAGGTGGATCTGCGGGCTGCCGGGGAAGTCGACGATCGACAGGCGGCCCCCGGGCTTGAGGATGCGATAGCACTCGTCGAGGAACAGGCGTACGTTGTCGGTGTTCTGCAGGTGGTGGAGCGCGTGGATGTTGAGCACCCAGTCCACGCTCTCATCCGGCACGTTCACCGATCGCACGTCGCACTGTTGGATGTCGAAGCGCGCATCGGACAGCAGGTTGGGGTAGGCCGTGATGTCGATGCCGTGGAGGTCGCGGTACCCCATCTCGTAAAGCGTTTCCAGGCCCTCGCCCGTCCCGCAGCACATGTCGTAGATACGGAGCTTGCGGTCCGCCCGGTCCAGGCCGAGCCACTCGAGCTTCGGGCGCATCTCCGCCTTGCGTCGGCGATACCAGCGGTCGTCGGTGTAGCTGGCCAGCCAGCTCTCGCTCTCTTCTTGCCAGGGGTCAGCGATGCCGGCGAGCCGGCCGGGCTTGACGAGCGTAAGGTAATACAGGAAGAGCCCGCGCGCGTGGCGCTCGACCTCGAAGCTGCTACACTCCAGGACCGCACGCGTGGCCCCCCACTCGTGCAGGTAGCCCGCCAGGTACGACCACTCCTCGTCCAGGATCCGCGCGAAGTTGCGGAGGCCGGGCGTGACGGCGCCCACGCGGGTCCGCAGCAGCCAGAAGAGGAGCCGGATCAGCGGGCTGCCGGGGAAGTCCAGGATGAACAGACGGCCGCCCGGCTTCAGCACGCGGGAGCACTCGTCCAGAAACGCCTGCACGCCCTGCGGGTCGCGGAGGTGGTGCAGCGCGTGCAAGATGAGCACCGCGTCGAACTCGCCGTCGGCGAACGGCAGGTGCTGCGCCTCGCTGGCCACGAAGCGCGCGCCGGGCACCCGGCTCCAGTCGGCGTGCTCGTGCCCGTCGACGCCGATGAGGTTCTGGTAGCCGTGTCGGCGCAGCAGGGCGAGCGCCTCGCCCTTGCCGCAGCAGGCGTCGAGCACCCGCGCGCCGCGGGGCAGGTCGAGCACGCCCAGCTTCGCCAGCTTGCGCGGCAGCTTCGCGGTACGGCGCTGGTGGTATGGCTCTTCGTAATGCGCTGACAGCCAGGCCGGCGTCTCCGGGCCCGCGGCGTCCGGGGGGCGGCTCAGCGTCTCCACACTCATCAGGTGCCTCGTTCGTGCGCCAGCGCTACCCGCCGGTAGCGCACGCGAATCATCACGCTAGAGCACTGCCAGTTCACCAGCGGCAGATGCTCGATCAGGTGGTTGAAGCGGATCAGGACCGGCAAGAACCATCGCGGGCACTTGAACGGGAAGAGGAATGGCGCGACCTTGAAGCTCGTCAGCTCGTAGCCCGGATGGCCCTCGAAGAAGCTCCGCCAGGTCCACGGCGCGAAGGAGCGCTCGCCGGCGGCGCGGTGCCCGGGGGTCAGCTCGCGCAGCTTGCGGAAGATGCTCAGCCCGTTGGACTCGACGAGGAGACAGCGGCCCCGCGCCACGCGCATCATCTCGCGCGCCATGGCGCGCGGGTGCTCGACGTGGTGCATCACGTCGAACTCCACCGAGGCGTCGAACTCCTCGTCGGCCCACGGCAGCGACTCGGCGTTCGCCTGCACCGCCTCCAGCCCTTGCTTCCGCAGCCAGTCCACGCCCTCCGGGAAGACCTCGGAGGCCACCCAGCGCCGGATGGTGCCCTGGTTGGCCGCGAGAATCGCCTTGGACATGTCGCCGTTGCCCGCGCCGATCTCGCAGAAGTCCTTGCCGGTCTCGTCGCCAAAATTGTCGTAGAAGTAGCGCACGTAGCGCGGAATGATGAAGGCGTCGCTAATGTCGCCGACGAGCTTCTTCCGCCACGACTCGTCTTCGGCGTGGATGTTCGCCCATTCGGCCTGCGTCGCGGTGGGATTCACACTCATAGCACACCCTGTCCATGGATCGCCAGCGAGTGGGCGTTGAAGAGGTTCGTCACGACCTTGGCGCCCTCGAACTCGGCGTTGTAGTGCAGGCGCATCATGCCGCGCGAGCGCATGAACTGCGTCAGCTCGCGGTGCTTCTGCGGGCAATAGAGCATCAGGAAGCCCCCGCCGCCCGCCCCGACTACCTTGCCGCCCAGCACCCCGTATGCCTGCTTCACGTAGTCGTATAGCTCGTCGACGGCGGAGATCGAGATCTTGTTGGACATCTGGCGCTTGAGCTGCCAGTGGTCGTCCATCAGCGTGCCGAAGCGATCGAAGTCCCCGCTCACGATCGCGTCGCGGATTTGGTACCCGATCTCCTTGATGCCCAGCAGGCTCGCCTCGACGCGCTGCCGGTCGGGCGTGCTCGTCTCGCGCATGGCCTGGTTCTGGTCGGCGAGCACGTCCGGGGCGCTCCGCTGCACGTTAGTGTAGTAGAGGTGGGTGTTGGCGAGCAGCGTGGCGATGCTGGTCGGCTCCAGGTGGATCGTGCTCACGTCCACCGTGCCGTCGCGCGCGATCTCGAGCGCGGTCAAGCCGCCGAACGTCGCCATGTACTGGTCCTGCTTCCCGATCGGCTTGCGGAGGATCTCCAGCTCGATGTGACAGGCCTCCTCGGCGACCTCTTGCAGCGGCACCGGCCGACGCAGGTAGGCGCGGACGGCCGTCAGCAGGCCCACCAGATAACAGCTCGACGACCCCAGGCCGGAGCCCGCGCCCACGTCGGCGACGGAGGCGACCTCGACCGCGTCGTGGATACCGTGGAGGCGGAAGGCCTCGCGAGCCAGCTCGTGCTGCAGCTCCTCGACCGACGCCGTCGTCTCGCTGTTCGTGTAGTGCAGGCGCACCAGGCGGTCGGCGTTCGGGATGTTGAGCACCACGTACATGAACTTGTCGATCGCCATCGCCAGCACGAAGCCGCCGTGCTGCTCGTAGAAGCTCGGCAGGTCGGTGCCGCCGCCGCCCAGCGTCACGCGAAAGGGGGTGCGCGTCACGATCATCGGACCAGCGTCTCCACCGCGCCCTCCAAGTCGGCGACCAGCGCGTTCGCGCGGGCCAGTCCTTCGGGCGTGTCGATGCCCAGACAGTAACCGTCGATCGTGAAGGCGTCCACGCGGGCGCCGTGCTCGAGGAGGAGCGGGAACACGTCGCGCCCGAAATCGGCGAAGGCGCCCGGCGCGATGGCGGCGAGCACCCGCGGCTCCAGCGCGTACACGCCCGCGTTCACGTAGGGGCTGTCCGCCGCGCCGCCCTCCACGAACCGCATCACGCGGCCCTCGGCGTCCACCACCACGCGCCCCCCGGCCAGCCCCGTATTCGGGACGCGGTCGCGGTCGAACACGGCGATCGTGGCCACGGCAGCGCGCGCGCGGTGCTGGGCCGTCAGCGCCGCGAGATCGAGCGCCGTCAGGTTGTCGCCGTAGACGACGAGGAACGTGTCCGCGGCCAGGGCGGCCTCCAGCTTCTTCGCCGCGCCGGCCGTGCCCAGCAGGTCCGGCTCCCACGAGTAGCGGACGTGCAGCCCGAGGCGCGCGCCGTCGCCGATCAGCGCCGCGATCTGCTCGCCGCGATAGTGCAGGTTGATCCACACGTCGCGCACGCCCGCGGCGGCCAGCTGGCGCAGGTTGCGCTCGAGCACGGTCTGGCCCGCGACGACGATGAGCGGCTTGGGCCGGTCGGGAGCGACGGGCTGAATGCGGGTGCTCTTGCCGGCCGCCAGCACCAGCGCCGTCTGCACCGGGGCAGCCTTAGCCATGCCGGCCGCTCACAGCTGGAATCCCGCGCTCGTGGCGTCCTCGTAGAACATCCGCACGGTGTCCAGCGAATACTCGTCGAGGTCTTTGCCGAGCAGGTCCAGCTTGTTCAGGATGTCGTTCGTGACCGTGATGATGTGGCAGCCCACGCTCTCCGCGTGGAAGATGTTCAGCAGCTCGCGCGGACTGGCCCAGATCAGCTCCGCGTTCGGGCTGCGCCGCAGGATCTCGACGGCCTCGGCCATGTGCGGCACGGGATCGCGGCCGGTATCGGCGATGCGGCCGGCAAACACCGAGACGTAGCACGGGGCGCCACCCGCCACCACGTCGGCCACCGCGCGCACCTGGGCGAGAGCCATGATCGCCGTCACGTTGATCTTCACCCCGCTGCACGACAGCCGGTTGGCCAGCCGATGGGTGGGCTCGCCGGCCGTGTTGCTCACGGGGATCTTGACGTACACGTTGTCGCCCCAGCTCGCGATCTCGCGGGCCTGGCGCTCCATCTCGCGCTGCTCGTCGGCGAAGACCTCGAACGAGATCGGCCGGTCGGGCACCTC
The DNA here is from genome assembly GCA_021325365.1 of Pseudomonadota bacterium. Next base: position 20,783 of record JAJPHF010000100.1, read on the forward strand.
GGCGAGAATCTCGCGCGCGAACGCGCGGTAGTCCGCGATGCCTGCCTTGCGCATCAACGTCGGATTGGTCGTAAAGCCCTTGATGTACGGCTTCCGATACATGTCCAAGATGCCGCGCCGGTCGGCCCCGTCGGCGAAGATCTTCACCCGCAGATCCGCGAGCCCGCTCATCCGTTCCCTCCATGGAGCGCGCCGCTTGGCTCGCCCTCACGCACGCGGGCGGCGTGGTCCCGCCCGTCTCGCTTTGGCTGGAGTAGTCGTCCAACTGGGCCAGCAGGCGTATTCGAATTTGAGACGAAACTGAAAGGTCTTGGCGCTGTCATTCGTCGTCTGCCGATGTTGATTGGAGCGGCTCGCGCTCCGGCATACGGACGCGGTGCGTCAAGGCGCTCCCGCGCAAGGGTCGGTATCAGGATGGGGCGCAGCTGTCGATTGGGCTCGCCGCGCGCGGCACCGGACGCGCGGCTCGGCATGGACGGCTGGGGAACCGACTGACGTTCCCTCCCTCGCCCGCCCCGGCTCGCGGCGCGCGGTCGGCCGCCGCAGGCCGAAGCATGATAGCCTTGCGGCCGCCCGGGGGGCAAGCCAGCCGGCCGACGCGCTCGCCGCGGCCCGTGCCCTTGGAGCTGCAGGGCAGGCGCGCGTTGGCCGGCGGACTGGAGCCAGGCCCGATGTTCGTTCGCTTGCCCGTGAGATGGCGTCTGCCGATGCCCGCGTTCGCGCGGGGTCGCTCGGACCCGTAGGGCGCGAGCGCCGCCCATGGCCCCGTCCCGAGCCACTGGAAGGCAGGACGACAAACTGTAACGTTCTGTGACCTTCTCCGTTTTACGTTAGTGAGTTGTCCAACCAGCCGCAGACGATTTTAACGGACGCGGTGGGCGGCTACGCCGGTGTGGGAGCCGCCGGATGGTGAGGAGAAGGACCAAATGGTTGACCGCAACACTGCCGCCCAGCCCGTTCCTGATGGGATGCACAAGCGCCGCGCGCTAGTCGCCGGCGCGGGGGTGGCCTTCGCGGCGACGCTCGCCAAGCTGGCGACGCCCGAGCGCGCGCTGGCGCACGACCCGCAGGACGTCGGGCTCGACATCAACAACGCTTCGGCCGGCCAGACGACCATCACCGGGAGCGGTACTGGCGCATACACTTTCTACGTCAATTCGGCGAACCAGTCGGCCATTCGCGGCGACTCGCCGGGCAACCCCGCAATCTTCGCGGTCACCAATGGCTCCTTCGCGATGTGGGGGCTGGCGCAGACCAACGGTCAGGGCGTCCACGCCAACTCCGCGACCGGCATCGCCATCGAGGCGAACAGCGGCGGCGCGGGGAATGCGACGATCCAGTCGGTCAACACGGCCGGCGGCATCGCGGTGCGCGCGCTATCTACTTCTGGCGGCACGGGCGGCCCCGGTGTGGTGGCGCAGACCAACGCGTTCGCCGCCATCCAGGGAAGCGCTAGTACATCGGGTCAGGGAGTCTACGGTATCTCGAACACTGGTTTCGGGGTCTGGGGCCAGACGAACGGTGCTAGTGGGATGGGCGGCCGCTTCGAGAATTCAACCAATGGCGACGGCGTGTACGGCTCGTCGGTCGGCGGCGTGGCCGTACACGGCCAGAGCTTCGGCACGGGCGGCTTCGCCGGCCGATTCGACGGCGACGTGTTCATCACCGGTAACTTTCAGGCGCTCGGCACCAAGTCCGCAATCGTACCTGGCCTGGGAGGCCAGATGGTCGCCGTATATTGCACGGAGAGTCCAGAGTCTTGGTTCGAGGACTTCGGCCAGGCGACCCTGACTAACGGTCGGGCCGAAGTCCCGATTGCGCCGGACTTCCTGCCCACGATCGACACGGGGAAGCCCTACCATGTATTCCTGACCTCGCACTCAGCCGACATCGAGTCGCTGGCGGTCACCTCCCGGGGGCCCGACCGCTTCGTCGTCGAGGCGAACGGCAAGGGCCGCGTGGACGGGACGTTCAGCTACCGCATCGTGGCGCTACGGAAGAACCAGCCGGGTGAGCGTCTGGCTACGGTCAAGAATGCGGACGTCGGCCGGCCCAACTCTGACGCGAGGCCGCCGACGCCGCCGGTGTTCCCGCCGTACGTGCCGACGCAGGTACCGCCCATGCCGGAGCCCAAGCACTAGGCTCGCGGACCTGTCCAGGGCAGCAAGCGGCACGCGTTCGCAAAAGTACCGGAGCGATGAGCTCCGGTACTTTTGCGTCTAGCGCGGTCAGCACGCCGCGGCGCATACCCCGGGGGCGCTCGGCGGCGCCCGCCGTTTGATACCCGATCCGGCGGGGCGGTTCGCGTAGCGGGGCGTGCCCTCACCCCGACCCTCTCCCAGGGGGAGCGGGAGTAGGCGAACCCTATCTCCGGATTCGGTATGAAAGGCCCGGCCGGGCCGAGTGTGCTATCCTGTCTAACCGCAGCATCCTGGAGGCAACCTTACATGGCGGACAACCCCAAGCGCCCCGGCTTCCTCGGCATCTCGCGCGAGGAATGGCCGCTCGTGCTCGTGCTGCTGGTCGTAATCGTAATCGTCTTCGGCTACATCGGCTGGGGGCCGGCCCAGCTGCAGCCCATGCCGCCGATGACGGGCATGACGTCCCTGCCGCTGCCCACCGACACGCCCGGCGCCGGTCAGTGAGCCTGCCAGCCGCGGCCCGCCGCGGGTGACGCGGCTGGCGTACCCGCACGTCTTGGTGGGGATCGGGGTCAGCTTTTTGCGGGGCGCGCGGCGCTTGGCCTGCTCCCGCCGCTGGCCGTGCCAGAGTGGGCGCTGGCCGCGCTGCGGCTGGGCAGCCTGGGGGGCTGCTCGTCCTGGCTTGGCTGCCGCGCGAGGGGGTGCTGTGGGCGGTCGCGGCGTGGCGCGGGCGGGCTATTGTGTAGAATGTCGCGCGGGGCACACGCCCCGGCCAGATCGCCTCCGGTCGCGGGGCGCACGCTCACCCCGACGGTCGTCTCGGCGGATGCACCACGGAGCGCGCTCGGCAAGGGAGAGGTCTGCATGAAAGGTCTGGTGCTGAGCGGCGGGTTGGGGACGCGTCTGCGGCCGCTCACGTACACGGGCGCCAAGCAGCTCGTGCCGATCGCCAACAAGCCCGTGCTCTTCTATGCGCTGGAGGACCTGGTCGAGGCCGGCGTTACCGACATCGGCATCGTGGTGGGCGACACGCAGGCCCAGATCCGCGACGCGGTCGGCGACGGCAGCCAGTTCGGGGCGCGCGTCACCTACCTGCCTCAGGATGCGCCGCGCGGTATCGCCCACGGCATCCTCATCGCGCGGGAGTTTCTGGGCGACGACCCGTTCGTGCTGTTCCTGGGCGACAACTTCCTGCGCGAGGGCATCGTCCCGTTCGTCGAGGCGTTTCGGCGCGGCGGGGCGAACGCCCAAATCCTGCTCTACCGCGTGCGCACGCCCCAGGACTTCGGTGTGGCGGAGCTGCGCGACGGCGAGGTGGTGCGGGTCGTGGAGAAGCCGAAGGACCCTCCCTCGGACCTGGCGGTCATCGGCATCTACATGTTCGATCGCCACGTTCACCAAATCGTGGAGGAGTTGCGACCGTCGGGGCGCGGGGAGCTGGAGATCACCGACACCATTCAGGGCCTGATCGACCAGGGGAAGCGCGTCGTGCCGCAGATCGTGAGCGGCTGGTGGATCGACACGGGCAAGAAAGACGACATGCTGGAGGCCAATCGGCTGATCCTGGAGACGCTCGACCGGGACGTGGCCGGCACGGTCGACGGCGACAGCCAGGTCCACGGCAAGGTCGTCGTTGCGGCGACGGCCTCGGTACACAACAGCGTCATCCGCGGCCCGGCGATCATCGGCCCCGGCACCCGCCTGCGCGACGCCTACATCGGCCCCTTCACCTCGATCGACCACGACTGCGTCGTGGAGGCGTGCGAGATCGAGCACAGCATCGTGCTGGAAAGCTCCCGCCTCGTCGACGTGCCGGGGCGCATCGAGGACAGCCTCATCGGCCGCAACGTGGAGATCGTGCGGTCGCCTCACAAGCCGAAAGCCTACAAGCTGATGCTCGGCGACTTCAGCCGCGTGGAAGTCCTGTAGGCGGGCGCATGCGGCTGGCGGTGCTCGTGCCGGCCCACAACGAAGCCGCTCTCATCGCCGCGACGGTGCGCGCCGCGCGCGCCGCGGCAGCGCCGCCGGCCGCCGTGTTCGTGGTAGCCGACCACTGCGAGGACGCGACCGCCGCGGCCGCCCGGACCGCCGGCGCGCGCGTCTTCGAGCGGCACGAGGGGCCGGCCGGCAAGGGCGCGGCCATCGCCTGGTTTCTCCGTGCGGCGGGTGACGAGCTAGCATCGGTGGACGGGCTGGTGATCCTCGATGCCGACTCGCGCGTGCGTCCCGGCGCGCTCGCGGCGCTCGGTGCGGCCCTAGCGCGGGGGGCGACGGCGGCGCAGGGCTTCGTGTGGCCTGAGCCGGCCGACGCCTCGCCCGCGCCCATGCTCGCCGCCTACTCGGAGTGGGTGTCGCAGGCGCTGGACGACCGGCTGCGGTGGCGGCTGGGCTGGCCCGTCCCGCTGCGCGGCACGGGCATGGCGCTGCCCCTGCCGGTGCTGCGGGAGCTGGCGCCCCGGCTGCGCACGCGCGTCGAGGACGTGGAGCTGGCGCTGCTGGTGCTCGCCCGCGGCGGCCACATCGCCTTCGTGCCCGAGGCCGTCGTGGTGGACCCGAAGCCGCTGGGCGGCGGGCGCGTCGCGCGCCAGCGGGCGCGCTGGCTCCAGGGCCAGCGCGAGGTCTGGCGCGCGTACCATCGCCTGATCCTGCGCCTGCTGGCGACGGGCGGCCCGGGGCGCTGGTGGCTGCTTGGGGCGCTGCTGGTCAAGCCACGCACGGGGATCGTGGCGGCCAAGGGGGCAGCCCTGCTCTTGGTAGCGCCGTTCGCCACGCGGCCGCTGGGCCGCCGCCTCGCGGGGGCCGCCGCCGCCTTGCTGCTCGTCGACGTGCTGTACTACCTCGTGGGGCTGGCCGTCGTGCCGCCGGGCTGGCGGGGACCGATGGCGCGCGCGCTGGCGCAGGCGCCGGTGTACCTCGTCATGTGGAGCAGGGCGCTGCTGCTCAGCCTGGCGTCGCGCGAGCGGTGGCTGCGCGCGCGCGATTGAGGGAGCGACTCTGTCGGCGGCGCCGGAGAGGGGGTGGCTCGTGCTCCCGCCGCGTACAATAGGACCCGAGAGGACGACCTCTCGCGCTACTGCTCGTCGCAGCCCTCGGCCGCGCCGCGCTGGTAGTCTTCGCGCGGAGTGAGACGTGCGGCTGCTGTTCCCGTACCTGGCGCGCTGGCAGTCGGCCAACTGGTCGCGCTACCACAACCTGCTCGGCGCGCTCGCGCGGCGCGGCCACGAGGTGCTGGTCCTCCAGGCACCCGCCCGCCCCGACGCCCGCGAGACCAACTACGTCGACCTGGGGGGGGCGCTGGCGCCCGGAATTCGGCTGCTCGACGTGCCGGTGCTCCAGCCGCTCTGGCAGCCCCGCTACCCGCTCGACAAGCTGGCGAAGAAGGGGCTGGTCAGCGTTGCCACGCGCCTGGCGGTCGGCGCCGTGGCGCGGCAGCAGGCCGTGGACGTGCTGCTCCTGTACAATGTTCCCCAGGTCGTTTTGCTGGGCGCGACGCGCGCTACCGTCGTGGTCGATCTGGCGGACGACCTCCTGGCGATGCTGCGCCACGAGGCGGGGCCCTGGCTGCGCCCCCTCGCCCTGCCACCGGCACGCCAGAGCTTGCGGGCCTTGATTGCGGCGGCAGACTTGGTAATCACACCATCATCCGTACTGGCGCAGCGCTTGGGACCGAAGGTCCGGGTGCTCCCGAATGGTGCGGACCTCGCCCGCACCGCGCGCGCGGACGGAACGGCCATCCGGGCGCGGTACGGCACCCCGCTCGTCGCCTTCGTCGGCGCGTTCGAGTACGTTGTGGACTTCCCATTGGTGCTCGAGGTGGCCAGCCGCCTGCCGCGCTGCACCTTCTTGCTCGTGGGCGGCGGGCGCGACCTGGCCCGGGTGCGCGCCGAAGTCCGCCGCCGCGAGCTGACGAACGTGGTCCTCCCCGGCCCGGTGGACTACGCGACCGCGCTCGACTACATGGCCGCGTGCGACGTGGCGCTCCTGCCCCGACGCCTGGACCCGGTGAGCCACGCTGCCGCGCCGTTGAAGCTGTTCGAGTACGCGGCGCTGCGGCGGCCGGTGGTCGCCACGCCGGTGGCGGAGACGCGGCGGCTGGCGGGCGGCTGGGCGCACTTCGGCGCGACGGCCGACGAGTGGGTGCGCGCGATCGAGCGCATCCTGGCGGAGCCCGCGCGCGCGGCTGCCATGGCGGCGCGCGGCTACGCGCTCGTCGCCGACCATTATCGCTGGGACGACCTGGCGGCGGAGCTAGAGCGTCAGATACTGTGCGTCCGCACCGCCGCGGGGGGCGGCGCTGCCGAGCGCGACGCGCTGACGGCCCACGGGCCGCGGTCCACGGGGGGCGGTGCCCTGTGAAGGTGCTCACCGTGTTCGGCACGCGGCCGGAGGCGATCAAGCTGGCGCCGGTCGTCCGCGCGCTGGAGGCTCGCGCGGCGGACAGCGGCGTACACTCGGTCGTCTGCGTGACCGCTCAGCACCGCCAGATGCTTGACCAGGTGCTCGACCTGTTCGAGCTGCGGCCCGACTACGACCTGGCCGTGATGGAGGAGAACCAGACGCTGGCCGGGGTGGCGGCGGCGGTGCTCGCGCGCTTGGAGCCGGTGCTGCGCGCGGTGCGCCCCGACTGGGTGCTGGTGCAAGGCGACACGACGACCGTTGCCGCCACCGCGCTAGCCGCCTACTACGCCGGCGCGCGGGTGGGCCACGTCGAGGCGGGCCTGCGCACCGGCGACAAGTGGCGCCCGTTTCCCGAGGAGATCAACCGGCGCGTGGCGGGAGTGGTGGCCGACCGGCACTTCGCGCCCACAGCGCGGGCGCAGGCCAACCTCCTGCGCGAGGGGGTGGCGGCGGGCCAGATCGTCGTCACCGGCAACCCCGTGCTCGACGCGCTGCGCCGTGTGGTGGACCTGCCGCCGCCCGAGGACGCCCGCGCTATTCTGGCCCAGACGGGACTGGACGGGGCGGCGCCACAGGCGGCGGCTAGCGCGCCGCGGCGGCTGGTGCTGGTGACGGCGCACCGCCGCGAGAGCTTCGGCGCCCCCCTGGAGGCGGTGTGCGCGGCGCTGCGGGACCTCGCGGCGCGCTACGCGGGCGCGGTGCAAGTGGTGTACGCGGTACACCCGAATCCCCACGTCCGCGAGCCCGCGTACCGGCTGCTGGACGGGGTGCCCAACGTCACGTTGACGCCGCCGCTGACATACTCCGCCCTCGCGCACCTAATGAAGCGAGCGGCTCTCGTGCTCACCGACTCGGGCGGGATACAGGAGGAAGCGCCGGGGCTCGGCGTGCCGGTGCTGGTGCTGCGCGACGTGACAGAGCGGCCCGAGGCGGTGGAGGCCGGCACGGTGCGGCTCGTCGGCACTGACCGGGGCCGCATCGTCGCCGCGGCGTCCCAGCTACTCGACGATCCGGCGGCGTACGCGCGCATGGCGCGAGCTGTGAATCCCTACGGCGACGGCCACGCGGCGCCGCGAATCGTGGCCGCGCTGCTCGGCGAACCGGTAGAACCGTTCCGTCCCGAGGCTTCCCGCACCGACGTTCCATGCGCCGCGGCGTACGGGGGATCAGCATGAGCGACGAGTCGCAGCCGCTCCTGGGCCGGGCCGCGCCGCTCGCCGAGGGCTCGAGTGGCTGGCGCACGCGTCCCTCGCTGAAGGTGCCGCTGCGTCTGGAGGAGCGGCGGCTGCTGCTGGTCGCCGCCGATCTCCTGGTGATCATCCTGGCCGCGCTGGGCAGCCTCTACGTCTGGTCGGTGCAACGGCGGTCGCCGTTTGACCTCGACTTCATCACAGAGCAGTACCGCTGGTTCTTCGTCTTCGCGGCGCTGTGGATCGTCGCGTCGGCGGTCACCAACTTCTACGACATCCGGCTCGCCGCCGACCTCGGGTCCCTGTGGGCCTCGATCTTTCGCGCCAGCGCCGTGGCGCTCGTCGGCTACCTGGTCATCTACTGGCTCACGCCCCCCGGCTCGCTCCCGCGGAACATCGCGGGCTACCAGGCCATGTTCACGTTTCTGGGCATCGCGACGTCGCGGACGGCCTATCGGCTGCTCATCGGCCGCAGCCCGTTCAGTCGGCGGGTGATCGTCGTCGGCGCCGGCGGCGCCGGCCAGGCGATCGTCGAGACGATCCATCGCTACGTGCGGCCACACTACGACGTCGTGGGCTTCGTGGACGAGGACGTGACCAAGCGGCTGCCGCCGGGCGCCCCGCGCATCCTGGGCACGCCCGACGATCTCCTCGACCTGGCGCGCAAGTACAAGGCGATGGAGATCGTGCTGGCCGTCACGTACCGGCTGCGCGAGCGCACGTTCCGCGCGGTGCTCGACTGCCAGGAGTGCGGCCTGCAGGTGACGCCGATGCCCGTGCTCTACGAGGAGATCACGGGCCGGGTGCCGGTCGAGCACGTCGGCGACAATTGGTACGTGGCGCTGCCGTTGCGGCCGGCTAGCTCCGGGGGGCTCTTCCCGATCGCCAAACGGGCGTTCGACCTGGTGGTTGCGCTCCTGGGCCTCGCGCTCCTGGGCGTACTGTTCCTGTTCCTTGGACCGGCCATCAAGCTCAGCTCGCCCGGGAGCGTGTTCTTCAGCCAGGAGCGGGTGGGCCGGGGCGGGCGCGTTTTCCGCATGCACAAGCTGCGGTCGATGTTCAGCGACGCGGAGGGCGACGCGCCGGTCTGGGCGGCCGACCGTGACCCGCGCGTCACGTGGATCGGGCGCTGGATGCGGCGGATGCACGTCGACGAGCTGCCACAGATGTGGAGCATTCTGCGCGGCGAGATGAGCGTGGTAGGCCCGCGACCCGAGCGGCCGCAGTTCGTGGACGCGCTGGAGCGCGAGATTCCCTTCTACCGCCTGCGCCACGCCGTGAAGCCAGGGATTACCGGCTGGGCCCAGATCAGCTCCGGCTACGTGGACAGCCCTGACTCCGCGCGGCTGCGGCTGGAGTACGACCTGTACTACATCAAGCGCCAGTCGGTCTGGCTGGACGTGCTCATCGTGGCGCGCACGCTTGGCCACGTCCTCCAGTTTCGCGGCCGGTGAGCGGCCGCGGCAAATCGTTGACCCTCGACCCGGCCGGCTGGTAGTATGCGTGGCGTCGCCCCCGGAGAGAGGCGGCCAGGTGGGGTTCCAAGGTTCCAGCGGAAAGGACCGTCATGACGTCGCGCCGCTTGCCTCGCTCGCCGATCGCAACGTATGCCCTGAGCGCACTCGCGGGCGTGGCCGCCCTCGGGCTCGCCGCGTGCAGCGCCGCTGGCCCGCCGAAGCCTGTCCCCCCCCCGTTGGAGGTAAAGGACGTGGGCTCGCCCGGGCCGGCGCCCTCGGTCGAGGCCCGCGCGCCTGCCGCGTCGGCCGCGCCGACGGCGCGAGCGACGGCGGGGCCGAGCGCGCTGCCCACCGTGCCGCCGGTCGTGTCGGAGGCCGTCGCCGCGGCGCCGCCGCCCCCGGGCGCCGTGACGGACGACGACCTACCCTCCGGCGAACAGGTCGCGCAGGGTGTGATCGCGGCGCTGGCCAAGGCCAAGACCGCGCATTTCAGCGCCACGCTGCCTAACGGCCACACTACGGACCTGCGCTTCGTGGCGCCCGACCGCGCAGCGCTGGTCGAGAAGGACGAGAACGGGCAGCCCTACGCGGAGTACGTGATCCTCAGCGACACGGGCTATACCAACGACACGCGCTCGGGCACCGGATGGGTGAAGGTCGGGGTCAGCGAGGGCTACAAGCAGCAGGCGCAGATCTTCCGCCCGCTTGAGATCGCGCTCGCCACGGGCCAGGCGCGCACGTTGCCGTCGGGCGAGGAGGTCGAGCTGATCGACAATGACGGCAAGCCGGCGCTGCACGCGGTGTTCGAGTACGGCAGCTCGCAGGAATTGCAGGACCTGGGGCTGGTGCGCTCGAACGGCAACCTGCTCGACGTGCTGGTCGATCCAACCACCTGGCTGCCGATCCGTAGCCGGGAGGAGACGGAGACGGGCGGGCCGCAGAAGGCGGTGACCGAGGTGCGCTTCCTCTCGTTCGACGAGCCCACGACCGTCGACGCGCCCATCCCCTAACCACTCGGCCAGGGATGGTGTACAGGTTTGGCGAAGCCAAACCTGTACACGAACCTAGGCCGGCAACTTAGGCGGGGTCAGTTGTACTCGAAGACGAGACTGCCGATCACCCCGTCGGCGCTCCGATAGCGCGCGATCGCCATCTGCTGGCGATCGACCGACACCCAGTTGACCTTGTAGTAGTGGTCCCCCAGGCGGAAGGACTGCCCCTGGTAGAGGTAGCGCTCCTGCTCGCCGTTGTCCTCGCCAAGCGGGACGCCCAGGACGCGCCGCGCCTGCGGTGTGAGCAGCGTGCGCCGCACGACCGCGTACTGCGCCGTCGCCGCGTCGCTGGCGTCGGCGCGCTTGGCGATGCGCGCGAGCGCGACCTGGGACTCGCTGGTGGTCCCCAGCGGCTCGCCGACGGCGACGATCTGGAGCGCGTCGAACTCGGTGTCCTGGCGCAGCGCCTCGCGCGGCGGGTGGCTGGGGTCGAAGGCGTCGCGCACGGCCTGGCCCGACGCCGCGGCCGCCTGCGCCGTCCGCGCGACGGCGCCGCTCACCTGGTCGCCGAGCGGCCGCCACGGCCCGCCCGCCAGGCTGGCGGCCCCGGCCAGCGCGACCAGCGCGAGGGCGCACAGGAGGATGCCGAGCGCGAGTGCCGTCGCCGCCAGGCCCCACGCGGCCACGACACCCGGGCGTAGCGACGCCGGGGACTCGGCCGGCAGCGGCTCGTGCGCGCGCGGGGCGGCGTGGCCCGCGCGCGCAGGGGCTGAGGGCCCCGGCCTGCTCGCAGGCGCTGGCGTGTGGGCGGCGCCGTCGTCCGGCCCGAGGACAACGGAAGGCGCCGCCGGCTCGCGCCCTCCCGAATCGCCGTTCGTGCGCATGATCGCCTCGGTAACCCTACGCGGCACTGGGCCGCGTGTCTAGCGGCCCGGCTGCTCGTCGACCCAGCGGTAGCGCGCGTTGACTGGCTCGTCGCGCGGGATCGGGCCGGCATCGGCCACGGGCTGGCCATCGAGGGCCGCCTCGTGCTCGACTACCAGGTGGCGTGGGCAGAGCTTGATGAAGGCGAGCACGCCAAGGACGAGGATGCCGATGTCGTCGACCTCGCCCACGATCGGGATCAGGTTGGGGATGAGGTTCAGCGGCGAAACCACGTAGAGTAGCGCGGCGGGCAGGACGAGCTTGGCCATCGTCGGGACGCGCTCGTCGCGCAGCAGTCGGTAGGCGAGCCGCCCCCGCCTGAAGAGAGCCCAGAGCCCGCCCGCGCGCACAACCGCGGGATGTGTTGCGAACCGCCACCAGCGCATTGTTTGCCTCCTGCGCCCGCATGCCGGGGGCGCAGGGGAATTATACGGTCGCCCCGTAAGATTGCCATAAGATTCGCGGCCCCGCTGCTGGGCGGACTCAGAGGCGGGTGCGGGCTTTTAGCTCCAGGTACTTGTTCACGACGGCCACCGTCAGCCGGTCGGCGGGGACGTCGAGCGTGATGGCGCCGCGCTGGCGCAGGGCGCCGAGCACCTCGGCCCGCTCCTCCAGCAGGCGCGCGGCGACGACCCGCTCGTAGACGGCCGCGGTGGTGTCCGGGGTGGCCGTCGCCGCGCTGAGCACCGCGGGGTCGCCGAGCGTCACGCAGACCGTAAGATGCTGGCGCGCGAGCCGCGCGAGGTGCTGGACGAGCGCCGACGAGACGTCGCGGTCGGTCAGGTCGGTGAACAGCACCAGCAGCGAGCGCCGCATCTGGCGGGTGGCGAGGAACTGGAGGGCGCGGTCGAAGTCGGGCTCGACCGGCTCGGCGGCCAGGTTGTAGAGCGTGGCCAGCATGGCGAGGAAGGCGCGCCGGCCGCGCCGTGGGGGCAGGTAGGCGAGGATGCGGTCGCTGAAGGCGAGCAGGCCGACGCGGTCGCCGCGCAGCGCGGCCACGTAGGCGAGCAGGAGGCTCGTGTTCAGCGCCTGGTCGAGCTTGGTCAGGCCGCCGACCTCGGTGGCCATGAGCCGGCCGGCGTCGAGCACCGCCAGCACGTTCTGACTGCGCTCGGTCTCGAACTCGGCGGTCATCGGCCGGCCGCGGCGGGCGGTCGCCTTCCAGTTGATGCGGCGGTAGTCGTCGTCGGGCTGGTACTCGCGCAGGCTCTCGAACTCGGTGCCGGTGCCGAAGCGTCGGGCGGCGCGTAGTCCCGCCTCCTGCAAGCGGCCGCGGCGGGCCAGGAGATCGTACTTCCGCAGCTCCAGCAGGTTGGGGTAGACCTTGACCGGCTCGGCGGCCGGGAAGGTGGCCTGCCGCCGCAGTAGGCCAAGCGGGCTGTCCCAGCGCAGCACCACGTCGCCGAAAGCATGGTCGCCTCGACGCTGTGGCCGCAGCAGGTAGCGGACGGTCGTGCTGGCGCCCGCCGGCGCGACGCCGGCGACGTAGAGCGCACTCGCGCGGCACTCGGGCGGGGTCGCGTCGCGCAGCACGAAGCGCAGCGGGCGCGGCCCGGCGTTCGTCACGTCGAGGCGGATGAGATTGTCGGCGCCGAGCGAGAGGCGTGGCTCGTGGCGCCGCTGCACCGTGATGCTTTGGCGCTTGGGCAGAAGCGCCCAATCGACGCCGACGGCCGCGAGCGCGGCCAGCAGGGCGAGCGGCGCCAGCACGAGGAATGGCGGCTCGACGCTGCCGAGGGCAAGCAGCGCCGCTGGGACGAGCAGGACGAGCAGCAGCCGCCGGCTGGGCAGCATCTAGCGGGGCACCTCCAGCCCGCCGAGCACTCGCTCCAGCGCGTCGTCGGCGCTGAGCCCCTGGATCTCGGCCTCCGGCTGGAGGAGGACGCGGTGGCGGAGGGCGGGACCGGCCAGCTCCTTCACGTCGTCGGGCACCACGTAGGCGCGGCCGCGCACGGCGGCGAGCGCCTTCGCCGCGAGCAGCAGGGCGATGGCGCCGCGCACGCTGCTGCCGAGCACCAGGTCGGGCGACTCGCGCGTGGCCCGCACCAGGCGCGTGGTGTAGTCCACGATGCCGTCGTCGACCGCGACGGCCTGCACCTCGGCGCGGGCCGCCAGCAGGCCGGCGTGGTCGAGCACGGGCTGCAGGCCCGCGCCGGTCAGGTCGTGCGGATCGAAGCCGCGATGGTAGCGCCGCAGCACCTCTCCCTCGGTGGCGGCGTCGGCGTAGCTCACGAGCACCTTGAACAAGAAGCGGTCGAGTTGCGCCTCGGGCAGTGGATAGGTGCCCTCGTACTCGACCGGGTTCTGCGTCGCCACGACCATGAAGGTCGCCGGCAGCGGGTATTGCACGCCGTCGATCGTGGCGTGGCGCTCCTCCATCGCTTCGAGGAGGGCCGACTGCGTCTTGGCCGGCGCGCGGTTGATCTCGTCGGCGAGCAGCACGTCGCAGAAGATCGGCCCCTCGCGCAAGTGGAACTCGCCCGTCGCCACCTGGAAGACGTTGGTGCCGAGGATGTCGGAGGGCAGCAGGTCAGGCGTGAACTGGACGCGCTGGAAGCGGCCCGAGACGAGCGTGGCGAGCGTCTTGGCGGCCAGCGTCTTGGCGGTGCCGGGCACGCCCTCCAGCAGCACGTGGCCGCCGGCCAGCAGGCTCACGACCAGCAGCTCGAACACGCGCTCCTGCCCGACGAGCACCTTGTCGGCCTCGCCCCGCATCGCCGCATAGGCGTCGTGTACGGACACAGCTCCCCCCTATTCCCTGCCCCCTATTCCCCATCAGTGTAGTGGTTTCGGCACCGGGTCAGCCGGGGCGGCGCAGCAGGCGGGCCTTGAGCGCGTCGCTCTCGCGCACGAGCGTCAGCAGGTCGCGCTCGGCCAGCCGTCCGCCGGCCCGGAGGCGGGCGAGCGCGTCGGCGAGCGGCGCGGCGGACGTGGCGCGGCGCTCGGCCACCGCCTGCGCGAACGCCCCGTCGGGCAGCCGCGGGTTCAGGCCTAGGCCGGTCGCCAGCTCGCGCTTGAGCTGGTCGGCCAGGCGGTCGGCGACGTAGCCGCGCTGGCCGGCGCGGCGGTAGAGCGCGCCGAGCGAGGCGACGTACTCGCTCACGGAGCGGCGCGCGGCAACGGCGTCGCGCAGCGGCGGGCCGAACCGCCGGCCGCGCAGCCAAAGATACAGGTAGCCGAGCGCCACGGCGTAGATGAGCGCCCAGCCCCAGTAGTTGGCGAGCAAGAGCTGCCAGAGCCCGCGGGCGGCGCCGCGCACGACGCCATGGTGATACTCGTCGAACGCCACGCGCGCGCCGGGGGGCAGGCCGCCCACGAGGTTGAGGGCGAGGGCCGCGCTCTCGGCGTCGGCCAGCCCCTCGTTGGACAGCGGGCGCAGCGCCGTCAGCACGACGACGCGGCCCTGGCCGTAGGCCCGTGAGCCGAGCACGACGTGGTCGCCGGCCACCAGCCAGGGCGCCAGGCCCTCCTGGCCTTCGAGCGCGGCCCAGGTATCGACGCGCACCCGATCGACGGGCGGCTGCCGGAGGAGCGGCTGCGCCACGGTGGCCTCGGCTAGCCGGTCGCCGGCGAAGCGGACGCGCAAGCCGAAACGGTCGAGGAGCGCGCGCGGGCCGTCCTCGGTGACGAGCACGAGCTGGCCGCCGCCCTCGACCCAGTGCGCCACGGCGTCGACGGCGTCGTCCGCGAACGGCGTCTCGGGCGCGAGGATGAAGAGCCCGCTGACGACCGGATCGACCGCGTAGGGCTCGGCGTCGATCTCGTCCACGCTATAGCCGAGCGACTCCAGCCACAGGGCCAGCGCCCGCCCGCCCGTCGGCTCGCTGGAGCGCACCGCGAGCGCCGGCTGCGACGGCGGCGCGGGCCGCGCCACGAGCGCCGTCACGACCAGCAGGGCGACGGCCAGCGCAGCGAGCAGGACCCCCGAGCGTGAGCGGCTCACGACGCCCCCACGGTGGCGCCGGCCCCGGGGCGCGTGCCCACGGGCGGGGCGTCGGCTGATGCGGCTTGCGCGGCGTCGGCCAAGGGCACGAAGCGCGCCCAGTCGTCCGCGCTGACGGGCGTGCCGCTGTACCAGAGCCGGTCGAAGGCGGCGACGAGCGGCTCCAGGGTCGCGGCGACGCCCGGGCTCGCGTGGCCCGCGACCAGGTGCTCCCGGTTGGTGAGGTCTGGCCGGTAGCGCAGCTGGTGGCGCTCGTCGAGCGCGAGCAGCGTGGCCAGGTACAGCTCGTGGACGGCGGCGCGGTAGTCGCCCGCCTCGGCGAGCGCGCGTGCGCGCGCTCGCATGGCGGCGGCCGAGGGCCGCGCGCCGGCCCGGGCGGCGGCCACCTGCGCGCCGCTGACGACGTTGCCGGCGAATGCGCCGACGAGGAGCGCGGCTACCCCGAGCGCGACCAAGCCGCCGAGCGCGAGGAAGACCCATCCCGGGCCGCCGCCCGTACCGGGCTCGAAGTGCGCGGCGACCCAGCGCCAGAAGCGCTCCCAGGCAAGCTGCACGCTCTCCCACAGGGCACGCACCGGCCGCAGCGGCGCCTCCAGGCGGGCGAGCAGCGGCTGGAGCAGCCGCGTGAGCGGCCCGGGCGCGGGCGGCTGGAACTCCGGGCGAGCCAGCACCGCGGCGAGCCGCGCCTCCGCGTCGGCGGGCGGCGGCTGGGCTGCGGCCGCCGCGTCGAGTGCGGCTAGCAGCGCCGTGAGCTGCGCGCGCGCGGCGTCGCGGTTGCCGGCGGCGAGCGCGGCCCGGAGCGCGGGATCGGCGACGGTCAGGGACCGTCCATCGCCGAGGTCGACCTGTAGCTCGGCCGGCAGAAGCACGGCCACCCGCGCGAGCACGGCCGCGCGCGCGGCCTCGTCCGCTGTGTCGGCCGCCTCGACGGCGGCGAGCGCGCTGGCGACCGCCGCGCGGTACTCGGCGGGCGAGGCCGCGCGGGCCACGCCGGCGGTCGGCGCGACCAGGCCGGCCGCCACGAGCAGCAGGCAGCCGAGCGCGCGTGCCCACGGGCGGCCGCGCCGCTCCTTGTTGCGCCTGCGTCGCCGACTGGGCCAGCAGGAGGGCGTGGGAACGACGGAGCGCATCGCGCGGGGTCCGCGGCCGAGGCCCGCGCTCACGGGGTCGCCGCATTCGGGCGCTGCTGGCCCAGGTCCCGAGCGAGGATCGTCAGGTCGTAGGCCTCGGCGCGCACGCGCCGGTCGTAGTAGAGCACGGTGATGCCGACGTACATGATCGGGGTGATGAGGATATTCACGACGCTGCCAAGCAGCGAGTTCAGGACCGTGACCCAGATGGGTGGCCCGCCCGTCCCGGCGGCAGCCACGGCACCGAGGATGCCCCCTATCGCGCTGACCAGCCCCGCGGCGAGGCCCTGGAGCACCGCCAGTAGGATGGCGAGCAGCAGGAGGGTCGCGAACGTGCGCCACCAGGCGCCCTGCACTAGCTCGCGGCTGCGTCCCAGGGCCGGGATGGCGCCGGGCAGGTCTTCCAGCACCAGCGCGGGCAGCGCCAGGCTCCAGGTGACGAGCAGGTAGGCGGTCGCGACCATCGCCGCGGGGAAGCTAATGCAGAGCAGCGGCGGGACGACCACTGGCAAGAAGCTGAGGATGCCGATGCCGAGGAACACGCCGAGAAAGACGAGCGACAGGCGAACGAGACGCCAGAAGCGGCCGAGCGCCTGCCGGTAGGCCCCGCCGACAGTCGGGCTTTCGCCGAGGTAGAGGACCGAGGTGGCGTAGCAGGTGGCGCTCAGCTCGAGGATCGAGCCGATCGTCAGCAAGGGCACCATGACCACCAGGGTGGCGATGGTCGGGGCCATCATCGGGCCGAAGTTGGGCATCGTGCCGGACGTGACGTTGTACATCCGGGGCATGCCGACGGCCAGCGGCACGAACCCAAGGCTGACGATCGCCAGCGGAATGTCGACGATGGCGGCGATGCCTACGAGCGTGCGAAAGCCTCGGCGGTACACCGCGAACGACTCGTCGAGGACGTCGCCCACGCCCAGCGGGCGCAGGGACGGCGCGCGGTCGGACGCCATGCTGGCTCCCGGTAGCGACAGGATGGGGCTGCGGGCTAGACCGAGGCGCCCTGGCCGGGATAGATCGCGCGGATGTCCGTGGTCTTGAGCGGCTCGCCGATGAGCAGCAGGATGTGCGTGGTCCAGACGCCGAGGCCCTGGGTGCCGTCGGGCGCGTCCAGCTCGAAGTAGACGTTCTGGCTGGGATCGTCGGACAGGTCGCGCCACACCTCGCCCGCGGGCGGCGAGCCGATCGGCCTCGCGCTGAACGTGCCCGTGCTGCGGACCTGGAACTGCTTGCCCTGGTGCTCGTAGAACACCGGGTTGCTGCCCGCCGTGCCGGCGCGGACGCGCGCCTCGAAGGTCTTGAGCACGCCGCCGACGCTCGGGTCGCCGGTGAGCTGCTCGAACGGCGCGCTGCCCTGATAGAGCACCTCGCTGCTGGTATACAGCACGTTGCCGTCGGGCGCCGTCTCCAGCATGCGGCCGCCCCGCAGCAAGTTCCAGCGCCACTGCGTGCGGCGCCCGCCAAGCTGCTCCTCGCACTGGAGCACCGTATCGACGATGCTGTCCTCGCCGTCCCAGAAGCTGACCGCGTCGCCGGGGCGCAGCGTCTCGACGGTCGGCTCGCGCGCGGCGGGTGCGGCGGCCTGCGGGTCGTCGGGGTGCTCAGAGCGCCAGTACGTCTCGGCGCGCTGGCCGAGCGGCGACGAGCGGGCGCGCTGGAACCATGCGAAACCGGCGATCCCCAGGGCGACCAGCACCAGGATGACGATGAGTCCTTCCACGGCGTTCCTACCTCCGCCCGCCCGAGCGCGCGCCGCCGGACGAGCGCGAGCTGCTGCTGCCACCGCTGCTGCTCCCCGCGCCGGGCCGGCTGGTGACGCCGCCGCCGGGCGCCGCGGGCGCGGCCGGCGCGCTTAGGCCCGAGCCGCTGCGGCCCTTGTCGCTGGCGGCGCTGCCCGCGCCGGGGCTCACGCCGTCGGTCTTGTTCGTCGCGGCGCCGCCCGCGCCGGCGCCGCCGCTCTGCCCGCTGGTGGCGCCGCTGCCCTTGTTGCTGGCGGCGCTGCCGGCGCCGGTGCCGCCGCTCTGGCCGCTCGTCGCGCCGCTGTCCTTGTTCGTGGCGGCCGTGCCGCCGCCGGTGCCGGCGTTCTGGCCGCTCACGGCGTTCGGCGCGGGCTGCACCTTGCGGTAGTCGGGCGGGGCGGGGCGCGAGGTGGCCTCGCTGCCGTGGAGCGTGTCGCCGCGCCCGAAGTTGTCAGTCGGCGGGTAGCGGTAGCTCGGCGTGGTCGGTGGCGGGCCGCTCTGCGGCACGGTGACCCACGGCCCGTTGCCGCCCAGCGCGTAGCCGAGCATGAACGGGAACCACCAGCTCGAGAAGCTGCCGCCGCTGTCGCGGCCGCGGACGGCGATGCCCTCGTCGGGTTTCAGGTGGAGGACGGGCGTGCCGTGGCCCACCTCCAGGTAGGACCGCTCGTCGTCCTGAACCAGCTTGAAGTCGTCGCCGTGGGCCTCGTGGACCGCGCCGTCGGTGCCCGTCCAGAAGAAGCTGTACTCCTTGCCGTCGAAGCTCACGGAGCGAATGGGGTACTCGCCGTTGCCGCTCGGCAGCCCGCGGTTGCAGGCGAGCAGCAGCAGGGCGACGAGCGCGAGCAGGAGGGGGGATTGCGCGAGGCGACGGACCATGTCTGCGCTCGTGTCCTTTCGCGCGCCGGGTTGGTCTGGCGCTGCGATCAACATTATACTTACCGCGACGCACCTGCCTGCTATTATCCACGGTTTTGCGCCGTGCTGCGCACGCTGTTTCGACCCGCTACGGAGGCGCCATGACGAAAGTGTTGCTGTACGACACCACCCTGCGCGATGGGACGCAGTGGGAGGGCATCTCGCTGTCCGTGGAGGACAAGCTCAAGATCGCCGCCAAGCTCGACGAGTTAGAGATCGACTACATCGAGGGCGGCTGGCCGGGGTCGAACCCCAAGGACATCGAGTTCTTCCGCCGCGTGCCCGAGCTGGGCTTGCAGCACGCGCGCGTGGTCGCCTTCGGCAGCACCCGCCACGCGAATCGCACCGTGGACGAGGACCCCAACATCCGC
Source organism: Pseudomonadota bacterium (assembly GCA_021325365.1). The sequence goes on from JAJPHF010000100.1 coordinate 39,989, forward strand.
CTGCTCGTGGAGGCCGCCACGCCGACGGTGGCGCTGGTCAGCAAGAGCTGGGACTTCCACGTCACCGAGGCGCTGCGCATCACGCTCCAGCAAAACCTCGACATGATCCACGACTCGGTGAGCTATCTGAAGGGCCTGGGCCGCGAGGTCGTGTACGACGCCGAGCACTTCTTCGACGCCTATAAGGCGAGCCGCGACTACGCGCTGGAGACCCTGCGCGTGGCCGCCGCCGCAGGCGCCGACGTGCTGGTGCTGTGCGACACGAACGGCGGCAGCCTGCCCTGGGAGATCGAGGAGATCGTGCGGGCCGTCGGCGCGCTCGGCCTGGCGCCGCTCGGCATCCACACGCACAACGACAGCGCGAGCGCGGTGGCGAATGCGCTGGCGGCGGTGCGGGCGGGCGCCGTGCAGGTGCAGGGCACCATCAACGGCTACGGCGAGCGCTGCGGCAACGCGGACCTGACGTCCATCATCCCCAATCTCGCGCTGAAGCTGGGCTACGAGTGCATGGCGCCCGAGCTGGTGGGGCGGCTCACCGAGCTGGCCTGGTATGTCGCCGAGGTGGCGAACATCACCCCCGACGAGCACCAGCCGTTCGTGGGCAAGAGCGCCTTCGCGCACAAGGGCGGCATCCACGTCAGCGCCGTGATGCGCGAGGCCAGCACCTACGAGCACATCAATCCGACGATGGTCGGGAACGCGCGCCGCGTCGTGGTGTCCGAGCTGGCGGGGCGCAGCAACCTGCTGTTCAAGGCCGAGCAGTTCCACCTGGACCTCGACGAGCGGTCGCCCGAGTGGCAGCGGATCCTCCAGCGCATCAAGGACCTGGAGTTCGAGGCTACCAGTTCGAGGGCGCCGAGGCCTCGCTGGAGCTGCTGATGAAGAAGACGATCGGCGTGTACCGCCGGCTGTTCGAGCTGGAGGGCTTCCGCGTCACCGTCGAGAAGCGGCAGGACGGCCGGCCGCTGTGCGAGGCGACGATCAAGGTGTACGTGGACGGCGAGCACGAGCACACGGCGGCAGAGGGCGACGGCCCGGTCCACGCGCTGGACAACGCGCTGCGCAAGGCATTGCTGCCGTTCTACCCGGCGCTGGCCGACGTGCGGCTGACCGACTTCAAGGTGCGCGTGCTGGAGGCCCAGGACGGGACGGCAGCGAAGGTGCGCGTGCTCATCGACTCGGCGGACGAGGATGGGTCGTGGAGCACCGTCGGCGTCTCGGAGAACATCCTGGAGGCGGCCTGGCAAGCGCTGGTGGACAGCATTGAGTACGGGCTGCGCCGCCGCGCCGGCGAGGCGGAAGTGCGGCCTCAGCGCCGCGTCGCCGTGGCGGCTGGCAGTCATGTCTGAGGAAGCGCTGGCGGCGAGTCTGCAGGCCATCGAGGCGGCCGCGCGGCAGGAGCTGGACGGCAAGCACGCCGCGCGGGAGCGGGCCCTGGTGGACTCGCGCGCGCTCATCCGCACCTGCGCGAACACGATCCGCGCCGTCCACCGCCACGAGTTCGACCGCGCCGCCGCCATGCTGAACGACGCTGCGGCTGCCAGCGCGCGTCTGGGCGACGCGCTGCGCGACTACCAGGACCTCTACTGGGCGGGCTACGTGCAGGACGCGCAGAAGGAGTACGTCGAGGCGACGGCCACGCTGCGCGCCGTCCAGGGCGAGCCGCTCCCCACGCCGGGGGAGCTAGGCGTGGCGGCCGCGCCGTTCCTGAACGGGCTGGGCGAGGCGGTGGGTGAGCTGCGGCGCTACGTGCTCGACCGCCTGCGCCGTGACGACGCCGAGGGCTGCGAGCACCTGCTCCAGGTCATGGACGACATCTACAGCCTGCTCGTGACGATCGACTACCCCGACGCGCTCACCGGCGGCCTGCGCCGCACCACCGACAACGTGCGCGGCATCCTCGAGCGCACGCGCGGCGACCTCACCTCCGCCCTGCGCCAGCGCGCGCTGCAAGCCGCCCTCCGCCAGCTCGAAGCGCGCCTGCCATAGCCGGCAGTGGGACATGGCCCCCCAGTCCTCCAGTTAAGCGCGCTACAGTGTGCGTAGCGTATAGGAGGAGTCCGATGACTCGAACACTTCAAGGGTATGTGGTGGCGGACCCGAAGATCTGCCACGGGCAACTGACGTTTCGTGGCACGCGGATCCTGGTCTCGCAGGTGCTCGACCAAGTAGCAAGCGGTAGATCGTGGGAAGCGATCATCGAAGACTGGGGAGGCAGTATAAGCAGGGAGGCCATCAGCGACGCTGTGCGTCTCGCACGGCAAGTCCTGCTTGAGCATCAGGAGGAGTTCCTGCCCCCGCCGGACGAGCATGCTAATCTTGGATGAGAACATTCAGGACGACCAGCGCCGGATGCTGCGAGCATGGGGCATACGCACCCGAAAGATCGGCCGAGATATCGGCCGCGCGGGAATGCAGGACGACGAGATTCTCCCTCTGCTGCATGGTACCAGGCGTAGCACGTTCTTCACCTTCGATGCACGCTTCTATGACTGGCGGCTATGTCACCCTGACTACTGTCTCGTTCGCCTCGACGTACCCGAGGCGGATGGCGCATCCTTCATTCGGCGGTTTCTCCGACACCCGCTGTTCATCACCTGGTCAGCGCGTAAAGGAAAGGTCGTGCACATCGGCGACGCTCATATTCGGGCGCTCCGCCTCCACACCCAGGCAGAAACGATGGTGGCTTGGTTGCTATGACCGTCGGCCCCGAGGGCAGCGTCGCAGATGTACTCTATACTCCACGCCGGGCAGGCCCACTGGGATCACCGAGCGTGGTGCGCTACGCCGGCAGCGTGTAGCGGTGCTCGATGGCGTGGCGGACGGCCGCGCGGCTCTCCGCGGCCGAGAGGTTGGCGTCCTGCTCGACGGCGGCGGCCTCGTCGGCCAGGCCCTCGTCTTTGATACAGGCGCGGAACCAGCGGGAGTAGTCGCCGCGCCGCAGGTGGTACAGCCACGTGGCGTCGTCCACGCCCTCGGCGAGCTGCAAGAAGATGACCAGGTTCTGGGCGCGCAGGTTCAGCTTCCCCTCGGGGCCGCGGAAGTAGAAGCTCTCCTCTGCCAGCAGCTCTCCCTGCGCATACTTGCGCCGGTGGCGGCGGCGCTCCGAGCGCGGCGGCTCGACGCACACTTGCACGGGCGCCGCCTCCACCTCGGGCTGCCAGACCAGGACCTCCCCCGGAGGCAGCGTGTTGGGCCCCGCCGGTGGCGGCGGGAGGCCGCGCGCCCGCGCAAAGTCGCGCAGTGTGGCGGACGGCGCGGCGCCCACCGCCAGCACCACGTCCACCTCGGCCAGCACCGCGGCCGCGAGGTGGCTCGGCTCTAGCGTGATGAGCACCGTGTTGTCCAGGCGCTGCGGCAGCACCAGTTTGGCGGCGTCCCAGGAGGCGGGCAGGAAGTGGTGCGCCTCGTCGACCACCAGCCAGTGCGGTCGCCCGGTGGTCGCGCGCAGCTCTTGAAGGTGCGGCAGCAGGCCCGCGAAGAAAGCCGGGCGATCCTCCAGCCGCACGCCGAGCAGGTTGGCCACGACGTTCTGGGCGGGATCGGCCAGCAATTGCATGATCTCTTCGACGCTCGGCGGCCGCTCGCTGTCGCCCAGAACGATCGCGCCGGCGAACACCTCGTAGTCGCCCTCCGGATCGAGGAGGCAGAACTGGTAGCCCTGCTCGGCGAGCCGTTCGACCAGGCCCGTCGCCGCCGTGGACTTGCCGCTGCCGGGCGGGCCGGCCGAAAGCACCGTGGGGCCGTAAGGGGGCAGGCGCAGCTCGCTGCCGTCCGCGCGGGTGCCCAGCACCAGGTGGTGCCGCGTTAGATACGGCTCCAAGCCGCGCAGGTCGTCGGCCAGGAGCCGCTCGATCAGCTCGACGACGCCCGCGCCGTGGTCGCCGCTCGTGACGTAGTCCGCGCGCTCCTTCACGGTGGGCAGCGCGTTGGCAACCGCCACGGCGCACACGCACAGGCTGAGGAAGGCGTGGTCGTTCTCGGCATCGCCGATGCCCAGGGCGTTGTGGGCCGAGAGCTTTAGCTCGGCCAGCGCCGCCTGGAAGCCGCTGCTCTTGTTCACGCCCGAGGGCAGCACCATCACCGCGCCCTTGTTGAAGATGACTTGCAGCTCCAGCCCCAGGTCGCGGATCACGTCGAGCACGGTCTGCTCGTGCGGCTCCCAGGTGGCCACGATCGTCCGCCCGACGGAGAGCGGGTGCACGCCGCGCGCGCGGAGCGCGGCCACGAACTCCGGGGGCGGCGGCTCGGCCAGTGGCCGGACCTCGCGCGTGGCTGGGGCGTAGAGCAGCGCCCCGTTCTCGGCCACCACCTGGTCGAACAGGTCGACGCGCGGGAAGACGCGCTGCAAGTCGTCCAGCTCGCGGCCGGTGACGAGCGCCAGCCGGCGGCCGGACGCGCGCACGGCCTCCAGAGCGGCGATCACCGGCTCCCCCACGCGGCCATCCGTGGCTAGCGTGCCGTCATAGTCACACGCGAGCGCGACGAAACGCAAGCGCGCTCCTTTCTCGCGCACATCCCCGGAGGGCGACGCTAAGGGGTTCACTGAAGCAAGGCAAGTCGCGTGCCGACGGTCGGCTGCGGGCTGTGCGAGGCGCGGGCGCTCGCGTCAGCTCTGTTGGCCGGCGGGACGGCGGCGCGCGGCGCGGCGCGGGCTGCTGCCGACCGGCACGACGGTGAGCGCGCCGTGGCGGCTCAGCACCAGGTGGGCCGTGGCGCTCTCCAGAATCAGCCGACCGGCGGCCGTATCGCAGCTCACCGAGCGAAGGTCGGCTAGCTCCAGGTGGTCGAGGCAGCGGTGGTCGCCTGCCCAGAGCGTCGTGCGGAAGCGCCGCGCGCCCAGATCGAGGACGGCGCGGCGCGTCAGGCCGTCGGCGAAACGCGGCAGCAGCCGGAAGCGGTAGGTGGGCGGGTCGGCGCCGTCGCCCTGGACCCGGACGCCGAGCGCCGCAGCCAGCGCCTCCGCGGTCACGGCGAGCGCGTCGGCCGACGCGTCCAGCTCGTCGCCGCCCGTAGCGGTATCCATCGCGCCCCGCTCACTTGGCCAGCGCGAGGAACAGGGCGTCGACGTGCCGGTACAGCGCCACGAAGTCGCCGAGCGAGCCGAGTAGCGCCCCTGGCGCGCGCGGGGTGACGTGCTGGAACATGTGGAACTCGTCGTAACGCTGCAACACGCCCGGCGGCAGGCTCGCCACCAGGCGGCGGGACTCGGTGTACGGGATCAGCGTGTCGCCGAGGTCGTGCATGACGTACACCGGCGCGCGGACCTCGTCCACGACGCTGGCGGGCGAGAGGCGGTCGAGCGCGACGCGCGCGGCGGGCGGGAGCGCGGCCAGCAGCCTGGCGCCGTCTACCGGCTGGCCCTCGACCGCCAGCTCGTACAGCATCTCGCCCAGCGGCGACAAGGAGAAGGGCGGCGGCCCCGCGGCCTCGGGGTCGGCCAGCGCCGCCGTGAGGTAGTCCTGCTCGGGGCCGGGCGGGAGCGCGTGGACGATCTGCTCGACGAAGACGTGGACCGACCAGGGGTTCGGCGTCCAGGCTTCGTCGCCGCCGTCGACCGGCACGCGGTCGTCGCTGATGGCGGCCAGCACGTCGCGGGCATCGAAGTAGGCGCCGAAGGTGTACACCAGGCGCACTTGATCGCGAATGCGCGGGTCGGCCGCGGCGACCGTCGAGAGCGCGCCGCCCACGGAGAAGCCGGCCAGGCCGACGCGCTTGGGATCGACCTCGGGCCGCGCTTGCAGCGCCTGGAAGGCGGCCACCAGGCCGTCGATCTCGCGGGGCAGGATGAGGCCCGCGGTGAGGTCGGGCGACGCGGGGCGCAACACGACGAGGTCGGTCCGCACCAGCGCGTCGGTGACCTGAGCCAGGTACGGATCGTGGCGGTCGAGCGGGTGGACGCCGAGCGAGAGCACGACAGCGCCGTGCGGGCCGCCGCCGGGCGGGGCGCAGAGATCGGCGGGCGCCGTGATGCCCGCGTAGTGCAGCGTGATCTCCTCGCAGCGCGGGCGGTCGCTGATGAGCCCGAGCGGCAGCAGCGGGGTGCCCGGGAACATCGCCGGCAAGAAGAACAGCGTCCGCACCGCCGTGCGACCCTCAGCGGTGCCCGTCAGCACGACGAGCAGCGCCAGGAGCACGGCGCCGGCCGCGACGAGGGCCGTCTGCCAGGGGCTCGGCGCGACGGGCCACGGGCGCGTGGCGGGGCGCGCGCGCGGCCCCGCGAACGACGTATCGCTGCTCAACGGCGGATGGTCCATGCGCGTTCGTCTCGGGTGGCGTACTGGCCGCCTGGCAGTCGCGGGGGGCGCCCGCGGAGCGAGGGAGGGCCGCCGCCCCGCGGCGGCCCTCCCCCGCCTTATTGGTCTAGCTCGTCGGGATAGACCGGCGTGTTGGGCGTCACGTCGTCGCGGCGGCGCCGCGCTAGCTCCTCGCCCGTGCGCCAGTAGTCGCCGGCCACCGCGCGCCGTGCCTGCTCCTCGAACACCGGGTGCCAGTCGCCCAGCGAGTAGCCGTACCAGGGCGCCTCGGGTTTCAGCGGCGGGAGCCCCAGCTCCTCCCAGATGCCGCGCGCCCGCTCCATGTACTCGCGTTTCGGCAGCGACACCGGCGGGTACGGCTGCTTCAACATGGCGTTGATCAGCATGGCGGAGTCCAGCTCGCCGCCGTGGTCACCGCCGCGCGGCTTCGGACCGTGGCCCGGATCGCGACCCTGGAGAATCTGCATGTCGCGGTGGGGGCTCATGCGGTAGCTCATCGCCCAGAGCACGGCGTCGGGGTTCTGCGGGTCGATGTCCTCGTCCACGGCCACCACGATCTTGCCCACCGAGCGCTGGAAGCTCGCCGCGCCGGTGAGCGCCATCCAGATCGTCGCCTCGTCCGACGGCTTCATCTGCACGACGACCAGCTTGCGGATGTTGGTCAGCGGCTCGTGCATCCCCACGCGCACGACGCTCTTCAGCCCCAGGTGGTCGCGCAGGTGGTCGAGCAGCAGCGGCTCGTAGCCGACGAGCTTGATGAGACTGCTCTCGCTCGGCGTCACCTGGCTGATCATCGACGTCAGGATCGCGTCGCGCCGATGGCAGATGGCGGTGATCTCCATGAACGGGTTGTATTCTTGCAGGTTCACGTGGCCGTGCGACTCGCCAAACGGCGCCTCGGGCTCCAGCCAGCGCGTGTCGATGTAGCCCTCGATGACGATCTCGCTCTCGGCCGGCACCAGCAGGTCGACGGTGCGGCAGCGCACCATGTTGATCGGCGAGCCGACTAGCCCGCCGGCGACGGCCAGCTCGTCGAGGTCGTAGGGCAGCTTCTGCACGGCCGCGAAGGCGATCACCGGCGGCCCGCCGACCACCAGCGCGGCCGGCAGCGGCTCGCCCCGGGCCTTCGCCTTCTGCCAGTGCTGGTAGATGCCGGGCGTCAGCTCGATCGACGCGTTCATGCCCACGCGGCGCGGCGACTTGACGTGGGCGCGGTAGTTGCCGATGTTCTGCACCCCCGTCTCGGGGTCGCGCGTGACCCAGTTGCCGCAGGTGACGTAGGGCGCGATGTCGAAGCCGGGGGTCGAGATAGGGATCGGCAGGCCGTCCACGCCGCCGTAGGGCGCGTCGAGGTCGGCCCCCGTGCGCACGACCTCGTGGATCGGGGCGTCGTCCACCAGGCGCGGCGTGATCGGGTGGTGGCGGGCCTCGCGCCAGCGCGCGCCGATCTCCTCGACGGGGCAGCCCATGCCGATGCTGTAGATGCGCCGACTCGCGGCCAGCACGCCGACCGCGACGGGCATCGGGTAGCGGTGGCCGTGGCCGTCCACGACGTGCTCGAACAGGAACGCCTTGCGCTCCGGCTCTGGGATGCCGCCGCGGAACTGCCAGCGCACCAGCGGGTGCATCTCGGTGTCCTTGTCGATGGGACGCTGAACGCGGACCAGCAGGCCGGCCGCCTCGAGCGCGGCGAGGTGTTCGCGCAGGTCGGCGTAGCCGCGCTCGGTGGCGCGCGGGCTCACTGCGGTCATGCGGTTCACTCTCCTTCACGCGAGCCAGCGTCGAGACGCGATACCCGCGCGCTTCTTCGATTGTATGTAGCGTCAGGCGACAGTGCTCTTGAGATTATGCTACCGTTTATGGCGCGACCGCCGCGGCTCCCGATCATCGCGTGGCGGAGGCCCGCATGCCCACGCTCGGCATCGTCAACGTCGGCACCATCGTCTCCGGCGACCTGGCCGCCGGCGTGGTGCCCGGCGACAGCATCCTCGTCGCCGACGGCCGCATCGCCGGCATCGGCACGGCACAGCAGACCGGCGCGGGCGACGCGGACGTGGTCGTGGACGCCCACGGCACCACCGTCATGCCGGGCCTGATCGACAGCCACTGCCACGTTGTGCTGGGCGATTACACGCCGCGCCAGAAGACCGTCGATTTCCTCGACAGCTACGTCCACGGCGGCATCACCAGCGTCATCTCGCCGGGAGAGATCCACGCGCCGGGCCGGCCGCGCGACGCCGCGGGGGTGAAGGCGCTGGCCGTGGCAGCGCGCGCCTGCTTCCTGAACTTTCGACCGACGGGCATGAAGGTCCACGCGGGCGCCATCGTCATCGAGCCCACTCTGAGCGAGGCCGACTTCCGCGAGGTGGCCGCGCAGGGCGTGTGGCTCGCGAAGTTCGGCTTTGGCGCATTCGCGGACCCGCTGGATGGAGCGCCGCAGATTCGCTGGGCGCAGCAGTACGGCATCAAGGTGATGTGTCACTCCGGCGGCGCCTCCATTCCCGGCTCGAAGCCGATTACGGCCGAGCACCTGCTGGCGCTGCGCCCGGACGTGTGCGGCCACATCAACGGCGGCACGACCGCGCTCCGGGACGAGGGCGTGCGGCGGGTCGTGACCGAGACCGACCTGATCCTGCAGCTCGTGCAGGCGGGCAACCTGCGCTCGACGCTGAACGTCGTGCGGCTGGCGGTCGAGCACGGCGCGCTGCCGCGCGTCGTGCTGGCGAGCGACACGCCGACGGGCACGGGCGTCATGCCGCTCGGCGTGCTGAAGACGATCTGCGAGATCAGCAGCCTGGCCCGGCTGGCGCCCGAGACCGCGATCGCGCTGGCCACCGGCAACAACGCCGACGCCTGGAAGCTGGACGCCGGCCGGATCGCCGTGGGCCGGGCGGCCGACCTGGTGGTGCTCGACGCGCCGTGGGGCTCGGCGGCGGCGGACGCGCTGGGCGCCATCGCCATCGGCGACATTCCCGGCATCTCGGCGGTGGTCATCGACGGCCAGGTGCGGACGCTACGCAGCCGCAACACGCCCGCCGCCGCGCGCCTGGCGACGGTCCACCCGCCGCTGGAGCACTTGAGCGGCGGGCACTGACGCGATAGGAGACGTGCTCGTGCGGATCGCGATTCCGGACATGATCTCGAACTCGTACTTCCCGATCATCGCGGCGGCGGACCTCGGCTTCATGAAGGAGGAGGGCGTCGACGCGACCGTCGAGTTGCTGTTCCCTGTGCCCAAGACGATGGCGGCGCTGCGCGACGGCGAGCTAGATTTCGTCGCCGGGGCGGCGCACGCCACGCTCCAGGCGTTCACCGACTGGCAGGGCGCCAAGCTGCTGGCCGCGCTGGCGCAGCGGATGTACTGGCTGCTCGTGCTGCGCGCCGACCTAGGCGCCAAGCGCGGCGACTTGCAGGCCGTCCGCGGGCTGCGGATCGGCGCGGCGCCCGGCCCGGACCTGGGGCTGGTGCGTCTGCTCGCCGAGGTCGGGATCGATCCGGCGCGGGACGTGCAGATTGGGCCGGTGCCGGGCACGAGTGAGGCGAGCGTGTCGTTCGGCGTGACGGCCGCCAAAGCGCTGGAGGAGGGCCGCCTGGACGGCTTCTGGGCGAACGCGATGGGCGCCGAGGTGGCCGTGCGGCGCGGCGTGGGCACGGTGGTGCTGGACGTGCGGCGCGGCGAGGGGCCGGAGGCAGGCTGGTGGTACACCTTCCCCGCCTTCGTCACGACGGACCGGCTGATTCAGGAGCAGCCGGAGGTCGTCGCGGGCGCCGTCCGCGCGCTGGTAAAGGCGCAGCACGCGTTGCGCGAGGACCCGTCGCGGGCCACCGAGGTCGCGCGCCACCGCTTCCCGGCGATGGAAACCGACCTGATCGCCGATCTCATCCGGCGGGACTTGCCGTACTACGACGCCACGATCTCGGAGCGCATGGTCTCCAGCCTGAACCAGTTCGCGGAGCACATGGGGCTGCTATCGCACCCGGTGCCCTACGACCAAGTCGTCGCCACGCGGTTCAGCCATCTGTGGAAGGGGGCGTGATGACGCTCGTCGACCTGAGCCACGAAATCTACGACCACATGCCGCGCATCGCCATCTTGCCCGAGGTGGAGGTGAGCTGCCTGTTCAGCATCGCCGCGGGCAAGCCGCTGAACATCAGCGAGGTGAAGCTGGCGACGCACGCCGGCAGCCACATCGACGCGCCCTTCCACGCGTTCCAGGAAGGCCCGACGATCGACCAGCTACCGCTCGACACGTTCGTGGGGCGCGGCGTCGTGATCCCCGTGCAGCGAGGCGCCGGCGAGGCGATCCCGGCCGCCGACCTGGAGAACAGCGGCGTGCGCGTCGAACGCGGCGACATCCTGCTGATCCAGACGGGGTGGGATCAGCACTTCACCGCGCCGGCGTACGCTAGCTATCCGTACCTCGGCGAGGACGCCTGCCGCTGGATGGTCGAGCGCGGCGTGAAGATGGTGGCGCTCGACTCGCTGTCGCCCGACATGCCGCTCGCGCAGCGCCCGCCCGACTTTGCCTATCCGGCGCACCGCACGCTGCTGCGGGCGAACGTGCCGATCATCGAGAACCTGCGGAACTTTGGCGCCGTGGAGGGCGCGCGCTTCCGCGTGCTGGCGCTGCCGCTGCGGCTGCGCGGCGGCGACGGCGCCCAGGCGCGCGTGGTGGCGGAGCCGCTGTAAGGCGCGGCCGTACCCAGGCGCCGCTCGCGACGCCCGTCCGGTGTAGGGGTGCCGGGTGCAGCGCTATGCCGCGGCGGCACCCGGCCCCGTATCGGGGCGTTACCTGCGGCTCCCTGCCGAGGCAGATCCGCTCCGTCGCCGCCTGGGTCAGGCCGGGGCGGCGGCGCGGGTGAGGCCGATGCGGTCCAGCTCGGCGGCGACGGCCGTGCGGTCGGCCGCGCTGAGGCCCTGGTAGGGCGGCGCCGGCTCGCCGAGGTCCACGCCGACGTGCTGCATGGCGAACTTCATCAGCGGCGTCAGGCCGTACTGGATCCAGCGGGCCGGGAAGAGCGAGAACGTGCGCTGGATCGCCGCCGCGCGCGCGTAGTCGCCGGCGGCGAACGCCGCGCACAGCTCCTCGGCCGGGCGCACGGCCGGGGGCGGCATCGTGGCGCCGGGGCCGCCCAGCATCAGCGTGATGAGCAGCATCTCCATCGTCGTGAAGTAGCGCGCGTGGCCGGCGTGGTCCACCTCCTCGATCAGCCGCCCGACGCGCCGCAGGTCGCGCGAGCTTTCCTTGACGTAGCGCACGTTGTCGATGCGGCTGACCTCGACGGTCGCCGGGATGCTCAGGTCCGCGCCCGGGCCTGGATTGATATACATCACGATCGGCAGCTGCGTGTGGCGGGCGATCTCCTCGTAGTAGCCGACGATCTCGGCGTTGGACGGCTGCCCGCCCCACGGGCGCAGCGGCGCCAGCACCTGGACGGCGTCGGCGCCGGCCTCCTCGGCAAGCTCGACCAGCTCGCGGACGGTCGGCAGGTAGGGGTGGGAGACGCCGGCGATGGCGGGCGCGCGGCCGCGCACGGCGGCGATGCCGCGCCGCAGGAGGTCCTTGCGCTCCTCGAAGCTGAGCACCGTGTACTCGGCGGTCTCGACAGCGCCGATGGACACGGCGGCCGCGTGGCACTCGTCCACGATGTAGTCGATCTCGCGCTCCAGTGCGGCCACGTCCAGGCGGCGCTCCGGCGTGAACGGCGTCAGCGCGGCGGCGATGATGCCCGGCGTGCGGATCAGCTCAGCGGTCACGGGTGTCTCCTTTGCGTCCAATGGCCCCGCGACAGCGCCGCGGTGGCTGCGCGCGTCTCTCAGTCCCGGAGGAGCTTCTCCAGCGTGGGGCGCTGCCGCGCCACCAGCGCCAACAGCCGCTCGTAGCGCGCTTGCTGCTGCGGCGCCAACAGCCCCTGCTCGGCCCACTGTTGCAGCTCGCGCAAGCGGTCCTCGCGGATCGGCCACTCGACGACGAAGTCGAGCTGCTCGTGATCCTGCCACTCGTCCCACTCGGCGGCGACCTCGGGGATAGCTTCCCATTCCGCGAACAGATAGTCGAGATAATCGTCGATCCACTCGCGAACTTCGGAGTCTTTGGCTACTTGAGCCATTGTGCCTCTCCCGGGATGCGCGCGGTGCTCAGGCTTGAATATTGGTACCCGCTGATCATGATACCGCGATCAGCGGAATAGATTACGAGTAGCCAGTCGCGAGGCCGAGCGCCTCGGCGTGCTGCCGGCACTACCTCGACCGTCGGCGTCGACGTGGCTGCCAGGTGCCCACCGCGCTCACGGTAGAGGGCCAGGCGAGCCAGTGGGTGACGCACCGCCGCGCGCAGGTCGGCCAGGTACTCCTCCATGCTGGTTCCAACCGCCCACTGGCGCTCGATCCGCACGCGCTTGACAAGATGATAGAACAGCGAGGCTTCCCGCGCACCGAGCGCGCGTCCCGCGTAGGCTATTCCGCGCTCCCGCAGAGGAACGCGTCGAGCTCGGGGCTCGAACGGGGCGGTCGCTATACGTTCGATGATGTGCGCGATGTCGTCGGGCTTGGCCTGACGCTGCCCCGCGATCAGCTCGCAGATGAGCAGGTCCACGGGATGCCGGCTGCGATTCTCGCTCACGGGGCGCTGGCGCGTAGCTCGGCAAGGATGGGCATGGCGGTCAGGCGCTCGGGGCTGAGGTAGTCCCAGAGGATGCGACCGGCCCGGGGATGGCGCGTGTGCGTCTCCAGCAGCCGGGTCGGCGTGGCGATCAGGTCCACGGGCACGTCGAACGGCTCGACGGGGAGGGCGTCCACCACCTGCACGTCGTGGACGGTCGTGCAGACCAGCGTCTCGGGGCCGAGGCGCCCGAGGGTGCGGAGCACAGCGTACTCCAGCTCGGCGTAGCCCTCGCCCTTGCCGACGCGAGCGCCGTCGGGCGCCACGGCCACCGCGCCGATCACCATCAAGTCGATCGGCGGCAGCGCGTCGAGCGCCAGCGCTTGCCCGTAGCGCGCGAAGCCGCTGATGCTGGCGGCGGCCAGCAGGCGGCCGGGCGGGATGGCGGCGGGATCGAGCAGGAAGAACCCTCCGCGCAGCCGCGGCGTGGGCACGAGCACGCGCTTGCCGGCCTGGAGAGCGCGGTAGCGCAGCGGCCGCTGCGGAGCGTCGGGATTCACCTTGATGGTCGTCGCCGTCTGGAAGGCCGCGGTGGCCGCCAGGCGGGCCGTGGCCTGCTCGGCGCCCCGGAAGTTCGGGATGCGTCCGACGATGGGCCGCGGGAAGGCGGCCAGCCCCTCGGCGTCCAGCCGCGCCCACACCCGCTCGCGGATGGCCTGCTTGCGAGCGGCCGCCCCGCCCGCGCTCACGGCAGGCCGCCGGGGCGTCCGGCGGGCAGGCCCGGCGTGGCTAGCGGGAGCGGCGTCGGCGGCGGCGCCGACAGCGGGCTGGTCAGCGGCGTCAGCCGCGTCAGCGGGCCGCTGGTTGGCGGCGGCGCATCGGGCACGATGATGACCCCCGGCACCCCGGGCTGGAACTGAACGGCCGGCGTGGGGATCGGCGTCGGCGTGGCGCTGGCTGGCGGCGTAGGCGACGCCGTGGCCGTCGGCGAGGCGGTAGGGGACCCGGCGGGCGTTGGGGTCGGCGGCACTGTTGGCGTGGCGGCTGGCGAAGCGTTCGTCGCGCTGGTAGCGACCACGATCGGCGTCAGGGTAGGGCGGGGGGTCCCGCCGCCGGGCGGCGAAGGCAGCCAGGAGGCGCGCGCCGGGCCGGCCGGGAGCCGGGGCGGCGTCGCGGTCGTCGTGGGCGGCAGCGGCGCCGGCGCCACCGGCGCCAGGGCCACGGGCGGGGTCGCCGGCAGGACGGTGGGAAGCGGGGGAGCGGCCAGCGCTCCATCCGCGCCGAAAGCGTCCACCGCGACGTAACTGCCGACCGCCTGCGCGTTGCGCGCGCCGGTCACCGTGATGGTGAGCACGTGTGGGCCGTCGCCGAGGTCCGTATAGGTGAGCGGCGCCTGCGCCACCGCCGACGGATTGTAGAGATCGACCTCGTCGAGCGGCGCGCCGTCGAGCGCCATCTGGGCGATGCCGGCGTTCGGCCCCAGCGCGGTGTACCAGGTGAGTGTGGGGCCAGTGAAGGCGAAGCTCGCCGCGGCGCCCGGCGCCGCGCTCATCCGCACGCCGCCGCCACTAGCAGTGGGCTGTGCCTCGTCGATCCACGGCCCGGCCCAGGCGATGCCGGCCTGCGTCTCCTCGTAGCGCCGCCCGGTCGCGGCCTGGTCCTCGACGAGAATGAACGGCGCGCCGCCCACCAGATAGTCGTCGGGTGACAGCCCCGTGTTGGCCGTGGCGGGCGGCAGCGCCAGCCGATAGCTGCCGCTCGTCGGGGTGATCGTCTGCGTCGTGCCGTCGAGCGCCACCAGCAGCGCGCTGGGCGCTGCCGCCCCGACGTTCGCCGTTAGCGGGCGCGGCGTCCGGTTCCACACGACGACGACGCGCTGGCCGGGCCGCTCGAACACGATCTGCTCCACGTCGCCCAGGGTCGCGCGGCTACCGCTCGTCGTGTGCGCGAAGTAGCGGGCGGCGAGCTGGTAGGCGACGTAGGCGGGCCGCAGGCTGCCGTCCGAGCGGGCGAGCCCCCACGCTTCCGGCTCGTCGGAGTCGTGCATGCGGTACATCAGCACGCGGTCGGCGCCGGAGGCCAGGGCGTAGGCATACCACTGCACGACCCAGGCTGCCTGCTCCTCCAGCGTGCCGCTCAGCGGGAAGCGGGTGTAGTCGTTGAGCCGCGACTCGGACCACACGGGCAGGTTGCCCTCGTTCACCCAGATGGCCTTCTGGCCCACGTAGCTCTGGAGCAACAGGCGGCTGCGCCGGACGCGGTCGTAGACGTCCGTGGGCCGGCTGTAGACGTGCCAGGCGACCGCATCGAAGAAGTAGTTGTTGGCCGGCCCCTCCGGGTCCTGGCGGGCCATGTTGAGCAGCTTTTCCAGGTAGCCGGGGTCGGACCAGTACATCAGGCCGCCGACTAGGACCGTGGCGCTCGGATCCACCGAGCGAATGGCCTTGTAGGCCACCTTCAGCAGTTGGTAGTAGTCGGCCTCGCTACCGAACCAGAAGGCGAAGCTGCCGCGCGGGTAATCGGGCTCGTTCCAGACCTCCCAGGCCTGGACGCGGCCGCGGTAGCGTTCGGCGATCGTCTGCACGAAGCGCCCCCACGTATTGGCCGGCGAGTCCCAGGGCTCGTACAGGCCGCTCGGCAGGGCGCTGCTCGCGGTGCGCGTCTCGGCCCAGCGCGGCGTGCTGATGAGGATGCCCTGCACGTTCAGCCGCGCGGTGCGGCTGGCTTCCACGACGCGGTCCGAGCCGTCCCAGTCCCACTGGCCGGCACCCGGCTCGATCGCGCTCCAGCGGAACTCCCAGCGGTTCCAGCGCATGCCGGCGGATTGGGCCAGGGTGAGCCAGTGGGGGTCGGGATAGACGTTGCCGATGCCGAAGCGGTCGTCGGCGTCGGTAACCGCCGGGAGAGGCTGGATGCTGGACACGCCGGCCGGCCCTTGGGCTGTCGCCAAGCCGCCGAGCAGCAGCGCCAGGACCAAGCCCACGAGGGCGGCGCGCACGCTAGCCGAAGGGCGCACCGAACGGTCGCTCCCGCCGAGGGGACCGCGCCGCGGTCCGGGATGCAAGCTGCGGCCATTGTACTGCGGCGGTTCGCGGCGCGGAAGCGCCGGAGTGCTGCAAACGCGTCAAGATTGGGTTGACGCTGCCAGCGGCGATTACGCGGCGGCGGTCGCCAGGAAGCGCCGCTGCTCAGGGGCATCGGACGTGTCGCCACCCAGTACAATGGCTGGATGGGCTGTATGTTTGCTGCCCCGGGGTGGGCCGCGCTCGACGCCTACCTCGACCTGGGTGCAATGCAGGCGCGGAGGACGTATCCGCGGCGCTAGCGGGGCTGGGAGCCGCCCGCCGCCCCTGGACCGCTCGGATCGGTGGCCAGCGACGAGATGGAGCGAGCGACGCCTGAGCCGGGAACGATGGCGGCCAGCGCGCGGCTGCGCGGCTACCTGGCGCTGCTCCACCCCTTCCCGGTGGCCATGACCGTGCTCGCGGCGGGCCTGTTCGCCGTCGTGGCCGCGCGCGGCACCCCGCCACTGGGGCGACTCGCCTGGCTGTTGGCATCCGTTCTCGCCTCACAGATCGCCATCGCCAGCCTGAACGACTACTGCGACCGGCAGCTCGACGCGGCTACCAAGCCCTGGAAGCCGATCCCCGCGGGGCGGGTGAGCGCCCGCGTTGCCCTGGCCGTGGCGATGAGCGCGGCGCCCATCGCGCTGCTCTGCGCGCTGCCGCTTGGCGCCGTGGCGCTGGCCGCGGCGGTGGTCGGCACAGCGGGCGGTGTGGCCTATGACCTGCGCTTCAAGGGCACGGTCTGGAGCGTGGTGCCGTTCGTGATCGCCTTTCCCACGCTGCCGATCTGGGCGTGGGCAGCGGTCGCCCCGTTCGAGCCGCGCCTCCTTGAGAGTTACCTGCTGGGCGCGCCGCTGGTGACGGGCCTGCACCTGGCCGACACCTGGCCCGACCTGGAAGCCGATCGGGCGCAGGGGGTGCGCGGCCTGGCGCACCGGCTGGGGCCGCACCGCGCCCGTCGGCTGCTGTGGGCCGCGTTTGCCGCGGCCGCGCTGGTGCTGCTCGCCCTCACGGCCCTTCCTGGCCACGCGAGCGGCGTGCTTGTCGGCGCCGCGGTTCTGTCAGCGGTCCTGGTGGGTGCGGCGCTCGCGCTGAGCCGCGGCGGCGTCGCGCTCGCGCGCTGGCCGCTCGCCTTTCCGCTCCTGGTCGGTGCCGCCATCGTCACGAGCCTGGGCTGGCTCGCCTCGCTCGTGGTGTGAGTGGGCCCCGCCGCGGCACGGGCCGCGAGTCCGGCGGTCGCCTGGCGCCGCGCGCGCGTGGCCGTGCGGCCCTGCCGCCTGGTATAATGCCGCGTCAGCGCTCGATCCGGAGGGGTCGCATAGCCTGGTCTAGTGCGCCCGTCTCGAAAACGGGTGGCCCGCAAGGGCCCGTGGGTTCGAATCCCACCCCCTCCGCCAAGTTCCGCACCCTCACTCCCCCGCCTGACCCCATTTTGAGTGTTGTCAGCGTCGTCAGCCTGCCGCTGCACGACCACGCCCGCCGGGGCTGCTTGCTGATGCGCTAGTTGAGGCTTCCTGGTGGCTCCGCTGCACCCGGGCTCACTTCGTCGCCAGCGAGCTTTCTCCCGTCCCAGGCTGCTTTCGCCGCCGGGTGTGGTACCGCATGGTGCCGGTCCCGGGGTTCCGGCTGTAGGGCTGCCCGCACACGGGGCAACGCCCGACGCCCGGCCGGTCAACCCATAGGGGCGGCGCGGGCTTGCCGACGCCGGGGCACGGCTCGCGGTCAGGCTGGCAAGGCATCCACGTGCTCCCGCCACTAAGCATGACGACGGACTCGTAGGCGGGACCCTGTGGCAAGGGTGCGGTCCCCGGGTGAGAACCCCGTTCCCGCACGGTTGCGTTGCGGTGGGGAATTGCGGACCCAAGCAGCTCAAGCGCCTCCACCCCCTCCCCACGGGGGCCCAGGGGGCC
Source organism: Pseudomonadota bacterium (assembly GCA_021325365.1). The sequence continues at coordinate 57,823 of JAJPHF010000100.1, forward strand.
GGGAGCGCCACTGGGCGCTGAGCCGCGCGCATCTTGGGAGCGCCGACAACCGGTCCACTGGCTCTCCGCGTGCGTGTCTGCCGTGCCGTGAGGATCGCAGCGTCGAGGTCCACGTCCTGCCACCGCAGCGCCAGGCACTTGCCGTGGCGCAAGCCCTTGCCGTGGCGCAAGCCAAGGTAGGCGAGCACTGCCCACAGCCCGCCCAGCCGGTGCTCCTGTCTGATTTTTCAGGGATGAGCGGGCCTGCTTCCCCGTCCCCGCCGCACGCGGGGGGGATGGTAGGCGGGGCGCAGCACGCGGAGGTCGCTAGGCTGAAGGCTTGCCTAGAGCGACTGGGGCTGCACCGGTCCCAAGCGGACGAGTTGGCGTCACTCCGCGCTCGTCACGACGAGGTTCCTGAACCGGGCCTCGGCGCGCCCCGACGTGTCATCCCCGGCGCCAAGAAAGATGATGCCCTCACGATAGGTGTCGTCGTGCGCCTGCGCGACCTGCTGGCCGTTGATCAGTACGGTCAGATCGCCGCCCACCGCCCGGACGCCGATCCGGTTCCAGTCGCTACCAGCATGGAGGCCCGCTGCGGGGCGCGCCGGGATGAGCATGGTCCAGGTCCCGGAGCTGGGGTCCGCGCGTCCCAGCGCAAAAATGCCACTCGTCGGCGCGACCGCGAGCTGGTACAGGCCTCGGAGACTCTGGCCGCGGAAGCCCAGGATGATGTACGAGCTACCCGCGGTGAGGAGCCGTGCATCGACCTCAGCCTGGAAGTCGCGGAACACGTGATTCCAGAGCGGCACGGTTGCGGTTTCGCGCGCACCGGCCAGCTGAATGGTTTTGTATTCGCCGTTCTCGTACCCCACGGTCCACTGTGAGGGGTCCGGCGACTGGGGCAGCCAGCCACTGCTCGGGTCCGAGAAATCGTCCCGGTACAACACCTCGGGCGCGCGCTGGGGCGCCTGCGCCGCGACAGTCGGCGTCGTAGCGGCGGCACAGGGTTGCACCTCGACCTCAACCCTATCGACCCCGCGCGCCCCCGGAACCGTCAGGCTCGACACCCAGACGATCAGCTCATGGGCGCCGGGCGACACCTGACACGTGTCCCACACGCGCTGGAAACCGACCCGGGCAAATTGGGGGCCGAGTTGAGATGCGGCGTCGGGACTGGGACGTTCGGAGGCAGCGTAGCCGATCAGATTCTGCGGATTGGACGAATCGTCGAAATACACCGCGATGTCGTTCTCGTTGAGGCCCGAGCCATCGGAACTGCGCGTATCGGCCGCATAACCGGTAATCTCGACGGTACCCTGGACCTTCTCGCCGGCCTGGGGCCGCGTAATCTGGACTACTACGTTGCCGTCAACCTGATCCACGACGGAGGCAGAAACGGCAGGCCCCTTCGACGGGAGCAGAAGTACCAGAAGGGCCATTCCAGAGGCAATTGTGCCAAGCGCTTTACCCATACCACAGCTCCATTCGGGGATCTAGCTGACCATCGCTGAGTATAAGGGCGGCGGCTGAACGCTCACCAGGCAGGTAGCGCAATGTGCAAAGAACGATATAAAGAGATCTTGTTCCGCTCGTTCGGCGCTCGCCTGCGCGACGACCGAATGTGGTCAGCCCCCGGTCGTCGCGCTGTTGCCTGATCCGAAAACGCGTGCCCGTTACCGCTCGCGGCCGGCCGGGGCCGGCATCCGGTGCGGCGGTGCGTCCACGTCGGGGAGCGGCGGAACCATGGGCACGGTGGGCGGCGGCTGGGGCGCGGCCGGGCGCTGCGGGGCGGCGGGAAGCTCCACTCGCTCCAGGCGCGGGCCGGCAATATCCTTACGCCTAGCGACCACCCGGTAGTCGAAGCTCAGGTCGCTCGTCCCGCCGCCCTGCTCGCGCACCTCGAACCCTGCCGGCGTCTTGCTATTGACGTACAACCCACCTGAGTTGCCGAGCGGCGTCAAGAAGACGTAGTAGTCGTCGCCATGCACCAGTGCCGCGAAGTCCCGGTCAAGCCGGACCTGCGCCCGCCCGTTCGCGAGCTGGCCCCGCCCGAAGTCCTCGAACCAGCTCTCGGGCGACTCCACACAGTAGAGGCGGCGATGGCTGCCGTCAGGATGCGGCACGGCCGCCGACTTCGGCCCGCCGAGCACGGTAAATGGCCCGTTCACTTGGACCGGGCCGTCAAAGCGCGCGGCAAAGGCCGAACTCGGGCCGGTCGCATAAAGCCCTGTGCTGCTGCCCGACGAGAAGAAGCCACCGATGCTGCTATTGCTCGTGCCGAGCACGCCCACATTCCCATTCGATGTGCCGTACACGCCGGTACCGGTGTTCGAGGTGGCAATCGCCGCGTAGTTGTTGGGCGAGGTCGCATAGAGCCCGTACTGCTGGAGGGAGTTCGCATAGACACCGACCGAGGTGTTGGAGGTACCCAGGACCCCCACGTTGCCGTTGGCGCTGCCCTGAACTCCCACGCCGGTATTGGATTGGCCCAGCACCCCGCTGTTGTTGTTCGAAATCCCGTACGCCCCATAGTTGCTGCTGGAGCTGCCAACCACCCCGTAGCCGGTGCTGCTGGTGCCGCCCACCCCCGCCGTGCCTTGCGGGGCGACGGGCCCGGGGCTATCGGCAACCCCCTGCACCGCGGTAATGCCGGCGGGCGCCACCCCGAGTACCCCAGCGACGTAGCCTGACGGCCGAGTGACCGAGCCGTACAGCCCGAGCGTACCGGACCCCTGCCCGCTGCCGTCGGTGCTCCCATGAACGCCGTCCTGAACTCCAGAGTGGCCTCGGACGCCCATGGCCTGCACGGAGTTGCCGAAGACAGCCGCTCCGGCGGACGCGGTGCTATCGTGCTCGACGTAGAGACCGTTAGCGTTTTGACCGGCGCCACTTCGAACAAGGCTCGTTTCACTGATGGCAGTGTTCATCTCGCCGCAGATTAGCGCCGAGTCCTGTGCGCCCCCTGCCTGCGCGACCCGCTCGCCGGCCTTCGCCAGGACCCCGGCAACTACCGCCGCCACGCCTGCCAGTACTCCCCGCCGCGCGAGGATGGCCCGGCCCCGAGTCCGCCGCGCCTGCACCTCTTGCTCATGCACCGGCCTGCCCTCCCTCATGCGGCCGTGTGCCGGCCGACTGTCGGGCTCAGGATGCCCCAGCGGCCCATGGCTGTCAACGCGCGCGCGAGCTGTTACACGCGCTCCGGCCTCGCCCGCTCGTGCCGCCCCGGCCGGAGTAGCGTTCGGGTGTGCCCCTGCAAGCACTGCCTGGTGGCGTCTCGCTGCCCCGGCGCCTGGTGGGCCATGCGAGGCTCGCGCAGCGCGTCCCGGTTGGTGATACAACGGTGAGGGGACGAGTCGGCCGGCGCGGCCGGGGGAGATGGCGGGCGATGGATCTGGGACTGACGGGCAAGGTGGCGCTCGTCACGGGGGCGAGCCGGGGAATCGGCAAGGCGATCGCGCTGGGGCTCGGCGCCGAGGGCTGCCGGGTCGCGCTGGTGGCGCGCACGCGGGAGGCCGTCGAGGCGGCGGCGGCCGAGGTGGCGGCGCGGGGCGCGGACGCCTTGCCGATCGTCGCCGACGTGAGCGTGGCGGCCGACGTGGAGCGCATGATCGACGCGGCCGCCGCCCGCTGGGGCCGCCTCGACGTGCTGGTGAACAACGTTGGCGGGCGGCGCGGCGGCGCGTTCATGGAGACTACCGACGAGGACTGGCTCGGCGCCTTCGAGCTGAACGTGCTCTCGGCGATCCGGGCGAGCCGCGCGGCCGTGCCGCACCTGCGCCAGCAGGGCGGCGGCGCGATCGTCATGATCTCGTCGATCTACGGGCGCGAGGCCGGCGGCGTCGTGACGTACAACGCGACGAAGTCGGCCATGATAAGCCTGACGAAGAACCTGGCGCGCGAGCTAGCAGGCGAGAACATCCGCGTGAACAGCGTCGCGCCAGGCTCGATCTCCTTCCCCGGCGGCTCGTGGTGGCGACGCCAGCAGGAGGACCCGCAGGCAATGGCCGAGTTCGTGCGGCGAGACATGCCGTATGGGCGCTTCGGCCGCGTGGACGAGGTGGCGAACGTGGCGGTCTTTCTCGCCTCGGAGCGCGCCAGTCTCATGACGGGGGCCTGCGTGCCGGTCGACGGCGCGCAGGGGCGCTCCAACATCTAGGGGGGCAGGAGCGGGTTCCGAGAGGCGCGGCCGCGGTGGAGCCGGACGCGGACGCCCGGAGTAGCGGCGGCGAGGCGGGTGAGGTGATGGCGGAGCGCTGGCAGGACGTGGCGGCGGTGATCGGGGCGCTCGACAGCGCGGCGGTGGCGGCGGCGCGGGCGCGGCAGGCGCGGCTCACGAAGCCGGCGGGCAGCCTGGGGCAGCTCGAAGACCTGGCGGTACAGCTGGCCGGCGTGCAGGGTCGCGCGGTGCCCCGCTTGGCGGAACGGGCGATCGTCGTGATGGCGGCCGACCACGGGGTCGCCGCGGAGGGCGTGAGCGCCTACCCGCCGGTCGTCACCGCGCAGATGGTCGCCAACTTTCTGGCGGGCGGCGCGGCGATCAACGTGCTAGCCCGCCAGACGGGCGCGCGGCTAGTCGTGGTGGATGTCGGCGTGGCGAGCGCGCTGCCAAGCGGGGACGACGGCGAGGCGTCGCCGGTGGCTGCTCCCCGCGCGGGCAGTGCTGGATCGGACAGCACCTTCCGCCGTGTGCCGATCGCGCGGGGGACGGCGAACCTGGCGCGCGGGCCGGCGATGAGCCGCGCGCAGGCCGAGGCCGCGATCGGCGTGGGGCTGGAGGTCGTCGGAGCCGAGGCGGCGCGCGGCCTGGACGCCGTGGTGCTTGGCGACATGGGGATCGGCAACACGACGGCGGGCGCGGCGCTGGTGGCGGCTCTCTGCGCGCAGCCGCCGGCCGCCGTCGTGGGCCGCGGCACCGGGGTGGACGACGCGGGCTGGCGCCGCAAGGTGGGCGTGGTCGAGCGGGCGCTGGCAGTGAATCACCCCGACCTCGCCGATCCGCTCGGCGCGCTCGCGGCCCTCGGCGGCTTCGAGCACGCCGGCCTGGTGGGCGTCGCGCTCGGCGCGGCCGCGCGCCGCGCGGTTGTGGTGGTCGACGGGCTGGCCGCCACCGCCGCGGCGCTGGTCGCCGCGCGGCTCTGCCCCGCCGTGCGCGCCTACCTCGTGGCTGGCCACGCCTCGGTCGAGCCGGGGCAGCGGGCGGCGCTCGCCGCGCTCGACCTCCGGCCGCTGCTCGACCTCGACCTGCGGCTGGGCGAGGGGACGGGTGGCGCGCTGGCCCTGCACCTGCTCGACGCCGCGGTTCGGCTGCACGCTGAGATGGCCACCTTCGACGCGGCGGGCGTCTCGGAGCGCGAGCCGTTTCCTAGCTGAACTCGTAGTCGACGATGGCGCGACTGCCCCAGTGGCGCGCGAGCAGCTCGCGGGCGACCCGCTCGTGCGCGGGGTGACTGAGGTATCGCTGCAGCTCGCCCTCGTCGGCGAAGTCGCAGTGCAGCGCGTAGTCGTAGGTGGTGTCGCGCGTCGAAACGTTCTTCCCCAGCGACCAGTTGCGCACCCAGGCGATCTGCCCGGGCAGCGCGTTCAGGGCGTCCAGCGTCGCCTGCACGTCCGCGGCGCCCGTCTCGGGCTTGAATTTGAAGCAAACGATATGCTTGATCATGCTTCCCTCCGCTCCATCACTACGTCGTCGCGCGCGGTGGACTGCAGCCGGTCGATCAGGGCCGGGAGGTCGGCCAGGGCCGTAATCACGGCGTCGGGCGCGACCGCGCCGGGGGGCTCCTGCCGGTACTGGTGCGTCAGCACGGCGCGCATCCCGAGCGCGCGTGGCCCCTCGACGTCCTCGCGCAGGCGGTCGCCTACGAATACCGCCTCGTCGGGCCGAGCGCCCAGCGCCGCCAGCACCGTCTCGTAGATGCGCGGGTGCGGCTTGCGCACGCCGATCTCGGACGAGAAGACGACCGCGTCGAGATGGCCCGCCAGGCCCAGGGCGCCCAGCGTGCGCCGCATCAGCGGGCCGGGCGTGTAGGCGTTGGAGACGAGGCCCAGCCGCAGCCCCCGCGCGCGCAGCGTCTCGAGCGCCGTGATGGTCGCGGGCTCGACGGCGAGGTGGCGCGCGAACGCCGCGTGCTCGCGGTCGACCAGCTCGCGCACCTGCTCCGCGGGGAGCGCGTAGCCGTGCGCCGCGAGCGCGGCGGCGAACAGCGCGTGATTGTCCACCTCGGCGTGGCGGTCGCGCGCGTACGCCGCCCGCGCGGCCGCCAGCACGTGCTGGTCGAGCCGGAGGGCGAGGTCGGCCGCCGGAGGGCAGTCCGGCCGCGCCGCCGCGAGGCACGCCAGCAAGTCCTCGCTGCTGGCCAGGCGCACGGCGTCGGGCACCTCCCAGCGCACCAGGGTGTACCCGAGGTCGAGGAGCACCGCGCGTACTGCCGGCCGCGCCTCCCTCATCGGGCGCCCGCGGCCCCGCGCAGCTCGGCGTACAGCTCGCGGGCGATGCGCTCGGCCGTCGCGCGGTCGTCCTCGGCCAGCTGGCCGTCGATCACCAGCTCCAGCAGCCGGTCCTTGATCGGCCGGATCCACGGGCCGGGGCCCTCGCCGAACAACGCCATGAGGTCGTTGCCGTCGAGCGGGCTGCGTAGCTTCGCCACGTCCGCCTGCGCCTGAATGGCTTCGCAGCGCGCCCGCAGCTCCTCCAGGCGTCGGATCGCCGCGCGGCGCTTGTCCTCGCGCCGCGTCGTCAGGTCGGCCCGCGAGAGCTTGAACAGGTCGTCCAGCGCGTCGCCCGCCTCGCGTAGAAAGCGGCGGACGGCGGCGTCGGTCCAGTCGCCGTCGTAGTTGTTGATCCGCTGGTGCATCGCCACCAGGTGCGTGACGCGCGCCACCAGCGCCCGGTCGTAGCGCAGGCGGTTCAGGATACGGCGGCTCATGCCCTCGCCCACGAACTCGTGGCCGAAGAAGTGCGTCTCGCCGTTCACGTTGTCGATGGTGCGCGGCTTGCCGACGTCGTGCAGGAGTGCGGCCCAGCGCAGCACTAGCTCCGGCTCGATGTTGTCCACCACGTGCAATGTGTGCTCGAACACGTCCTTGTAGCGGTAGATGTCCTGCCGGATGGTACGCATCGCCAGGACCTCGGGCACGATGTGCTGCATGAGGCCGAGATCGCAGAGCAGCCGCAGGCCGTAGCCGGCGCGCGGGGCGACGAGCAGCTTGTCCATCTCCTGCGCGATGCGCTCGCGGCTGATGTCGCCGAGCAAGGCGGCCGTGCGCTTGATCGCCGCGGCCGTGTCGGGGTCGAGGCGGAAGTCGAGCTGCGCGACGAAGCGGACCGCGCGCAGCAGCCGCAGGGGGTCCTCGGCGAACCGCTCGTCGGGATTGCCCACCGCGCGCACGAGATGGGCGTCGAGGTCGTGGACGCCGCCGAAGGGGTCGACGAGCGCGCCGCTCTGCAGGTCCTGAGCGATCGCGTTGATGGTCAGGTCGCGGCGAGCGAGGTCGCCTTCGAGCGTCGTGCCGAAGCGGACCGCGGGCTTGCGCGACCGCGGCGCGTACTCTTCGGAGCGGAAGGTCGTGATCTCGACCGTCACGCCCTCCACGTGCGCGCCGATCGTGCCGAAGCGCTCGCCGACCGTCCAGACGTGCTCTGCCGGGAGGGCGTTGAGCAGGCGCTTGACCTCGTCTGGCGGCGCGTCGGTCGCCAGGTCGTAGTCCGCGCTCGGCCGGCCGAGGAGCCGGTCGCGCACGGAGCCGCCGACCAGGTATGCCTGAAACCCCGCGTTGGCGAAGCGATCGGCCAGCCGGGACAACGCACCGTTCACGCCCACCTCCGGTCTCATTGTACCCAGCCGCCGGCGGGCGAAACGAGGCTCGCGGCCCTAAATCGGCGCACTTCGAACAGGCCGCCGCGCGATCGGCGCGGCGTGGGTGGGGCGGCATAAGTTCCGCGCGGGCTCAGGACGATGCGGTCGGCGCCCGGGCTGCTGGAGCAGCCGGTGGGGACGGAGCCGCGGTGGCCGGTGCCGGCGTGGCCGACGGCGGTGGGGTGGACGACCCCTGCGCCGTCGCCGCCTTGCTCTTCAGGGGCGAGAGGATCATCGACATGCTTCGCCCCTCCATGAGCGGCATGCGCTCGACCTGGCCCAGCGCGCGGACTTGCTCCGCCACGCCTTCCAAGATCGTCCGGCCGATCTGCGGATGGGCCATTTCCCGGCCGCGGAAGAGCAGCGTCACCTTGACCTTGTCGCCCTCTTCCAGGAAGCGCTGTACGTTGCGGGTCTTGAACGCGATGTCGTGCTCGTCCGTCTTCGGACGGAGGCGGACTTCTTTCAGCTCAACCTTGGTCGCGTGCTTGCGCTCGTCGCGCTCCTTCTTGGTCTGCTCGTACTTGAAGCGACCATAGTCCATCAAGCGGCACACGGGGGGCGTGGCCATCGGAGCGACTTCGACTAGATCGAGGCCGCGCTCGCGCGCGATGCGGAGCGCCTCGGGAGTGGGCTGCACGCCCAGCTGCTCGCCGTTCTCGTCGATCAGGCGCACCTCGCGGACGCGGATGCGCTCGTTTACACGGAGGTCTCGGGTACTGATGCTCCTCTCCTTCACGGTTCTCGGCGCCGTAGAGAGCGCCGGCTATTAGCCCACCGCCATTAGGCCACCGTGATTTTAGCCGCCCCGGGGCCTTATTGTCAACAACCGTGGCCCGCTGTTCGCCGCGCCGATCGGCTTGACAGCGGGCTGGGCCGCCGATACACTCCCACGGTTAGCGCGCTCGCGCGCGGAGAGGAGGCGGCCCCTGGTCAGGCAGGAACGGCACGGCGAACAGGGCGCCGCGGGGCGGGGAGACGCCGTCCCGCGGCGCACGATGGAAGCTGGCGTCTTTATGGTCCGTCTCGCGGCGCCGGCGGGCGTAATCCGACATGTCGTGGCGCCCATGCTCCCGCCGCATGGCGGCGCAGGGGGGCGCCCGGGAGGCGACGGCGCCCGCGGCCTCGGCCTGCTGCTCGGCGCGGTGCTGGTGATTGGTCTGGCCTGGGGCGCGCTGGGGGCGCCGCCCGCCGTAGGCCAGGACGACGTGCCGGCGGCGGGGCCGCCCCTCTCCCTTAGCGGCCGCTTGCGCGCGCAAGGGCACGACGTCGCGCCAGACGAGGCGGTCTATCTCGACGCCGACGAGGAAGTGACCGAGCAGTATGTGCGCTTGCTGGTCGTCGTGCAGGACCTCTCGCAGATGCTGCCTACAACCGAGGGCTGGCGGCCCGCGCTGATCGCCAACCTTCAGGCGATGGCGCAGCTCGAACCGACGCTTGCCCCGGTGCCGCCACCGGAGGGGCTGAGGGACGTCCACGCGCAGTCCGTGGCGTACCGCGAGCATCTTGGCAAGGCGGCGGATGCCTGGCTGGCCGCCGTCCAGGCCGACGATCCCACCTGGCTGCTGCGCGGCACGGACGAGTACGCGGCCGCGGAGCAGGCCCGCCTGGCCTGGTATCAGGCGCTCTACGAATACTACACCGGCGAGCCGGCGCCGAACGCGCTGCCACGGCAGTAGCCGCCCCGGGCCAGCCGCGTCCCCGGCTGGCGTGCCCTCCAGCGCTTCCACAGGCATTGAGCTATTGGGAGAGCGACCAGATGCAAGGGCGGGGGTTCGTCCCCTGCCGCCCGGCCGACGCTGCCCGGCTCGGCGATGCCCCCAGGCCGCTGTCAGCCGGCTCGCAGGCATCGGGTGCCGGCATGGCGTAGCGATGCCGGCACCCGATGCCTCTTCGCTCAGCGCCTCAGGCGACGGTCACGCCCGGCGGGAGGACGGTGATCTGGCGCGACTCGGTGTGCCAGCCGCAGCGGGTCAGAATGGCCACGTAGAGGGTGTGCGGCCCCTCGTCCAGGTCGGCCGTCGGCAGGTCGACGCGGTAGCCGCTGAACAAGTATTGGGGGTCGCCAAGCTGCGCCACCACGTCCGCGCGCTGCTCCGTGTGCCAGGCGTCATAGGCGGTGCCCCCCGCTTCGCGCGGCACGTCCAGCGCCGCCTGCACCCCCAGGATGCCCGTGCCCGCCGGCGCCGCCTCATCCACGGCCCACCCCTCCACGCCAATCGGCACCCCGGCGTTGATCGAGGCACCCTCCAGCGGGTACTCGAGCGCTGCCCGCAGTCGACAGGCCGACTCGTCTCCTTGCGCCCGCACGCTGCCCGGCAAGAGCCCGGTCAGCAGCGCGGCAAGCAACACCAGGCGGTACGCCATTAGTCTCCTGGGCCTCCCCTCCACCAATCGGCGCGACACGGACCGCACGCAGTATAGCGCAGCGGGCCGAGCGCCGGCGGGGCGTGGCCGCGGCGCGCTGGCATGTACTTTGCACCGCTTCGGCCGGGCGTCGCCCGGGGGCGGTGGCGCCCGACATGTACGGTGGGGAGAGGAGAGCCAATCATGGTACTTGACCCGCGCCCTGGCATGCCGCTCCGGGAGATGATGGACCGCCTCTTTACCGACGCCTTCGTGATGCCCCGGGGGCGGGGCACGAGCAGCCGGCAGGACGACGCCGCGGCGGGGACGCTCACGCCCCCGGTCAACATGTACGAGACCGACGCCGACCTGATGGTGGTCATCCCGCTGCCCGGGGTGAGCCCGAACGACATCCAGGTGGACCTGCTCGGCACGCAGCTCACCGTGCGCACCGAGGTGCGCCGCGACGTGCCGCACCCCGATGCCGGCTCGCAGGGCGGCGCCGCGGGGCCGGGCAGCACTCAGCTCCGCCACCGCTGGTATCAACACGAGTTCCAGATCGGGCCGTACCACCGCACGATCGATCTGCCCTACAGCGTCGACGCGGACGGCATCCAGGCGAGCTACGAGCACGGCTTGCTGTCGCTGCGCATCCGGTGCCCCAAGGCGCAAACGCCGCGCCGCATCCCGCTTCAGAAGGGCGCGGGGACCTGAGGGCACACTGCCGAGGGGACCTGAGGGCGCGCTGCCGACTGGAGCCAATAGGCAGGGTGCCGGCGAGCGCGCGCGCTGCGGTCCATCCGCCGCCCCCGCGCGCTCGCCGGCTGGCGGCTAGAACGCGCGGGGGAGATGACGATGGAATCGTCGCCGGATCTGGCGACCACTGTCCTGGGCATGGTACGCGCGACCATCACCCGCGTGCTCGGGCCTGATGCGCTCCAGGCGTCCCCGCCCAGCGTCCGCGTCGTGGACGTGGGTAGTCCCACGCCCCGCGTCGAGATTGCCCTGCGCTACGGCGGCGAGTCGCGCGCCCGCACGTTCGTGCTCCCAGCCGAGCCGGACCGCGTCGCGCTGGAGAAGACGGTGAACAACGCGGTACTGCCGATGCTGGAGGACATGGGGCTGCTGTCTCCCGCGGCGGAGACCGCGGACGACCCGCCCCTCGGGCAGCCGGGTGCCGGCCAGGCGGACTGATGTCGCGGCGGGCTCTCGTGCTCGCCCTGGCCGCCGCGGCCGGGCTGGCGCTGCCGGTAGCGTGGGGCGTGGCCGTCGAGCCGTACCGCGTTGACTGCCGCGAGGAGGCGGCCGTCGTGCCGGGGCTGCCGCCCGCCTGGGAGGCCCGGCGACTCGCGCTGTTCGGCGACTTGCAGGTGGGCATCCTGCTGGCGAACCTGGCCACCGTGCGCCGCGTGGTCCGCCAGGTGGCGGCCGCGCGTCCCGCGGCCGCGCTGCTGGCCGGCGACTTCTTGTACCGCGCCGTGCGGGACCGCGCCCGCCAGATTCGCGCGCTGGTGGGCTTGCTGGAGCCGCTGCCCGCGGCGGGCATTCCGACTTACGCGGTGCTCGGGAATCACGATTATCCCGTGCAGCACGTCATGCCCGACCCGAGCGGCGCCGCGTCGGCGCGCGAGCTGCGCGAGGCGTTCACAGCGATCGGCGTGCGCGTGCTGCACAACGAGGCCCTGGCGCTCGACGCGCCTGGAGCTACTGGCGCGGAGCCCGGTGCGGCCGCACTGTACCTCGTCGGGATCGGGCCGCACGTACCGGGCGCCGACGCGCCCCTGGCGGCTATCCGCCAGGTGCCGGCGGGCGCCGCGCGCGTGGTGCTGATGCACAACCCGGCGTCGTTCCAGGCGCTGCCGGCGGGCGCCGCGCCGCTTGCACTGGCGGGCCATACGCATGGGGGGCAGATTCGCGTTCCCTTCAAGCCCGAGTGGTCCGGCTGGTCGTGGACTCGGCACCGCGTCCAGCCGGCCGACGGCTGGCTGCAGGGAACGGGCGCCCCCGGCAATCACCTCTACGTGAACCGCGGCATCGGCTTCTCGTGCCTCCCCGTGCGGTTTGGCTGCCCGCCCGAGCTGACCTTCTTCACCCTCCACGCCGCGTAGCCGCCTGGCACGCTCTGTGCGCGAGAGGCGTGGCCGGCGACCGGCCGTCTGGGGCGCGCTGTCGCGTCGCCGCGGGCGAGCCGGCGCGATGGGGCGCGAACCATCGTCGCCCGACGACCGAGAGTTAGCGCCGCACACCGAGGAGCGTGCCATGCGACGGCAGAAGCGGTTGGGGAAGAGCGTGCTGGCGGCGGCGGGCCTGGGGCTCGGGCTGGCGGGGCGCGAGCTGTGGCTGCGCCGGCAGGAGGTGGACCTACGCGGCCAGGTGGCTCTGGTAACGGGCGGCTCGCGCGGCTTGGGCTACCTGTTGGCGCGCGAATTCGGCCGGCAGGGCTGTCGCCTGGCGATCTGCGCCCGCGACCCGGCCGAGCTGGAGCACGCGCGCGCCGACCTGAGCGGCCAGGGCTTCGACGTCTTCGCCCAGCCGTGTGACGTCGGCAACCGCGACCAGGTCGAGCGCCTGGTGGCTGCCGTGACCGCACACTTCGGGCGGATCGACCTCCTAGTGAACAATGCGGGCGTGATCGAAGCGGGGCCGATCGACAGCCAGACCGAGGCGGATTTCCGCGAGGCGATGGACGTCATGTTCTGGGGCGTGCTGTACCCCACGCTGTCCGTGCTGCCGCAGATGCGGGCGCGGCGCGCGGGACGCCTCGTGAACGTCACGTCGATCGGCGGCAAGGTGGCGGTGCCCCACCTCATCCCCTACGACTGCGCCAAATTCGCCGCCGTCGCGCTGTCCGAGGGGCTGCGGGCCGAGCTGGCGCGTGAGGGCATCGTCGTCACGACGATCGCGCCGGGCCTCATGCGCACCGGCTCGATGCTGAACGCCATCTTCAAAGGCCCGCACCGCGCCGAATTCACGGCATTCTCCGTGCTGGGCAGCCTGCCGGTGATCTCGATGGACGCGGAGCGCGCCGCGCGCCAGATCGTCGCCGCGACGCGCCGCGGCGAGGCCGAGCGGATCCTGAGCCTGCCCGCCAACCTGTTGGCCCGCTTCCACGGCCTCTTCCCAGGCACGACCGCCGACATCCTGGGCGTGATCAATCGCGTGCTGCCCCAGGCCGACGGCGCCGGCCAGGATCGCGAGCGAGGCATGGCGCTGCACGCGGTGACGCGCTCGCCGCTGCTCGACCGGCTGATCGGCTGGAACCTGGCGGCCGCCCAGCGTTTCCACGAGTACCCCGGGCCGATCACGGCCGGCCCCCAGGCGGCGCCTGACGTAGCCGGCGGCCAGGCCAACGGCGCCATGCCCCGGCCGCGCCCCTCGTGAGCGCCGCGTCGCCCGGTCCGCCGGCCGACGAGGGCCAGCGCGTCCGCCGCGTGCTGGAGGCGGAGCTGGCGCGCATCGACTCGCCTCAGGCGGCCGAGGCCGTGGTGCGGCGCGTGGAGCGCTTGGCCGCGGGCGAGACCGAGGCCGACGAGGGCGAGGCCGCGGCGGAAACGCCGTTGCCCGCCGCCGCCGCGGTCGAGCGGGCGGCCGCGAGCGCCCCGCCGCGCGACGAGGCGGCCGCCGTCCTCGTGACTACGGCGGCGCAGGCCGTGGCCCCGACCCCCGAGGCGCCCGAGGTGCTGGCGGGCGCCCAGAAGGCGCTCGGCACGCGCCCCGTGCGCCGACCTCTCTCGCCTGAGGCGCAGCGCGGCCGGGCCCTGCTGAAGGAGGCGGTGCTGCGCCACATGGGGCCGCTGCAGGCGCTCGACGCGCGCCTGTTCCTGGCCGTGAACTGCCTGCCGCACCCGCGCGCGCTCGACACGGCCGCGAACCTCGTCGCCCTGCTCACCACTAGCGGCGGCGCCTGGATGCTGGGCGTGGTGGTCGCCGGGCTGCTCGGCGTCCCGCGCAGCCGGCGCGCGCTCGGCGACCTCGTGCCGACGGTGCTGACGACCACGTGGGTGGTCGAGTATCCGGTGAAGGCGGCCTTCCGCCGCCGGCGGCCGTTCATCGACATCGTGCGCGCGCTCGTCGTCGGCAAGCGGCCGGGAAGCTGGTCGTTTCCCAGCGGCCACACCGCGTCGGCATTCGCCTGCGCCTGGGTGCTGAGCCAGCACTGGCCGCGCCAGGCGCCGCGCTTCTTCGCACTCGCCAGCACTGTCGGCTTCAGCCGCGTCTACGTCGGCGCCCACTATCCCGGCGACGTCACCTCCGGCGCGTTGGCGGGGCTCGTGCTGAGCGCGCTCTTCCGCCGGGCGTTCCGCCGACTCGGCCGCTAGCATAGCGCGTCATCACATCTCCGTAAGAGGGGTTGACCACGGGCGCGAAATGGGCTAGTATTTCACCAGTTGGCTAATTAACCAATCGGTAAAATAGTTATGGCGATGGACGAGCTGAGCGTTACGTTTGCCGCGCTGGCCGATCCCACGCGGCGGGCGATTCTCGCCCGGCTGGCGGAGGGCGAGGCGACCGTGCTGGAGCTGGCGGAGCCGTTCCAGTTGAGCTTGCCCGCCGTCTCCAAGCATCTCCGCGTGCTGCAGCGGGCCGGGCTGATCACGCAAGGGCGCAAGGCGCAGTGGCGGCCGTGCCGGCTGGAGGCGGCGCCGCTGAAGGACGTGGCCGAGTGGGTGGAGCGCTACCGCGCCGTGTGGGAGGAGCGCTTCGGCCAGCTCGACGCCTACCTGCGCGAGCTACAAGACCAGGAGGAGGGGCATGGACCCGACCAGTAGTGGCACGACTACCCTGACGCTGCCGTCGGACCGGGAGATCCTGATCACGCGCGTCTTCGCCGCGCCGCGCCGCCTCGTCTTCGAGGCGCTGACGCGGCCCGAGCACGTCCGGCGGTGGTACGGTCCGCGCCGGCTCACGCTCACGGTCTGCGAGATCGACCTGCGGCCGGGCGGCGCCTGGCGCTACGTCCTGTGCGACCCGGAGAGCGGGCAAGAGTTCGGCTTCTCGGGCGTGTACCGCGAGATCGTGCCGCCCGAACGGATCGTCTCGACCGAGGGCTACGAGGCGCTGCCCGGTCACGATTACCTGGTTACCGTGACGCTGGACGAGCACGACGGCCAGACGACACTGCGCTCGCACCTGCTGTACCAGTCGCGCGAGGACCGCGACGGCCATCTCCGAGCGGGCATGGAGCCGGGGATGCGCGAATCCTTCGCCCGCCTGGCCGAGCTTCTGGCCGATCCGCTGGTGACCGGCTGACAGTTCCGCAGCCTGACGGAACATCTGTTCGACTGTAATGACCCTGTAACGGCGCTCCTCTAGGGAGCCGGCCCGCGGCTCGGTACACTAACCATGTAGAACAGATGCTCTACTGACGGTTGGCGACCGGGGCCCGGGCGGCCAGTGGAACCCCGCCCGAGGCCGGGCAAGGAGGAAGGAATGACCGGGGTACGGGTACTGGTTGGCACGCGCAAGGGGGCGTTCATCCTCACGGCGGACGGCAAGCGCGACACGTGGGACGTGAGTGGTCCCCACTTCGCGGGCTGGGAGATGTACCACCTCAAGGGGTCGCCCGCCGACCCGAATCGGCTGTACGCCTCGCAGACCAGCGGCTGGTTCGGGCAGCAGGTCCAGCGCTCCGACGACGGCGGCAAGACGTGGCAGCCGGTGGGCAACCAGTTCGCCTACGAGGGCGTTCCCGGCACGCACAAGTGGTACGACGGCACGCCGCACCCTTGGGAGTTCGCGCGCGTCTGGCACCTGGAGCCGTCGCTGACCGATCCCGACACGGTGTACGCCGGGGTGGAAGACGCGGCCATCTTCCGCTCGACCGACGGCGGCCAGACGTGGCAGGAGCTTCCCGGCCTGCGCGGCCACGGCACGGGCGAGAACTGGCAGCCCGGCGCGGGGGGCATGGCGGTCCACACCATCCTGCTCGATCCGACGCAGCCCGGGCGGATGTACGTCGCTATCTCGGCCGCCGGCGCGTTCCGCAGCGACGACGGCGGTCAGTCGTGGCGCCCGATCAACCGCGGCCTGAAGTCTGACTTCATGCCCGACCCGACCGCCGAGGTTGGCCACTGCGTCCATCGCATCGCCATGCACCCCGCGCGGCCGAACGTGCTGTTCATGCAGAAGCACTGGGACGTGATGCGAAGCGACGACGGCGGCGAGTCCTGGCACGAGGTGAGCGGCGACCTGCCGACCGACTTCGGCTTCCCCATCGACGTACACGCGCACGAGCCGAACACCATCTACGTCGTGCCGATCAAGAGCGACTCCGAGCACTTCCCGCCCGACGGCCAGCTGCGGGTGTACCGCAGCCGCACGGGCGGCTGCGAGTGGGAGCCCCTCTCGAAGGGCTTGCCGCAGCGCGACTGCTACGTGAATGTCCTGCGCGACGCGATGGCGGTGGACTCGCTCGACGCCTGCGGCGTGTACTTCGGCACGACCGGCGGCCAGGTGTACGCGTCGGCCGACGCCGGGGACAGCTGGGCGCCCATCGTCCGCGACCTCCCGGCCGTCCTGTCGGTCGAAGTGCAGACCCTGCCATGATCCGGGTCGTACTCCCCGCGCACTTGCGGACGCTGGCGCGCGTCGACGGCGAGGTCACCCTCGTCGTCGCGGGACCGGTGACGCAGCGGACCGTGCTGGATGCGCTCGAAGCTCGCTATCCGACGCTGCGCGGTACGCTGCGCGACCCAGTGTCGCAGCGGCGCCGGCCGCTCGTGCGGTTCTTTGCCTGCCGCGAGGACCTGTCCAACGAGCCGCCGGACGCCACGCTCCCGGACGCCGTGGCGACCGGCACGGAGCCGTTCCTGATCGTGGGCGCGATCGCGGGCGGCTAGCGCGCGTCATCCGCGCGGGGAGCGCGGCCGTCCGACCCTCGAGGGCGCTCGGTGCGCCATCCGAGCGGCCGCGGCGGCCGCGCTCCCCGGCGGTCGGCGCCGACCGCCCGGGCGGGTGCTCCGGAGAGGTCCGTCGTACCACCGGTGCCGGTCCAGCGGGTCACGACGCGCCAAAAAAATTGATCCGGCGACGTGTCGATTTCGCCGACGCTCGTTCGTCGTATTAGTAGAGCGAGGGATCAGCCAGCCGGAAGCGCCTGGACTCTCACCCCTCGACGCAGAAGGAGAGACGACGATGCGGGTCATGGTCATGATCAAGGCCAACGCCGACAGCGAGGCGGGCGTCATGCCGAGCCAGGAGCTGCTCGCCGCGATGGGCAAGTACAACGAGGAGCTGGTGAAGGCGGGCGTCAT
Source organism: Pseudomonadota bacterium (assembly GCA_021325365.1). The sequence goes on from JAJPHF010000100.1 coordinate 75,257, forward strand.
GCTCGCGGGCGAGGGGCTCCAGCCCAGCTCGAAGGGGAAGCGGGTCCGGTTCTCCGGCGACAAGCGGACCGTTATCGACGGGCCGTTCGCCGAGACGAAGGAGCTGATCGCGGGCTTCTGGCTGTGGCAGGTGAAGTCGATGGAGGAGGCCGTCGAGTGGCTCAAGCGCTGCCCCAATCCCACGGGGATCGACGGCGAGGTCGAGATTCGCCCGGTGTTCGAGGCGGAGGACTTCGGCCCCGAGTTGACGCCCGAGCTGCGGGAGCAAGAGGAGCGCCTCCGCGCGCAGCTCGAGGGTAGGAAGTAGCAAGCGCTTCGCGGCCCGGTAGCCCGAGAGCGCGGTGTTCGCGGTCGTCATCGGGCTGTTCGTGGCGTACGGCCGCTGGCGGCTCGTGCCGCCGCGCGCGGCGCGGTGCCGCTCGGCGCTCCAGCCGGCCAGCTAGGGCGCGGTCCTGAACCGATGGACGCGAGGAGGCACAGCGTGCAGATCAATCCGTATCTCAACTTTGATGGGCAGTGCGCGGAAGCGTTCCGCTTCTACGAGCAGGCGCTTGGCGGCACGATCGAGGTGTTGATGACTCACGGAGAATCGCCGATCGCGGGCGAAGTGCCGCCCGGCTGGCACGACCGCGTGCTCCACGCGCGCCTGACGGTCGGCGACACGGTCCTGATGGGCTCGGACAGCCCGCCCGAGCACTACCAGAAGCCGGCCGGGGTGTACGTGTCGCTCCAGGTGGACGAGCCGACGGAGGCGCGGCGGATTTTCGGCGTGCTGGCGGAGAACGGCGCGGTGATCATGCCGTTCGCGCCGACTTTCTGGGCCGCTGGAGGGTTCGGGATGCTCGTCGACCGGTTCGGTATCCCGTGGATGGTCAACTGCGAGCGGGGTAGCTGAGCGCCGACGGGCGCTGAGTGGTCGCTGTGACGACTTCCGACACGCACCGGGCGATCGAGGCGGTCTGGCGGATCGAGTCCGCGCGGCTCATCGCCGGGCTGGCGCGGATGGTCCGCGACGTCGGGCTGGCCGAGGAGCTGGCGCAGGACGCGCTCGTCGCCGCGCTGGAGCGCTGGCCAGAGTCCGGCGTGCCGGAGAACCCGGGCGCGTGGCTCATGGCCACAGCGAAGAATCGGGCGATCGACCGCCTGCGGCGCCAGCAGCGGCTCCAACGCAAGCAGGAGGAGCTAGGGCGCGCGCTCGAAGCGGAGCAGGAGCCGACCGTGCCGGATCTCGACGAGGCGGCCGACGATGACCTCGGCGACGACCTGCTGCGCCTGATGTTCACAGCCTGCCATCCGGTGCTCGCCACCGAGGCGCGCGTGGCCCTCGCGCTGCGGGTGCTCGGCGGGCTGACGACCGACGAGATTGCGCGGGCGTTCCTGGTCCCGGCGCCAACGGTCGCCCAGCGGATCGTGCGGGCCAAGCGGACCCTCGCCGCCGCACGCGTTCCCTTCGAGATCCCGGTCGGGGACGACCGTGCGGCCCGGCTGGCCTCGGTACTCCGGGTCATCTACCTCGTGTTCAACGAGGGCTATGCGGCCACTGCCGGGGACGACTGGATGCGTCCTGACCTCTGCGAGGAAGCGCTGCGACTCGGCCGCATCCTCGCCGAGCTGGCGCCGCGGGAGCCTGAGGTGCATGGCCTCGTGGCCCTGATGGAGCTGCAGGCGTCGCGGGCGCGCGCGCGGGTCGGCCCCGCGGGCGAGCCTGTCCTGCTGCTCGACCAGGACCGCGCGCGCTGGGACCAGCTGCTGATCCGGCGGGGGCTCGCGGCGCTCGCCCGCGCTGAGGCTCTGGGCGGCGCGCTCGGCCCGTACGCGCTCCAGGCCGCGATCGCCGCCTGCCATGCCCGCGCGCGGACGCCGGCGGACACGGACTGGGCGCGCATCGCGGCCCTCTACGACGCGCTCGCCCAGCTCGCGCCATCGCCGGTCGTGGAGCTGAATCGGGCGGTCGCGCTCGCGATGGCGTTTGGTCCCGCGGCCGGCCTGGAGGTGGTCGATACGCTGACCGCCGAGCCGGCGCTCAAAGGCTATCATCTGTTGCCGAGCGTGCGCGGTGACCTCCTCGCCAAGCTCGGCCGCCTTGATGAGGCCCGGAGCGAATTCGAGCGCGCGGCGGCGCTCACCCGCAACGCGCGCGAGCGCGCCCTGCTTCGCGAGCGCGCCGCGACGTGCGCGCGGGGCTCGACCCCGCGGTAGTGGCGAGACAAGAGCAGAAGAGCAGAGACAGAGAGGAGCAAGACATGACCTATGCGCTGTGGATCGTGCAGATACTACTCGCACTGACGTTCTTGTTCGCAGGCGGCGTGAAGCTCGTCACCCCGTTCGAGGAGATGGCGGCGCAGATGCCAATCGCTCTACCGGAGTGGTTCCTGCGGTCCATTGGCGTGGCCGAGGTGCTCGGCGCGTTCGGCCTGATCCTGCCCGGCCTGCTACGCATTCGGCCCGGCCTCACCCCACTGGCCGCCGCCGGACTCGTGATCATCATGGTTGGGGCGACCGTGCTGACGCTGGCGGGCGGTATGGGCGCGGTGGCGCTCTTCCCGTTCGTGGTCGGGCTGTTCGCCGCCTTCGTCGCCTATGGCCGCTGGCGGCTGGCGCCGCAGCGCGCGGCGGTTCGGCGCTCGGCGCTCCAGCCGGCGCGCTCCTGAGCCTCGTCCCAACAAGCGATCGGCCTCGCGCGTCATAGCGGGCAGGAACCCCGCCCTTACGTCACCCTGGCCGCCCGGACGCTTGGCAACGCGCGCTGCGGCGGCTGCCGTTACGGCGTCCCCCGGAAGAACGGCGCCCGGAGCCAGGCTCCGGGCGCCGCGCGCGGTTCGTGCCGGTTCAGGAGGGGTTAGGCCAGGGTGGGGGTGCGGGTGGGCAGGCCGCGGTACTCGCCGAGCACGCGGTCCAGGTCGAGGTCGGCCATGATCTCCTCGGGCACTTTGGCCGTCGGCGGGAACTCGGCCGGCGGCGCCGGCTTCGTGCAGTCGAAGATGCACTTCGTCTGCAGCGGCCCATGACCGGTCTTGCGACGGTTGTGCGCCGTCGGGTTCAGGTGCGCGCCGAGGCAGTTGGGCATGATGATCAGGTCCTCGTCGGCCTCGAAGCGCGTCGCCAGCGCCCACAGCACCTCGGTCTCGTTGAACACGTCGATGTCGTCGTCCACGACGTAGACGTGCTTGATGTCCGTCTCGGTGGTCAGCGCCGCGAACGCCGCCTGTTGCGGCTCGCCCTCGCTGCGCTTGCGGAGCGAGATATAGCAGAAGGCGCGGCTGCCGCCCGAGTACGGCAGGTTCACGTTGACCACGCTCGGCACGACCTCTTGGATGCGGCGATACAGGCTGCCCATGCGCGGCAGGGCGCCGCAGATGTTGTGCTCGGGGTGCGAGGCGAACAGGTCCTGGTAGATGGCGTCCTTGCGCATCAAGATGGCCGTCACTTCCAGGAACGGCATGTCGCCCTTGCCCGTGTAGTAGTGCGGCCACTCGCCGAATGGCCCCTCGAACTGCCGCTCGCCGGCGGGGATGTAGCCCTCGATGACGATCTCGGCGCGCGCCGGGATCGGGATGTCGACCGTCTCGCCCTGCACCACCTCTAGCGGCTCGCCCAGATAGCCACCGCAGACGTCCAGCTCGCCGCCGATGCCCGGCACCTTGGCGACGGCGGCCATCAGCAGCGCGGGATGGTGGCCGATGACCAGCGCCGCCGGCTGCTTCTCGCCGCGGTCCTCCCACTTGCGCCCAATGTAGCGGCCGTGGTGGGCGGGGTTCTGCATGACGCCGATGCGCCGGCTGTCGAACTTCTGGTGCCGGTAGATGCCCGCGTTGATGTGGCCCGTCTCGGGGTCCTTCTGCAGCAGCACGCCGCCGCTGATGAACGGCCCGCCGTCGAGCGCGTTGTGCGTCGTGATGGGGAGGAGGTCGAGGCTGGCATCGACCCCCTTGAGGATCACCTCCTTCACGGGCGCCTCGGCGTCGGAAACCCACTTCGGCGGGATGGGGTTGGCCTCGCGGCGCGCGGCCTGCTGCACCATCTCCTTGAGCGTGCTGTCCATCGAGATGGCCAAGCGCGGGTACGACGCGGTGAGGTTGATCAGCAGCGGCAGCTGCGATCCTTTCACGCGCTCGAAGAAGATGACCGGGAAGCGCCCTTCCTCTTCGAGCTTCTGGGCGATGGCGGTGACGCCGAACTTCGGATCGACCTCCTCGCGGACGGTGACCAGGTCCTCGGGGCGCCGCTCCTCGAGCTGCCGAATATAGGTGCGCATGTCCTTGGCCACGAGCATTCCTCCTACGCGAGTGGTGCGCCCGCAGTTTACCGGAAATCGGCCGCTCCGCTCACCCTGGGCAAGATGTGGCCAACCGACGCCCTCACCGTCGCCGTCTGCCGGGGGACGAGGGGTAGGGGCTTCTGTGGGGATCTGGTGCCGCTGGAAGGAGATCGCCGCCCGCGACGACTAGGCGTTATCGATGCCGGGGCACAGGCCCATGCCTGCGCTGCTTCTCATGCCATCGGCGGGGACGGGCGGGGCGGGGGCTCGTAGCGCGCCGTCCGGTGTGGGTTGCCCCGGCCGGGCGGCGGGGACCAGCCCCCGCCCTCCCTCACTCTTTGTGCGCGGTAGGCTACTTGCCCACGAGCCAGCCCCACTGCTCGTAGGCCTTGCGGGCGGTCTCGGGCTTCATCGCGTTCACCGGCGCGAACTCGTCGCGCCACTCCCACGGCCGCGTGGCGTCGATGATCGCCCGCGAGTTCGTGAAGTCGTTGCGCGCGCGCTTCTCGGGCGGGATGCGCGGGTCGAGTGGCGTCGCCCAGGCGCGCTTGATGAGGTCGATCGACGTCTCGGGGTCCGAGCGCGTGCACACCGCCCACATCACCTGCTCGAGGTTCGTCGGGTCGATGTCGTCGTCCACCACCACGACGTAGCGGCCGGTGTAGGCGCCGGCACGGCACATCGCGGCCACGTGGCCGGCCTGGCGGGCGTGGCCGGGGTAGCGCTGCTTGATCGCCACGACGTTGAACAGCCGCGAGCCGCCCACTTCGTGACACCAGACCGCGCTCACGTCGGGCACTCCCGCCTTCTCGACCTCGTCCTTGAGCAGCGCCGAGCGCATGAAGGCGCGGTAGCGCGCCTGCTCGTCGGGCGGCTGCGCGGGCGGCTGGCCGAGCAGGATGGGGCTGTTGCGGAAGTACATCGCCTCGACCTGGAGCACCGGCTCGGGCCGCACGTCAGAGGCGTAGTAGCCGGTCCACTCGCCGAACGGGCCTTCCAGCATCCGCTCGTCGGGCAGCGCGTAGCCCTCGAAGACGATCTCGGCGTTGGCGGGGATCGGCAGGCCGGTCACCTTGCCGCGGATCACCGGGACGGGCTCGCCGCGCAGGCCGCCCACCCAGTCGTATTCGGAGACGCCGTAGGGGATCTCCGTGCAGGAGGCGAGGAACAGCAGCGGGTCGCTGCCGACGACCATCGCCACGGGGCACTTCTCGCCACGGGCAAAGTACTTCTCGCGTTGGATGCGGCCATGCTTGCCGGGCGAGATGTAGTAGCCGAGGCGGTAGCGGTCGTGCACCATCACGCGGTAGGTGCCGAGGTTCACCCAGCCCTCGTCGGGGTCGCGGGTAATGTCGAAGCTGCCGGTGCCAATGTAGCGGCCGCCGTCGTCCTCGTGCCACTTCGGCGCGGGGATCTTCAGGATGTCGACGTCCTTGCCCATCAGCACGTTCTCGAGGATCGGGCCGTCGGTCACCTCGACGTGAGGAACCGGCTTCAGCTCCTTCACGCGGCGCCGCCACATGTCCACCAGCTCGGCCTTCGGCGCGTGCGGCGGCAGGCCGAGGGTGTAGGCGATGCGCTCGATGGAGCCGAGCGGGCAGGCGAGCACACGGAAGCCTGGTTCGTAGCCGGGGATCTTGTCAAAGAGCACCGCGGGGGCGCCGTCGTGCTTCGTCAGCACCTCCTGGGCCAGGCCGATGCCCTCCTCGGCCGTGGCGCCGTCCACGCGGCGCAGCTGGCCCAGCTGGTCCACGCCCTCGATCCACTCGCGCAGGTCCTTGAACTGCGGGCGGAGGGCGGCATCCTGGGGACGCGAGACTACTTCGACCACGACGTACTCCCCTTTCGCAAGCTGCGCGGCGGGCCGCGGCGCGGCCGAGCCAGTCGCGCGGTTGAACGGGCGCACGGGCTGTGCGTCGCCGCCCGGCGCGGCGCAGCCCCGGCGCGAGACTCGCGGGCTCCTCGGACGCAATGGTGGACTGGTGGACGCCCGCTCCCTCTCCCCTCGGCGAGGGCCGGGGTAAGCGGGTCCTACCGCCTCTCCCCCTGGGAGAGGGCTGGGGTGAGGGCCGCGTCCCCACCCAACCCTGCGCCAAAGTGCTGTGCGCCCGCGATCAGTGGGCCGGCTCGAACTCTGGCTCGGTCCACGCGACCTGGACCCAGCCGTCCACCACTTGCAGCGGCAGGTGGCGCAGCCGGTACCCGAACGGCGGGTAGACGGCCCGCCCGCTCGGCACGTCGAACTCCCAGCCGTGCCGCGCGCACTTCAGCAGGTCGTCGCGCATCTCGGCCTGAGAGAGCGGCCACTCGCGGTGCGGGCAGGCATTCGGGATGGCGAACAGCGCGCCGTCCGCGTTTACGAGCAGCACTGGGTGCGGCCCGACATTCACCAGCCGCCGAGCGCCCGGCGGCAGCTCGTCGACCCGCGCGACCGCCACGTACTCCGGCTGCTGCACGGCGCCGCTCCCCCTAATCCGTAATTCTAGCGTAGCACACGCGGCGCGGGCCAACGCGGCTGGCTGCTCGCTCGCACGAGGCGACAGCGGCAGATTGCATCCTTCGGCCTCGCTTCTCTTATCATCCCCTGGCAGCCAGGGGGGCGCGAACGCCATCAGGAAAGGCGGAAAGCGATGGACACGAGCGAGCTGGCGGCGGTCTATCAATGGCAGTATCGGCCGCAGAGCCCCAGACGGCCGGCCTGGTTCACGGCCTGGCCAGGCGGCGCGCGCATGGCGGTCGGGATCATCGTCCTGCACGAGTGGGAGTCGGTCCCGCGCCCGATCCGGCCGATGCCCGCTGGCGCGCACCATACGTTCGACTTCCTGTCGCTCGGCGCGCGGGAGTACGGCGCGCGGCACGGCATCTGGCGGCTGCTCGACGTGCTGGACCGGCGCCAGGTGAAGGCGACGGTGATCTGCAGCGGCCTGGTGGCCGAGCTGTTCCCGGCCAGCATCCGCGAGGCGCAAGCGCGCGGCCACGAGATCGCGACGCACCAGTACGACCAGGCGATCCACCCGCCGCTGTACAAGACAAAGGAGGAGGAGCGCGACTACCTGCGGCGGGCGCTCGACGCGCTGGAGCGGGTGACGGGGGAGAAGACACTCGGCTACATGTCGCAGGGGCCGCGGCCGACGCCGCACACGCTCGACCTGTGCGCCGAGCAGGGGGTCGTCTGGACGGCCGACTACTCCGACGCCGACGTGCCGTATACCATCGACGTGAATGGGCATAAGCTGGTGTCGGTGGGCTACACGATGCCGGGCTACACCGACAACGACCTGGCGGCGCTGGGTGTCGTGGCGGGGCTAGCGCAGCTTAAGATCACCTTCGACGCGCTGTACGAGGAGTCGGCGCGGCACCCAATGAAGCTGTGCTACGTGGCGCACGTCCACAACAGCGGCCGCCCCGCCATGGCGAAGCTGCTCGACGACTTCCTGGCCTACTCAGCGAGCCGGCCCGGGGTGTGGTTCTACCGCTGCATCGACCTCGCGCGCTACTGGCTGGAGCACGACCAGGCCTAGCGCGGGGGCTGGTACTCGCCGAGGTAGTCGACGGAGAAGCGGCGATACTTGTCCTCGAACGCGCCGCTGATGTCGGTCTTCGGCATGAGGCCGGCGTCCGCGAACAGGTCGGCGTCGGCCTGGAGCGCCTCGCGGTTCACTACCCCGTTGGGGTCGCGCCAGGGGTACTTGATCTGGCGGTATATTGCGGGGTCTTTCAGCGTGGTCTCGCGCGTCAGGACGTCGATGATCGCGTCCTCGTCCACGCCGTACTCCATGGCGTTCGTAAAGTCGCGGCCGCCGCGCTGGAAGGCGACCAGGAACCGCTCGCCGGCCTGCGGCCCTAGTTGATCGATCCCGGTCCAGTACATCACGTAGGTGACCTGGGTGTTGGGGTCCATCTCTTCCTGGCTGGCCAGCAGCCGGTGTACGCCCCGGCTGATACCCAGCGTGGTGAACGGCTCCGACTGGAAGCCAACCTCCGCGCCCTTGTTCTGCATCGCCGCGAACAGGTCGGGGAACGTCAGCATCGGCCAGTCCATGCTGGTTGGATCCACGCCCGCCCGCTTCAGCCAGTGGATGCCCTGGGCGTGCTGGCCGCTGCCAGGCCCCGCCTGCGTGTACAGGTTGCGGCCAACCAGGTCCTGGGGGCCGCGAATGGTGCCGTCGTCCCAGAGGTCCTGCCGCACCACTAGCCCGCCCGATCCCCGCGACTTCTCGGTCTTGCCGGCCGACTGGAGGTCGTCCACGATCCGGATGTCCAGGTCGCGGCCGAAGGCGTTGTAGCAGATGACGGCGTTCGAGCAGCCCGCCACGTGCAGCTGCCCCTGCGCCAGTAGCGGCACCTGCGTGGCGTAGTTCGGGAAGCTGGACACGTCGAGGTCGAGGCCCACTTCCTGGAAGTAGCCGCGCTCCTGGCCGATGAACAGCGGAGCCCAGCTCGTCACGGGCAGCACCCCGACCTTGAGCGTCAGGAGCGGCGCGGTGGCGAGGGCCGGCTTGCTGGCGGCCGGCGCGGCCCCGGTCGCCTGCGCCGAGGTGCCCGCATTCGGGGTAGCCGGGGCGCTGCTCGTCGCGGGCGTGGTAGGCGCGGCCGGGGCGGCGGCCGGCGGCGCTGCGGGCGCGGGCGCGCAGGCGCCCGCCAGCCAGATCGTGGCCAGTCCCAGGCCGAAGGCGCGCGCGAGCCGAAGGCGCGGGAGCTTCATCGTTCGCCCTCCTGAGCAGCGTTTGATCGCGGGGCTACCGAGCCGGCGTCACTCGCCGCGCCAACGCGCGGGCCACAATATAGCGCGCCCGCGATACGCCCGCCAGGCTTGGCTGGTCCGTCTGCTACACTGAGCAGGCGCGCGGGGAAGCGGCGGGAGGTGACCCATGGCGATGGACGGGACGCGCTGGCAGCCGGCGCGCGGCTGTCGCGGCGTGGTGGCGACGCCGCACTACCTGGCGACCCAGGCCGGCATGCAGATGTACGCCCGGGGCGGCAACGCGGTCGACGCGGCGGTGGCCGCGAACGCGGCGCTGTGTGTGGTGCAGCCGCACCAGTGCGGCCTGGGCGGGGACGCGTTCGTGCTGCTGCGGCCCGCCGGCGGGACGCCGGTGGTGTTGAACGGCAGCGGCCGCACGCCCGCGGCGCTCACGCCCGAGCGCGTGCGCGCCGCGGGCCACGCGTGGGTGCCGGCGCGCGGTGGGCTGGCCGTTACGGTACCCGGGGCGGTGCGGGCCTGGGGCGACCTGCTGGCGCGCTACGGCCGGCTGGGGCTCGACCGGGTGCTGGCGCCCGCGATCGGCTACGCCACCGACGGCTTTCCCGTATCGGCGGCGCTGAGCCGCGCCGTCGCCGCGAACCGCGAGGCGCTGGCCGCCCAGCCGGGCGCCGCCCGGGCTTACCTGCCCGGCGGCGAGCCGATCCGCCCCGGCCGCCCCGCCCGCTTTCCCGACCTGGCCCGCACGCTCACGGCGTTGGCCCGCGACGGCGCCGACGCGTTCTACGGCGGCCCGCTCGCCGACGCGATGGTCCAGGCTGTGGGCGCCGCGGGTGGCGTGCTGACGCTCGACGACCTGGCCGCCCACGCGAGCGTGTGGCAGGAGCCGCTGCGCGTGGCGTACCGCGGCTGCACGGTCTACCAGTGCCCGCCAAACTCCCAGGGCCTGGCGACGATCATTCAGCTGGGCTTGCTGGCGGGCGAGGACGTGCGCGCGGCCGGCCACCTGTCGGCCGAGAGCCTCGACCTGCTGGTGTCGGCCACGCGCGTCGCCATCGAGGAGCGGGACCACCGGATCGGCGATCCGTCGCTGGTCCCGCCACCGCCCGCCACCGGCGACGTTGCAGCCTGGGGGTCCCGTCTGACGGCGCTGCGGACGAGCGCGGCGACGGCGGCGGCCAGCCAGGCGGCCCTGCCGTCCGCGGACACGGTGTACCTGGCGGCGGCCGACGCCGACGGGAACGTGGTGTCGCTGATCGAGAGCCTATGGGTGCCGTTCGGCTCCGGGGTGATCGCGGGGGATACGGGGGTGTTCTTGCACAACCGCGCCGCGCACTTACCGGTGGATGGCGTTGGCCCGCGCGCCGTGGCGCCCAGCGTGCGACCGCCCCATACGCTCATGCCTGGACTGGCAGAGGGCGCGGACCGCATCGTGGCGCTCGGCAGCCGCGGCGGCGACGGCCAGCCGCAGACGCAGCTTCAATTGCTCACGGCGCTGCTCGACTACGATCTGGACGTGCAGGCGGCGGTCGAGGCGCCGCGCTGGCTGTACGGCGGCATCGAGCCCCGCGACCCGCGCGACGTGCTGCACGTCGAGGCGCGGGTGCCGCCGACAGCGCTGGATGCGCTGCGCCGGCGCGGCTACACGGTTGACGTGATCCCCGACTGGAACTACCAGGTCGGCATCGCCCAGATCGCAGGCGTGGACGCCGACGGGGTGCTGAGCGCCGCGGCCGACCCACGCGGCGACGGCGCCGCCGCGGCCTGCTAGGAAACCGCGGCCCGACTCGTCCAGACGCTCCGCGCGCTCGCCTTCCAGGCGCCCCACCGCGTCCAGCAGCGCGTCCCCGAGTGGGAACAGGCAGACGCGATACGCGGAGATGCGCTCGGTGAGCAGCGCTTCGAGATCGACTGACGCGGTCGGCTCCGGTTCGTCCGGCGTGCCACCTCTCCCTTCGCGCTTGCCGGATCTATGCACCGCCAGCAACCGGGCTGGACTCCTCGCGGGGTAGGCGGCTGCTTGCCATCGCGCGGCGCCTGGGGCGACCGCCAGCGTCTTGGCGCTGCCGGCCCGCCGGCTGCGCGACCGGTCCGCTACACTGGTAGGGATCGCGTCGACGGGCCGGTCGCCCGAGCTTGCCCCGAGGTGAGGCGATGGTCATCGAGTCGAGCTTCGCCGTCAAGGCGCCGCCACAGAAGGTCTGGGACTTCCTCATCGACCCGCAGCAGATGGTCGGCTGCGTGCCCGGCTGCTCGAAGGTCGAGCGTCTCGACGAGAATACCTACCGCGCCACCATGAGCGTCAAGGTTGCCTACATCACCTTCAGCGCCGCGATGGACGTGGCCATTACGCGCATGGACCCGCCCCACGAGCTGGAGTCCACGGCGCGGGGTGAGGACAAGCGGCTGGGCAGTAATGTCCAGGTCGCCGCGACGCTCCGCCTCACGCCGCAGGGCGACGACGCGACAGAGGTCGCCTACCGCGCCGACGTGTCGCTGTGGGGCAAGCTGGGCTCCCTCGGCGAGCCGATCTTCCGTCAGAAGGCCACGCAAACCGGCCGCGAGTTCGCCGCCTGCGTGCAGCGCAAGCTCGAGACGGCATCATGACGATCAAGCGCCTCGATCTGTTGCAGCCGACGACGCTCGACGAGGCCAGCCGGCTCTATCAGGAGCACGCCGACGACGCGAGCTACATTGCCGGCGGCACGGCGCTGCTCATCATGCTGCGCGAGCGCGTCTACCAGCCCGGCTACCTGATCGACCTGAAGACCATCGCCGGCCTGGACGGCATCCGCCATGAGCCGGGCGTGGGCCTGCGGCTGGGCGCGCTTGCGTCGCACCGCGACGTGGAGCTGTCGCCCGTGGTGCGTGAGCGCCTCCCGGTCCTGGCCGAGACCTACCGCCAGGTGGGCAACGTCCGCGTGCGGCACGCCGCCACCGTCGGCGGCAACCTGGCGCACGGCGACTTCCGGCTCGATCCGCCCGCGCCGCTGATCGCGCTCCACGCCAGCGCGCGGATCGTCGGCGCGGACGGCGAGCGCACTGTCCCGCTGGAGGAGTTCTTCCTCGGGCTCTACACGACGGCCCTGGAGCCGGGCGAGGTGCTGGCCGAGGTGATCGTGCCCGACCCGCCGCCCCGCACCCACGCCGCCTATCTGAAATACACCTCGCTGTCGGCGATGGACTGGCCGTGCCTCGGCGTGGCGGCCGCGGCCACGCTCGCGGAGGATGGCACCTTCGCCGACTTGCGCCTGGTGTACACGTCCGTCTCCAGCACGCCGCTCCTCGTGCAGGGCGCGGCGGACCTGGCGCGCGGCATCCAGGCCGCGGACGCCGCGGCGGTGCAGCGCCTGGCAGCCGAGCTGGGCCGGCTGGCGGCCGAGCAAGTCGATCCCACGCCCGACATTCGCGGCTCGGAGTGGTACAAGCGCGAGATGACGCGCGTGTTCGCCGGCCGCGCGCTCCGGGCCGCCCTTGCGCGTGGGGGAGTCCTGAGTAGCGAGTGACGACTCGGAACGCGGCTCAGCACTCGGCACTGGGAGGAATCATGGCGCTGGACGTGGAGTTCGACGTTGTCGGCAAGCCCGTGCCGCGCGTCGACGGCCTCAAGAAGGTCACCGGCCGCCCGATCTACACCGGCGACATCGACATGCCGGGCATGCTGCACGGCATGATTCTGCGCAGCACCTACCCGCACGCGCGGGTGCGCGGCGTAGACAAGAGCCGCGCCGAGCGGGTGCCGGGCGTCGTGGCCGTTGTCAGCGGCGCCGACGTGGCGAACACGCCGGGCATCGAGCCGTGGTTCGGCCCGGTGTTCCGCGACCAGGCCATCCTCGCCATCGACAAGGTGCGCTACATCGGCGATCCGGTGGCCGCCGTGGTGGCGGCCGACCGCGAGAGCGCCGAGGAGGCGCTGGAGCTGATCGACGTCGACTACGAGCCGCTGCCCGCGGTGTTCGATCCCGTGGAGGCGGCGCGCGAGGGTAGCCCGCTGGTCCACGAGGTGCTGAAGCCCGCCCGCGCGTTCGCCGACATGGCCCACGTCGGCGCCACCAGCGGCACGAACGTCTGCTACAGCCTGCGCCTGCGCAAGGGCGACGCCGACGCCGCGTTCGCCCGCGCCGACTACGTCTTCGAGGACACCTATGTCACGCCGCCGGCCCAGCACGTGCCGCTGGAGCCGCACGCCACCCTCGTCTACATCGACGAGGACGAGCGCTTTCAGATCTGGACGGCGACGCAGAGCCCCTCCTACATCCGCACCGACATCGCGGCCATCTTCCGCCTGCCGCTGAACCGCGTGCGCGTCGTCGCACCCTACCTCGGCGCCGGCTACGGCGCCAAGCTCTACGACAAGCTGGAGCCGCTCACCGCCTATCTGGCCTACGTCACGCGCAAGCCGGTGCGCATCGTCCTCAGCCGCCCCGAGGAGTTCGTCACGATCACCAAGCACAACGTCGTCGCGCGCTGCAAGCTCGGCGTGATGAAGAACGGCGACATCGTCGCCTGCGAGGCCGAGAACTACTGGAACACCGGCGCTTACGCCGAGATCGGGCCGCGCGTGGTGCACAAGTCGGGCTACACCTCGGCGGGGCCGTACAAGTTCCCGAACGTCAAGATCGACTCGCACTGCGTCTACACCAACAACGTGCCGGCCGGCGCCTTCCGCGGCTTCGGCGTGCCGCAGGTGGTGTTCGCCTACGAGTCGCAGATGGACGTGGTGGCGCACCACTTGGGTATCGACCCGCTGGAGCTACGGATGCGCCACGCTCTTGAGGAGGGCGACGAGTTCGCCACCGGCGCGCCGATGGAGAGCATCGGCGTCAAAGAGTCGCTGGCGAAGGTGGCGGAGGCGATCCAGTGGGAGCCCCCGAGGCCGCCGCAGCGCGTCTTCCGCGGCTCGGGCGTCCACCGCGCGAAGGGGCTCGCCTGCGGCGTGAAGGCCGTGCTCACGCCCTCGATCTCGGGCGCGGTCGTCCACATGAACGCCGACGGTAGCGTCACCGTGCTGTCGAGCACGGTCGAGATGGGCCAGGGCTCGGAGACGGCGCTCGCCCAGATCGCCGCCGAGGAGCTAGGGGTGCCCATCGAGCGGGTGCGGGTCCACCTGCCCGACACCGACGTGACGCCCTACGACACCATCACCGCCGGCAGCCGCTCGACCTACCACATGGGGAACGCCATCCGCGGTGCGGCCGCCCAGATCAAGCAGCAGCTATTCGAGGCGGCCTCCGAGGAGCTAGAGGCCGATCCCGAGGACCTGGTGCTGCGCCACGAGCGCGTGTACGTGCGCGGCAACGAGCAGCGCGGCCTGACGATTCCTCAGGTGTTCGCCGCCAAGCTGGGCGCGCTCGGCACCAACCTCGTCGGCGAGGCGACCTACAAGACGATCGCCGACCCGATGGACCACGAGACCGGCCAGACCCAGAAGAGCACCGAGTTCTGGTTCTCGGGCGCCAGCGCGGCCGAGGTCGCGGTGGACACCGAGACGGGCCGGGTGAGCGTGCTGCGCTTCGCCGCGGCGGCCGACGTGGGCCAGGAGGTGAACCCGCACCACTGCGTCCAGCAGATCCAGGGCGCCGCGATCCTAACGCTCGGGCTGACGTTCTACGAGTGGATGAACGTCGACCAGGGGCAGGTGACGAACGCGAGCCTGCTAGAGTACCAGATTCCCTCGCTCAAGGACGTGCCGCCCGAGATGGCGGCGGTGAGCGTCGAGGTGCCGCACCAGCGCGGCCCGTTCGGCGCGAAGGGGGTCGGCGAGTCGGGGACGCTCTCGGTGCCGGCGGCGATCGCGAACGCGATCTACAATGCCGTGGGCGTCCGCATCAAGGACCTGCCCATCACGCCCGAGAAGGTGCTGATGGCGCTGGCGAGCCCCGACCACGAGCACGGCGGCCCGCCTCTCGAGATCCCCGCCGACGAGGCCTTCACGGCCACGCAGAACATCAACATTCCGGACGCGCCCTCGTAACCCATCCCTGCGCATGCGGCGCATCGGGGCGCCCCGCCGCCGCGAGGCGCTCGTGACAGAGCAGCCCGGCGCGCCGGGCATCGCAAGACTGGTGCGCGGCGCTGGCGTCGCGCCCCGACGCGGGGCGGCCAGCGCTCATCGGGAGCGAACGTGAAGCGAACGATCACCCTGACCGTGAATGGCGCCGAGCAGCAGCTCGACGTGCAGGACCACTGGCTGCTGTCAGACGTGCTGCGCGAGCAGCTCAAGCTCGCGGGCGTGCGCGAAGGCTGCGGCACCGCCGTGTGCGGCTCGTGTACCGTCCTCCTCGACGGCCGGCCTATCGCCTCCTGCCTGACGCTCGCGGCCCGGCTGGACGGGCGGCGCATCGAGACGATTGAAGGGCTCAGCGAGGGGAGCCGGCTGCACCCGGTCCAGGAAGCGTTTCTCGAAGAGCGCGCGTTCCAGTGCGGCTACTGCACGCCCGGCTACATCCTCGCCGTGAAAGGACTGCTCGACGAGAATCCCAACCCCAGCGACGACGAGCTGCTCGACTACCTCGCCGGCAACTACTGCCGCTGCGCCGGCTACGGGGATATCCTCCGCGCCGTGAACAGCAGCCGGCTGAAGCTGGCCGCGCGAGCCACTCGGGGCGGCTCTGCCTGACCGCCACCTCGCCCTGGCACGCGGCCTGCACTCCGAGGTGGACGGCCCGCCGTGCCGAGTCACGGCGGGCCGAGACTGGTGCGCCCAGGAAGTCGCCGGGTGGGTGCGGCAGGCCGTCTTGGCCTGGCCGCGCGCTACTCGCCCCGCCCGGCGCGGCGTCCGTGGCGCCTCAAGGAGAGTGGGTTGTGATGCAGGCCGACGATTGGACGAGCGCGAACCGCGCGTCGTACGAGCGCGCGCGCGAGAAGATCGACCAGGTGCTAACGCTCTTGCGGGAGGCGCGAGACGAACTGGCCCCGTGGGCGCCGCCATCGGCCGTCAACGACCTCCAGGCAGCGGAGGACGTGCTGGCCGGCTTCCCCGGACGGTTAACGGCGCGGCAGTGATGCCGGTCGGGCTGGCAGCAGAGTGGATTTGGAACACGGCGCAGGGACCGGGATGCCGAGCCCGCCGGTCCCTGCGCCGTATCGGTCCGGCCGGGCCGCGAGGGCGCGGGCCGACGCCTTGCCAGCTACTGCTTGAAGTAATCCGCGTTCTTCTGGATGTAACTTTGATACTCGGCCGGCACGTCGCTCTCGGCGTAGATGGCGGTCACGGGGCAAACCGGCTCGCACGCCCCGCAATCGATGCAAGTATCGGGGTCGATGTAGTACTGCTCGTCCGCGTCCGTCGAGTGGATGCAGTCAACCGGACACGCCTCGACGCACGACGCATCCTTTGTCCCAATGCATGGTTCGCAGATGACGTAGGCCATGATCTGCTCCTTTCCATACGCAGCTTCGACCCATTCTATCAGGCAGTCGGGCCGTGTGCGGACGTGAGCCGCGCGCTGGGCGGGCGGCCCGGAGTCGCGCGGTCCGTTAGCGCACGGGGCACAGTTGCGCCCGGGCAGACGCGCGGCGGCAGTCAAGTATACCGCCGCTCGCCGCGTGCGAGCAACAGCGGCGCGCTACTTGCGGGGGACCTGCGCCGCGCTGCCGGCGAGGCCTGCATCGCTGCTCACGATTCCTTACTGGGGTCTTGCAAGGATCTAGCAGCCCTCTAACCGACACCTGTTACCATAAAACCAGTACGCCGGACCGGCGCCGTCGGCGCACTGCGCCAGCCGCCGGACGGTAGATCGCGACGCGGCCGCTTGCTGGCCGCGGGACCGAGGAGGTCCTCATGGCCAATTACCTTCCGCCGCGGCGGCCGTATTACCGTTACCCCCAAGGAGCGCCGGCCCGGCATATTCCGGCGGACGACCAGCATGCGCCGCCGAGCCAGCGGCCGCGGGCGCCCCAGCAGCCCCCCGCCCCGCCCCAGCCCGACGAGGCCGCCGCGAAGACGGCCGATCTGGCCGCGCAGGTGGAGTCGCTGACGGGGCAGGTGGAAAGCCTGAACGCCCGCGTGGCGGAGCTCGAGAGCGCGCTGGAGGCCGCGCGCGCCGAGGCCGGCGAGCAGCAGGGCAAGGCCGAGAGCTATCTCGACCTGGCGCAGCGAACGCAGGCCGACTTCGTGAACTACAAGCGGCGCGCCGAGCGCGAGCGGGCCGACGAGGCCCAGGCCGCGCGCGCCGACCTGCTGGTGCAGCTGCTGCCCGCCCTCGACGACCTGGAGCGCGCGCTGAGCCATGTCCCCGAGTCGCTGCGCGGCAACCCGTGGGCCGACGGTCTGCCCCTCGTCGCCCGCCAGCTGCGGCTCGCCCTGGCCCGCGCGGGCGTCGAGCGCCTCGGCGCGGAGGGCGAAGCCTTCGACCCGCGCCTGCACGAGGCGGTGGCCTACCAGCCCCAGCCCGGCTTCGCGGAGGGCCAGATCGCCCACGTCGCGCGCCCCGGCTACCGCATCGGCGAGCGCATCGTTCGCCCCGCCCAAGTCGTGGTCGCGCAAGGCGGCGGTCAGTAGCGGCCTCCGCCGCGGCGTCGACCCGCCGCTAAACGCTCGCTTAGCGAGCTTTTAGTGCTTCTTTAACACTGAGGGTGATACGATTGGGGCCAGCCGGACACAATTGCCCGGCTGGCCCTCGGCGTTTCCCGGCCCGGCGCTCTGCCGGTCTGCCGCTATTCCGCTTCGACGCCTCGGGGGCGGAAGGGAGACCTCGGTATGTTGCCGCGATGGTGCTCTGGCGCATTCGCCGCGCTGCTCCTCGGGATGGCGTTCGCGGCGTTCCCCGGCCGGGTGGCGGCCGCGCCCATCCCCGATGTCGCGATCTACGCCGATTACCCGACGATCACGGTGCAGCCCGGTAAGAACGTGAAGTTCACCATCCGCTTCGCCAACAATGGCACCGTGGACCGCGAGATCGACCTGGCGCTTAGCGGCCCCGACGGCTGGAACCCGCAGCTCAAGAACCAGAGCTTCCTCGTGCGGCGGGTCTATCTGGCCGCGGGCAAGACCCAGACCGCCGACTTCTCGGTCGACCCGCCGGCCAACGCCGATAAGGGCGACTACACCTTCCGCATCGCCGGGACCGACACCCACGGCGCGGGCGAGACCGACCTCGATCTCGTCATCGGCGTCCAGGACACCGGCCTCTCGGGCATCAAGCTCACCAGCCAGTAC
Source organism: Pseudomonadota bacterium (assembly GCA_021325365.1). The sequence continues at coordinate 93,377 of JAJPHF010000100.1, forward strand.
GCGGTGCTCCAGGGCGGCGCCGACAAGCCGTTTGGCTTCAAGGCCGATCTGGTGAACCAGTCGGACGAGGACCGCGACTTCACGCTGGCCGCGCAGGCGCCGGACGGCTGGCAGGTCACGTTCCAGCCGGCCTACGACAAGACGCAGATCTCCGGCATTCGCCTCAAGGCGGGCGAGACCAAGGGCCTCGACATCCAGGTGACGCCGCCCCGCACGGCAAAGGCTGGCGACTACCCCATCATCATCGGCGCGTCGGCGGGCAGCGACACCGCCACGGTCCCGCTGAAGGTGCAGATCACCGGCAACTACAAGCTGACGCTGACCACCCCGTCCGGGGCCCTGAACGCGCAGGCCACCGCGGGCGAGGAGTCACGCACCACGCTGACCGTGCAGAACGCCGGCAGCGGCGACGTCCAGAACGTCTCCCTCTCCGCGACCAAGCCCGATGGCTGGGACGTGAGCTTCCAGCCGGCCACTATCGACCGCATTCCCGCGAACGGCAGCGCCGATGTGACGATGGCGATCAAGCCGTCCGGCCGCGCGATCCCCGGCGACTACATGGTGCAGGTCACGGCGTCCAACCCGCAGGTATCCGAGCAGGCGAGCATCCGGACCACCGTCGGCAGCCCGACGACGTGGGGCGCGGTGGGTCTGGGCATCATCGCCGTCAGCCTCGGCGGCCTGTACGGCGTGTTCCGCCGCTTCAGCCGGCGCTAGTCCCCCGTCACGGGCAAGCGCGGCGGGTGGCGCGCGCCACCCGCCGCGCACCGCTGACCGGACACCCGTCAGATGCGGCGGACACGCGCGAAGGGGGTAGGCACATGGCCGCGATAGCAGTCTCACAGCCCGGCGAGAGCGCGGGCGAGGTGCCGGCTGGCGCGCCCGAGCGCCTCGCCATTGCCACGCAGGGCCTGCGCAAGCACTACGGCGACTTCGTGGCCGTGGACGGGCTCGACCTCGCCGTGCGCGAGGGCGAGGTGTTCGGTCTGCTCGGGCCGAACGGCGCGGGCAAGACGACGACCATCCTGATGTTGCTCGGGTTAACCGAGCCGACGGCGGGCACCGCCCGCGTGCTTGGCTGCGACCCGACCCACGATCCCTTGAAGGTGAAGCGGCTCGTCGGCTACTTGCCGGACAACGTCGGCTTCTACGAGGATCTCACGGCCCGCGAGAACCTGCTCTACACGGCCGACCTGAACGCCATCCCGCGCAACGTGGCCCGCCCGCGCATCGACGCGCTGCTCGACCGTGTCGGGCTGGCCGACGTGCGCGACAAGCGGGCCGGCCAGTTCTCGCGCGGCATGCGGCAGCGCCTCGGCATCGCCGACGTGCTGGTCAAAACGCCCCGACTGATTATTCTCGACGAGCCGACCATTGGCCTCGACCCGGAGGGCACCCGCGAGCTGCTGGACCTGATTCGCGAGCTGAGCAAGGAGGACGGCATCACGGTCATGCTCTCCTCCCACCTGCTCGATCAGGTCCAGCGGGTCTGCGACGAGGTCGGCATCTTCGTCAAGGGCCAGCTCGTCGCGGCCGGGCCGGTCGGGCGCCTGGGCGAGCAGCTCCTGGCCGGCCAGCCGCTCGTGCTGGAGGTCCAGGTCGCGCCCGACGCCCACGCGGCCGCTGCCACCCTGCTCGCCAGCGTACCCGGCGTCGACGCCGTCGAGGCGGAAGGCGACTTGCTCCTCGTCCGCTCGCGGACCGACGCGCGGGCGGAAATCGCGCGCCTGCTCGCGCCGCTCGGCCTCCTCGGCCTGCGGACGCGCGGCGCCAGCCTGGAAGACATCTACCTCCGTTACTTCCGCGAGCACTAAGCCAATACGCTGAGGAGGGTGGTGGGTTGGGCGCGCCCCAACCTGCCGCCCGCCTCAGGCCGAATGCCTTGAGGGTAGGCCGATGCCTGGACTCGTGCCCGTCTTCCGCAAAGAGCTTGCGGACCATTTCAGCAGCAAGCGCTTCGTGATCCTGTTCCTGCTCGTCATGATCTCCGGGATCGGCGCCGCTTACGTCGCGGCTCAGTCGATCCGCGACGAGCTGCGCACCGCCAACGCGACGTCGTCGGTGTTCCTGCTGCTCTTCACCGCGTCGAACGGCAACCTGCCGTCCTTCGTCAGCTTCATCGGCTTCCTCGGGCCGCTGGTCGGCCTGGCCCTCGGTTTCGACGCCATCAACGGGGAGCAGGCGCGCGGCACCCTCAGCCGGCTGCTGGCGCAGCCCATCTACCGCGACTCGGTCATCAACGGTAAGTTCCTGGCCGGCCTCACGACCATCGCGGTGATGCTCGTCTGCATCACCCTGCTAGCGGTCGGGCTGGGCATCCCCTTGGTGGGCAGGGGGCCGGGCCTGGACGACGTCGCGCGGCTCGTGCTCTTCCTCGCCGTCAGCGTCGTCTACGTGGCCTTCTGGATGGCGGCGGCCATTTTCTTCTCGATCGTCTTCCGCCAGATGGCCACCGCCGCCCTGGCGGGCATCGCGCTCTGGATCGTCTGCGTGTTCTTCGTGGGCATGCTGGCCGGGCAGGCCGCCGATCTCGTCGCCCCGGTCAGTAAGGACCCCACGGCCGTCGAGCTGCTGCGCAACGACTCGGCGCACCGCCTCTTCGCCCGCGTCTCTCCCACGCGCCTGTACACCGAGGCGCTAAGCACCGTCATGAACCCGAGCAAGAACATGCTCGGCGACCTGGTGCTCCGCAGCGAGGTGCAGGGCATGGTGCCCGGCACGCTGCCGCTGTCCCAGAGCCTGCTGCTCGTCTGGCCGCAGGTCGCCGGGCTCGTCGCGCTCACCTGCATCTGCTTCGCCGCCTCCTACATCCGCTTCATGCGCCAGGAGATTCGCGCCTAGCGCGGCTTATACTACCGGCAGCGGCGCGCGGTGGGCGCGTGCCGCCTCGGGAGGAGGGCCGCGATGAGCATGCGGGTGATCGTCTTCTCGGACTACGTCTGACCGTACTGCTACCTGGCCGAGGGTCCCTTGGCCGAGCTAGGCCGCCAGCACGACGTCGAGTTCGTCTGGCTGCCCTACGAGCTGCGCCCCGAGCCCGAGCCGCTGCCCGACATGAGCGGCCCCGACCTGGAGCGCTTCCGCCAGAACTGGGAGCGCGGCGCCGGCCTGCTCGCCCGCGAGTACGGCGTCGAGATGTACTTCCCGCCGATCAAGCCGCGCTCGCGCTGGGCGCACGAGGCGGCCGAGTTCGCTCGTGACCGCGGCCAGTTCGACGCCATGCGCACGGCTCTCTTCCAGGCGTACTTCGTCGCCAACCGCGACATCGGCGCGCAGGACGTGCTGGCAGCGGTCGCCGACTCGGTCGGGCTCGACGGCGCCGAGCTGCGCGCCGCCCTCGCGGACGGCCGCTACACCGCCCGCGTGCGCGAGCTAGAGGGCATCGCCGCCCAATTCGGCATCACCGCCGTGCCCACCATGATCTTCGCGGACGCCGTGGCCGTGCAGGGCGCGCAGCCCTACAGCGTACTGCGGCAAGCCTACGAGGCAGCCGAGGAGCGCCTGGCCGCAGAGACCGGCAAGTAGCGATTCAGCCGCGACACCGCCCGGGCACCCAGCATTTGCTGGATGCCCGGGCGGTGTCCTGTCTCGCGGGTGATGAGCGCGCCGGGCCGCGAGCTACGCCGCCGCGCGACGGGCGGTGTTACGTCGGCGCCGCAGGCGGGCGCGGCGCGCGCGCTCGCGGCGCTCCCCGCGGTATGCCTCCACGTCGTCGTGGGCGAGGAAGTACAGTCGGCCCAGCCGGCTCGCGCGGATGCGGCGGCGGGCGATCAGCTCGCGCACGCTACGCTCGCGGATGCCCAGGCGCTCGGCCGCGGCACGCACCGAGAGGTAGCCGGGCACGCGCAGGGCGGGTCGCGGATAAAGCGGCGTCATCATACGATTCACAAACCTTTCTGCCCGTGCGGCCCAAGTAGCCTGGCGCCGGGGAGGATTCGGCACCGCGCGCCTCCGCGGCGGCACCCGATGGTTATTTTGACATAATGATTATACCATCCTCCGCATGGCGCTCACCAGGCCAGCCCCACGGCATCCCGCCGGTGTATTCGCCCCGCCGTACACGCCGCGCCAGTGTTTTCGCGGCGAGGCGGCCGCTATAATGCGGGCGGGGCACCGGGGCCTGGCGGCGTCACAAGCCGCCTGCCGGAGGCCCGCGCAGCAAATCCCCGGCAGAGGCCAGACGCCTGTCGTCTGGCAGTGCCGCGCCCAGGAGGCGCCCAAGTGGCTACGATCGCTCTTCCCTCCACCACTCGGCTCGCCGCCGGGTTGGCCCGGCGCGGCATCCACTATGGCTGGCTCGTGGCCGCCGTCACGTTCCTGACGATGCTTTCTGCTGCCGCGATCCGCTCCATGCCCGGCGTGTTGATGCTTTCGTTCGAGCGCGAGTTTCATTGGGACCGTGCGGTTATCGGCATCGCCATCGCTCTGAATCTCCTCTTGTATGGCTGCATGGGACCGGTGGTCGGTTACATGATGGACCGCTACGGGCCCCGCCTGGTGGCGATTTCGGCGATAACGCTGCTCGCGTTGGGGGCGCTGGCCACCACCACGATGACGCAGATCTGGCAGCTGGACGTGTACTGGGGCTTCGTCGTGGGCGCGGGCGCGGGCGGGGTCGGCATGGTACTTGTCGGCTCGGTCGTCAACCGTTGGTTCGACAAGCGGCGGGGGACGCTCACCGGCGTGTTGGGTGCCGCTACGTCAGCCGGGCAGATCATCTTCGTGCCGCTCATCGCCTGGCTGTCGGTGACCGTCGGGTGGCGCGTGGGGGTGCTAGTCGCGGCAGGGTTGCTTGGGCTCGTCGTGCTGCCGCTGCTGCTCCTCGTCTTCCGGAACGATCCTAGCCAGGTGGGCCTGCGGCGTTACGGGGAGAGCGCGGCCAGTACAGGCCGCGCCGCCGCTGCTACCGGGCAGGTCGACTCCACCCCGATGCGCCAGGTCATCCGCACGCCCGAGTTCTGGTGGCTCGCGGGCGGGCTCTTCGTCTGCGGTTACACGACCAATGGTCTCATCGGCACCCACTTCCTCGCGCACGCCGCCGACCACGGCATCGCCGAGGTGACGGCGGCCAGCGTGCAGGGGCTGATGGGCGGCGTCAACATCCTCGGCACGATCGGGGCGGGCATGCTGGCGGACCGCGTGCGGAACCGCAATAAGCTGCTGGTCGCGTTCTACGCCTTCCGCGGACTGTCGCTGTTCTACCTGCCCTTCATCCAGGATGTCCGGATGCTCACGATCTTCGCCATCCTATATGGCCTCAACTGGTTCGGCACTGCGCCCGTGAGTCAGCTCATCGCGGCGGACGTGTTCGGCCGGCGAGCAGTGGGCAGGGTCTACGGCTTCATGTTCCTGGGCCACCAGATGGGCGGGTCGCTCGCTGCCATAACGGGCGGCCTGGTGCACGACTGGTTCGGCGACTACCAGATCGCCTTCCTCTCCGCGGGCCTGGCCGGCCTGGTCGCCGCCGGCCTGTCCATGCAGATCCGCGAGCACCGCCGCAAGCCCGTGCCCGAGCCCGTCCCCGCCTGATCGTCTGCTACGCCGCCTCCGCGCGCCGCGGCACCGGCGGGCGCGCGATCGCCAGCATCGCCGTGCAGTGGCGCCCACCAGTCTCATCCCCGCGCTATGGCCGCCGCTCCGCGCGGGCGCAGCCGGGACAAGTCCTTGTCAGGCAACGCGGGGCGATGGTAAGAGGGAGTGGCCCGGCCGTCGCCGGGCCACGACGGAGCAGGGCCAGAGAGGGAGACGACGATGGGCGAGCCGACGACCCGGCGCTGGCAGGCGCAACGCTGGCTGATCGACAACGTCATTCGTGCGGTGGGGATCGACTTCGACCAGGCGCGCAGCGCCTATCTGGCCGCGCCCTGCCCGACTGAGGCGGGCGGCGACTTCCAGCTGATCCGCCAGCGCGTGCAGAAGTACGCCGACATCTCGCCGTCCTTCGAGGCGGCGGCCCGACGCCGCGAGGAGCGCGCGCGCGCCGCCGAGGAGGCCGGCCAGCCCGTCAGCGCGCGCGACCACTACTTCACGGCGGCCGTCCACTGGGGCGCCGCGCAATGGCCCATCGACGAGAACAACGAGACCAACCTGCGCTACAACGAGCGGAAGATCGCCTGCTATCAGCGGTACGCGGACCTCGCCGATCACCACGTCGAGCGCGTCCTGATCCCCTTCCAGGGCAAGGCGCTCCCCGCCTGGTTCCACCTGCCCCCCAGCTACCGTGACGGGCGCGTGCCGGCCGTGGTGTCCCTGCCGGGCATGGACAGCTTCAAAGAGATCGGCGTCTCTTGCTACGGCGACCGCTGGCTGAGCCGCGGCATCGCTGTGCTGGCGCTGGACGGCCCCGGGCAGTATGAGAGCCCCATCCTGGGGGTCCACGTCAGCGTGCCGGCCTGGGCCGAGGCGGGGCGCGTGGTCATGGACTGGATGGCGGCGCGGCCGGAGGTCGACCCGGAGCGTGTGGGCATCACCGGCAACAGCTTCGGCTCGCTGTTCGGCACGATCATGGCCGGGGCCGAGCCGCGCTACCGCGCCTGCGCCGTGAGCGCCGTCTGCCACGAGCCCGGCTGCCACACCATCTTCGAGGAGGCGTCGCCCACCTTCAAGGTGCGCTTCATGTACATGGCCGGCTACGAGGACGAGGACGCCTTCGACGAGTTCCGCAAGACGCTGACCTGGGAGGGCTACGCCGAGCGTATCCGCTGTCCCTATCTCTGCCTGGCCGGCGAGGCCGACGAGTTGAGCCCTCTTGAGCATACCGAGCGGCTCATCCGCGCGCTCGACGTGCCGAAGCGCCTCGTCGTCTACGCCGAGGCGCGGCACTCGATTGGCGGCGGGCAATCCGTCATGCTCGGCCCCTCGCCGCGCACCCTGGCGGCCGAGTGGATGGCCGACCGCTTCGACGGCAAGCCGTTCTCCTCCGAGCGCTGGGACGTGGACAACGCCGGCCGCGTCAACCGCACCCCGCTCTAGCGAATTTCTGCGACGCCACTCGTAACCACGCGGGCAGAAATCGGACGCACCGGGTAGGGCGGGGGCTGGTCCCCCGCCGTCCCCTCCATCGGGGCGGGCCGCGGGCTCATGCTTGTCACTCCGCAGCTCGCCGGCTAGTTAACGGGCGAAGAAGCGCTCGGCGTTCTCGCCGAGGATCTTGGCCTTCACGCGGTCGCTCACGTCGCCCCGCGCGGCAAACTGCCGGAAGGAGCTGGGATGGGCCTCGCTGTGCGGCATGTCGGAGCCGAGCATGATGCGGTCCTCCCCGAGGATCGCCATCGCCGCGCCTAGGTCCTCGTCGGCCTCGCAGACGACGTACACGTTGCCATCGCGCAGCAGCTCGCTGGGCCGCGTGCGCGAGTGCCCGAACCCCGAGTCGTCGCCGAAGGCGTGGTGCCCGAGCTTCCAGTACCCGTCCATGACGTGGACGAGCCACGGCACCCACTCCACACCCGCCTCCGCGAAGCATAGCCGCAAGCGCGGGAACCGCTCGACCACGCCGGTGCCGACCAGCGCCAGGAAGCCGATGAGCAGCGAGGCGCGGTTGGCGAAGGCGATGGACATGTAGAGCGTTTGGAACAGGCCCACGAGCGTCGGCGTCTCGAAGCCGATGTGGACGTAGACGGGCATGTTCAGCCGCTCGGCTTCCGCCCAGAAGGGGTCGAAGCGCCGGTGTTCGAGCGTCTGGTCGCCCGCCAGTCCGTGAATCTCGGCGGCCGCGGCGCCCAGCCCGGCCACGCGGCGCAGCTCGGCCACCGCGCTGTCGACGTCGGTGAGCCGAACCATAGCGTTCCAGCGCAGCCGCCCGCCGCTCTCGCGGCACTTCTCGGCGATCCAGGAGTTGAAGGCGCGGGCCAGGGCGTGCTCGTAGGCCACGTCGGGAGTGAGCTGAGCGTTCAGCAGCGTCGAGTTCACGACCTGCGTGTCGATGCCGAAGCGGTCGAGATCGGCCACGCGAGCGGCCGGGTCGGTCAGCTCCTGGCTGGGGATCGAGAACGGCTTGGCCCGGGCGTGGCGCGACGTAGTGGGCGTCCCGAACAGCGTCAGGCCCTTCCCGCGCACCCGCGGCACGACCGCGCCGTCGATCAGCCAGAAGGAGTTCTGGCCGCACAGCTCCGGCCGATCGTCGAGCGTGATCGGCACGGGGCGGCGTGCCTCGTACTCGACCGGTAAGTACCGCCAGGTGTCGACCGACTCCTCCACGTGGGCGTCGACGTCGAATACCGTCATCGCTCATCTCCCTGCCGCGCGGCGGCTAGCATCCGCCGACCACCGGATGGTAGTTCCTGGCGGAGCCCCGTCGCCAGACTCAGACGCCGCGAGCCTCCCGGCGGTAGACTGAGGTAGCGGCCCCGTGCGGCGGCCCGGCGCGGCGATAGGCGGCTCCTGGCGGTCCTCGTAACGAAGCAGCCGCCGGCGGGGCGCGCCGGGGGCGGGCGCTGTTCGGCGGTGTGGCGCGCGGAGGGAGCATGGCGCAGACGGGGGTCTCGCTCGCGGAATTCTTGGCTCGGCCGGAGACCGACCCGCCCGAGGAGTATGTAGACGGCGCCGTCGTGCGCAAGCCGCCGCTCGCTGAGCGCGAGCGCTGGCTGCGTAGCGACCTGGCGACGCTGCTGTTCGGCTGGGCGCGCGCCAGCCACCAGGGTGCGGCCGCCCTCGCCGTGCGCTGCGTGCTCGGGGGCGACGTCTACGTACCCGACGTCGAGTACATCGCCCCGGGTCGGCTTCCGGCGAGCGAGACCGCCGGCGGGGCGCTCAGCCAGCCGCCGGACCTGGCCGTCGAGATCTGTCCCGCGACGGTGGATCCGGCCTGGGTCGCGGCGAAGGTCGCCCGGTACCTGGCGTGCGGCGTGCGCTGCGCCTGGCTGGTGGACCCGGCCGAGGAGACCGTGGCCGTGTACGGCCCGGGGGCGGCGCCGGTGACGCTCGGGCGCGGCGAGGTGCTGGAGGGCGGCGCGCTGTTGCCCGGGTTCTACGTACACCTCGACGATCTCTTCGACACGCTGCAGGAAGAACCGCGCGAGTCGAGCTAGCCGCCATGCTGCGCCGGCGGGCGGCCCTCGCGCTGTGCGCCGCGGCGAGCAGCACGGCGGCGACAGCGTGTGGGGGCCGCGGAGGCGTCGGTGCGGGCGCTTGGAGCGGAGCGTTGGGCCGGTCCGATCTGGCTCGACTGTGGTCTACGGCGTAGCGCCGCGCTCGCGGTGCGCGGCCGGGCCGTGCAGGTCCTGGTCTGGCGTCTCGCCGTTGGGTGGCGCGGCGCGGGGACCATCGGGGGCGCGGTCGTGTGGCCGCTGGCCGTGGTCGAGCGACGTGGCGGGCAGGTGCGGTGGCGGCCGGTGCCCGACCCGACGCTCTTCGTCGCCGTGCTGGCGCTGGCGCTAGCGGCGTGGAGCGCGCGCGGCCGGCGCCGAGCGGCGCCACGCCGCGGCCCGCGGGGCTAGGCGGGTAGGAGGAGCGATGGCAGAGCAGCCAGGCGCCGGTCGGCAAGCCGCGGGCGGGGCGCAGCAAGCCGAGGGGGGCGCCCAGGAGTCGCGTAGTGGGTCTCCGCAATCACCCGGCGGGGTGCAGCAGTCGTCAGGCGGGACGCAGCAAGCGCCGGCCGACGCGCCGGCCTATGCCGCGCTGGCGGCGGGATTCGGGCGGCTGAACGCGGTCGCGAGGGCGGACTCGGCGGTAGGCACACCACGAAACGCGGGTGAGCGGACAATCATCCCTCTGGCGGAGGTCTACTACGGCGGCGGCTTTGGGCTGGGCGGCGGCAGCGGGCCCGCCTCCCCCGAGGTGTCCGGCAGCGGCATGGGTGGGGGCGGCGGCTTCGGCGGGCGCGTGCGGCCGGTGGCAGTTGTCGAAGTCGGGCCGGAGGGGCTACGCGTGCGGCCGGTCTTCGACGCGAGCGCAATTGGCCTGGCGCTCGCCGCCGCCGGGCTGGCTGTCGCGCTGCGGCTGTGGCGCCGGC
>JAJPHF010000067.1 GCA_021325365.1 Pseudomonadota bacterium
CCGCCCCCCGCCAATAGCTTCCTCTTTTAGACAGGCCGCGAGGCGCGCCGGAGAGCGCCCGCCGCCCGGCGCGACGTGGTCGCCGGCATTCCCCGTACACGCCTCCCACCCCGCCCGCCGCCCGCGCCCGGCCCGGGGCCGCCCCCCGCCGGCCCGGCCCGCGGCGAGCGCCCGGGGGAGTATCGTACGGGGCAAACGATGCGACCTTCCGCGCCCGAGGAGCACGCGCAGACCCGCGCCCGGCCTACCATTTAACCACCCAGTAAAGGAGCATCGTTTGACCGTTCCTCGGACAAATTGTTGCGCCTCCCAAGTCCGTCGATTCGCGGTTGAGGATTCACCCTTCGGGTGAATCCTTCAACCGCCGACTCACGGAATGGGGCGCCGCTCGACCTATTGACAGGGACCGGGCGGGCTTGTAGAGTCGGCGCTAACAGGGGCTGTGGGCCGGCGGAGAGTGCGAGAGGGACCATGAGCAGGCTGAGCTGGCTCGCGGTTGTCCTTGCAGGAGCAGTCGTCACGATGGTCGCACCAGTGCCCCAGGCGCAGGCGGACGTTCCCGTCATCACCATCACGCGCGAGGAGGTCGTGCCCGCATCCGTGACCGGCGCGGCGCCGTACCTGAAGCTCGCCGGCACCTTCCGTGGCGCCGTGGACCCCGACGACCGCCGCAACGCCGTCATCGCGGACCTCGGCCTCGCGCCGCGCGCAAACGGCCGCGTGGAGTATGAGTCGACGTTCTACGTCCTGCGGCCGGCCGATCCGGCCGCCAGCAACGGCAAGGTCTTCTACGACTTCGGCAACCGCGGGAACAAGCGCATTCTCCAGTGGTTCAACGATGGCGTCGAGAGCAACGACCCCACGACCGCCGCGGACTTCGGCCACGGCTTCCTGATGCGGCAAGGCTACACGGTCGTCTGGAGCGGCTGGGCCGCCGACGTGAACCCCGACGAGAACGCCCTGTCGATCCGCCTGCCGGTCGCTCGCCAGCCCGACGGCAGCGCCATTACCGGCCAGGTCGTCGTCGAGCTCATCCCCGCCCGCGAGGACCAGATTACCATCGAGCTGCCGTATCCCGCGGCCACGCTGGACCCCGCGAACGGCGTGCTCACGGCGCGCGAGCACTCGGGCGACGCGCGGGAGCCGGTTGACGGCTGGAGCTACGACGGGCCAGGGCGGGTGCGCCTGGCCGGACCGGCGCGCGTCGGGTACATCTACGAGTTCGTCTACGAGGCGCGCGACCCAGTGGTAGCCGGGCTTGGTCACGCCGCCACGCGCGATTTTGTCTCGCTGCTCAAGTACGGCGGCAGCGACGCGGCCGCGCGGCTGCTGCCCGGCGGCGCGCGCCAGGTGTACTCGTGGGGCCGCTCGCAGGGCGGGCGCGCGCAGCGCGACTTCCTGTACTACGGCTTCAACGAGGACCTGCAGGGCCGCCGCGTGTTCGATGGCATGATGCCCTACGCGACGGGCATCGGCCGCATGTACCTGAACGTGCGCTGGGCGCAGCCCACCGTGAGCAACCAGCAGCACAGCCGCCGCTACGCGCCCGAGCACGAGTTCCCCCACCGCTACGCCACGACCACGGACCCCGTGACCGGCCAGACCGACGGGCTGCTGGCTCGCTGCGCGGCGACGAATACCTGCCCCGCCATCATGAACGTCGAGAGCGCGAACGAGTACTGGAACAAGGGCTCGTCGCTGAACCAGACCGATGCCTACGGCAACGACGTGGACGTGGACGCGGAGGCGCCGAACGTGCGGCTCTACGCCATCGCCGGCATCCAGCACAACACCGTGTTCGACGCGGCGCCGGCCGTGGCGCAGTGCCAGCAGCTCACCAATCCGCTGTACAACGGCCCGATCTTCCGCGCCCTGTCGGTGCTGCTCGACCGCTGGGTGACGGACGGCGCCGCCCCGCCCCCGAGCCGCGTGCCCCGCCGCGCCGACGGCACGCTCGTCGATCCGGCCGCGCTCGACTTTCCGGCCATCCCGGCAACCCGCTACGGTGACCTGCCGCCGATGCCGCCCGCCGAATATCACCCCGAGTCGGCAAAGCCCATCGCGCTGCTCGATTTCACAGTCGCGCCGGCGCGGGTGGTGGACCCGGCGGCCTACTGGCGCGGCGTGAGCCAGGTGGACGCCGACGGCAACGAGATCGCGGGCATCCGCCTGCCCGACCTGGCGGCGCCGGCGGGCACCTACACCGGCTGGGCGCTGATGAAGCCCGGCGCGGGCGGCCCGGATCTGTGCGGCCAGCTGGGCCAGTTCATCCCATTCGCGGCGACGCGCGCCGAGCGCCTGACCAGCGGCGACCCGCGCCTCTCGCTAGAGGAGCGCTACGGTTCGGCAGAGGGCTACGTGGACGCCGTGACCGCCGCGGCGCGGGCTCTGGAAGCCGACGGCTTCCTCCTCCCCGAGGACCGCGAGCGGATCGTCGCCGCCGCTGCCGCCCGTGGCGTGCTCGGCGACGCCGTGAGCGCCCAGTCGTCGCCCGCCGTCCCCGAGCCGTAGCACGTCGTTGCAGACAGGGAATTTACCCGAGCACCTGCGCGGCGTCGCGGAGCGTGCGGACGGGGATCAGCTCCAGGCCGGGATCGGCGCGGGGGGCGGCGCCGGGGGTGTGCGGGACGATGGCGCGCGTGAAGCCAAGCTGCGCCGCCTCACGCACGCGCCGCTCGAGCTGCGCCACGCCGCGCACCTCGCCGGACAGCCCGATCTCCCCCATCGCCACTAGGCCGGGGTCGAGCGCGCGGTCCTTGAAGCTGGAGAGGATCGCCAGCGCCATCGCCAGGTCGGCCGCCGGCTCGTCCACCCGCAGGCCGCCGACGACGTTCACGTACACGTCCTGGTCGTAGAGGTTCACGTTCAGTCGCTTGCTCAGCACCGCCGAGACGAGCAGCAGCCGGTTCGAGTCAATGCCGTTCGACGTGCGGCGCGGCATGGCGAGCGCGCTGCGGGAGACGAGCGCTTGAATCTCGACCAGCAGCGGCCGCGTGCCCTCCAGCGTGACGGCCACCGCCGAGCCGCTCGCGCCCTCCACGCGCTCGGCCAGGAACACCTGCGACGGGTTGCTGACCTCGACCAGCCCCTCGCCGCGCATCTCGAACACGCCGACCTCGTTGGTGGAGCCGAAGCGGTTCTTCACGCCCCGCAGCAGCCGGTACGCCTGGAAGCGCTCGCCCTCCAGGTACAGCACGCAGTCGACCATGTGCTCCAGCACCTTCGGGCCGGCGATGACGCCTTCCTTCGTGACGTGACCGATCAGAAACACCGACACGTTCTCGCTCTTGGCAAGGCGCATCAGCTTGAGCGCGCACTCGCGCAGCTGCGCCACACTGCCCGGCGCCGACGGCACCTCGGGGTCGAACGTGCTTTGGATCGAGTCCACGACGAGCACGGCGGCGCCCATCTGGCGCGTCGCCTCGGTGATCTGGCTCAGGTCTGTCTCGCCGAGATAGTAGAGCGCCTCGGCGCCGTGGCCCAGGCGCCGCGCCCGCAGCGCAAGCTGGCTCAGCGACTCCTCACCCGAGACGTAGAGCACCTTGTCTCCCCGCGCTGCGACGGCCTCGGAGAGCTGCATGAGCAGCGTGGACTTGCCGACGCCCGGATCGCCACCAACCAGCACGAGCGAGCCCGGCACGATGCCGCCGCCCAGCACGCGGCTCACCTCGGGCAACGGCACGGCCAGCCGCTCGAAGCCGCCCGCGCTAATCTCGTCCAGGCGGCGCGGTGCGGCGGCGCCGTTCACCGCGGCGCTGCGCCCCCCGCGCGACACTGCCGGCTCGCTGCTCTCGACGAGCGTGTTCCACTCGCCACACTCGCCGCAGCGGCCCATCCAGCGCAGCGACCGCGCCCCGCACTGGCTACAGATGTAGATCGTCCGCGTCTTGTTCGCCAACGTTCCTGTCGTCTCTAGCTGCGCTTCTCGCAGATGTCAACTGGCCGCGCGCACCGTCTGGCCCAGCGCCAGCCGACGAAGGTAGGCGCTGGTGGAGATGCCCTGCGCCTCGGCCGCGGCAGCAACCTGCTGGAACTCCTGGGCGGTGAATGTCACTCCGACCACTGTCTCGTGGTCAGGCTCACCCGCGTGCCACTCGGCGCTATCCCAGTCCCAATGTTCAGCCCGCCGCAACTCTTCATCTTCCATACCAGTGCTCC
>JAJPHF010000172.1 GCA_021325365.1 Pseudomonadota bacterium
ACCACGAGCACGTCGGCGGCGTTGGGCAGCAGCCGCTCGATGGCCGCGCGGCGGCGGCGCGCGAGCCGCTCTAGCGCCAGCGGCGGCGCCAGGTAGCCCGCCCCCCCACCCGCGGCCATCAGCGCCAGCCCCAGCAGGCCGGCGCCGAGGCCTGGCGCGGCGCCGAGCAGCAGCCGCGCCAGCGTTAGCAGAAACAGGCCGCCGACCGCGCCTGCCAGCGCCGCCACCACCCGCAGGCCCAGGAACTCCTCGACGCTCAGCCGCTCGGCCAGCCCCGCGCGCAGCAGCTCGTCGCGGATTTGCCGCAGGCGGTCGTGGGACGTGCGCTGCACGAGCCCCGCTCCCAGGCGCCGCAGCACGTCGGCGCCCTCGTGGCCCGTGCCGGCCGCGCCGGGCGTCGGGTCGGTCGCCACCAGCCCGAAGCGCGCCAACCGGCTGCTGGCGCGCTGGCGCACGCGCCAGTGATCCACGGCGAGCACCAGCAGCAGTACGCTGAGCGTCGCCGCGAGCGCCAGGCCGGCGCTGCTCAGCACGTCGAAGAGCGAGAGGTCCGCGAGCGCATCGCCCACCCCTTACAGCTCCACCCGGCTAATCGACCGGATCGTAGCCAGCCCCGCCACCAGCAGCAGGCCGCCGAACAGCAGCATGGCACGGCCCAGGTCGGTACTGAAAAGCGGGCTGGCGTAGGTCGGGCTTACCAGCAGCATCCAGCCGAGCACGACGAAGGGCAGGGCGCTGAGCACCCAGCCCGAGTACCGTGCCTGCGCGGTGAGCGCGCGCACCTCCGCCCGCACGGTCAGGCGGTCTTGGATGCTGCTCGCCAGGCTGGTGAGCAGGCCGGGTAGGTCGCCGCCCACGCGGTGCTGCACGGCAACGATCGTGGCGAAGAACTCGAAGTCCTCGCCGCGCGCGGCCAGCCCGCCGAGCGCCGTGTCCAGTGGCGTGCCCAGCTCGACGGCCCGCATCACCTGGCCGAACTCTTCGGCGATCGGCGCGGGGCTGTCGCGCGCCACGCGCTCCAGCGCCTGCGGGATGCTATAGCCGCTCTCCAGCGCCGAGGCCATCATGCGAAGCGCGGGCACGAGCTGGGTCTCCAGCCGCGCCCGCCGCCCGGCGTCGCGCCGCGCCGCGCGCCAGCCGGCCGCGCCCAGCACCGCGGCCGCGAGCAGCACGCCGAGCGCCCAGTTCACTAGACCGCCGACGACCAGCAGCGCGAGCGCCAGCGCTCCGAGCAGCAGCGTCGTGCGATGCGCCGCGGCCATGGTCGCGAGGCGCGCCCGCCCCGCCCGCGGGGCCGTTACGGGCGCCTCCTTCGGTGGGGCGGGCGTCCCGAAGTCCAGAAAGCGCTGCTCGCGGCGACGCATGGCGAGCCGCACACGCAGGCCCCGCCCCACCGCCGCCGCGATCAAGAGTGTGGCGACGGCCGCCCCGGCCGCCACCGCCCCGGCTACCGGCTCCATCCGCGCCTCACGAAATAGCTCGGGTCGCGACGCCCGCCCCATCCCATCACGCGACGTGCTCGCTGTCGCTGCGGATATGGTCGGCGATCTCGCGGATCACGCGCGTGAAGTCCGACCGCGGGTTCCCCAGCACCGCCGGCTGGCCCATGTTGAGACTCGTGGTCAGCAACCGCCCGTAGCTATCCAGGCGGAAGTAGTGCCCCGGCCCCAGCACTCGCTCGATGTCGGCGGGGCCCAGGCCCACATTGCTGTTCGCGCGGTTGATCACGAAGTCGATCTTGTGCCGCGGGTAGCCCAGCGTCTCGGCAAGCTGCAGGAAGTGCTTCGTGTTGCGGACCACGCCCAGATCGGGCGTGAGGACCAGCAAGATGTAGTCGGCGCGGTCGAGGACCGCGAGGAGCTTCTCGTCGTAGGATAGCTCGCAGTCGATCACCACGTAGTCGAACAAGCGCGGCAGCACGGTCAGCACCTGCTCGATGTGGCGGCCGGTGATCGTCTCGGCCAACTCCGGCCGCTCGGGCCGCATCAGCAGCTCGAGGCCCGAGCTGTGCTTCACGAGCACCTGCTCCAGCAGGTGGCTGTCAAGCTGGTCGATGTGCGGCAGCAAGTCGATGATGCTGCGCCCGAACGGCAGGTCGAGCAGCACGTTGGCGTCGCCGAAGCGGAGATCGGCATCCACCAGGGCGACGCGCTTCTCGGTCGTCGCCCGCAGCACCAGCGCCAGGTTCACGGCCAGGATCGTCTTGCCCTGGCCGCCTTTCGCGCTGAAGATCGCGACGCGGCGGCCGAGCCGCGGCGGCGCCGCGCCCGGCGTCGTGGGGCCGCCCGCGTCGGGGGCGGTGAGCAGCGCGCGGCGCTCCTGAAAGCGCTGGCGCACCGTGCGGATGGTGTTCGCGATCTCCTCGGCGTCGCGGATCGGCTTGAGCAGGTAGCCTTGCGCGCCGGCCACCATGGCGCGCTGCATGTACTCGGCGCGCTCCTCGGAGGAGACCATGATGACCGAGCTGTTGGGGTTCTTCGAGGCGATGAGCCAGGTGGCGTGGACGCCGTCGATGTCGGGCAGGTGGATGTCCATCAGGATGACGTCCGGGCTCAGCTCGCTGGCCCGACGCACGGCCTCCTGACCTGTCGCCGCCACCCCAACCACCGTCATGTCAGGCTGCGCGTCGATCATGTCGCGCATCACGCGCGCCGTGAGGTGGCTGTCCTCGACGATCAGGACGGTCAGCTTCTGGTCGGCCATGCCCTGCCGCTACCTCCCGCGTGCTCCCGCGCGCTTGGCTGGCGCGCGTTCACGCTCGACTCACCGCGCTGCCCCAGTGTAGCCCACGGGCGTGCGGCGGCTGCGGCTCCCCGGCTCCCCTAGCGGGAGCCTGCGTGCGTCGCCCCCGCCAGCAGTCGCGGCCGAGCGCGCGGCGATGCGCCACTCGCCACACCGTTCATTCGCTAAAACACTAACACATTGCCTGGGCCGTGAATGCAGGATTGAGCGGGCGGTTTAGCGGGGTGGCAGCGGCAGTGGACGGTCCTGGCGATAGGGGAGGCCCAGGCGCAGCGCCAGCTCGGCACGCGCCAGCTCGGCGCCGAGATAGGCGGCGTGGTCGAGGCGCGACACCAGCTCCGCGGCGAGAATCGCGCCCATCACCGCCGCCGCCGTGCGCCCGGCGAAGCGCTGGCCGCTGGGGCCGCCTTTCGTCGTCGCGTGAGCAGCGACGATCTCGCCGCCGCCCACGGCGATCAGGAAGTTGCCGCGGGGATCGGGCACAAACCGCCCCGGCGGCTCTCCCGTCTCCCCGACTGTGGAGAGCGCACCCCCCCTCGGCCCCGCAGTCCTGGGCGGCGCGGGCTCCAACGGTCCCGCGCCAGCCTCGGAGGGCGCGGCGCACGGCGAGCCGGGGAGCGGAGAGGCTGCCTCCTGCGGCGTCCAGCCGTCCGGCACGAGGATGGGCGCGGCGCCGCGTGGCGGCGCGGGCGGCAGCGCGCGGATCACCGCGGCCACACGGGCGGCGTCCGTGCAGCCGCGCAGGTCGACGACCGTGACCTGCGCGCGGAAGCGGGCTAACGCCGCCACGTCGAGGTCTTCCGCGAGGCGCGCCTCGGTGCCGGGGATCGTGCCATCGGCCGCCAGGCCGTGCGCGACGAGGGCGACTAGCGCCCGGCCGGTGGCCGCGTAGTCGACGCCGCACAGTACCAGGTAGCGGAGCGTGGGCTGGGCCAGCATGCTCCGCACGAGCAAGCTGATGCCCCACAGCGAGTACAGGTTGCCGCAGAGCGCGTATAGCTCGCGGGGCACGCCGCGCAGGATGCGCTCCTGGCGCGTCCAGAGCGTACACAGCCCGACGGGGCTGGCCGGGTCGCCCAGCGTCACGTCCTCGGGAAGGGGGGCGCTCTGCGCCATGCGCGCGATCCTCCGTTCGCTCGGAGGATACCGAGCGCCGTCCGCGCGGACAAGCGGTGCGGCAGGCCTCTTTGCTGCCAGCGGGTCGTGGGCGCGTGGTGGGCGCCCCCGCCCGGGGCCGATAACCGTTGGCGAGGGACTAGCGTGCCGGCGCCGAGCCGGTTATGCTAATAGCACTACCACCTTGAATACACGATCCAGTCGCGGCTCGGGCCTAGAGGACGTCCGCATCCGGGCTCTCCCCGCGTCACCAGCGGGCCGCTAGCAGGAGACGGAGGCCAATGGAAGCCACGACCGAGGCGGCGCCCCCGACCGTGCTCGTGGTTGAGGACGACCCCACTATCCGGGAGGTCGTTCAGGCCCTGCTGGAGTCGCTGGGCCACACGGTGGCGGCCGTCGCCGACGGCCAGGCGGCCCTGGACCGCATCCACGCCGGCGGCGTGGACCTCGTGCTGCTCGACTTGATGCTGCCCGACGTCAACGGACTGGAGCTGTGTCGGCGCCTCCGTGCCTACGAGAACGGGTCCTACTTGCCTATCATCATGCTGACCGCGCTCAACGGCGAGGCTGACCGGCACGCCGGCTTCGCGGCCGGTGCCGATGACTACATCGGCAAGCCATTCGATGCCAACGAGCTGCTCGACCGCGCCGAGGTATGGCTGCGCACGCGCCAGCGGCTGAAGCAGCAACAGGCAGTGCTTCGGCGCCAGGCGAGCCTGCTGGAGCTGGCGACCGACGGCATCTTCGTCCGCGACCTGGAGGGCGTGATCACCTACTGGAGCACCGGCGCCGTCGGGCTCTACGGCTGGACGAAAGCCGAGGCGCAGGGCAAGGTGTCGCACGAGCTGCTCCATACGGAATTTCCGCGGCCACGAGCCGAGATCGAGGCGGCCGTCGTGCACGAGGGGGGCTGGGAGGGCGAGCTGATCCACACGCGGCGGGATGGCACACGGCTGGTGGTGGCGAGCCGCTGGTCGCTCCAGCGTGACGATTACGGCCGTCCCCTGGCGATACTGGAGCTGAACACGGACGTGACCGAGCGGCAGCGGCTGGAGGCCGAGCGCGCCGAGCGGGCGCGGCTGGAGGGCGTGGTGCTGGCGGCGCGGACCATGGAGCACGAGCTGAACAACAAGCTAACGCCGACGGCTGGCTACGCGGCGCTGCTGGCGCGCGACCCGGCGCTGCCGGCGCACCTGCGCCGGGCGGCGACCCAGGCTCTGGGCGGCGCGCAGGAAGCCTCGCGCATCCTGAATCGCCTGCGCCAGCTCACCGCGATTCAAGAAAAGACCTGGGGCGCGAACGTCGGCCCGACCATCGATCTCAGTGCGCCGCCCGAGTAGGGCGCGCACGGCCCGGCCCGGCGGGTGGTTGACAGTAGTTAGCCCGCCCCCTATGCTCTTCAATAGGTAAGGAGGGCACGCCGATGGCCCGGGTCCTGCTGGCGGCCGACATCGAGCCGGTAAGCAACCGAGTCGTGGCGCGCCTCGCCCTCGAAGAGGCCGGCCATGAGGTGCACGAGGTCCACGACGGCTTCGACACGCTGACGGTCGCCGACAGCCTCCACCCCGACGCGCTGGTGCTCGACACGATGCTCGCGGGCCTGGACGGCTTCCAGGTGCTCGATCGCCTGCGCCGCCATCCCACCCTGCGCCACCTCCCGGTGGTGATGCTCTCCACGATGTCGCGCGACGTGGGTGGCGAGCTGGCCCACAGCCTGGGCGCCGTCCGCTTCTTGCCACGGCCCTTCACCAACGCCGAGCTGGGCGAGGCGGTGGCGCTGGCCCTGGGGACCGAGGCGCCCAGCGGCGTGGCCCCGGCCGGGGGGCACACCGTGGCCGAGTGGGGCGGACTGCTGGCCGAGGCGCTGCGCGAGCGCCGCGCCGCCGAGGCGTCGAGCGTGGTCGACCTGCCGCTGCCGCGGCGGGCCCGAGGGCCCCGCCGCCGCCCCCGCGGAGCGTAAGCCGCCCGCGTGTTATCCTCTGACGGATACCTGCGCATCCCTGGCTACCGGCCATTTTCGGGGGCACACGCCCTGCAATCCACACTCTGCCCCTACCTGCCACCCCCTCCGGGTAGGGAGGGCGGCGGGGGGGGGTAGGTCGCCCCCACGCCGGGAAGGAGAGGTCGATGCCGCTGCACTATCGCCGCGTCACCTACCGCTACACCAACACGGGCGCCGACCTCGAAAAGATCTACCGACGTATCTGGGAGCTGAACCGCCAGCAGGCCTGGTCCCAGTCCGCCCGCTGGCGCCCGCCGACCGACGTGCTCGAATCCCCGCTCGGCCTGCTCGTAAAGGTCGAGCTGGCCGGCGTGCGCGAGGACGACGTCGAGATCACGCTCTTTGAAGATGCGCTCGTCGTGGCGGGTCAGCGCCGGGAGGAGTACCCCGAGGGCATCGACTGCCGTGGCCAGGAATGTCGCTACCACGAGAGCGGCGTGCGCTACGGCGAGTTCCGCACCGAGGTCTACCTGCCCGTGCGCGTGGATGCCGATCGCGTGACCGCCCGCTACGACAACGGCTTTCTCTACGTGATCCTACCCCGCCGCGAAATGTAGGCGGTGCTGGAGACGACGATGGCTGCCAATCCCGAGCCCGAGGCCCCCGCCATGGCGGCCGCGGCCGAGCCGCTGCAGGAGCTGCTGCGCGGCCTGCCCGAGGAGCTGCCCATTATGCCGCTGCGCGGCCTAACCGTCTTCCCGCTGGCGGTGGCGCCGTTGCAGGTCGGGCAACCCCGCTCGCTGCGCTTGCTCGACGACGTCATGCGCAACGGGCGCGTACTGGGCTTGGTCGGCCAGAAGAACCCCGACATCGAGAACGCCGGGCCCGACGATTGCTACCAGATCGGTACGGTGGGACGCATCGTCCAGCTGCTGCGCCAGCCCGAGGGCGGGCTCATGGTGGCCGTGCAGGGGCTAGAGCGCTTCCGCATCACCGAGTGGACGCAGCGGGAGCCGTACCTACGCGCTCGTGTCGCTCTCGCGCCCGATGTGGTCGAGCAGACCGACGAGGTGGAGGCGCTGCGCCGTCTGGTGGCGGACGAGTTCCAGCGGCTGGCGTCGCTGGCCAATCAGCCCGAGGAGATCGCCGCCGCGATCG
The DNA here is from genome assembly GCA_021325365.1 of Pseudomonadota bacterium. Next base: position 6,959 of record JAJPHF010000172.1, read on the forward strand.
CCGAGATCAGCGACCCGCGGGCCCTGGCCTACATGATCGCCAGCAGCGTGCGCATGCCACCAGAAGTCCGCCAGGAGGTCCTGGAGCTGGACAGCGTGGCCGCGAAGCTCGAGCGGCTGACGCGGTTCCTCGCCCGCGAGCTGGAGCTGCTCGAGCTAGGGCGCCGCATCCAATCGTCGGCGCAGGAGCAGATGACCAAGACGCAGCGGGAATACTTCCTGCGCGAGCAGCTCCGCGCCATTCGCAAAGAGCTAGGGGAAGGCGAGGGGCCGGACGAGACGGCCGACCTACGCGCCCGCCTGGAGGCGGCCCATCTGCCGCCCGAGGCGCGCCAGGAGGCCGACCGCGAGCTGTCGCGGCTGGAGAGCCTGCCGGCGGCGTCGCCCGAGCACGGCATCATCCGAAACTACCTTGACTGGCTGGCCAGCCTGCCGTGGGACAAGTTCACCGGCGGCACCATCGACGTGGCCCAGGCCCGCCGGGTGCTGGACGAGGACCACTACGACCTCGAACGCATCAAGGACCGCATCCTCGAGTACCTGGCCGTGCGCAAGCTGACGGAGGAGCGGGGCGCGCTCGCCCGTGCGGCGGAAGCCGCGGACGCCGACACGCCTCCGCCGAACGCGGAGGCGATGCCGCACGACGAGAGCGCCCGGGAGCCCATCTTGTGCTTCGTTGGGCCGCCGGGCGTAGGCAAGACCTCCCTGGCCCAGTCGATCGCCCGTGCGCTCGGCCGTAAGTACGTCCGCATCTCCCTCGGCGGCGTGCGCGACGAGGCGGAGATTCGGGGGCACCGCCGCACCTACATCGGCGCCATGCCGGGCCGGATCATCCAGGGTCTGCGCCGCGCCGACACGGCCAACCCGGTGTTCGTGCTCGACGAGATCGACAAGCTGAGCGTCGGCTTCCAGGGCGACCCGGCGGCGGCCCTCCTGGAGGTGCTCGACCCGGCCCAGAACTACGCTTTCGTGGACAACTACCTGGGCGTGCCGTTCGACCTGAGCCACGTCATGTTCATCACCACCGCGAACGCCATGGACCCCGTGCCGCCCGCGTTGCAGGATCGCATGGAAGTGCTGCACCTCGCGGGTTACACCGAGGCCGAGAAGCTTCAGATCGCCACGCGCTACCTGGTGCCCAAGCAGCGCCGCGCCAACGGCCTGCGCGACGGCGAGGTGACCTTCACCCGCGATGCGTTGCTCGCCATCATCCGCGACTACACGCGTGAGGCCGGCGTGCGCAACCTGGAGCGCGAGATCGCCAACTGCTGTCGCAAGGCGGCGCGCGATATCGCTGAGGGCAAGCGGCAGCGCGTCCGGATCACGCCGGCGCGCGTGATCGAGTACCTGGGCCGGCCCCGCTTCTTCGCCGACGTGGCCGAGCGCACGGACCGCCCCGGCGTCGCCACGGGGCTGGCCTGGACGCCGGTGGGCGGCGACATCCTGTTCATCGAGGCTGCGCTCATCCCGGCGCGCAACGGCAGTCGGCTCATACTCACCGGCCACCTCGGCGAGGTGATGCGGGAGTCCGCGCAGACGGCGCTCAGCTACCTGCGCTCCGACGCGCAGCGCCTCGGCATCCCCGAGGACGCCTTCGACAACCGCGAGATCCACGTCCACGTCCCGGCGGGCGCCATTCCCAAGGACGGCCCGTCGGCGGGGATCACGATGGCGACCGCGCTGGCCTCGGTCGCTACGGGCCGGCTGGTGCGCAGCGACACGGCCATGACCGGCGAGATCACCCTGCGCGGCGAGGTATTGCCGGTCGGCGGCATCAAGGAGAAGGTGCTGGCGGCGCACCGCGCCGGGATCCGGCGCGTCATCCTCTCGCGTCGCAACGAGCGCGACCTGGAGGACATCCCGCCCGAGGTGCGACGCGACATGGAGTTCGTGCTCGTGGATACCGTGGCCGAGGTGCTCGCCAACGCGCTGGAGCCGAGCGCCACGCGGGACGGGCAGGACGCGGCCGCCGCGCCCACCGCCGGTCGCACCGGCAAGTCCCGCCGCGCGGCCAAGCCCCGCGCCGCCGCCCCGGCCTAGCGTCGCGGCTCCCTACGCGCGACGGCGAAAGGCCCCGAGCAAATCGGGGCCTTTCGCCGTTTTGACCAGCGAGCCCCCACGTGCTGGCCTCGACGACAGGGCTGTAGCGGCCCGGGCGCCGCTATTACGGTTCCCTGGTAGTGGCGGCCCGCGTAACGCCCGATCGGTAGGCGAGTGGCAACGGGGTGTTGACTCTGTAACATTTTGGCGGGGCATTCGTTTAAGACTGTAGATGGAGCGAGCTGGCGCGGAGGGGGAGTCGCGCCCCACGCTCCATCTTCCAGCGGCGTCTGGGGCCCCAGGCACGCCGGCGGTCGCGCTAGCGAGGCTCGCTCTCCGCCAGCGTGGCCGTCGGCGCTCGCCGCGCGGCCTGGCCCAACCCACTCTCAGGCATCCACGCCTAACGTCCGTGGTATCGTCATCTCACATCCCTGGGCTCCCCCACCGTCCACGGGAGCAGTGGTCGGCACCGGCGCCACCGTCACGCCCACGCCGGGCACCAGCCTGACGACGCAGCAGGCCGTGGCGCTGGTGACCGCCAGCGGACAGCCCGGCGTGCCGTGCGCGGTGACGCCCGGGGATAGCTGCCAGGCGGTCGGCGCCGTGTCGGGTACCGGGCGCGTCAACAGCAGCATGCTGTGGACCGTGACAGCCACGGTGCCGGCGGGGGTCGCAGCAGGGGTCGTCCCGGTGGCGGTTTTCTCGACCACCACCGGCCTCGAGGGCATCGCGTGTACGCCAGTCGTCGGCGGCGGGGCGACGGTGACGTGTACTGGCGCCACGACCGGCAACGCGCTGCAAGGGTCGACCGTCACGGTGGTCTTCGCGCCGGGCGTCTTCGCGGTCGGCACGATCACCGCGCCTGGGATCGCCACCCGGGTAGCGCCGCCGGTGCCCTTGCTCCTGCCGCCGCTGGCGCTCGCGCCGCCGCCGCCACCGCTCCTGCCCCCGCCGCCACCCGCGCCGACCGGCATGATTATCGCGGGTCCGGCGGCCGGGGGGCGCTTCGCCGAGGTGCCCGGCGTACCCGAGGCGGACAGCGTGCTGTTGCTGGCGGGCGGGCTCTTCGCCCTCGGCCTGGCGGCCGGCCTGCGGGCGCGCCGCCGCACGCCCTAGCCCCGCTCCAGCCTGCCGCAGCAGAAGCCCCCGGGGGTGCCCCGGGGGCTTCTGGTCGCGTGGCGAGAGAGCCGCCTGTTCGTCGGCTGGGCGCTCTGCCCGAGCAGCTCCGCGACGCGGGGGCCAGCGAGCGCGCGCTATTGTGAGCGGATTGTGAGCGACGCGGCCCCCATTGTGAGCGCTGTGTGAGCGCCCCCCGCTACCGTAGGGGTGGCGCCACGCGCGCTTGACAATTGGCGGGGCACGCGGCATAGTAGCGCCCGACCGGCCACGCGCGCCGGTTGGGCCTGGTTTGCGTTGCCTTCGGGAAGGCGAGGGGCCCGTGAGGCTGCACGATTCCGGCCACCGCCGGCCGCTCGTGCGTGGCGGGGCTCGCGGCGTGGGAGCTGGCCGCGCGTCCTGCTGGCCGATGCCATGGATGTCGTGCGATGAACGAGGCGGTGCCGGCCGCGGGCCCATCCGCGCGGCCGCCCGCTGCGCCCCGTGCCCGCTGCGCGGCCGCCACTGGCCGGCCGCGTGGCCAGCTCGTCCGCAAGTACGTGGTGATCTTCGTCGTGCTGGTCAGCGGCGCGTTGCTGACCAGCGGTCTCATAGAGCTGTACTTCTCCTATCTAGAGAACCAGTCGGCGCTCGTCGCCCTCCAGCGCGAGCAAGCCGCGACGGCGGCCGTCACCATCGAGCAGTTCGTGCGCGAGATTCAGCGCGCCGTCGACGCGACCATCCCCCCCGCCTGGGCCGCCGACGTCGTGTCGCCCGAGCAGCGACTCGACGACTTCCGGCGCCTATCCCGGCAGGCGCCCGCCATTACCGAGATCGATTACCTGGACGCTACTGGCCACGAGGTGGTGCGGTACTCGCGGATCACCATGAACCTGCCAACCCAGGCGGTTGACCATTCCGCCGAGCCGCGGTTCGCGGAAGCGCGGGGCGGCCGCACTTACTTCAGCCCGGTGTACTTTCGCAACCAGTCGGAGCCGTACATGACCATTGCCATCGGCGACCCGGGCGCGGGCGGTGGCGTTACGGCGGCCGAAGTGAGCCTGAAGCTGCTCTGGGAAGTCGTGACGCAAATCCGGATCGGTCACGCGGGCTACGCGTACGTGGTGGACGCGAGCGGCCGGCTGATCGCGCACCCCGACATCAGCCTGGTCCTCCAGCCCACCGATCTGTCGGGGCTGAGCCAGGTCCAGGCAGCGCTGCCACCCCCCGTGCCCGGCGAGCCGCCGCCGGACCCCGTGACGATCGCCCGCGGCCCGCGCGGCCGGATGGTGCTCACGGCGTATCGCCGGATCGACCCGCCTGGCTGGACAGTGTTCGTGGAGCAGCCGCTTGACGAGGCGTTTCAGCCACTGTTCTGGTCGGCCGCACGCACCGCGACGCTGCTGCTCATCGGCCTCGGGCTGGCGGTGCTCGCCAGCTTTGTTCTTGCCCGCCGCATGGTCCGGCCGATTCAGGCGCTCCAGGACGGCGCCGCACGCATCGGCGGTGGAGCCCTCGACCAGCGCATCGAAGTCCACACGGGCGATGAGCTGGAGACGTTGGCGGAGGAGTTCAACCGCATGACGGAGCGGCTGCGCGACTCGTACACCAACCTGGAGCAGAAAGTCGCCGAGCGCACGCGCGAGCTGGCCGAGGCGCTGGCGCAGCTTGAGGTCGCCAACCAGCACAAGTCCGATCTGCTCTCGACCGTTTCGCACGAGCTGCGCACGCCGCTGGCGGCGATCAAGGGGTACGCCACGGCGCTGCTGCGCTTCGGGCCGCGCATCCGTCCGGCCGAGCGGCGCGAGTTCCTGGAGGCGATCGACCGCGCGGCCGACCAGCTCTCGGCGCTGATCGAGGATCTCCTGCTCGCGCAGCGTCTCGAGGCCGGTAGGCTGCCGATCACGCCGGAGCCGCTCAGCCTGGCCGAGCTGGCCGAGGAAGTGGTTGCCGAGCTGGCGCCGCGCGCCGTCGACCACGCCTTCGTCTGCCGGCTGCCGCCGGACCTGCCGCTGGCCCGCGGCGACTCGCGCCGGGTCCGACAAGTGCTGCTGAACCTGCTCGACAACGCCGTCAAGTACTCGCCCGGCGGCGGTGAGATTCACCTGGCGGCCGACGCGCGCAACGGCGACGTGCTGGTGAGCGTGCGCGACGAGGGCCTGGGCATTCCCGCCGAGCACCTGGCCCGCGTGTTCGAGCGCTTTCATCGCCTGGACACCAACGTCACGCGGACGACCCGTGGCACCGGGCTGGGGCTGGCCATCTGTCAGGGGATCGTGGAGGCCCAGGGGGGGCGGATCTGGGCGGAATCGCCGGGAGTGGGGCAGGGGACTACGTTCTGGTTCACCATCCCGTGTTGGGAGGACACGTGAGCAATCGGAGCACGGTGCTGCTGGTCGAGGACGACCCGGACCTCCGCCGCTTCGCCCAGGTCACGCTGCGGCTCGGCGGCTATCGGCCATTGATCGCCGCCGACGGCGAGACCGGCTTGGCGCTCGCCCGCAAGGCTCGGCCGCAGCTGATGGTGCTCGACCTGCGCCTGCCCGAGCTGGACGGCTGGCAGGTGCTGCAAGCCTTGCGGGCGACGCCCGAGACGGCAGAGCTGCCCGTGCTCGTGCTGACGGCGAGCGCTGGGCCCGCCGACAAGGACCGTACACTCGCCGCGGGCGTGGCGGGCTACCTGGTGAAGCCGGTGAGCGCCGATGCGCTCCTGGACGCGGTGGAGCGCGCGCTGGCACGTGGCTCGGCGTGACCGCCGCGGGACGCGGGGCCGACACGGCCATTCGACGGGGCCGAGGGGGACGTTGCCATGGCGACGAAGGCGCCGACTCTGCTCCTGGCGGAAGACGATCCGGGCATGCTCCGCCTGGTGCGCCGCTCGCTCGAGCTGGCGGGCTATCGAGTCCTGGTGGCCGAGGATGGCACGACGGCACTCGATCTCGCCAGCAGCGAGGACCTGGCCATGATCCTGCTCGACATTGGCTTGCCCGGCCTGGACGGCCTCACGGTCTGTCGGCGCGTCCGCGAGTTTTCCGACGTCTACATCATCATGATCACGGCCTGGGGCGCCGAGGAGGACATCGTGCGCGGCCTGGAGGCCGGCGCCGACGACTACCTGCCGAAGCCCTTCGGCGTCGACCAGCTACTTGCCCGCGTGAAGGCCGTGCTACGGCGCGCCCGCGCGGCGGCCGAGAAGCCGAGCGCCCGCTACACCTATGGCGATCTGTCGATCGACTTCGCGACACACCGCGTCACGCTCGGCGGCGTGGAGCTACGGCTGACTCCTACCGAGTATCAGCTTCTCGCCAGCCTGGCGAGCTACCCCGGCCTGGTGCTGACCCAGCACCAGCTGCTGGAGCGCGTCTGGGGCGCCGAGTATGCGGCCGACCGGCACCTGCTGCACGTCAACATCGCGCGGGTCCGGCGCAAGATCGAGCCCTCGCCCGACAATCCTCGCTACCTCCTCACCCGCCCCGGCGTCGGCTACTATCTGCCCAAACCCGAGTGATATCCGATCCGGCCCTGGGGTCCGCCGACGGAGGCGGGCCCTCACCCCGACCCTCTCCCAGAGGGAGAGGGGGAAGGACGGACCTCACCCCCCTGCCCCCCTCTACCTTAGGAGAGGGGGAGGACGGGAAGCGCGTGCCGGGTTCGCTGGGACACCGGGCCGGGTGGCGACCGGGCAGGGCGCAGCAAGCAGCGCCCCTACAAGAGAAGGCATTGGCGGGGGGCGATCGTCCGGCCTCAGTGCCCCGCCGCTCGTTGAGCTCGTAGCCCCTACAAGAGAAGGCATTGGCAGGGGGCGGTCGTCCGGGGGACGCGGGGAGCAGGACGAGGCGCCGCGAGCAGCGGGGGGGGGGGGGGGAGGGACATGGCTACGGCGCGGCCGCGGGACCGGCCGCAAAATGCTGGGGAGCACTCCTGCCGTGCGCCAATGGATGGTGCAGCCCGCCAATCCCGCCCGTATGCTGTGGCGGTGGTACGCCACGAGGCGGATAATGAGGCCGCGCTGGAGGGTGCAGTCCGCCACTCCCGCCCGTATGCTGTGGCGGGCTTGAGGCACACCCGGCGGCGGCCGGCGCGGCGTAGAGACTGTGTAGCGGCTGCGGCGTAGAGACTGTGTAGTGGCCGCGGCGTGCCGTAGAATACCGCGCATCCTATTCTGACCGAATGGATAGCCGATCCGACAGCGCCGCGCGGCCGCGGCGGCCCCCGGCGCGGGACCGGGCGTCCGGTTGGCCGGGCGTCGGCGTAATCGTCGTTGCAAGCTCTCATCACGGCGAGAAGCGAGGCAGGCATGGCGCAGCTCGTCCAGCTCATCGGCGTGCAGCACAATCCCGCCCTGCACCGCCGCTTCCAGCAGCCTGAGCCGTCCGGGCCGGCGCGTGCTGCCCGCGACCGCTTCGCCGACATGGGCCGACAGCTCGCGGCGGCCCGGCCGGACGTCCTCCTCGTCGTGGCGAACGACCACCTGAACCAGTGGTTCATGGACAACATGCCGCCGTTCCTGCTGGGCAAGGCGCCGCAGGCGCAAGGCCCGTTCGCCCACGAGAGGCGCGAGTTTGGCCTGCCCGCCTACCGGGCGCCCGGCGACCCGGCCACGGCGCGCGCGCTTGTCGAGGCGAGCTACGACCACGGGCTCGACGTGGCGTGGTCCGACGAGTACACGCTCGACCACGCTTTCGTCGTGCCGCTCACCTACCTGCGCCCCGCGGCCGACCTGCCGATCATCCCCTTCTTCAGCAACGTCATGGCGCCGCCGCTGCCGCCCGCCCGCCGCTTCTACGCCGTCGGCGAGGCGCTGCGCGCGGCCATCGCGGCGCTGCCGGCGCGACTGCGCGTCGCCGTCGTCGCGAGTGGCCACCTGTCCGTCGAGATCGGCGGGCCGCGCGTCATGCGCGCGGCGCCCGACCCGGCGTTCGACGAGCGCGCGGTCGAGCTGATCGGCCGCGGCGACGTGGACGGCCTGCTGGCGCTGGCGACGTGGGAGCGGATGCAGCAGGCGGGCAACCTGACGGCCGCGTTCCTGAACTTCGTGCTGCTCGTCGGGCTGGCGGGAGGCCAGCCGGCGACCGAGGCCGACGCCGTGCCGCTCGACACGAGCACCACGCCGTTCTTTAGCTGGACGCTGCACGGGGAGACCGCGCCATGAGCCGCTACCAGGTCGACAAGGTGCTGCGCGAGACAGTGCTCGACGCCGACGCGCTGGCCCGCTTCGCCGCCGGCCCCGCGGCCTACCTGGTCGGCCGCGACCTGAGCGCCGAGGAGCGCCGCGCGCTGATGGAGCACGACTACGGCGCGCTCTACGCTCTCGGCGCCCACCCGTTCCTGCTCTGGGGCTGGGCCGCGCGCGTGTGGGCGCTGCGCGGCGGCGACAAGGAGCAGTTCCGCGACCGCTACGCCGCCGCCGTCCGCCCCCACGGCTACCCCGACTACGCTACCTAGAAGGGGCAGTGGCTGGGGGCTGGCGCGTCGATCCGCCGCGCCGCGTCGGCAGGAAGGATCTGCACGGCGATGGTGACTGCATCCACGCTGCCCTCGTTGCGCAGCAGATGCACGTGTCCGTCGCCCGGATCGATGAACCCGCTTCCTGCCTGATACACCTGGGGCGTGCAGGTAGGATCGTCGCCATCGTAAGCCGTGACGGTACCGGCCTGTACCGTGATCAGGCTCGGGCCAGGGTGGGTATGCCAGCCGGTCTGACCGCCCGGCGCGATCGTGTTGGATATTACGTACACGTCGGACGCTCCCATCATCTTGATGCTGGCCTGATGGGCCTGGCCGTTGCCGGTCTGGACGTCGATCTCATCGAAGCGGCCCCGTGACACCGTGCTGCTTGTGATCATCGATCCTTCTGTCGCCATTACGGTCCCTCCGTGCGCCGCCATGCCCAAGAGGTAGAGCACGAAGACCCACTTCAGCTTCCTTAGCATGACTGTCCCTCCTGCCTCAGTTCTGGCCGCGTCATCGTGGGAGACGACGAAAGGATCGGGTCGTGGCTACCCACCCCCGTCCAGGAACGCTCCCAAGGCCAACGCTACCACTCAGTGGGTCGGCGATCATCGCGGAATTCAGCCATCTTGCGTATGTAGGTGGGGCAGGAGACGGTATGTAGGCCGGTCCATGAGCGTGAAGCCGACCGGGCGAGGCTAGAGGAGACTGTGGCGGAGCGCGTAGGCGGTGGCCTCGACGCGCGTGTGAACCCCGATCTTGGTATAGATGTTGGCGACGTGCCGCTCGACGGTGTAAACGCTCAACACCAACTCGTCCGCAATCGCCGGGTTGCTCTTGCCCCCGGCCAGGAGGCGTAGAATCTCCACTTCGCGGGCGGTGAGGCGATCAGGGGCGCCAGTCGCGCCCGTCCGAGCGCACCTGCTGCCGGTGGGTCGCGTCGATAAGTCTGGGGGATCGACGGTGTCCGTCAAACCGTACGTGATGGCCTGCTCCCAGGCCATCGCGCGCCCTTCCGCCCACGCCGCCTTCAGCGCTCTCGCATCGAGAGCAGCATGCACGGCCGCGATGATGGCGTCGTAGAAGTCGCGGCGGTAAACGGGCGCCAACGTAACGTCGCTGGCCTTGCGCACGGCCTCGGCTGCCCCCAGCAACCGGGCGGCCCGCGCGGCCTGCCCCTCGGCGGCGGCGAGCGACGCGAAGGAGTCCAGCAGAATCGCCACGTGGAAAGCGCTTCCCTGTTCCTGGGCGGCGACCATGCTCTCGGTGTACAGCGAACGGGCGGTGGGGTTGTCGCCTTGGTCGCGGGCGACGTTGGCGAGCGTCCAGAGTACGTGCGTGGTGGACATGAATGGGTTCCAAGTAGGCCAACTGCTCTTTAGTTCTCGCAACAGCGCCAGCGCTTCTCGGAGCAGCGCCCACGCGGAGGAATACTCTTGCTGGTGCCAGGCGGCATGCCCCAACTGGCCGAGCGCGCCTGCCATGCCCTGACGGTCATTCAGCTCTCGGTAGAGGGCCAAGCTTTGCTCGCCCATTGCAATCATCGCGGGGACGTCGCCCTCGAAGTGGACGGCATGTGCCAGCATGCCCAACGCATCGGCAGCTCCCCGCGCGTTCCCGCGCGCGCGCCAGAGCGGGAGGCTCTCCGCGAGGAGGGTGCGGGCGCCCGGTCCATCGCTCTGAAGCATCGCCAGCATCCCGGCGCCAGTGAGCGCCTTCGCACGCAGCGCCGCAGGGAGGCCCAGGCCGCCCGTCGCCAGCGCCCGCTCCAGCCAGCTTCGCCCTTCGCTCAGGCGTCCTCGCTCCGACCAGAACGGTGCCAACGCCGCGGCCAACCGCACGCCTGGCTCCACCTCACCAGCACTGAGCAGCCGCGACAGCGCCGACCGCAGGTTATCGTGCTCCGTCTCCAGGCGCGCCACCCAGCGGTGGCGGTCCGCACTCATGAGGTAGGGCTCGGCTTCCTCGGCCAGGCGCAGGAAGTGGGCGGCATGCCGGGCTTCGACCGCCCGGAACTCCCCGCTATCGGTTAGCCGCTCGCGCGCGTACTGGCGCACCGGCTCAAGGAGGCGATAGCGCGCCGCGCCATCCGGCTGGTCGGCCTGAATCAGCGACTTGTCGACAAGCCGCGCCACAAGATCCAACACATCGGTCCGCCCGATGGGGCTTCCGGCGGCGACCGCCTCCGCCGCCGCCAGGTCGAACCCGCTGGCGAAGACGGCCAGGCGACGGAAGAGAGTGCGCTCCTCCGTGTCCAGGAGGTCGTGACTCCAGTCGAGCGCCGCGCGCAGCGTCTGCTGGCGCATGGGTGCGGTCCGGCTCCCGCCGGTCAGGAGCCGGAAGCTGTCGTCCAGGTTGGCTGCGATCGCTTCGGGGGGTAGCACGCGCACGCGGGCGGCGGCGATTTCCAGGGCCAGCGGCAGCCCGCCGAGCCGCCCGCAAATCTCGCCGATGGCACGGGCGTTCCGCGGCCCGACGGCGAACTCCGGCCGGGCCGCCCGCGCCCGCTCGGCGAAAAGGCGGACCGCGGCGAAACGAGCAAGCTCGACCGGATCCGACGGCGGCGACCCGGGGTCCGGCGCCGGCAGGCCGGTCACCCGCCAGGTGACCTCGCCCGCGATGCGCAGCGGCTCGCGGCTCGTGGCCAGGACCCGCAGGCCGGGGCAGTGGGACAACAGGTCATCGACCAGCCGGGCGCAGGGATCGACTAGGTGCTCGCAGTTGTCTAGCATCAGCAGGAGTGATCGTTCGCGCAGGAACCGGCGCACGCTCTCGGTCACGGGGCGGCCCGGCGTCTCGCGCAGGCGCAGCGCCGCGGCCACCGCCCGCGGGACGAGATCCGGGTCGCCGATGCCCGCCAACTCGACGAACCAGACGCCATCGGCAAATTGGTCGCGTATGGCGGCGGCCACCTCGAGCGCTAGGCGGGTCTTCCCGCTGCCCCCGGTCCCGGTGAGCGTGAGTAAGCCGCGCTCGGCCGCCCCTAAGGCTTGGCAGAGCGCCTGTAGTTCCTGCTCCCGCCCGATCAGCCGCGGCAGGTGGGCAGGGAGGTTGTGGAGCGCTGCCGCGGCATATCCCGCCGGCCCGATGCGGGGAGCGGCCCGGGATCGGCGTGCCTCGCTCGAGCGGCGCGCCAGCTCGACCGCGACCGCATGCAGGCGCGCCGCGGTCAGGTCGCGCACCTTGCCGAGATACGCTTTGTGCACGACGCCGTGCCGCTTGCGGTAAGCGTACCAGTAGACCCCACCTTTCCGCGGCTCGCGTCGCGCGGTGAAGCCGCCGGCGGGGTGCTCGTAGCGGAAGGCGGTGGAACTCGGCAGGTCGAGCCAACGCCACCAGTCCCCGCTCTGGGCGCACAACGCGCCCACCCCGTCCGCCGCGGCGGGTAAGGGCGCATGGCGAACGACCGGGAGCTGACGTTCCATAAACCATCTGGCAGGTCGGGCCGGTACGGCACCGCCCCGTACTGGCCCCAGTATAGCAGCGTTGGGTAACCCGCTCGCCGGCAACCCAGAAGCTGGGCGCGGACACGGCTATGCAGGCCGGGACGAGCGTGCCCACAGGGTCAGGCTGGTGCGACTCTGAGCTCGCGCATGGCGAGTCCTTCTCGGCCCGCCATGCCCTACCGCCGCTCCGCCGCGAACCGGTTGTACGCCGACCAGTTGACCGCCGCGCTTCCGTACGGAGGGAGGATTTTTCGAGCGCGCTGGTGCCTGCGGCGGATCGGATGAAGGGGGGCGGGAGGAATTGGCCGACATGCCGCGGTTGTAGCGCGCCGCGCCTCGTGAGGCAAGCTCGCGCCCAGGCCTCAGGGTGGGGGAGCTGAACGCTTACGACGCTTGTAGTATTCCACGTCGCACCCTTGCCGTCCGGTGGTCGTCCCCATGACCGGGCGGCGGGGTACGAGACCCCGCCCTATTTCCCCTGGTTGAGCAGCCTTGCCAGCGCGATTGCGCGTCATCTGCCATCCGGATCGAAGGTCACTTCGCCTTCCAGCCGCTCGCGTCGACGGTGCGGATGGCGTCTTGCAGCGGGGCGAGATCGAACACCTGCGCCACCGTCAGGCTGTCGGCGTCGGGAATGCTCTCCTTCATCGTCGCCAGCCCCGCTTCCTGCTCGGCCGGCGTGATCAGGCCGTCCTTCGCCATCAGCGGCCGCACGTAGCTGAGCCCCTTCGCCGCGTCGCCACGGTCCATCTCCACGTACTTCAGCAGCACGTCCACGCTCGTGTCCGGGTCCTGCTCCATCACCCGCGTGCCCTTGACCGCGGCGACGAGGAACCGCCGCAGCACGTCGGGCCGCTTCTCCAGCATGTCCTCGGACGTCAGGATGCCGCCCTGGAGGTCTGGCGACTCCTCGCCGAACGAGTAGATCGTGTGGAAGCCCTGGTTCTCGGCGGTGAGGCGCTGGAGCACGTTGCCCACCATGCCATCGGCCACCCCCGCGACCAGCGCGCCCACCAGGATGTCGGAGCCGCCGCCGCCCGCCGAGCCAGCGCCGATCAAGGTGACGTCGTTCGCCGGGTCCATGCCGGCGCGCTCCATCGCGGTCACCAGCAGGCGCGAGTAGGTGTCGGCCTGGCTCAGGTTCGGCACCACCACGCGCTTGCCCTTCAGATCCTGAAGAGTGTTGATCTCGGGCCGCGTGGTGAACCAGTAGTTCGCCTTGGCCGACTGCACGTAGATGACCTTCAGCGGCGTGCCCTGCGCAATCGCCGGGACCGCCGACGACGCCGCGCCGGAGAACTGCATCTCGCCGGCCACCAGCGCCTTCACGCCCGTGGCCCCCGGCGCCTGCAAGATCTCCACGTCCAGGTTCTGCTCCTGGAAGTAGCCCCGCTCGATGGCGAGATACCAGGGCAGGTATGACGTCGAGCGCGACGGCAGGTGCAGGCGCAGCGAGACGGGCGCCGGCGCGGGCGCGGCCGCTGGCCCTGCCGCCCCGGCGGCCTGCTCCCCCGTGGGCGCGCTCGCCGGCGAGGCGGGCGGCGCGCACGCGACCGCTAGCGCCAGCCCGAGCAGCGCCGGCGCCAGCGGTAGAGAGCGGCGCCACTCGGACCATACCGGTATCATGAGAGACTCCTTTGATCGAGGCCACTCAGGGGGCGCTTCCTTGACGCGGGTGGCGGGTGCGAGAGGTCACGCGGCGGGCGGAGCGCCAACGCCACGCCGGAGACTAGTACGGGCGGCGTGGCGCACGGGGCCTGATGCTGCGGCAGTCTAGCACTGCCCCGCGCGAAGCGTCAAAGCCGGCGCACTTACCAGTTCGGCTGGCGAACTACGAGCCCCGCGACCCGCTGAAACTCGCGCAGATTATTGGTGAGCACCGCGTAGCCGTGTGCGAGAGCCGTGGCCGCGATTAGTAGGTCGTGAGCGCCGATCGGCTGGCCGATGGTCGCAAGGTCTGACCAGATCCGGGCATGGACGCGAGCAGCGACAAGACCGAGGAGATGCTGGAGTCGACTAGCTGCGCCATTCTGGCTTGCCCGCCAAGGGCTGCGAGGCCTGGATCGTTTCCAGGTCATCCGCAAAGCGATCGTCGGGCGAAGGGATAGCCCGGAGCCGCACGGCCAGCGCGCCCGCCTCGTCACACGAGCGCCGCCGGCCGCTGCCGTAGCAGTGCTCGATCGCCCAGCGAATAAGCTGGCTCATAGACCGCCCGGTCCGCCGACTCTCATCCGCAAGCGCGCGGTCCTCGTTCTCCCCTAAGTAGACTTGCCGCCGAACGCTCATCATCTGCTCCAGTTGCCCACGTCGGTCGCTACGCCACCACTATACCGCCGGCTGACCTGCGGGGAGCGTCAGCGATCCTGACGCTTGCCATGCACCTGGCCTGGCTCATACAGTAGGCCGCAGGAGGCGTCTGCTAGCGCGCGGTGAGGGGCACGCGATAGGAGGGGGGCTGATGCGGTTCGGCGTCCACTACTTGAACACGTACCTCCCCGCGCTCGACGGGCCGGTGCCCGCGGTCTACCAGCAGCTCTTCGCGCAGATCCGCGAGGCGGAGGCGCTCGGCTTCGACGACGCCTGGGTCACCGAGCACCACTTCCACGCGTTCGGCGGCCAGATCCCCCACCCGCCCGTCTTCCTGGCGGCGCTCGCCAGCACGACCCAGCGCATCCACCTGGGCGTCGCCATCAGCGTGCTGGCGCTCCACCATCCGCTGCACAACGCCGAGGCCTACGCGATGGTCGACGTCATCTCGAACGGCCGGCTGGAGTTCGGCATCGGGCGCGGTGCCACGCCCGAGGAGTTCAGCGGCGCGGCCATCGACTACGCGGACAGCGCGCGGCGGCTGCGCGAGCACGCCGCGGTGCTGCTCCAGGCCTGGTCCGACGCGCCGGTCAACCACCACGGCGAGCTATACGACTACACGGACGTGCAGGTGCTGCCCAAGCCGGTGCAGCGGCCCCATCCGCGCATCTGGGTCGGCGCCTCGCGCAGCGACGACACCTTCCGCTGGGCCGGCGAGCAGGGCTTCCACCTCATGACGCTGCCCTTCACCTACGACCCGACGGTGCTGCGGCACTGGATCGGCGTCTACCAGGACGCCCTGCGCGCGCACGGCCACGATCCCGCGCGCCGCGAGATCCTCGGCAAGTTCCACATGTACGTGGCCGCGGACGACGCCACCGCGCGCCGCGAGGCCGAGCCCTACTGGCTGAACTACTACCGCGTCGCCCACGACCGCGGCTCGTGGAACGTCCCCCACCCGCCGTCGCCCGCCGACTACCAGGACGAGCTGGCGAAGCGTCACATCATCGTGGGCGACCCGGCCCGTTGCGCCGATACGCTCGCCTACTGGCGCGACACGCTCGGCCTCACCACTGTGTCGGGCACCTTCCACTTCGGCGGCATGCCCCACGCCGTGGCGCTGCGCAGCCTGCGCCTGTTCGCCGAGCGCGTCATGCCCGCCCTCGCGCCCGCTGGCGCTGTCCGGGCGGGGCGCTAAGAGGGAGCCGGCGGCCCCTACTGCTTCTGGAGCAAGTTCTGCAGCTCGGCGCGCACGCTCTCGACCGCCTGCGGATCGTCGCGCTGCACGAACTGCACGTTGATCTCGGTGAACTTGATGCCGCTCGCCTGCAACCGCTCGATGTCGGGCGCCACCTTCGAGCCGGGCACTAGGTGGTGGTCGAGGTAGTCCGACTCGTACATCAGGTCCTGGCCCTCGCGGCTCAGCATGTAGTCCACCCAGAGCTTGGCCGCGTTCGGGTGGGCGGCGTTGCGCGGCACGCCCAGATACCAGTAGGAGAGCAGCGCCGCGTCGGAGGCGATGACGTGGCCCAGCGGCGCTCCCTTCACCTGGAGCGAGCGCGCGTCCTCGGCGCCGCAGTCCAGGGCCAGCAGGTCGAACTCGCCGTTCGCCACCCGCTCGGGCTCGCCGCAGCGGATTAGCCCCGCCACTTGGTCGGCCAGCTTCGCCACGTAGTCCAGCGTGCGCTGCCGGCCCCACAGCTGGGGACTCGCCAGCCGGTCGAAGTTCGCCGCATACGTCGTCGAGGCGAGGCGCCCCTTGTATTCCGGCTTCAGCAAGTCCTGCATGCTCGCGGGCACCGCGCCGCCGCTCAGGCGGCTGGTGTTGTAGGTGATGCCGGGCGTGCGGGTCGCCAGCTCGACGGCCACGCCGTTCGGCGCCACCAGTCGCGCGTCGCGGATGTGCGGCGCCCAGCTCGTCCAGTCGACAGGCGTCAGCGCGTCGGCGCGCATCATGGCGACGACGTGCGACTCCGAGCCCAGCAGCACGTCGCTCGTCGCCGGCCGCCCCGCCTGGTACTCTTGCGCGATGCGGCTTGCCATCTGGGGCATCGACAGCCCGGCGGACCACTGCACGTTCACGTTCAGACCGTAGGCCCGGTCGAAGCCGGCGGCCAGCCGCTGCCGCACGTCGCTGTCGTCGATCGAGTCCCAGGCGAGCGTGAGCTGCCCCTCCTGCCGCGCGCCGTCGATCACCGCCTGCAACGCCGGGGAGGCGGCCGCTCCAGCCCCCGAATTCTGGGAGGAGCCCGCCGGCGCGGTCGCTTGCCCCTCAGCCTGCGGCGAGCCAGCAGGGGCCGGGCGCGATTCCGCCCCGGCGGTGGGGCGACTGGCGGAGGCCGCCGGGGCGGTGGCCGGGGCGCAGGCCACAAGCGCGACGAGCCCGAGGCTGGCGATGAAACCGGGCCATGCGGATCGGCTTGCCATGTTCGCCCTCCACGCGCGTCCGGGAGCGCGGTCGCCTCGTGGCCGCCCGAGGCCGGGCGGCCGGGGGGCGCGGAATGCGGCAACGCCGCTGCCCCGGCCCTACCTCATCCCGGCCGGCCGCGTCATTCGCCGCCGGGGCTGGGGCCGAGGCGCTCGACGACGGCCAGCAGGTCGGGCAGCTCGAAGGGCTTCGCCAGGTAGCCCGCCGCGCCGATCTCCTCCGCCCAGCGCCGCGCGTCCTGCGCGGCCGTCATCACCACGATCGGCAGCTGCTCTCCGCGGGCGGCGAGCGCGCGGGCGAAGCCCCAGCCGTCGAGCACGGGCATGCGCATGTCGAGCAGCACGAGCGACGGCCGCGCCTGGGCGACGGCCGCCAGCGCCTCGGCGCCGTCGGTCGCGGTCTGTACCGGGTAGCCCTCGAAGTCCAGAATCTGCGCGACCACGGCCCGGATCGACGGATCGTCGTCCACGACCAGGATGGGACCTGCGCTCACGCGGCGCCCCCCTCGGCCGCGAGCGCCACGGGCAGCGGCAGCGCGACGTGGAACGTGGTCCCCTGCTGCGGCGCGCTCTCGGCCCAGATGCGGCCGCCGTGCTGCTCGGCAATGCCGCGGCAGATGTAGAGGCCCAGCCCCATGCCCGAAAAGCGGCGGTCGTCCACGTTCGTGCCGCGGTGATAGCGGTCGAACAGCCGCGGGAGATCGGCGGCGGGGATGCCGATACCGCGGTCGGCCACGCTCAGCCGCGCCACCCCGTCCTCCGCCCAGACCCGCACCCGCACCTCCCCGCCCTCGGGACTGTATTTCACGGCGTTCTCAATGAGGTTGTCGAGGAGCTGCTGAATGCGCACCGGATCGAAGTCGCCCACGACCGGGCCGTCGGCCACGACGCGGCACGGATGCCGCTCGGTGCTGCGCCGCTCGCACGACTCGTAGGCCGAGACCGTTAGGTCCACGGGCTCGCGGGGGCCGACGAGCTGGCCCCGGTCGGCGCGCGACGCGTCGAGCAGCTCCGTCACCAGCGTGCTCAGCCGTTGCGCCTCGCGCACCAGCCGCTCGATGCCGGTCGTATAGACGGGGCTGAGCGCGTCCCGGCTCGCCTGCCGCGCCAGGAGCTGGGCCTGGCCCAGCAGCGTCGTGAGCGGCGTCCGCAAGTCGTGTGCCGCCGACGACAGGAAGTCGTCCTTCAGCCGCGTCGCCTCCTCGCGCGCTTGGACGCGCGCCGCCTCGTCGATGAGCGCCCGGCTCTCCAGCACGACGGCCGCCTGGTCGGCCAGCAGCCGGACCAGCGCCAGGTCGCTGTCCGCGAAGATCGGCGCGCGCGGAGCGTAGGCCACGAGGACCCCCAGCCGCCGCTCCCCGGCCGTGATCGGCGCGACCAGCACGGCCACGACGTCGTGGGCGCGGTAGACCGCGGCGTTGGCCGGGTCGTCGCGGCCGACGTTCTCGGTAAACAGCGCGCGCTGCGCGGCGAACGCCTGGCCGGCGATCAGCTGGCCCGGGGGCACCTCGAACCATCGCTCGCCGGTCGCCGCGTCCGCACGGCCGTCGGGCCCGGGCGCGGTGGCCGCGCTCGGGCGCTCGAAGCGGAGCACGCCCGCGGCCTCGTCCCACAAGCCGATCGTCGCGTGCGGCCCGCCCAGCGCGCTCGCCGCGCCGCGCTCCAGCTCGCGGCGGATCGCGTCGGTGTCGGGCAGGCGCGGCAAGCTGGCGGCGCGGCCCAGGAAGGCGCGCAGCTCTGGCTCCTGCCAGGCGCGGCGCAGCCACGTCGGCGGCGCAAACCCCAGGAAGTAGCACACGCCCGAGGCCAGCCCCGCCAGGTGGGCGAGCATCGTCCAGAGGTCCGCCAGACTCGGCCAGGCCAGCGCGAAGCCGACTACGAGCAGCATCAGCCCCAGGCAGCCGGAGCCCCAGGCCACCGCGAGCATCCGACTGCGGGTCACGCCGCGGGTTTGGCCCGCTTGGCGCACGAAGGCAACGGCGCCGTAGCCCACCAGCCCGACGAAGTAGGCTACCATCAGCAGGGCCAGCCAAAGCGGCAGGGGCGGGGGGAGCACGAACAGCAGTACCGCCGACAGCGCCAGGCCGGCGGCCGTGCCGCGCATCAACCACGGCGTGACGCCGGCGAAGTCGTCTAGCAGCCGCAGCAGCAGGTACGGCAGTGCGAGCAGCAGCGTGCTAGCGAGGGCGGCCAGGGCCGGCGGCGGCGTGATGTGGAGCGCCGTGGTAACGCCGCCGATGGCGATGATGAGCGTGGTCGTGCCGAACAGGAGCGCCACGTCCACGTTCGCCCGCAGCGGCCGGCGTGCCGCGCGCGCGGCAACCAGCACGAACAACACGACGTACAGCGCCTGCGTCACGAGCTGAATGAAATCGTCCGCGCTCACGCCAGCGTGTCCCCACTGCCTTCGCGCATCCAGGGCCAGGCGAGCCGCTCTATTGTACTGCGGTCCGCTGGCGCCGTTCCCCGGCTCTCGTCCCTCGCCTCCCGGCGGCGATTGACAACCCCGACGCTTCCGGGCATGATGAACACGCACGCCGCGCGGGACTCACTCGCAGGAGCCGCCCATGCCCGCCCGCACGATCGTCCTCGCCGCGTTTGCGGCAGTCGGCGTAGTGGCCGCGCTCGCCGTGGCGCTGCTCGTGCTGCCGGCCGCGCCCGGGGCGGCGCCCAACCTGCGTGAGCTGTCGGCGCTAGTGTCGAGCGCGCAGTTCGAGGTGGTCGACGCGGCGGGCCTGCCCTGGTACTCGTGCCACTAGCCGTGGCGATACTGGGATCGGCGGCGCCGTCACCGCCGCGCCATGGCGCGACGGCCGCCCCGGCGGGGCGGGGCCGCGCCCGCGGCGAGCTGCTGGTCCAGCCGACGGATCATGCGGGCGAGCCGCGCCATTACCGCCAGCGCGACATCGGGGTGCTCGCGCAGCACGGCGAGGAGATCGGCCCGAGCGAGCACGCGGGTCGTGCCCGCCGTGAGGGCGCGGACCGTGGCCGAGCGCGGCGCCCCGTCGATCAGCGCTAGCTCGCCGAACAGATCGCCTGGCCCCACGGTCGCCAGCCGTTGCGGGCGGCCATCGGGCCGCTGCCGCTCGACCGCGAAGCGACCGCGCACGACCAGGTGCATTGCGTCGCCCGGCTCGCCCTGGCGCAGCACGACATCGCCCGGCGCGTGGCGCTGCTCGGCTAGACGCCCGGCCAGCAGGCGCAGCACCCCCGCCGGCAGCCCCGCCAGCACCGACGGGAAGGGCAGCGCCGCCCTGGCGCCCCGCGGCCGGCCTCGGCCGCTCGCGCCCGGGGCGGCCGGGGCGGGGGTCGGCTGTCCGCCCCGCGCCGGGCCGGCGCCGCGACCGCTGCCGCGCGTGCCCGTGGCCAGGTCGGCCGCGGCCTGGTCGCGCTCCGCCGGCGTCAGCGCCAGCCACAGGGGCTCCAGGGCCGCGCCCACCGCCGCCGCGTCGGCGTAGCGCTGCCCTGGGGGCAGCCGCAGCAGCCGCAGCAGGATGGGAGCCAGAGCGGGCGGCAGGGCCGGATGCGGGGCCGGCTCGGGCGGGGCGGCCAGCCGCGAGTCGCCGGCCGCCAGGGCGAGCAACGTCTCGGCGGGATAGGGCCACTCGCCGGTCAGCAGCTCGTAGAGCACGACGCCGAGCGCGTACAGGTCGGCGCGGCCGTCCACGTCGAGCCCGAGCGCCTGTTCCGGCGCCATGTAGGGCGGGGTGCCCAGGACGGTGAAGCGCGTGGTCGTCGTGGCCGCGGTGCCGCGCGCGGGGCGGGCCAGGCCGAAGTCCAGCAGCTTGAGGCCGCCTGGCGCGAGCAGCACGTTCTCGGGCTTGAGGTCGCGGTGGACCACGCCCCGCGCATGCAGGTACGCGAGCGCGTCCAGCAGCGCGCGCCCCACGGCCAGGACGGTCGCCGGCGCCAGCAGCGGCGCGGCCGACGGCGCCGCTGCTGGCTGGCTCGCCCAGGCGCGCTCCTGGAGCAGCCGCCGCAGGCTGGGGCCTGGCACGTACTCCAGGGCCAGGAACGGGGGCCCCGCGCCGTCCACGGCGTAGTCGAGGGCTCGCACGATGTGCGGATGGTCGAAGCTGGCGAGCAGCAGCGCTTCCTGGCGAAAGCGCGCCCGTTGTCCTGCGTCGTCCGCCGCGCAGAGCACCTTGACGGCCACCGTCGCGCCGTCGCGGCAGTCGCGCGCGCGGTACACCTCGGCAAAGCCGCCCGCGCCCAGCGGCTCCTCCAGCCGATACCGCTCCGCCAGCACCAGCCCACGCATGCTATGGGCTCCCGCGTGCCCTAACTGGCAATCGTCCCGTCCCCTCGGCGGCCCCCACGGCGCTCTGCGCACCCCGCCGTCGCCCGTCGCGCCGGTCCGGGCGCGGCCTACCTGGCCGCGCGGCCACGCCGGCGGGTATACCCGCTACACGCCGTGGTTGTCCATGCCGCAGCGACTGGCTGGCAACGCCCGGCCGCGCGCCGCCCGCGCGCTTGCACCCTGCCGGGGGCACGCTTACAATCCCACCTGTAGGCGGGTTGGAGCGACGGCGAGGCGGGAGCGGCACCTGCTCTGAGGATGGGCGGCCCGCCGGGAGGAAGCGCTGATGATTGCCGAGGAGCCCACGACCACGACTGCTGGCGAGAAGGCCGCGGCGATTCCCTTCCGCATCAAGAAGCTGGGCCACGTCGTGTACTACGTGTCGGACATGGATCGCACGGTGAAGTTCTACACGGAGATCCTGCCGTTCAAGGTGAGCGACGTGAACGAGCAGGGCATGGTGTTCCTGCGCTACGGCGCCGACCACCACACCCTCGCCTTCGCGCCACGGCCGGGCGGCGTCCAGCCGCCGAACGAGTACCTGAAGCTCAGCCACGTCGCGCTGGAAGTCGAGAGCGTCGAGACGCTGTTCACGATCCGCGACTGGCTGCGGCAGCACAACGTGACGATCACCTTCGAGGGCCGCAAGGGCCCCGGCGCCAACGCGGGCGTCGAGTTCCTCGATCCCGACGGCTACACGATCGAGCTGTACGCCGACATGGAGCAGATCGGCTGGGACGGCAAGAGCCGGCCGAGCCGGTTCTGGCGGCGCGTGAAGTCGCTCGAGGACGCCGTCGCCATCCCCGTGCCGACCGAGTGAGCGCCCGCGACAGCCTGCGCCTGATCACGTTCACGCCCCCGGTGGTGCTGGCCGTGGCGCAGGCGCGGGGGCACTTCGCCGCCGAGGGGCTGGCCGTGGAGCACACGATCACGCGCTCGTCGGCGCAGTTGATGCACGGCGTGATCGACGGCACCTACGACCTGGCGTTCACGAACCCCGACAACTGGGTGACCTACGTCACCCGCGACGGCGCCGACGTGTTCATGTTCCAGGGCGTTGTCACGGGCGGCGAGCGCACGCTGGTCGTGCGGCCGGAGATCCAGACGGCGGCAGACCTGCGCGGCAAGGATCTCGCCGTCGACGCCGTCGACTCCGGCTTCGTGATGATCCTCTGGCAGATCCTGCACGACCTGGGCGTGGACTTCCGCGGCGGCGACCCGCGCCTGGTGGCCGTCGGCACGACCTCGCTGCGGCTGGCATCGATGGAGCGCGGCGAGACGTTCGGCGCGATCCTGACCTCGCCCGAGACCGAGCAGGCGCTGGCGCGGGGCTACCGCGTGCTCGGCCGCTCGCGCGACCACCTGCCGCACTACCCCGGCCCGCAGGGCGGCACCACGCGCGCCTGGGCGGCCGCGCACGCGGACGCGCTGGTGCGCTTCCTCCGCGCCTACGTCGCCGCGACGCGCTGGGCGCTCACCCCGGCCCACCGCGAGGAGGCGCTGGCGCTGCACATGGCCGCCACCGGCCTCACGCGCGCCCAGGCCGAGGAGGACTACGCGGCGATCCAGCCCGACGCGACGATCAACGTGGCGGGCATCCAGACGATCCTCGACCTGCGCACGGTGCTCGGCTTCCTGCAGGGGCCGGCGCCGCCTATCGAGCGCCTCTACGACACGCGCTACTGGGAGGCCGCCACCGGCCGGCGCCACCCGTAGCGGCGGACCTGCCCGTGCTGCCCGCAAGCCGCGCTGGAGTCAACGTGCGCCTGGAAGTGGCCTTCTTGCCGCGCGACGTGCCGGCGCCGGCGGGGCGCGTGTGCGTGGTGCTGGATATCCTGCGCGCCTCGTCCACGCTGGTCACGCTGCTGGAGCGCGGCGCGGCGCCGGTCTACGTGGCGGGCACGGTGGAGGCGGCGCGGGCGCTGGCGGCCAGCGTGCCGGGCGGGGCGCTGCTCTGCGGCGAGGTGGGCGGGCTGCCGCCGCCGGGCTTCGACCACGGGAACTCGCCGACCGAGATGGCCGGGCTCGGCCTGGCCGGCCGCCCGGTCGTGCTGGCCACGTCGAACGGCACGCGGGCGCTGGCCGCGCTCGCCGCGGCGCCCGCCGTGCTGGTCGGCTGCTTCCTGAACGCCGGCGCGGTGGTGGCGCGCGGCCTGGCGCTGGCCCGCGCGCGCGACGCGCGCCTCACGCTCGTCTGCAGCGGCGACGCGAACGGCAGCCAGTTCTCGCTCGAGGACGCGCTGGCCGCCGGCTACCTGGTCGATCGGGTGCTGGCGCGGGAGGGCGCCGACCGCGTGGCGCTGGACGACGCGGCGCGCGCGGCCTGGCGGCTGTGGCAAGCGTACGCGGGGACCGGCCCCGCGACCGAGGCGGCGGCGCGCGGCTTTGCCGAGTCGGTCCACGGCCGCGACCTGGCGCGGCTGGGCTTCGACGCCGACCTCGCCTACTGCGCGCGTGTGGATGCGAGCCAGGCCGTGCCGCACCTGGCGCTCGACGGCGACCGGCTGGTGCTCCGCGATGCGGGCACCTGACGCTGGCGCGCGGCTAGCCGCCCGGCTCGGGAGGAGTATCCGGGGGCGGCTCGGCGTCGGCGGGCCACCCTTCTTCGCCGACGAGGGGGACGAAGCGCACGGGGCCCAGGCGCTGCACCCGCGTGGCGGCGCCCTGGCGCGTGACGAGCATCAACTCCTGGCTGACGCGGTCGCCCACGGGGATGACGAGCCGGCCGCCATCGGCCAGCTGCGCGACCAGCGCCTCGGGCACCTCGGGCGCGCCGGCGGTCACGATGATCGCGTCGTAGGGAGCCGCGGAGGGCCAGCCGAGCGTGCCGTTGCTGACGTGGACCGTGACGTTGGCGCAGCCCAGGCGGGCGAGCACGGCACGCGCCCGCGCGGCGAGGGCGGGGAAGCGCTCGACGGACACAACGTGCGCCGCCAGGCGGCAGAGCACGGCCGCCTGGTAGCCCGAGCCCGTGCCCACCTCCAGCACGCGCTCGACGCCCGTGAGGGCGAGCGCCTGGGTCATTAGCCCGACGACGAGCGGCTGGGAGATGGTCTGGCCGGCGCCGATGGGCAATGGCGCGTTGCGGTAGGCGCTCGGGCGGTGCTCGGGCGGCACGAACTGCTCGCGCGGCACCGCGGCAATGGCCGCGAGCACCCGCTCGTCGCGCACGCCCTCGCGGCGCAGCTCGGCCAGCAGCCGCTGCCGCGAATAGCCCCCATTCTCGCTAGAGCGCACGTCCGCCTCGCCGAGCGGTCGGTTCTCCGCCGCCAGGCCGGCCGCGGCCGACCTGGCGGCCATCAGCCTGCCGATAGCGGCTGCCAGCCCGCCGCGCGGTTGACGCCCCCGCGGGCACCGGCTAGAATCCGCTTGTTGCGAGCCGAGCGGGCCGCGGCTCCCGCGACGGCGGCACCCCGAGGTTCGCGCGCCGCGGCCCCGCGCGCTATCGATCGGCCAACCATCTGGTACCGTGTCGTGGGCGCTCCCCACACCGGGCGCGGCGGTGCCGCGGCCTAGCTCGCCGTCTCGGCGGTCATGGGCTCCGCCAGGCCGGTCGTGCCGATCCAACCGTGCTCGCTAACGTCGAACACGACCCCGTCAGGCCCAACGAACTTGACCTCGAAGAAGCTGGTCGGCTGGGTCGGCCGCTCGGTCTTCTGCTGGGCGCCCGCCTGGCGCAGGCGGGCGTAGGTTTCGTCAGCATCCGCGATGTGGACGCCGAAATGGTGCAGGCCCGCGTAGTCCATCCCGCGGCCCAACTGATCGGTATGGAAACGCAGGATGGCCATGTTCAACGTGCCGTCGCTCAGATAGACGCCGGTGGCCAGTGGCGTGTTGGTGCGCCCCACCTCCTCGAAGCCGAACACCTCTTTGTAGAACGCCGCGGTCTTCTCGGGGTCCGGGGTGGCGATCGCGATGTGGCGAAGCTTGTTCTTACCCACGATATAACCTCCTTGCGCGCGTCTTGGCGCCAGTGGCGGGGCATTATAGCATGGGGTGCGGGACGTTCTTGACACGGCCACGGGGCGAGTGTAGCGAACGGCGCCAGGGAAGGGCGCGATGAGTGAGTTCCGGCTCGAGGTGGGGCAGGTTACCGATATTGGCCGCAAGCGCTCGGCCAACGAGGATAATCTCGGAACGTTCGTGCCCACCGATCCGGCGCAGCTGTCGCAGCTCGGCGCGCTCTTCGTCGTGGCGGATGGCATGGGCGGTCATGCCAAGGGCGAGGTGGCCAGCGCGATCGCCGTGAAGACCGTCATCGAGGCGTACCAGCAGAGCGACGCGCCCACGCTGGGCGAGCGGCTGGTCGCGGCGCTGCGCCAGGCCAACACGGCCATCTGGGACGAGGCCAGCCGTCAGGTGGACCACGCCGGCATGGGCACCACGGTGGTCTGCGGGGTGGTGGCGGGCCAGGACTTGCTGGTCACCAACGCCGGCGATAGCCGCGCCTACCTCGTGCGCCTGGGGCGCGCGCAGCAGCTCACGCGCGACCACTCGTGGGTGGGCGAGATGATCGCGCTGGGCAAGCTCACGGTGGCCGAGGCCCGCCACCACCGCATGCGCAACGTCATCACCCGCTGCCTGGGCGGGCGTCCCGACCTCGAAGTGCCGCTCTACCCGCGGCAGCAGCTCGTCTCGGGCGACGCGCTGGTGCTGTGCAGCGACGGCCTGTGGGGGACGATGACTGACCAGGAGATCGCCCTGCTCGTCAGCCAGTTCCCGCCTCAGGAGGCGGCCGAACGACTCGTCGCCCTCGCCAATGAGCGTGGTGGTCCCGATAACATCACCGTCATCGTCGTGCGGGTCCAGCGCGAAGGCGACGACGCCACGCTCGACCTGCGGCTCCCAGACGACGACGCGACGCTCCGCGACGAGACCTTGCGAGGAGTCTAGCGGTCTGTCAACGGTCAATTGCTCGGTGTTGGCAGTTGCCAACACCGAGCAAATCACCCGTGACGAGGTAGTAGGATGATTTGCGCCAGTTGCCGTACCGTTAATCTCGAGGGCATGCTGTTTTGTGCCAAGTGTGGCCGCGGCCTGGCGACGGCCAGCGCCGAGGACCCGGGCAACATCCCTCGGCTGGTCTGGCAGATCGGCGACGGCACGCCGCAAACCTTCCTGCTCACCAAGGCCGTCACCACGATCGGTCGCGTCGGCGGCAACGACATCATCCTGCCCGAGGCCGGCGTCTCGCGCCAGCACGCGCGCCTGGAACGCTCGGGCACCCGCTGTATCCTGGTCGATCTCGGCAGCCTCAACGGCACGCTGGTCAACAACGAGCGCATCGAGCAGGAGCGCGACTTGGTCGACGGCGACGTGATCCGCATCGGCCGCACATCGCTGCAGATCAGCATCCCCGCAAACGTCGCGTCGGTGTCGAACGCGCCGAGCGTGGGCACCCGCATCACCGACAAGGACACGATGGAGCAGGGCGCGGAAGGGCGCCCCACGCGGCTGGCGGCCGCCGAGGAGGGGCCGGCGACGGTGTTCGACATGCCCGTGCCCGGCGCGGCCGCTGCCGCGAGCGCGCCCGATGCCGACCGCACCGTGGCCGGCGACCTCGACGCCGAGCGCACGGTGACCGCCGGCGACGTACCCTGGGACGAGCTAGCCGCCGCGGCACCGGCGAGCGCGCCCGCCGGGCCCGCGAGCGAGGCGCCGTTCTGGCTGGTGACGGCCGACGGCACGCGCGTGCCGGTCGCCGAGCCGGTGACGGTGGGGCGTGGCGAGGACAACACCATCGTGCTCTCGCAGGACCGCCAGGTATCGCGCCACCACGCGCGCATCAGCGTGGACGGCGCCTACCTGCGCCTGGAGGACCTGGGGAGCGCGAACGGCACGCTGCTCAACAACCAGAAGGTGACGCAGCCCGAGGCGGTGACCGCCGGCGACGAGATCAAGGTCGGCGGCACGCTGCTGCGCGTCGAGCGGGCGGCCGCGCCCGGCCAGGCGCCCGCGCCCGCGGGCGACAGCCGCACCTTGCACATGGAAGCAGACGAGAGCGACAAGACGATCTCGGGCGCCGAGTTCGCGGCCGAGCTGGCCGCGGCCGGGCCGCCGCCCGAGGCGCCGGCGGTCGTCGTCGAGGCGGGCGACCAGCCGCGTCTCACCTTCACCTGGGGCCCGCAGGCAGGGCAATCGTTCCCGCTCGACCGCGAGGTGGTGGTCATTGGCCGCGCGGGCGGCTCGGCCGAGGCCGACATCGCCGTGCAAGACCGGGCCGTCTCGTCGCCGCACGCCAAGCTGGTGCGCTCGGGCAACACCGTCACGCTGCACGACCTGGACAGCACGAACGGCACGTTCCTCAACTACGAGCAGATCCACGCGCCGCAGACGCTGGCGGATGGCGACCTGATCAAGGTGGGCAAGTCGGTCCTGCTCTACCGCACGGCGGCCGGCGCGATGGCGCCGGCCGCCGCCGCGCCGCCGGGCGCCGGCGGGCCAGCCTCCCAGGTGATCACCTTCTTCAGCCTGAAGGGCGGCGTCGGCACCACCACCCTGGCGGTGAATACCGCGCTCATTCTCCGCGAGCTGACCAAAGAGTCGGTGCTGCTTGTCGACCTCAGCGTGGAGCGCGCTTCGGTCACCAGCCAGCTTAACTTCGAGGTGCGCCGCACCATCGACGATCTGGCCTCGTTGCCGCACCTCGACCCCGACGCGATCGGCGGCATCGTGGCGCACCACAGCTCGGGGCTCGACATCCTGCCCGCCCCGTCGTCGCCGCAGACGGCCGAGCTGGTGACCTCGGAGTTCATGTCGCAGCTCTTCCCGATCCTCAAGGCGCACTACCGCTGGATCATCGTGGACACCGCGGCGTCGTTCTCCGACCTCAACCTGAGCACCTTCGACCAGTCCGACCTGGTGGTCGTGCTGACCGCGCCGGACCTCTCGACGCTGAAGACGACCCAGTCGTGTCTGGACGTGTTCACCGCGCTCCAGACGACCGGCGAGCGGCGGCTGCTGCTGCTGAACACCATCTACCCGAAGTCGCGGCTGGAGAAAGAGGACATCGAGAAAGCGCTGGGCGAGCGCATCGACCTGACCGTGCCCTACGGCGAGGAAGTGCTGCAGGCGATCGACCACGGCGTGCCGCTGGCGCTCAGCAATCGTCAGCACCCGACGGTCATGGCGCTCGACAGCTTCGTGCGCAAGATTGCCGCGGTGAAGGAGCCCGCGCCGGCGAGCCGCGCGGCGCGCGGCGGCTTCTGGCTGAAGCTGAAGGGCATCATGCACCGGTAGGGTGGGGGACACCCCCACCCCCCGGAAAGAGGTAGAGGAGGAGCAGGTGGGGGGACACCCCCCACGGCCCCCCGGCAGGGGAGTCCCCCTGCACCCCCGGGGGACGAGGGGAAGGAGCGGCCCCCGGCAGGGTGCGGCGCGGAATACTGCGAGCGCCACTGCCCTGGCACCCCCGGGGAGGAGGGGAAGGAGCAGGCCCCTGGCAGAGGAGGCACCCCCGGGGGACGAGGGGAAGAAGCAGCCCCCGGCAGGGGAGGGCTCTGTACCACCGGGTGGGGCACGGGGATCGAGAATAGGGGATAGGGATCAGGGGGGCACTTCCCACATCCCCCGGAGGGGGAGCACCCCTGCACCACCGGGGACGATAGCTACGGGGCGATAGCGGCCTTCACGGGGTACAGCCCCGGGATCTCGCCGGCGAGGGCGCGGATGGCCTGCTCGGCCTGGTCGAGCGGGAAGGTATGCGTTAGCATCCGCTCTAGCGGGTACTTGCCGGATTCGGCCAGACGGATGCCCTCGGCGATGGCGTCAGCCCCCTTCGTGAACACGCCTTGCAGGCGCAGCTCTTTCCAGATCACCTGATCGAACAGGAGCGGCGTGACCGTCTCCTTGCCCGTCAGGCCCGCGCAGACGACCGTGCCCTGCTCGCGGGCCATCTCCAGCGAGGTGGCGAGCGCGCGCGGGCTGCCCGACACGTCCACCACCACGTCGGCGCCGTCGCCGCTCGTCAGCTCGCGCACGAGCGCCACGGGGTCCTGCGCGTCCACGTCCACCGCATGGTCGGCGCCGAACAGGCGGGCTAGCTCCAACCGCTCGCGGTCGCGGCCGATGCCCGTGGCGACCACGAGCCGGGCGCCGCACTCGCGCGCCACGACAACCGCCGCTAGCCCCTGCGGCCCCACGCCCTGCACCACCACGACGTCGCCGAAGCGCACGCCGCCCTGGTTGCGCGCCCACTGGATGCCGTTGGCGATGATGCTGGCGACGACGGCCGCGCCCGGCGGCACGTGGGCGCCGATGCGGTGGACGATCGAGCCTGGCGCCAGGTACATCAGCCGCCCGTAGGCGCCCCAGAGATAGGGCGGCTCGGTGGCCGGCGTGGTCGTCCCGTAGCCCTGCTTGCGCTGGCAGAAGCGGTAGCGGCCCGTCTGGCAGCGCAGGCAGGCCCAGCAGGGGACGCTGCCCTCGACGCCCACGCGGTCGCCCACGCGCACGCCCCAGCGCTCGGCCGCGCGCTCGCCGATCTCCGCGACGTGCCCGAGAATCTCGTGGCCCATGATGAGCGGCGTGGGATAGGGGAGGCGGCCGTGGAACGTCTTCACGTCGGTGCCGCAGATGCCCGCTAGCTCGACCTCCAGCAGCGCCTCGTCGGGCCCGATGCGGGGCCGCGCGAACTCCTGCAAGCGCAGGCGCTCCGGGGCTTCGAGGACCATCGCCGGAACGGTACTACTCGCCATGCTCGCCTCCCATCCGCTGCCCGGCGCGCGCCGCGCGCTCACGGACCGCCCGCTCGCGGCGCTCGCACGATGGCGCCCGTGCGACGCCGCGCCGACGCGGCGCCCGCCCGCGTCGGCTGAGTATAACAGGACCACGCTCGGGCGCCGGCCCTGGGAAGCATAGGGGCGGCCGCGGCCGGCCGCTCGTGCCCGGCGGGGCGCGCGCGGCCGCCGAGCAGGAAGGAGGGGCAGAACGTGGGGGAGCCAGCACAGGGCCAGGGAGCGAGCGGGACGGCGCGGGGGCGCATGGCGCGGCGCGGCGTGCTCGCGGGCGTCGCGGCCGTCGTCGCGGGGGCGCTGGCGAGAGCATCCGAGCGGGTGGCGCGGGCGACCGATGGCAGCCCGCTGGTCGTCGGGCAGAACAACACGGCGACGGCGACGACCCAGCTCACGCGCAGCAACGCGAACGCGCCCGCCGCAGCGCTCTACGTGACCAACAACTACGGGGCGGGCGTCGAGGCCCACGGCGGGGCCAGCGGCGGGTATCCCGGCTACGGCGTCTACGGCGTATCGAGCACGGACGCGGGGGTGTACGGACAGAGCGCGGCCAACGTCGGGGTCCGTGGCTACTCTACCAACGCATTCGGCGGCACGGGCGTCTACGGAGAGGTCGACAACTCCTCGGGGACCGGCGTGGCGGGCGTGTCTCTAGGATACGGGGTGTGGGGCCAGACCAACGCCGCCACGTTGCCACCGGACAATAGCGGCAGCATCGGCGTGCGGGGCGAGAGCAACGCCGGCATCGGCGTGCAGGGGCGATCGTTCGACAACGTTGGCGTGCAGGGAATGTCGCTGGGCAACGCCTCCACCCAGGCGGGCGTGGCCGGCAGCTCCACCGGCGGCCCCGGCGTGGTGGGCAGCTCGAACAACGGCGTCGGCGTGCAGGGTAGCTCGAACGGCAACGTGGGGGTGCTCGGCACGTCGAACGGGAGCGTCGGTGTCTACGCCAACTCCCTCAACCAGTACGGCCTCTACGCCACCTCGCCCAATAACTACGCAGCGATCGGCACCTCGAACAACGGCACCGGCGTGTACGGGACTTCCAACGGCAACGTGGGCGTGCTGGGCACGAGCAACAGCAGCATTGGCGGCTATTTCTCGTCGGGCACGAGCACCGGTCTCTACGCGACCGGCCCGAATTCGGCCTTTGCCGCCCGCTTCGACGGCCCGGTGCAGGTCAACGGCGCCTTCACCGTGCTCGGCGGCCCGAAGTCGGCGGCGGTGCCCCACCCGGACGGCTCCTACCGCCGGCTCTACTGCGTGGAGTCGCCCGAATCGTGGTTCGAGGACTTCGGGCGCGACCGGCTGGTGAACGGCCAGGCGACGGTGCGCCTCGACCGGGACTTCGCGGCGCTAGTACGCGGCGACGACTACCAGGTGTTCCCGGTCCCCGAGGGCGACTGCAAGGGGCTCTACGTGACGAACCGAACGCCTGTCAGCTTCGAGGTGCGGGAGGTCCAGGGCGGCACGAGCAGCCTGACGTTCGGCTATCGGGTGGTGGCGAGGCGCAAGGACGTCGCCGGCCCGCGCCTGGAGCGGGTGGACATTCCGGGCGCGCCGCAGCGGCCGCCCGCGCCCCAGTCGCCGCCGCTGCCGCCGCTCAGCCTGCCGCCGATCGACCCTGCTGCCCCACCTCCCGACCACCGGCCGCCCCCACACTAGCCGCCGGTGATTGTCAGGGGCGGGACGCCGGCTCGACACGCACAGGCCGGCCGTGCCCGGCTGGCCCCGGACACGGGACCGTCTCCGGGCGCCAGCGGCGGTACGACCCTGTGCCACTCGTGGCTGCCCCTGGGCCGGCGCCGCCCAATGCTGGACGCCGCGCAACGCGATTACCGCGCCGGGCCGACTGCCTGCTGGGCTTGCGCCAGGTACGACCGCTCGTAGAACGACGTGGCCTGCGGGAGCGGGGCGGGGATGTCGCCTAGCTCGCCGATCGTCTCGATGGTCTTGGTGGTGGCCTGCTCGTTGAAGTTCAGGTCGCGCGCCAGGGCGTCGGGCACGTCGTGGGTGTAGTAGGTGTAGATCTTGTCGGCGATGGCGGGTGTCACCTTCAGCCGCTCCTGGAGGACGGCCGTGACGCCGTCGTGGTTCGCCGGATCGTACAGCCAGCGCAGCGCGCGGAGCTGCGCCTTCAGGAAGCGCACCGCCACGTCCGGGTTCTGCTGCGCCCACGGCGCGTTGGCCCACCACGCCGAGAAGTCGTAATCGGGGATCACGTCCATGATGTTGCCGAGGTGCGCGTAGCCCTGATCGAGCATGATGAAGTTGCCGGGGTCGGAGAGCAGGGCCGCGCCCACCTTGCCGGACTGCAGCGCCGCGACGCGCTCGGTGTTGCCGCCCGCCACGACCAGGTCGTAGTCGCCCGGTTGCAAGCCCTTGGCGCGGAAGAAGGCGCGCGCCAGCACGGCCGTGCCCGAGGCGACCGACGACACGCCGACGTCCCTGCCCTTGAGATCGGCCAGGCTGCTCATCCCCTTCTCGCCGATGATGTCGTAGGTCGGCTTGATGAGACTGGCGGCCACCTCGCGCAGCTGGCCGCCCTTCGTCACGGCGACGATGCAGCCGTCGCTGCCCAGCAGCCCGATCGGCACCGAGCCGCTGACCACGGCGCGGATCGACTCGGGCGTGCCGCCGACCACCCACTCGCCCTTGATGCCCTCCTGCTCCAGGAACCCGCGGTCGCTCGCCAGGTAGCCGCCGATGTAGTACCCGGCGCCCGAGATGATGGCCATGTCGAGGTTCACGGGCGCGGGAGGGGCGGTGGGGGCGGCGGCCCCGGACGGCGCCGTGGCAGGTGCTTGCGCCGCCGGCGCTGCGGTGGCGCCGGCGGGCTTGGCGGGGGCAGCGGGGGACGGCGCGGGCGCGGCGCTTGGCGCGCAGGCGCCCAGCAGCGCGCCGAGGCCGACGGCCGCCAGGACGCCTCGGGCTAGGTTCAGTCGCATCAGCGCACCTCGCTATCGTGGGCGCGCGGCCCGTCCGGCGGGCCGCGGCGCGGAGTGGGCTATTCGCGGTGGCGGCCGCGCACTGGGCGCTGCCGTGCGCGTGGGCGGCGCGGAGCGACTACGCGCGCGCCGCCCGGAAGAGCCCCGCGACCGGGGCCGCGAACCCGGCCAGGAGCGGCGACGTGAGCGTGTCCTCGCGCCCCAGCGTGGCGACGAGCGCCAGCGCGCCGTCCGGCCCGGGCCGATAGACGCGGACGGTTTGCGCCCGCGGATCGGCCGCCCAGTACTCGAGCACGCCCTGCTCGGAGTACAGCCGCAGCTTGCGGTCGAGGTCGCGGCGCAGGTTCGCGGCGCCGGGCGACAGCACCTCGATCACTAGCTCGGGCGCGCCGTGCAGGTGGCGGTCCGCCTGCTCGAAGCGCGCCAGGCGCTCGTGGCTGATCCACACGACGTCCGGCTCGACCGCATCGTTGATACTAAAGATCACCCCCGGCCCGACCAGCACCTCGCCCAAGCCGGTCCGATCATTCCATATGCCCAGATTCAGGATGAAACGTGTGCAGGCGTACTGGTGCTCGTCGCCCGGCGCTCGCGACACGAACAGCTCCCCGTCGATGATCTCGTAGCGGATGCGCCAGCCCGCCGGGTCGTCGGGCAGCGCGTCCAGGTCCGCGACCGTCCAGCGCTTGACGCTCGGCTCCGCCATGCTCGTGCTCCTCGCCCCGGGGCGCGCGCGATGTCCACGGCGCGCACGCTGGCCCATTATCGCACGGCGGCGCGGGGCGCGCGTGGTGCGTCTGGGCGCGCGACAGCTACAATCTGATTGGCAGGCTGGCGCGGGATGCGCGTCAGTCGGTCGGCATGGCTCGGGCGCGAGGCCGGGCGACGAGGAGCGAGGCGACGGTGGGCAAGCGGGTCCTGGTGGGGATGAGCGGTGGCGTAGACAGCTCGGTGGCCGCGGCGCTGCTGTGCGAGGCAGGCTACGACGTGATCGGCGTGACGCTGAACGTCTGGCCCGAGCGCGACGCCATGCAGGCGCTCGCCGAGCGGGAGGATGCCTGCTGCTCGCTCAGCGCGGTCGAGGACGCCCGCCGCGTGGCCGACCAGCTGGGCATTCCCTACTACGTGCTGAACTTCAAGGACGTGTTCGAGCGGCAGGTGATGGCGAACTTCGCCGCCGAGTACGCGCGCGGCCGGACGCCCAACCCTTGCGTGCGCTGCAACCAGTTCGTGAAGTTCGACGCGCTGCTCGCGCGGGCCGTCGCGGTGGACGCCGACTACGTGGCGACCGGCCACTACGCGCGCATCGACCACGACGCGGCGAGCGGGCGCTGGCGGCTGCTGCGCGCGCTGGACCGGACGAAGGACCAGTCGTACGTGCTCTACGTCATGAGCCAGGAGCGGCTGGCCCGCACGCTGTTCCCGCTCGGCGAGCTGACGAAGCCGGCGGTGCGGGCGCAGGCGGCGCGGCTGGGGCTGGCGACGGCTGACAAGGCGGAGAGCCAGGAGATCTGCTTCGTGCCCACGGGCAACTACCGCGACTACCTGGCCGCGGCAGCGCCCGCGACGCGGCGGCGCGGCCCGATCGTGGACCTGGATGGCCGCGTCCTGGGCACACACCAGGGCATCGCCTACTACACGATCGGCCAGCGCAAGGGGCTCGGGCTGGCCGCGGGCCAGCCGCTCTACGTCGTCGACTTGCTGCCCGAGGCGAACCGCGTGGTGGTCGGCCCGCGCGAGGCGCTGCTCGCGACCGGCTGCCTGGTCGAGGACGTGAACTACGTTGCGCTGGCGGGCCTCGACGGGCCGCTGGCGGCGCAGGCGCGCATCCGCTACAAGGCGGAGGACGCGCCGGTCGAGCTGGCGCCTGCTGCCGGCGGCCGCCTGGCCGTGCGCTTCCTTGCCCCGCAGCGCGCGGTGACGCCCGGCCAGACGATCGTCTTCTACGCCGGCGACGTGGTGTTCGCCGGCGGCACTATCGCCTGCCGCCTGGATGCCACCGTGCCCGGCGAGCGCGCCGCGGCGCTGGCCGCCACCTGATCCTCGCCTGAGGAGCCCCGATGCTGCTCGCGGTCGACGTCGGCAACACGAACATCGTGCCCGGCGTGTTCGCGTCCGACGGCCGCCTGGTGGCCGACTGGCGCTGGGCGACCGACAACGCCCGCATGGCCGACGAGTACGCCGCGCTGCTCGGCTGGGCGCTGGCCGACGCCGCCATCGCGCGCAGCGCCATCTCGGGCGTGGTGCTCTCCAGCGTAGTGCCACCGCTCACGAACACCTTTCGCGAGCTGGCCCGGCGCTACCTCGGCGTGGAGCCGCTGGTGGTGGGCGCGGGCGTGCGCACCGACGTGCCGCTGTGCGTCGAGGCGCCGGAGGAGGTGGGCGCCGACCGTATCGCCAACGCGCTAGCCGTCAAGCGGCTCTACCGCGTGCCCGCGATCGTGGTGGACTTCGGCACGGCCACGAACTTCGACGTGGTGTCGGCCGCCGGCGAGTTCCTGGGCGGGGCGTTCGCGCCGGGGATCCAGACGGGGCTGGAGGGGCTGGCGAGCCGCGCCGCGCGGCTGCGCACGATCGAGCTGCGCGCCCCCGGCCAGGCGATCGGCAAGAACACCGTCGGCTGCATGCAGGCCGGGCTGGTGTACGGCTACGTCGCGCTGGTCGAGGGACTGGTGGCGCGCATCGCCGCCGAGCTGGGCGGGCCGCGCCCGCTCGTCGTCGCCACCGGCGGCCTGGCGCCGCTGATCGCCGCGGAGACGCCCGCCATCGACGTGCTCGCGCCCGACCTGACGCTGCAAGGGCTACGGCTGGTGTACGAGCTGAACCAGGAGGGCGGGGGCCAGGAGACGGGGATCAGGGGCCGGGAGCTGGGGGCCAGGGGGCAGGGGCGCGGCGCGGAGCAGGCGGCCGTCGATGGCGCCTCGGGCGCCCAGGCCGGGGGCGCGCGATGAGCGCGGAGCAGGGCGCGGCGAGCGCATCTTCTCTACCGGCCGGGTGGCAACCCGGCGGGGCGCAGCAAGCAGCGCCCCTACAGCGCTCCCCGCTGGCCGGGGCGCGGGTCGTCCTGGGGGTGACGGGCAGCATCGCCGCCTATAAGGCTGTGGCGCTGGCGAGTGCGCTCACGCAGGCGCAGGCGTTGGTCGACGTGATCCTGACGCGTGAGGCGACCGAGCTGGTGCGGCCGCTGTCGTTCCAGGCGATCACGCACCGGCCCGCCTACACGGACCTGTTCCACCTGCGGGCCGAGACGGAGATCGGCCACGTAACGCTGGGCCACGAGGCCGACGTGGTCGTGATCGCCCCGGCCACGGCCCACACGCTCGCGCGGCTGGCGCTGGGGCTGGGCGACGACCTGCTCGCGACGACGGTCTTGGCCACGCGCGCGCCGCTGGTGCTGGCGCCGGCCATGGAAACGAACATGCTGCTCCACCCGGCGACGCAGGGCCACCTGGCGACGCTGCGCGAGCGGGGCGCGCTGATCGTCGAGCCGGGCTACGGCCACCTGGCGTCGGGCGCCGTGGGAGCGGGGCGGCTGGCGGAGCCTGAGGCGATCCTGGACGCTATCCGCGGCGTGCTGGCGCGGGGCGGCGACCTGGCGGGCTGGCGCGTGGTGGTGACGGCGGGCGGCACGCAGGAGCCGATCGATCCGGTGCGGGTGATCGCCAACCGCTCGTCGGGCAAGATGGGCTACGCGGTGGCCGAGGCGGCGCGCGACCGCGGGGCGGCAGTGACGCTCGTCACCGCGCCAACGGCGCTGCGGCCACCCGGCGGCGTACAGGTCGTGCGCGTGGCGACCGCCGCCGAGATGTGCGACGCGGTGCTCGCGGCCATCGCTCAGGCCGACGCGCTGGTCATGGCCGCCGCGGTGGCCGACTTCCAGGTGGCCAAGCGGCGCAGCGCCAAGATCAAGAAGGACGGGCGCGGCCTGACGCTCGACCTCGTGCCGACGCCGGACATCCTGGCCGCCGTGGCGGCGCGGCCGGCGCCCGACGGGCTGACCGTGGTGGGATTCGCCGCCGAGAGCGAGGACCTGCTGGCGAATGCTCGCGCCAAGCTGCAGCGCAAGCGCCTGGACCTGATCGTGGCGAACGACGTCACCCAAGAGGGCAGCGGCTTCGGCACGGACACGAACCAGGTGGCGCTGCTGGACCGCTGGGGCGGCGAGGAGACGCTGCCGCTGCTCCCAAAGCTGGCGGTCGCCCATCAGATCTGGGACCGGGTGCGGGCCCTCCGCGAGCGTGCCGCGTCCGCGCGGTAGGCCGCGCGGGGGCCGCCGGGCACGTGGAGCGGCATTCAGGAGCAGGCCGGCTGGAGGTAAGAGGTCGCATGGCGAGGAGACGCTACACGGTTGTGGCGGTGCCCGAGAACGCCTCGACCACGCCTAGCGGTGCGCCGACGGAGGCGCGGTGATCGACCGACCGGCGGCCGAGGCGGCAGTGCGCGAGCTGCTGCGCGCCATCGGCGAGGACCCCGACCGCGAGGGCATCCGCGACACGCCGCGGCGCATCGCCGAGATGTACGCCGAGGTGTTCGCGGGGCTGCACGAGGACCCCGCGGCCCTGCTCGACGTGACCTTCTACGACGAGCACCAGGAGATGGTCGTCCTGCGCGACATCCACTTCGAGAGCATGTGCGAACACCACCTGCTGCCGTTCTACGGGCTGGCCCACATCGGCTACATCCCCAGCGGCCGGATCGTGGGGATCAGCAAGCTGGCGCGCGCCGTCGAGGTGCTGGCCCAGCGCCCGCAGGTGCAGGAGCGGCTGACCAGCCAGATCGCGGACCTGCTGATGGCGCGGCTGCGCCCGGTTGGCGTCGGCGTGGTGATCGTGGCCGAGCACCACTGCATGACGATGCGCGGCATCCGCAAGCCGGGCAGCCAGGTGGTTACCTCGGCGATGCGCGGCGGCTTCCGCGACCGCGAGGCGACCCGCCTGGAGTTCCTCGCCCTCCTCGACGGGCGCGGGCGCGCGTAGCGGTCGCCATGAGCACGGACGCTCCCCTCGAGCGCAGCCCCCTCGCCTCGCCCGCCTGGCCGGCCCTGCTGCGCGCCGAGCTAGCGCGCATCGGCCTGCCCCCCGACGCGGCGGACGAGACGCTGGCCACCGGGCACCCAGCAGTCAGCACGCAGCACTCGCTTCGCTGGGGCGGCCGCACGCTGGCGCTCGGCGTGCGCACGCTCATCATGGGCGTGATCAACGTGACCGACGACTCGCTCTCGGGCGATGGGCTTGGGCGCGACCTGGGCGCCGTGCTGGCGCGCGCCGAGGCGCTGGTCGCGGCGGGCGCCGACATCCTGGACGTGGGCGGCGAGAGCACGCGGCCGGGCGCGCCCGGCGTGGCGGCCGCCGAGGAGCGGGCGCGCGTCGAGCCGGCCATCGCCATCATCGCCCGACGGCTGGCGGTGCCGCTCTCGGTGGACACGCGGAAGGCGGCGGTGGCCGAGGCGGCGCTGGCGGCCGGCGCCGGCGCGGTGAACGACGTGAGCGGCCTACGCCACGACCGGGCTGTCGCGGCCGTGGCGGCGCGTACTGGCGCCGGGCTGATCCTGGGGCACTGGCTGCCTCAGCGGGCGGCGCGGGATGCCACGAGCGGCGAGGGCAACCCCGTCGCGGAGGTCCTCCGGGGGCTGCAGGAGAGCGTGGACTGGGCGCTCGCGGCCGGGTGCGTGCCCGAGCAGCTGGCGGTCGATCCGGGGCTGGGCTTCGGCAAGGCGCCACGCGTCAGCCTGGCGCTCCTGCGCGACCTCGACGCCCTGCGGGCGCTGGGCCGCCCGCTCGTCGTCGGCCCGTCGCGGAAGGGCTTCATCGGCCGCGTGCTGGGCCCCGCCGAGCAGCACGGCTGGGAAGGCACGGCCGCGGCGGTCGCGCTCGCCGTCGCCGGCGGCGCCGACATCGTGCGCGTGCACGACGTGGCGCGCCTCGCCCGCGTCGTGCGCATGGCGGATGCGATCACCCGAGCGCTGAGCACCGAGTAGAGTCCACGCCCCGCCTCCGCGCTGGCAGTGCCCGGCGGCGCGTAGCTGGATAAGCCCATGAGCCCCGAAGGCCAAGGACCGAGCGAGCGCCCGGCAGCGGACGCGGCAGACCGAGTGGCCTCCTCACGGCATCCCACTCAGCACTCAGCACTCAGCACTCAGCACTCCGTCTACCTCGGCCTGGGGAGCAACCTGGGCGACCGGGCGGCGCACCTGGCGGCGGCTCTGCGCGGGTTGGCCGCGGCCGGGGTGGCGCTGCGCCGCTGCTCGCCGCTGTACGAGACGGAGCCGGTGGGAGTGCGCGATCAGCCTTGGTTCCTGAACCTCGTCGTGGAGGCCGAGACGGCGCTAGGCCCGACGGCGCTGCTCGGCGCGGCGAAGGCCATCGAGCGTGCCGTGGGGCGCACGCGCGGCCGGCGCTGGGGGCCCCGCGTCGTGGACGTGGACATTCTCCTGTATGACGACTGGCGGGTGGACACGCAAGAGCCGTGGCTGACGATCCCGCACCCCGAGATGTGGCGGCGGCGCTTCGTGCTGCTCCCCCTGCACGACTTGCGCCCCGACCTGCGCGCCCCGGACGGCACCCCGCTCGCCACCTGGCTGGAGGCGCTGGCGGCCGCCGATGCCGCCGTCGTGCGCCCCTGGCCTGGGGCGCTCGCGTGGTAAGCTGCCGGTCCAGGTTGGTGTGTAGGTTTGGCTTCGCCAAACACGCACACTATCCCTGGCCGAGTGCTTAGGCGCCGCGTCGGATGGCCGCGTCTCGTTAGGATCCACCGCGATGGCCGTCGATCCGGTACAGTATTCTCGGACGTTGCGCCCGGCAAAGGGGGATGGACCATGGCAAAGCTGCTCTACGTGGGCACCTGCGGGACCGAGGACCAGACGAAGGCGACACTCCCGTTCCTGATGGCGAAAGGCGCCATCGACGCCGGCCACGAGACCGGCATCATCCTGATGGGCGAGGCGACGCCGCTGATCAAGGACGCCGTCGCCGCGCAGGTCCACGGCTACGGCACCCCGCCGCTCAAAGAGCTAGTGGACTTCCTGGTGGAGCGGAACGTCCGGATCACCGTCTGAGGGGCGTGCGCCCGGGCCCGTGGGGTCGCGGACACCGACCTGCAAGGCAAGAATAGCGGCTTCGGCACACCGGCGGATGCGGCAAACGCCTACGCCGAGTACGACCGTGTGATCACCTTCTAAGCTGGTGCTGAAGGATCAGGCAGAGGCGCGGGCACGGCGCCCCCTTCCTTGGCCAGCTCTTAGCCGGTCAGAACGTGCGACCGAGTAGCTGGTCCCAGGGCTGGGGCGCCGCCACGCGGATGATCTCGTCTTCCCGATCGCGCACATAGAGGTATAGGTGCGCGAAAAACTCCTCCTCGGGGAGCGGGTACATGGGGTTGATGCACAGGTAGGGCTGCCGCCAGGGGGGGCGCACGCCGGGCGGGCAGAGCACCTCGATACGGCGCCCGACGCGCAGGCGGTAGGTGACGCCCGCGTACCGCTGCGAGGGCAGATCCAGGTAGCCCTGCCGCTCCAGGTCGGCCCACAGGGCGGGGCCGAGCGTCGCGCGCGCCACCTCCCGCGCCCGCGCTCGCGCCTCGGCGTAATCCTGGGCGCTGAAGTCCGACCCCGCGCTGCGCTTGGGCAGGTAGTCCCAGCGCCGGCGCCAGGGCCGCTCGACGGGCAGCGCGGCAAGCGGGTCGTCCTCGACGGCCCCGCCGAGCAACCGCCGCAGAAAGGCTACGACGCCCACGAGCGATCAGGCCCGGGGCCAGGGGGGTGCGGGGCCGCGCCCACCCTGGCCCCGGGCGAATCTCTCAGCCGCCCGCGATGGGG
Source organism: Pseudomonadota bacterium (assembly GCA_021325365.1). The sequence continues at coordinate 47,517 of JAJPHF010000172.1, forward strand.
GCGATGATCTGGTACTCCTCGACGTGCGGATCGAAGGGGCCGTCGTCGAGCACGTGCTGCCCGCCAACCTTCTTCGACACGGCGCAGCCCCGCTCCCGCGCCTCCGCCAGGATGCGCTCGGCCGCCGCGATCTGCTCGCGCGCCTCTTCCGTGTCGGTCGTCTCCCACTCGACTACCTGGTGGCCGCGGCGGTTGGCGATGATGATGCGGTGCATGACCTCTCCTCCCCCCGATCGCGACGCGGCGGGTTCTGCGGGTAGCAGGCCCCGTGCCCCGGACCGAGGCGCTCTCGCCTCGCGCGGCCCCGCCGTACGGCGCGCCGCGCCCCTCGCGTATCTTCATGCTAGCCCTTCCCCATGCCTGTCGCAAGCGACCTCCGGCCACGGAGGAAGAGAGGCGAGGTGGCCGCACCTCCTGGCCGTGAAGCATCCCGAGGCCAGGGGGCGATAAGCGCCGCCCAATTCTGGGCGGCGGGGGCGGGTTAGCGGCCGGGGCGGTGCGAGCGACGGGCCGACGGGCGGGCGGCCTTGGCCGTGGGGCGCGCGTCGAGCGCCTCGCGCACTTTGTTGGCGAGCGCCAGCGGCGTGAACGGCTTTTGCAGCAGCGCGCTCTCCGCGTCGAGGACGCCGTGCTGGACGGCGGCATGATCGGCGTAGCCGGAGATGTAGAGCACTGCCACGTCCGGGCGCAGCCCGGCCACGTGCGCCGCTACGTCGCGGCCGCTCATCCCCGGTAAGACGACATCCGTCACCAGCAGGTCGAGCGGCCCGCCGTGCTGCCCGATGACCAACAGAGCCTGGATGCCGTCGCCGGCCTCGAGGACGCGATAGCCGCAGTTTTGCAGCACGCTCACCATCAGCGCCCGCACCTGCTCGTCGTCCTCGACCACCAGGATGGTTTCCGCGCCGCCCGCGGCCGCCGCCGGGGGCACGGGCGCGGCCGGTGGCGCGCTGGCGTCCGCCACGCGCGGCAGATAGATCTTGAATACGGACCCGCGCGCGGGCTCGCTATACACCCAGATGTGGCCCCCGCTGTGCTGGACGATGCCGTAGACCGTGGAGAGCCCCAGGCCGGTGCCTTTGCTCGGCGCTTTGGTCGTGAAGAACGGCTCGAAGATGTGGGCCTGCGTCGCCGCGTCCATGCCGCAGCCGGTGTCGCTGACGGCGAGCATCACGTACGCGCCCGGCGGCACGTCGCCGAAGGTGCGGGGCGCGGGCGCGTCGAGGTCCACGTTCGCCGTCTCGATGGTCAGCCGGCCCCCCTCGGGCATGGCGTCGCGCGCGTTCACGGCCAGGTTCATCAGCACCTGCTGCAGCTGGCCCGGGTCCACCCGCACGCGGCCGATGGCCGGATCGAGCCGCGTGCGGAGCACCACGTCCTCGCCGATCAAGCGGCGGAGGAAGCCCGCGGTTTCGGCGACGACGGCGTTGAGGTTGAGCACCTCGGGGGCCACTCGGTTCTTGCGGCTGAACACGAGTAGCTGCTGCGTGAGCTGGGTGGCGCGCTCCCCCGCTTTGACGATCTCCTGCACATACAGGCGCAGGGGAGCGTCGGGCGCCATCTCGGCCAGCAGCACCTCGCTGTAGCCGTTGATCGCGGTCAGCAAGTTGTTGAAGTCGTGGGCCACGCCGCCGGCCAGGCGTCCGATCGCCTCCATCTTCTGGGCCTGGCGCAACTGCTCTTCCAGGCGGCCGCGCTCGTCGGCGCGGCCGGTCTCGGCGTCCCGTACAGCCTCGGCCTGCCGCGCGTCGCGCAGGCGCTTCAACTGCACCAAGGTGCGAACCCGGGCCGATAGCTCGGCGCGGTCGACCGGCTTCGTCAGGAACTCGTCCGCGCCCGCCTCCAGGCCCCGCAAGCGCGCGGCTCGGTCCTCTAAAGCGGTGAGCAGCACGATGGGAACCGGGGCGGTGCGGGGATCGCCCTTGAGCCGGGTCGTGACCGCGTATCCGTCGACGTCTTTCAGCGTGACGTCGATCAGAATGAGGTCGGGCGGGGCGGCGCGCGCCAGCGCCAGGGCGCTCTCGCTATCAGCCGCCTCGCGCACTTCGCAAGCCAGATCCCCCAGGTAAGCCGCAAGCGGCTCCCGGTTGGCCGCCTGGTGGCCCACGACCAGAATGGTGACCCGATCCGCAGTCACGATGGGACACGGCGGGGCGAGTACCATGGAGCGTCCTCCCGACTTGACGAATCGCCCAGCTGGTGCAGTGACGTCATGCGCGGTCGCCAGCGCACGGCTCGATCATCCCGCCCACGTGTTGTATGTCTCACCTAGCACGGTAGCAATTGCTAGTCCTGCATTCGGTTACGGCGTCTCTGACCTACCGACGCGCGGCATCACCCGATCGGACTAACAATACGTGTCCATTCAGGGATATCAATACGTTGTTAATATACGCTTGGACAGTTCGTCGCGCTTAGGAGTCGGACGAGGAGTAGCGGCGAGCGATGTAGGCCGCGGCCTCGGCACGGCGGCTGAGGTGGAGCTTCTGAAGGATGTTGCTGACGTAGGTCTTGACAGTGTGCTCGCTCAGGTAGAGCTGGGCGGCGATCTCGCGGTTGGTCTTGCCCTCGGCCAGGAGCGGCAGGATCTTGCGCTCCTGGTCCGAGAGGCTGATCAGCGGGTCTGACGGGGCCTGTGTGCCCAAGCGCCGCATCCACTGGAGCACCGTCTGCGTCACGGCGGGATCGAGCAGCGAGCCGCCCCCAGCGACGAGCTCGGTCGCCTCGACCAGGCGCTCGGGATCGGTCTGTTTGAGCAGGTAGCCCGCCGCCCCCGCCATGATCGAGGCCACGACGGCATCCTCGTCGGCGTAGGAGGTGAGCATCAGCACGCGGGTGCGCGGGCGCGCGGAGCGAATCTCTCGACAGGCTTCGACACCGCTGCCATCCGGCAGCCGGATGTCCATCACCACCACGTCAGGCTGGCTGCGGCGGGCCGCCAGCACCGCCTCGGCCACCGTGCCGGCTTCAGCCACCACGTTGAACTGAGGCGCCGTCTCGAACAGCGTGCGCAGTCCAAGCCGCACGACGCGGTGGTCGTCGACCAGCAACAGCTTTATCGCCGTATCGGCCATTCGTCCCCTCCTGGATCGCCCTGCGGAAGCTCCACGCGGACCGTGGTGCCCTGGCCCGGCTCGCTGCGGACGACCAGCCGCCCGCCGAGCAGCCGGGCGCGCTCGGCCATGTTGCGTAGCCCCTGACCGCCCGCGCCCGGCGCATCCTCGGCGCCCTCCGGGGCCGGAGCGAAGCCGCGGCCGTTGTCGCGCACGGTAAGCGCCAGCGCGGGCCCCTCGCGCCGGAGCGTGATCTGCACGGCCGTGGCGCCCGCGTGGCGGATGACGTTGGCGGTCGCCTCGCGGGCAATTTGCAGCAAGTTCGCGGCCGCTTCGGGTGGCAGCCGGTCGGCGGCGGGCTCGACGGTCAGCTCAGGCTGCACTAGGGCGTTGATCCGCAGCTCGGCCGCCAGCACCTCCAGCCCCGCTCGCACGCCGCGCGCCGCCTGCTCGCCTAGCCGCAGGTCGAAGATGTAGTTGCGGATCTCCTGGATGACGGCGTTGAGATGGGCGACCGCCTTGCGCAGGGCTTCGCGGGTCGACTCGACGTTGCCGTCGAGCGCGCGCGCTCGCGCGCCGAGCCCCAGCGCCACCGCGTAGAGCGACTGGATGACGCCGTCGTGCAGGTCCATGGCGATGCGCTCGCGCTCCTGCAAGCGGGCGAGCAGCTTCGCGTCGGTCGCGTCGCGGAGCAGGATCCCGATCCCCGGGCCCTGCTCGCTCAAGTCGGCCACCGGGAAGAATTGCAGGGTGATCTCGCGCGCCAGCGGGCCGACGGTTTTCAGCTCGAAGGTCGGCTGCTCGGCGAGCCGCGCCGCGCCTTGCTCCCAGGCGGCCCAGGCCGCTCGCGGGTCGGCGAAGAGCTGCCGCACGCTAGCGAACGCCGCCTCGACGCTCTGGCCCAGGAGCGACCCGGCGGGCGCGCCGATGAGCGCCCGCGCGCGCTCGTTGTGGTAGCGAATCTGCCCCGTCGCGTCGAGCACGACGAGCCCGTCGCTCATGCTGCTCATGATGGCCGCGAGGGTGGCCCGCTCTAGCTCGACCTCAGCCGCCAGGCGCGTTCGCTCGGCCTCGGCGCGCTTCCACGCGGTAATGTCGATGAAGCTCGAGATGACCTGCACGAGCTGGCCATCCGGGCCACGCACCGGCACCGCGTCGTTCTGGATCCAACGGCGCTGGCCGTTCGGCCGCTGCACGCTCATGATCAACTGTCGCAACGCGGCGCCCGTGCGCAGCACCACGCGGCTCGGGCGCTCGGCGCTGGACAGCTCCCGCTCGTGCTCGTCCGTCACGGCCCACAGCGCGTCGGGCAGCTTCCCGCGCATCTCGGCCAGGGTGTAGCCCAGGATCTCCTCGGCGGCCTCGTTGGCATCGACGATAGCGCCGGTCGCATCCCGCACCAGGACGCCGCACGCCATGCTGCGGTACAGCAGGCGCAGGCGCTCTTCGGAGGCGGCCAGCTCCCGCATGAGCTGGCGCTCGCGCGTGACGTCCGAGAAGACGCCGACCGCGCCGGTGATGCGGCCCGCCTCGTCGCGCAGCGGCACGGCCGAGGACTGCACCCAGGTGTCCGCGTCGGCGCCCGGCCGGCGGAACAGGTACTCGAAGCGGGGGACCGTCTCGCCGGCGAGGGCCCGCCCCAGCGTCGTCTCCCCCGGTGCCAGGACGCGGCCAGTGGCCGCGTCGCGGGGGAGGTAATACGCCGCTAGCTCGGGCACGGGGCGTTCCGGGGCGGGGGGCTGGCCCCACAGCCCCCGGCTAGCCACGTTGTTCAGGCGGACGCGGCCGGCCGCGTCGACGAGCGTCACGCCGCAGGGCAGCTGCTCGAAGACGGCGGCCAGCTCGGCCGCGCGGGCGGCGGCCTCGCGGGCCAGGTGCTCTTCACGCGCGTAGGAGCGCGCGCTGTCGAGGATGGTCGCCGCGTAGCTGGCCAGCGCCTCGGCCAGCCGCACCTGCGCCGGCGTGATGGCGACCTCGGTGCGCCAGCCCAGAACGAGCGCGCCGAGCGCGCCGCGCTGGCCGAACAGGGGGGTGCTTAACACCGTGCGGCCGCCCTCGGCGCGGTGGCGTGGGAACTCGTCGAGCGGCAGGGCGGGGTTCTCGCCCAGCCGTTCGAGCACGACCGTGCGGCCGGTGGCTATCGCGCGCTCCGCGGCGCCCCGGCCGCTGGGCTGGTTCGGCGGCTCGCGCCAGCCGTTGGTCCGGTTGCCGCGGAGGCCGGCCCAGGCATAGGTGCCATCCTCCGCTTCGATGGCCACGGCGGCGTAGTCGGCCTCCAGCAGCCGGCAGGCATGCTCGGTAATGGCGTCGATCACCCGCGCGGGGTCGGGGGCGGCGGCGGCCTGCCGGGCCAGCTCGGCCAGCGCCTCGGCCTCGGCCCGCCGGCGCTCGGACTCCGCATACAGGCGGGCTGCCTCGAGCGCCGGCCCGACCTGCGCGGCCAGGAGCCCCAACATCTGCACGTCCGCGGCGTCGAAGTGGCGGGGCCTGAAAGTGTAGGCGCCGAGCGCGCCGATGGCCCGCTCGCCGACCAGGATGGGGACGGCGGCCGCGGCCCGGAGTTGTATGGCGGTGGCCCAGGCGACGGCGTGCTCCCACGCCGGGTAATCGTCCACCACGACGGGCGCGCCCCGCGCGAAGGCGATGCCCGGGACGCCCTGGCCCGGGCCGAGCGCGGACGGCGCGTGCTGCGGGTAGGGGACATGGCCCGCCAGCCGCCGCAGCACGGCCGCCTCGGCGTCCCACCACCAGAGCGAGACGCTGTCCACGCCCAGGAGATCGCGCGTGCGATCCACGGCGAGCTGCGCGAGCGCGACCGGATCGAGCACGCCGCCGACCGCCACAGCGATCTCGTGCAGCACGCGGAAGGTGCGCGTGCGCGCCTCGGCCTCGCGCAGCAGGCGCTCTTCCTGCGCCTGGCTGGCGCGCACGCGCGCGTGGGCGGCGACGAGCCGCGCGCGCGTGCGGACCCAGACGGCGACCCGGTCGAGCAGGTCGGCCGGCTCGAACGGCTTGGCGACGTAGTCGTCGGCGCCAGCGGCGAAGCCCGCGCGCCGCTCCGCCTCGCCGCTAAGCGCGGTGAGCATCAGGATCGGCAGGTAGCCCTCGTCGGCGGAGCGGGCGCGCAGCTGGCGGCACAGCTCGACGCCGTCGATCTCGGGCAGCACGAGGTCGAGGAGCACCAGGTCCACGCCGCCGGCCGCGACCCGGTCGAGCGCGGCGCGTCCGTTGACGGCGCAGGCGACCGCGTAGCCCGCCCCGACGAGCAGCGCTCGGAGCGTCTCGCGCACGGCCGTATTGTCTTCGACCACCAGGATCAGCGAGCGCGCGGACTGCACGCGGCCCCCTCCCGCGCCGTGGGGCGCCTTGACCCTGGCGCCGTCACGTCTGCCTATTCGTGCTGACACACTGACGCAATTATAGACGTGAGAGGAGGTGGTACCTAGGTCGCCGCCGCGTCTTTACTAAGCCCGCGGCCAGGGATAGTGTGTCGGTTTGGCAAAGCCAAACCGACACACCGACCTGGGCCGGCCGCTTAGCGCCTGGCCCGGCCGGGGCGGAGCCCGCTTAGCGGTAAGGGCCGAGGGTGCGCAGCGCGTAGTCGGCGAAGCGCTTGTCGACGGCCACGTTCAGGTCGGTCGGGTGGTCCGTGAGGCCGCGATCGACGAACCATTGCATGGTCGTACGGAGGTCGTTCTCGTCCAGCGCCAGGTTGGGGTCCATATAGACCCACAACATCCGGTCGTAGAGCGCGCGGTCTTTGAGCGGCGTGTTGCGGATCAGCGTGTCGATTACCGCCTCGCGGTCGCCGCGGCCGGCGATGATCGCGTCGTAGTAGTCGCGCACGCCGCGCAGGTAGGCGACCATGAAGCGCTGGCCGAGGTCCGGGTTGCGGCTCACGTAGCTCGGGCCGTAGAGAATGTTGCTCACCTGCACGCCCGGCGACCACTCGGCGGCCTCGCGCCACTTTACCGCCACGCCCCGGTCGTCGGCGATCGTCGCCTGCGGCTCGGTGAGCAGGCCCGCGTCGATGGCGCCGTTGGCAAACGCGGCGATCTGGTCGCCCGAGCCCAGCTGTACGAGGTTCACGTCGCCGAGGCCGAGCCCCGCCCGCTGCAGCATGCGCTCGGCCAGCATCTCGATCGTGCTGCCCGACGCTAGGATGGCGAGGGTCCGGCCGCGCAGGTCGCCGTAGTCGCGCACGGCGCCGCTGTCGATGAGGTCCTTCCGCACGTCGAGGAGCGACTGGCTGTAGCCGCGCTCGTAGCGCGAGAGCGGTGCCACGAGCCGCACCTCCACGCCGCGGTTGATGAGGTTGAACAGCGCGGCGCTGACCGCGCCACTCGCCACGTCCAGCTCGCCGGTGCTGAGCGGCGCGACGGCGAACGCCGCCGAGTCGAAGCGCGTGAAGTCCGGGCTCAGCCCCTGCTCGGCGAAGTAGCCGCGCTCGTTCGCCAGGTGGATGCCCACCTCCGAGGAGGTGGCCACGATGCCGAGGCGCACCGGCTGGAGCTGCGGCAGCGCCGCGGGCGCCACCCGGCCCGGCGCGGCGCCCGCGGCCGCCGGGGCCGCCGCGGCGCCTGCGGCTCGGGCGCCCGGCCTCCCCGGCGCGCCACCGAGCCCCAGCGCTCCCAGCAGGAGCAGTCCCACCGCTACCCGACGTGCCCAGCGTCCCCGGCGCATCGTTCTCTCCCCGCGCGAGAATGCCGCTGGCCGCGCACAACTGGCGCGGCGGCCCACGGCTGGCGGCTCGCCTGGCGCCCATTATACGCCCGCGCGCCCGGAGCGGCGTGCGCCGCCCGCGCGCGTCGGTGCGTCGTGGCCGCAACTGCCCCGGGACGAATGACGACCGAATCACGCTCGCGCTCGGGCGCGTAGCGTACCTAGCCAAGAGCGCCGGCCGCCCCGTAGCCTGATGAGAGAAACGGTGGCCGCGCCGTGTGGGGACTCGGGCGGGGCCGCGACACGGTCAGGAGGGCTGATGATCATACCGGAGGGGGACCCGCAGCTCCACGATGCCACGCTCCACCTGCTGCACACGGCGGCGACGCAGTTCGCGCGCGTGGCGGCGGCCGTGGCGACGGGCGATGCCACCCCGGAGCTGCTGGAAGCGCGCCAGCAGGAGCTGCAAGTGGCGGCCTGCGCCTTCGCCGAAGTGTTGCAGGGCGGCGTGCTCGACGATCCTGCCGCGGCGGTGCCGGCCGAGCTGCTGCCGCCCGAGCTGAGCCCAGCCCTCCGCGGACGCGTGCTCCGCCTCATGCGCCGCTTGTCGTGGCTGGACGCGCAGGAAGTGCTCGCCATCGTGGGGACCGTCCAGGACGAGGCGACGACGACCGCGCTCACGGAAGAAGCGCGCGTTTGGCGAGCGGTGGCTCGCCACTTGCCCGGCTACGCGGGCATTTTGGAGAGCATCCGCGCGCACGTGGACGGCTTCGACGAGCAGGATCACTGCCCGCGGTGCGAGCCGCCGCGGCCGCGGCCGCGCGGGGCGCCTCACGCATAGTCGTGCGAGGCGGCGGTGGGTAGCCCGCGCGTCACGTCGAGGGGCTGCACCTGCTGCGCGAGCAGGTTCAGCACGCCCTGCTGGTGCTGCACGGCGCCG
>JAJPHF010000031.1 GCA_021325365.1 Pseudomonadota bacterium
CACCAACCGGATCGCGCGCTCCCGCAGTTCCGGCGGATACCGTGTTGCCTTGCTCATGACCCCATCCTCTCAAAGGGTGGAGTCTCCACGCTACCCGGGGCGGTTCAAGCACCAAGTCAGGTAATTGTCTTTCACCGCTTTCAGTTTCTTCGGATTGACCGACGGATCGGGAACAGGAACGGTGCGAATACGAGCGACAGCGCCATAGGGGTCGCGGATGAGAGCGTGGCGGCGAGGCAAGCGGTAGATTTCTTGGATCTGCTCATGGTGTTGTTCAGGAAGCGAGTAGTACGCCGGGTGGGTCCGGCCTGCGGCTGCCTCGTCTTGGACCTCGTGCTTGATGCGCAAGGGATCGGGCTCAAGAAACGCGGGCGCAGTCCGGGCTGCGTCGTCGTAGCCGAGCGTGTAGACGACCTCAAACCCGCAGTTCTGAAGCGCCGCCAGCATGCGGTCATCGAGCTGCCCGAGTGTTTGGTGGGCGAGCACGACGTACACTGAGCCCTTGCGGGTTTGGGAAAGCATGTCCGTTAAGGCCTGCGACGACTGGGCGGAGAACTCGGAAAACTCGTCAATGATCAGGAAGTGGGGAGCGATGTTCGTTGTGCCGATCCGCGCCTGGGCTGCCTGCTCGACCGAGACGGTGAGCAGGCAGCCCAGCAGTCGCTTCGCGTCAGGATCGTCCAGGTGCAGGTTCACCAGGAAGCTTCGGCCGTGCGCCAGGTGTTCCTTAAAGTTCAGGCTGTTGCCGCTCTGGCCCAGGCTGTATCGGGTGACGGGGGCAAACAGCATCAGGAAGATTTTGTTGAGCGTGCTTTCGATCTTATCCGCTTGATCCCTGCCCCAGCGGTCGTAACGATCCTTGAAGAAGCGGACGACCTCCCGATCACCGACCCCTTTGAGGAGTTCATCCCGCCAGGGCTTATTGACCAGCACGTCGTGCAGGCAGCTCAGGGGCAAGTCGTGGTAGATCAGGATCGATACGCCGGCCAGGACGATGTTCTCAAAGTTCGGGGCAACCCCGCCAGCCATCGCGGGGTACGCCCGCCGCAGCGCTTCCAGCACGAGCCTGGCCCGGGTCGCAGGGTCGTAGGGTGTGTGGAGCACGTTGAAGGGAAGATACCGCTTGCGGCGGGTTGCCTCGGGCAGGTCCAGGTACATGATGCGCTCGTAGCCTTCGCCGTTGTCGTAGAGGCCCTGAGCCACCAGATGAGCCAGGACCAGATCAGCTAGGGTGCCGTGCGGATCAATGAGCGTGACGGAGAAGCCGTGAGATAGCAGCGATAGGGTGAGCGCTGCCAGAAAGCGGCTCTTGCCGGAGTTGGATTTGCCGATGACATGCATATGGTTTTGGATGTCAGCAGGGGGAATGGTGTAGGGCCACTCGAACAAACGGCCGCCGGTGGTGCCCAAGACATGATGATCGGCCGGATACGAGAATGGCAGTATCATAAGCGCATGAAAAATGAGTACAGAATAAGTTCAACAGAGTGTCTCTAGTGTATCAGATGACCAAACGTGAACGTCAAGGGCGCTGCGCGGCAGAGCGTCTGTAAGGGGATGTGTGATGGAACGGCAGACGTTGACCGTTGAAGAAGTAGCCGAAGTGTTGGGCATCTCTAGGAGTAGTGCGTATCTGGCGGTTAAGCGAGGCGAGTTGCCGGTGATTAGGATTGGGAGACGCTATGTAGTGTCCAAACTGGCACTAGAACGAATACTAACGTCATGTGATAATGACTACACGGTATCCGCAGAACTACGATGAGTAGTTGGAGGTGAGGACGTGGCACGGCCATCCAAAAGGGAGCGCAAGCTGCCTGGAATTCGCAAGCGGACCTATACTCGTAAAGATGGCAGCGTGAGCGAGTACTGGGAGTATCAAGTATACGCCAGAGACGCAACCGGTAAGCTCAAGCGCGAGTGGAGAAACGCTCCCAGCAGAAAAGCTGCTGAGGAAGCTCGCCAGGAGCGCAGGAGCGAGATCAAGCAGGGCACGGCAGTCTCAGCGACCAAGCTGACGCTCGCGGCCTACCTGGCCGACTGGCTTCCCAAGCACGCGCTGAAGAAGAACCTTCGGCCAACGACTCGGGCCAGCTACGAGACGATCATCAAGGAACGGATCAACCCTAGGCTTGGCGGCATCCTTCTCCAGCGGCTGAACGAGCAGCACATCGAGGATTTCATCTACCAGCTCCAGACGGTGGGGCGAGATGGCAAGCCCTTCTCCGGCCACAGTGTCCGCAACACCATGGTGGTCCTGCGGGAAGCGCTTGCGCAGGCCCGCCGCATCAGACTGATTCCCCGGAACCCCTGTGCGGAGATCGAAGGGGTGACCATCGAGAGCAAGCAGATGCCACAGTGGACGCCCGCTCAGGCCAAGCAGTTCTTAGGGCTGCTGGCCAAGGAGCGCTACCAGACAGTGTTTCTGATCGCTCTGACCACCGGCCTTCGCCGCGGCGAGGTGATCGGGCTTCGCTGGGAAGATGTGGACTTTGAGAGCCGGATGCTGCATGTGCGGCAGAACATCACGGATGTCAACGGCTACCTGAATAAGGGCAAGCCCAAGACCCCGAGCGGCCAGCGCGACGTGAAGCTGCCGCCCTCGGCAGTACCACTGCTTCAGGAGCACCGCCGCAAGCAGCTCGAAGCCAGACTTGCTGCAGGGCCTGCCTGGGTAGGAGCAGGAGAGTTCGGCGACTTGGTATTTACCACGAGCAAGGGCTTACCGCTCCATCCCAGGAATGTGTACCGGCGGCTGACGCAGCTTATCAAGCGAGCGGGACTGCCCCACACGGGGCTGCATGGGCTCAGGCGCACGGCGTCTTCCATCGCCCACGACGGCACCAAGGACATGCTGGCGGTTGCGCAGATGCTGGGCCACGCGGCCCCCGATGTCACCGCCAAGCACTACACCAAGGCCGCTGAGGATGCGGCCGACCGAACAGCCGAGGCCATCGAGCGAGCGCTGTTTGGCACCGAGTAAATGGTGGGAAAATGGTGGGAAAACCGTTTCCGCCTCGGGGTGGTGGTAAGACACCACCCCTTTCTTTTGGCTCCAGCATTGGGTTTCTTGAGGGCGCACCCAGAGGGATTCGAACCCCCGACACCTGGTTCCGAAGACCAGTGCTCTATCCGCTGAGCTATGGGTGCTTGGAACGCCGTCAGCGATCAGCGACCAGCCGTCAGCTTGCGCTAAGCCGACTGACTACTGACTGCTGATAGCTGACGGCTTCCTCGGGGTGAGCGAGGGGATTCGAACCCCCGATCTCCAGGGCCACAACCTGGCGCCCTAACCGCTAGGCCACGCTCACCACGTACGCTCACGGACACTCGAGCACCCACCCGCCGCGCCGGGCAGCGAAATTATAGGCTTCGCCACGACCGGGCGTCAACTGCTCGCCACACGCCGTGCGCCTGCCGGGCTAGCCCGGCGGGCTGGTGCGGCGCCCGCCGCCTGGTGGATCACGATCTCGTCGCCGAAGTTCGTAGACAGCCGCTCGCCCCGAATCTTCGCGCTCCGCTGCCCGTTCTCCTTCCACTCGATCTTGAACCAGCTCGGCCAGAGCGACACGCCATCCAGGCGGACGTCGTCGATCTCGCCGTCGCGCAGGTACACGTCGAGCCGTCGCGCCATCGCCCTTCCCTCGTCGTGTCGTTCGCTGTTGCGCTCAAGAGAGCACGAACCGGCCGGTGGGGCGCACCGGCCGGTTCGTCCCTCTGCAAGTCTGGTGCCCGCCACCAGCGACGAGTCCAGCGCATCGAGCGCGCTAGCGATAGCTCCGCTGCTGCTCGAAGCAGTTCGAGCAATACACCGGGCGGTCGCCGCGCGGCACGAACGGCACACGCGCGATCCCGCCGCACGACGCGCACTGCGTCTCGTGCATCGTCCGCGGCGCCGAGCGGTACTCCCCATAGCCTTGGTCGCTGTCGTAGCCGCTCATGCTGCGGGCCCCGCCCCCCGCGGCCCGCCGGGCCGCCCGGCACTCGGGGCAGCGCGCCGGCTCGTTCGTGAACCCCTTCTGCGCGTAGAACTCTTGCTCGCCGGCGGTGAAGAGGAAACTCGTCCCACATTCCCGGCAGGTCAATGGCCGATCGCTGAACGCCACCACGCTCCACTCCTGGTCGCTGTCCCCGGCCGCTGCGCGGTCCGGGCAGATCGCTATCTGGGAAAGACGGACGCCTCAGGAGCCGCGACGCCGTGCGCTGCCCGCCAGGCGAGCCCCGGACGGCCCCGCGCGCGGAGCGGGCCGCTTTCCACTGACGCGCATTATACGCACCTTCCCTCCATCTGTAAACCCGTCTGCCAAAATTCGGGGCGTGGGCGCGCTGACTGCCCGGCACGCGCCGCGCCCGGCACGCCGCCACACGGCTGCGTCACGACTCCTCAGGACAAGCAGACACCTCTAGATGACAGGCTCCGGCCCAGCGTACGATGGCCGAGGAGCCATGCTTCCGTCACGCGGGGCGGCTCCCGGCAAGGCCCAACACCGGCCGCGCGCGGCGCCCGTCGAGCGACCGCCGCCGGCCCAGACGGAGAGAGTCTATGGCGGCGCACGCCGGGTCGGCTGGAGCGCCACGCTTCACGCACCTCCACGTCCACACCGAATACTCGCTCCTCGACGGTCTCAGCCGCGTGAAGGAGCTGGTCAAGCAAACGCGCAAGCTCGGCATGGACGCCATCGCCCTCACCGACCACGGCGTTATGTACGGCGCCGTCGAGTTCTATCTGGCGGCCCAGAAGGAGGGCGTCAAGCCGATCATCGGCGTCGAGGCCTACGTCGCGCCGCGCCGCATGAGCGACCGCAGCGGGCTCGAGGACAAGTCGGGCTACCACATGACCCTCGTCGCCCGCGACGTCGAGGGCTACCGCAACCTGCTGGAGCTGGTTACCCGCGCGCACCTCGACGGCTTCTACTACAAGCCGCGCATCGACAAGGAGCTGCTCGCCCAGCACGCCGGCGGCCTAATCGCCACCTCCGGCTGTCCGTCGGGCGAGATCGGCCGCGCCATCCGCGCTGGCGACCTCGACGCTGCCCGCAAGGCGACCCTCTTCTATCGGGACCTGTTCGGCCCCGAGAACTTCTTTCTGGAGATTCAAGACCACGGCCTGAACTTCCAGCCCGCCATCACCCGCGCCAAGGTCGCGTTGAGCCGCGAGCTGGGCATCCCGCTGGTCGCCACCAACGACCTGCACTACGTGCTCCCCGAGCACGCCGCCGCCCAGGACATCCTCCTCTGTATCCAGACCAACAGCAACTTCGACGATCCCAAGCGCATGCGCATGGAAGGCGGCCAGCACTACCTCAAGAGCCCCGCGGAGATGGCCCGTCTCTTCCACGAGCTGCCCGAGGCCATCGCCGCCACACAGACCATTGCCGAGCGCTGCAACCTGGAGCTGCGCTTCGGCCGGCTCGATTTCCCCCGCCTCGCGTTCATCCCCGAGAACGAGCACCCGCACGCCTACCTCACGCGTATCTGCCGCGAGCGTCTCCGTGAGCTGTACCGCCCGCTCCGCCCCGAGGTCGAGCAGCGGCTAGAGTACGAGCTGGGCGTGATCGAGAGGACCGGCTTCTCGGCCTACATGCTGTTCGTCTGGGACTTCGTGCGCTACGCCCGCGAGAGCGGCATCCCCTGCGGCCCGCGCGGCTCGGCCGCGGGCAGCATCGTGCTCTACTGCCTGGGCATCAGCACCATCGACCCGATGGAATACGGCCTGACCTTCGAGCGCTTCCTGAACCCCGAGCGCATCCAGATGCCCGATATCGACATGGACTTCGCCGACAACCGCCGCGACGAAGTAATCGATTACGTCGTCCGCACCTACGGCCGTGACCACGTCGCCCAGATCATCACTTACGGCCGGCTGCTCGCCCGCGCCGCCATCCGCGACGTGGGGCGCGCGCTCGGCTATCCGCTGAGCGAGGTCGACCGCATTGCCAAGCTGATCCCCACCCTGCCGCTGGGCATCACCATCGACCGTGCGCTCGAGGACAGCCCCGAGCTGAAGGCCCTCTACGATGGCGAGCCCCAGCTCAAGCGGTTGATCGACACCGCGAAGTCGGTGGAAGGGACTATTCGCCACGCCTCCACTCACGCGGCGGGTGTCGTGGTGTCGGGCGAGCCGTTGGTCCAGCACACGCCGCTGCAGAAGGTCGCCAAGGGCGACTTCATCATGGCCCAGTACGACCAGAAGGCGTTGGAAACCATCGGCCTGCTCAAGATGGACTTCCTGGGCCTCGCCAACCTGACGATCCTCGAGCGCGCGGTGGCGCTCATCAAGGAGAGCCGCGGCGTCGAGCTAGACCTGGATCACCTTCCCGAGGACGACCCGCGCACCTTCCGCATGCTGTCCGACGGCGACACTACGGGCGTGTTCCAGCTCGAAGGCCAGGCCATGCGGCGCTACATCCGCGAGTTGAAGCCGTCGACCATTCGGCACCTGGCGGCGATGGTGGCGCTCTACCGGCCCGGCCCGATGGCCCATATCCCCACCTTCATCGCCGGCAAGGAGGGCCGGGTGCGGCCAAGCTACCTGCACCCGGCGCTTGAGCCGATCCTGAAGGAAACGTACGGCGTCATCGTCTACCAGGACCAGGTGCTCCAGATCGTGCAGGCGATTGCCGGCTTCAGCCTCGGCCAGGCCGACATCCTGCGCCGGGCCATGGGCAAGAAGATCGCCGAGGAGATGAAGAAGGAGCGCGACAACTTCCTCGCCGGCGCGCGCAGCAAGGGGGTCGACGAGAGGGTCGCCAACCAGATCTGGGAGTACATCGAGCCGTTCGCCGGGTACGCCTTCAACAAGTGCCTGGCCGGCGACACCGAGCTGGTGGACCTGAAGGGCGATCGCCATCGCGTCGCCGACGTGCCGGCAGGCACCTGGCTGCTCAGCGTCGACGACCGGGGGCGGCTGATGGCGAACCGCGTCGTCGAGGCCTTCCCCACGGGCGAGAAGCCCGTCGTCCGACTCACCACCCGCGGCGGCCGCACCGTCGTCTGCACGCTCGACCATAAGTTCCTCACGCCCGATGGCTTCCGCCCGCTCGGGCAGATCGGCGTCGGCGGCGCGCTGCTCGTCGGCGAGGGGGCGGCGGACGACACCAGCGGCCCACTCTCCGACGTCACGGCTGGCCAGGACAGCGCGCCCCCGCGCGGGCGGCGGCGCCGCGGCGCGCTGCGCGCGGCGCCGCCGGTAATGGCCGGGGGCGCCGTCGCCCTGCGCTCGGCCAACGCCAGCTCGCTCGCCCCGGCCGCCGTCCAAGGCAGCGCCGGACCGGCGGCCGGCCATGTTCAGCCCACGCGCCTCGTGCCCGACGCCGTGGCGAGCATCGAGCCGCTCGGCGTGCAGGCCACCTACAACCTGACGATGACCGCGCCCTACCACAACTACCTGCTCGCCAGCGGCCTCGTCTCTGCCAACTCGCACGCCGTCTGCTACGCGTACGTCGCCTATCAGACGGCGTACCTCAAGGCCAACTACCCCGCCGAGTACATGGCCGCCGTCCTCTCGTCCCAGGGCGACGACAGCGACAAGGTGACGATCGCCGTCGGCGACTGCCGCCGACTGGGCATCCCCGTATTGCCGCCGGACGTGCAGCGCAGCCAGGAGCACTTTACCGTGGAGGTGGTCGAGGACGTCGGCGCGACCGGCTCCGCGGCCGGCGAGCCACGGCGCGGCATCCGCTTCGGCCTCGGCGCCGTTAAGAACGTCGGCGAGGGCGCCGTGGACGCGGTCCTGGCCGAGCGCGAGAAGGCTGGCCCGTTCCGCTCGCTCGACGATTTCTGCCGACGCGTCGACCTCAAGGCACTAAACAAGCGCGTGCTGGAGAGCCTCATCAAGGCGGGTGCGCTCGACGCACTGGGCCGCCGGGAACAGCTTCTCGCCGGCCTCGACGCCGCGCTCGCCGCGGCCCAGGCCGCGCAGCGCGCCGAGGCGCGCGGCCAAGCCTCGCTGTTCGACCTCGGCGGCGACGACGAGCCGGCCGCCATCGCGTCCACCCTGCCCTCCGTTGCGCCCGTCGGTCAGCGTGAGCGCTTGGCGTGGGAAAAAGAGGCGCTTGGCCTGTTCCTGTCGGACCACCCGTTCCAGGAAGCGGCGCGCTGGCTGCGGCAGCGCACCACCGCGACCACGGCCAGCGTCGCCGAGGACGCGGCAGGCGAGAAAGTCGTGCTGGCGGGCGTGCTCTCGGGCGTCCGCCGCATCATCACCAAGCGCAAGGACACCATGCTCGTCGCGCAGCTCGAAGACCTACACGGCTCCATCGAACTCGTGGTCTTTCCCCGCACGCTGGAGCGCACCGGCGACGTCTGGCGCGACGACGCGGTCGTCATCGTCGAGGGCAAGGCCGATCAGAAGCGCTTGGGCGGCGACGACCGGACCGTGCGCCAGATCATCGTGGACAGCGCCGAGGAGTGGCAGCCACCCGAGCCGGGCACGGCGCCCCCGCCCGACCTGCCGGCGGCCGACGGCCTCACGCCCGCGTCGCCCATGCTTCCCGCCTGGGCCGCCGCCTCGGTCGAGGAGCTGACCGCCGCCGTGGCGCCAGAGCCGGCGTCGCTGCCCCAGCCCGAGCCGCCGGCCCCCGCGTCGCTCGGGCGGCTGCTCCACCTGCGTTTTGTACGAGCCGGCGATGCCGGCGCCGACCTCCAGCGCCTCCGCTCGCTGCACGCGCTGCTGAGCGGCCGGCCCGGCCCCGACCGCTTTGAGCTAATCGTCGTCCAGGGGGCCGCCCAGTATCGCCTGGCGGTCCCCGAGCCGCTCGTCGCGTACTCGGCCGACGTCGAGCGCGAGCTGCGCACGCTGCTGGGCGCCGAGAACGTCCAGGTCATCTAGGCGCCACCGGCCCGGCGGCGGTTTGCCCGTTGGCGCCCGGCCCCGCGCCCCGGCCACCACGGTCGGGCCGTAACCCGGCCGCGTATCGCCATGCGGCGAACCGGCGCGATCCTTCGGTAGATCGCGCAGCTTACCGGAAGGGGAGGACCCAATGTCGCTTTCCGCTCGCCGGCCCCGCCGAGCCCTCCTCGCCGCGCTCCTCACCAGCGGGCTCGTCGCCGCCGGCCTGGGCTTGGCCCGCGCGCAGGGCGAGGTGCGCATCGTCTCCGGCCCCGTCGTCCAGCTCGACGGCTCCCGCGCCACGGTAGCCGCCAACACCGGCCCCGTCATCGTCCAGCTGACCGACAACACGCGCTACGAGAAGCAGGGCCCCGGCACGCTGGCCGACCTGCAGCCCAATCAGTACGTGGCCGTGACCGGTCGGCCCACCGACGACGGCCAGGTAGCCCTGCTCATCCGGGTGTTCCCCGCGGCCCAGGCGACCGTGCCGGCGCGGCTCAACTCGCCTATGGAGGGGCCAAACGCGGGCAACCTCATGAACAACGCCATCATCGAGAGCCTTGCGAACGGTCGGCTGACGGTTCGCGCGGGCGGCGAATCGATTAGTATCGACACGACGCCCGACACGCAGGTCGTCCATCCCGTGCCGGCGAGCGCGAGCGACGTGACCGAGGGCTCCCGTATCGCCGCCACCGGCACGATGGACGCCGACGGCGTGCTGACGGCCGCGGTGGTGAACCTGCTGGACCCGCCGGGCGGCGCGCCTGTCGGCAACGCGCCACCCGCTGCCCGCTAGTCCCGCGCCGCGCCGGGCCGCCGCCTGCGTAGAGCCCTGGGGCGGCGTGCCGCCCCCACGCCCCCCTCGGCCATTTCGTTGAGCGCCCGCCCCGCCATTGCTAGACTGCTTACGAAAGCCGCTGTCGACCGGAGCTGCCCGTGGAGATGCAGAGCGTTTCCCTGTTGACCGTCGCCGTCGCCTTCGCGGCCGGCCTGCTCTCCTTCCTGTCGCCGTGCGTGCTGCCACTCGTGCCAGCCTACATCGGTCACCTCGCCGGCGCCTCGCTCAGTCCGGGTGCCCCCACGGTCAGCCGCGCCACGACCCTGGCCCACGCGCTGGCCTTCGTGCTGGGCTTCAGCACGATCTTCGTCCTCTTCTGGACCGTGATCTGGACCATCGACCTCTACGTGGTCCCGGGCTTCGTCCAGGCCTTCCGTCAAGTCGGCGGCGTCATCCTGATCGTCATGGGCCTCCACGTCGCCGGCTTCCTGCGGATTCCCCTGCTGTACCGCGAGAAGCGCTTCTACCTCCAGCCGCGCGGCGGCCCTAGCCTGCCCACCTCCTTCGTGGTCGGCGTCCTGTTCGCGGCCGGCTGGACCCCCTGCATCGGCCCGATCCTGTCCGGCATCATCGGCCTCGCGACGTTCTCGGACACCATGGCGCAGGGCGCTGTGCTCCTCGCGTCCTACTCGCTAGGCCTCGGCGTCCCCTTCCTGGCGACCGCCTTCGCGCTCGGCTCCGCGGCCCTCGTACTCAAGCAGTTCAACCGCTACTTCGGCGCCGTCGAGGTCGTGAGCGGCCTGTTCCTGGTCGCCATCGGCGTGCTCATGCTGACCGGCCTCTTCTTGCGGCTGCCGCAATACTTCAACTGGGGCGTGGCGCTGTGAACCCGCCCGGCCGACTCCTGTCCGCGACGCTCAGTGCGGTGCTCCTCGGCCTCTGGCTCGCCGCCTGCGGGGCGCCCGCCGCCGCGCGCCTCGGCAGCCCGGCGCCCGACTTTACCCTCCAAACCGTCGACGGCACGTCGGTACAGCTCGCACAATTCAAGGGCAAGCCCGTCTGGATCAACTTCTGGGCCACCTGGTGCGTCCCCTGCCGCGAGGAGATGCCGGCCATGCAGGAGTTGTATGACCAGTACCGCGACCAGGGCCTGGTCATCCTCGCCGTGAACATGGAGGAGGACGCCCCGACCGTGCGCCGCTGGATCGAGAGCGGCGGCTACACCTTCACCTTCGTGCTGGACGACCAGGGCCAGCAGGTCAAGCGGTACAACGTGACGGCCGCGCCAACCAGCTACTTCGTCGGCCGCGACGGCATCATCCGCGACCAGAAGCTCGGTCAGATCAGCCGCGACGAGATGGTCGCCAAGCTCGACAAGCTCCTGAGCAGCTAGACGCGAGACCCTACCGCGCGACGGGCGTGGTCGGGCCTCGTCGCTCCCGCGCCGGATCGGGTTCTGAGGGTAGGAGGAGAGAGTCATGCGTGGACGATCGGCATGGATTCCCATGCTAGCACTGCTGCTGCTGCTCGCCGGCTGCCAGGCGGTGGGCAAGCTGTCGCTCCCGGGCGCCCCTGCGGCCGCGGCGCCCACCCACGAGCTGCGCGTCGGCGATAAAGCCCCCGACTTCACGCTCGTCGACCAGAGCCGGCAGCCCGTGACGCTGAGCCAGTTCCGCGGCCGGCCGGTCCAGGTCGCCTTCTACGTCTGGGCCTTCAGCGGCGGCTGAACGCAAGAGTTGACGAACTACTCGGACCGTGAGTCCGACTACGCGGACCTGAACACCCAGGTCCTCGGCATCATTCAGGAAAACCCCTTCGTCGCCAAGGCGTTCGCCGAGAAGGTCGGCACCACCCTCCCCGTGCTGTCCGACGACAAGCACCAGACCGCGCGCGCCTACGGCATCTTCGACGAGGACAAGCACCAGGCGATCCGCACGACCTTCACGATCGACCAAGAGGGCGTCATCCGCGCCATCCACCAGTCGCGGGAAGCCATCGAAGTGGACGACGCGCTCGACGCCTGCCGCGTCCTCCAGCGCGTGGACTCGACTTCCGGCAACTGACGCGCCGCTGGCCAACCCGGCAGCCGGCGCCCGGCACAGGTGCTCGGGGGGCCAGCTCACGCGCGTCGGCCCCAGCCGGTGATTGCTGGCAGCCCCGCGCTAAGCTCGTCTAGACTGCCCGCGTGCTGCTCATCGTCCTGCCGCTGCTGCTCTATGCCCTGGGCTCGGTCGCAGAGCTGCTGCTGGCCGTGCCCGACGCCTCCGAGTGGGCGCCAGCCGTACTGTTCCGGCGGCTGGCGCTCGGCCTGCTGGTCGCCGGCTGGGCCGGCGTCGCGCTCGCCGAGCTCGGCCGCTTCAGCGCGCTCACGCTCGTCGCCGTCCTGGCGCTGCTCACCGCGGCCCTCGGCGGATATGCGGCGCTCGATCCGCGGCGCCGCGGCCGATGGCGCTGCCTCGGCCGCCCGGGCGCCTGGGGGAGCCGGCGCGAGCTAGCCGCCCTCGCCGCGCTGCTCGCGCTCGCCGTCGCGCTGTTTGCCCATCCGGGCGAATACGTGCTCGGCGCCCGCGACCCCGGCATCTACTTCGCCACGGGCATGGCGATCGCCGGCCAGGGCGGCGTGTTGCAGCACGACTGGGCGCTGGAGGCGCTCGGCGCCGACCTCGGCGACGCCAGCCTCAACTGGTGGCTGTTCCAGAGCGTCCATGGCTGGCCGCTCCGCTTCCCCGGACAGCTCTTCGCGCGGGACCTGGCCCACGGCATCGTCGAGCCCGGCTTTCTCCCCTGGTATCCAGTCGCCGTCGCCTTCGCGGTCGACACGACCGGCCCGGCCGCCGGGCTGTGGGTAAACCCGGCGCTCGCCGCGCTCGCCGTGCTCGCCGTGTACCTGACCGGCCGATCCCTGTTCGGGGCCGCCGTCGCCTGGGCGGGCGCAGTCCTCCTGCTCCTCGACCTGGCGCAGGTCTGGTTCGCCCGCTACACCCTGGCCGAGCCGGCCACGCAGCTCCTCGTCTGGACCGGCCTCTACGCGCTCGTGGCCCTCGCGCGGCGCCCCACCCTCGCCGCCGGCGCGCTCGCCGGGCTCGCCTGGGCCGGCACCCTGCTCGTCCGCGTCGACTCCGTGCTCCTGGTGCCGCCCGTGGCCGCCTACCTCGCCTGGCAGGCCCGCGCCCCCGCTCGGCGCCGCCCGGCGCTGTTGGCGCTTGGCCTGATCGGCCTCGGCGGTGCCCACTTCGCCTTTCACGCCTGGCGCTTTGCTCCCGGCTACGCGACGATGACGTTCAGCGGCGCCACCCTGGCCGTGGCCGCCGGCGGGGTGGCGGCCGCGCTGGTCGCTGCCGCGTTGGCCTGGCTCCTCCTGCCCGTCGGGGCCTCCGCGACCGCCCCGGACGCGCGCCGGCGGGTCGCGCTGCTCATCGCCGTGCTCGCGCTGGCCGCGCTCGCCGCCTATGCGCTTCGCCCCGCGCTCGCGTCCCCGGTCGGGGCCGACGAGCGCGCCGCCCTCGACATCGCCGCGCGCGAGAGCCTCGTCCGGCTGGGCTGGTACGCGACGCCCCTCGGCCTGGCGCTCGCCGTGGTCGGCGCCGGGCGGCTGCTGTGGTCCGGCGGCTGGCGCCAGGCGGCCCCCGTGCTGGGCCTCCTCGGCCTCTCGCTCGCGTTCTACCTGCCCAACCCCCTCGTCTCTAGCGACCAGCCATGGGCGGCCCGGCGCTACCTACCGGTCGTCCTCCCGGGACTCCTGCTGGTCGCGGCCTATGGGGCGGCTGCCATCGGCAGCTGGCTGGGCCGCGGCGTCCGCGCCCCGCGTGGTGTGGGGACCGGCCTGGCCGGACTGCTGTGCCTGGCCGTAGCGGCCGGCGAGTGGCGCGCGACCACGCCGGTCGCCGCCTACCGCGAGCACGCGGGAACGGTCGCCCAGATCGAGGCGCTGGCCGCGCTCTTCCCACCCGACGCGATCGTGCTCTTTCCCCGCTCGGCGGCCGGGATGCGGCTCAGCCTCCCCCTGCAGTACCTGGGCGACCGCGCGGCCTTTGTACTGCCAGCGGAGGAGCCGGTGGAGGGCGTGCTTAGCGTGGTGCGGCGCTGGCGGGCCGAGGACCGCCCGGTCTACTGGGTCGTCCCGCTCGGTACGCGCTTCCCCACCCCGGCGGGCGTGCGCTTCGCCCCAGCCGGGCAGTTCGCCTTCGAAACCGCGCAGCTCGAGCGCCCGCTCGACCGGCTGCCCACGCACGCGGAGGCGCTGCGCTTCGACCTGCAGCTCTACCGCATCGACCTGGTCCCTCCGCCCAGCGCGCCTTGAGCGGCCAGGCAGGCCGCGGTCATCTCGTGGGCCTCATACCGAATCCGGGGGTGGCATTCCCTTACTCCCTCTCCCTCTGGGAGAGGGCCGGGGTGAGGGCGCGCCCCGGTCGGCGAACCCCAGGGCCGGATCGGATATCAGCCGATCCGCGTGGGCTGGACAACCCGGCTTAGCTGAACGCCGGGCCGAGGTATTCCATGAGCTTGAATGGGTCGCTTGCGACCACGCTGCTGGCGTATAGCTCCATCGCGCCCATGTCCGCGGTGCGGTTCAGCAGCGGGCCACGATCGACGATCCGCGCGATGATGGGGAAGCCGCTCCAGTCCTCGGCAACCGGCGCGAGCGGCGGCAGGTAGAGGACCACGTTGAAGCTGGCCACGCCCAGCTCCCGCACGTAGCAGTCCAGCACCCGGAAGATGCCCTCACCTAGCTCCGGGCCCAGCGTCTCGGCGAATAGCCAGACCTCCTTCTCCTTCACCGGGGTCAGCGAGGCCAGCAGATTCACTCCGGGCCGCTCGAGCGTCAGGCCCAGCACGGCGTGGGCCGCGTAGAGGTCCTCGAAGTAGTTCGTTCCACAGCCCTCTCGGTAGTGGAGCGCCGCGCGCCGCAGGTGCTCGACCTTGGCGTAGTGCATGTCGCGCGTGGCCGCCACCTGGGCATGGCCGTGGAGGATCGACGCACCGCTCTTCCACAGGCAGTTCCACATGAAGAACAGGTAGCGCGCCGCCGGATCGGCCTCCAGCGCGGCCTGACCCCAGCGCAGGCCCACGTCGAGGTAGTCCACGATCGCGTCGCGGCTGAACTCCAGCGGATTGTGATCGTTGTAGATCACGACGCCGTGGAAGGCGTCATACTTCGCCACATTGCTGGCCGTCAGCGCGTGGCTGCCCCGGATGCGGCCGAAGATGTCCTCCGGCGTTCCCTCCTCCGGACGGCAGAACGGGTCGCCGTGATTGCTCGAGACGATCTCCTCCATCTCGTTCGGCGCGCCCGCTGGCATTGGCCGCGATGAGCGGAGCGCGTTGAACAGCGTCCCCTCGAACGTCACCAGATTCGTCGTCTTGACGATCTTCTGCTGCTCGACCGCCGTAACGGAGCCAAAAAAGCCTTCGATCCAGGCGTGCATGGAGTCCGGGGCGACCAGCAGGCCCGTGGATTCGCTGACCTGCAACAGGCGGTCGAAGCGCTGCCGCTCGGCTTCCGGTAGCTGCGCGAGCGCGGCGACCAGGTCGGTAATAGCCTGGGGCGCCGCGAGCGCCCGCGCGTCCTGGGCCTTCATCATGCCGTGTCAGTCCTCCTCGTTCGCCCCCCACGAACGATGCCAGAAAGGTCCGGCGCGCAAGAGACGTGCCAGCCATTCACAGTATTCTACTGAGACGAAGCCTTGGCGCACCGAGTTATGTCTCGCGCGCCGGCATATCGTCCCTCTAAATAAACGGATGATCGCCAAAAAGGTGACACGCCGCGTAGGAAGCCAAGGCCGCGGCGTGCCGCCGCTCTGCGCGAGCGAGCCGCATTTCGGCGGGATCGGCGACAGCGAGCGCGCCTGTCCGCTAGAGTCCTGTTCCCGGCCGGGCCGCTTTGCCGATGCGCGCTCCGGGAGACGACACCGGGCGACGCCCCCGCTACCCGCCCCACGGAGAGGAGATGATGGCCCAACCGACTCTGTCGCTGGACCTGCTAGCCGCCGCCATCCGGCCGGCCCTGCTCGCTGCTGCCTTCGAGGACGCGGGCAGCGGCATCAGCGGCAGCTACCGATGGGTGCGCTTCCGGCGCCAGGAGGCGCCGGCCGGCGAGCGCCTCGTGCGCCTCATCACCCTCTCGCACGCGGCCGAGGAGCAAGCGTTCCTCGCCGACGCTTACCTGGTGGCCCGCCTCACTTTCACCTACACGCCCGTCGGGAAGGAGATCCGCCGCTACGGCACTCCAGAAGAGGCCGTGTTGGCCGCCGGCGAGCTAGCCGCGGCCGTGCGCCGCTGGCTAGACGCGTAGCCCGTTAGCTCGACGTAGCCCAGCCCGCTGATGGCATCGCCCGCCCGCGTGCCATGTACTTCTACTTGCCCCTCCCAGTAGGCCATGCCGACCGTCGCTTCCGTGTCTAGCTCCTGATCGAGCTGCGTCGGCGCGAGGTCGAGCTGCAGCTCCTGCCCTGGGACGGCGACGCGCCAGCCCGAGGGATACGTGGCCCCGGAGTGCGGGCTCGTCCAGCTGCCCGTCGCCTCCACCGTGAAGTCCGAGTCGTGCAGCGCCTCGGCCGTCCCGTCGGCCGCGACCGCGGTCCCGAAGGTCAAGCCCGGGCTGCCGTCCGGCGCGCGCGTGAAGAACAGCATCAGCTCGGTCTGGTCGTCGAGCTGCAAGCTGTACCAGTCCCAGCCGCCCACCACCAGGAAGTTGCCCCACTGGTGGTCCATCCACGCCTGGCCGTGTACGGCCCGCGCGACGTCGCCGTCCTGCAGCACGCCGTCGACGGCCATGCGCGTTCGCGAGTAGTAGTACGAGCCGCCCACCGGCCCATAGTCGAAGTAGCCACTGCCGTCGTGGAGCACCGGCGGCTTCGTGGCCGAGAGCGCGAGCTGCAGCCCGTAGGGATCAGCGGCAGCCTCGATGGCATCCGAGCCCAGGGCGCCGTGTAGCCGCCAGCCGTCCACGTCGAGGTCGAAACCGTCCTGGCGTCCGATTTGCGAGCCGCGCTGCACGCGCTGGTCGTGCCAGTAGCGACCGCGCGGCCCATCGGTAACGGCCATGTGCGCCACGTACATCACCGGGTAGTCGCCCCGCACCACCTGGAAGATCACGAACTCGAAGCCGTAGCGCCCGCCGTCGTCCGTGAACAGGTGGCCCGTGTAGTACCACCACTCCGTCAGGTCGTCGTGCGGTGCCTCGTCCCGGGGAAACGTCACCGGCTGTACGAGCGCGGGGGGCGGGTCCGGCGCGACGATGCGCGGCGGTGGCGCCGCCGGCCGCGCGCAGGCCACGAGCGCCGGGCAGACGGCGAGAAGCGCGACCACCGCGCGCCGCCACCGCCTCATCGTCGCCCCCCCTCGCGGGACGACGCCGCCGGGCCTCCGACGGGCGGCGTCTGGCGCTCGCGTCCGTTCTGTGCCGGTGCGCGCGCCCGGACGCTAGCCACTGTCGCGAGCCCCGCCGCACGCGGGCGCGCGAACGCGGGCGCCCACCAGTTCCAGTCGCCCAGCAGGCGCATCGTCGCGGGCACGAGCAGCGCGCGCACGATCGTCGCATCCAGGAAAATCGCCAGGGCCACGCCCAGGCCGAGCGCCTTGATCAGCACGATGTCGGCCGCGACGAACGATAGGCTGACCACCACGATGATCAGCGCCGCGCTCGTGATGATCCGGCCGCTCCGTTCCAGTCCCTCGGCAACGCTGTGGGCGTTGTCGCCGGTCTGGTCATACGCCTCCTTGACCCGCGTCAGCAAGAACACCTCGTAGTCCATGCTCAGCCCGAAGAGCATGCAGAACATGACGATCGGCAGCGAGGCCTCCACGAAGCCGAGCGGCGTGAAGTGCAGCAGCCCCGCGAAGTGCCCTTCCTGAAACACGAACACCAGCGCGCCGTAGCTCGCCAGGATGCTCAGCGTGTTCATGACGATCGCTTTGAGCGGCAGGATCGCCGAGCGGAACAGCGCGAACAGCACCAGATACGTCGTCAGCACGATGAGCAGGATCGCGCGCGGGAACTCGCCGTACAGGCGCGCGACCACGTCCAGCACCTCGGCCGCCCCGCCGTCGACCAGCACGGACAGCCCATAGCTCGGCGCCATCAGGCGGATCGCGCTCACCAGGTCCTTCGACTCGGGGCCGATCGGCGAGTACTTGCTGTACACCTCGACGAGCGTCGTATTGCCCCGCGCCAGCTGCGGCAGTGCCAGCGTGACGTACAGGTCGCCCGCACGGTCGGGATACGCGTAGAGCGCGTAGTACTGCTCCCGCGTGATGCGCGGATCGACGTTTACGATGCTGTCCACGCGCGCAACGCGCGGGTCGGCGCCGATGGCACGCGTGAAGTCGTACAGCCGGTCCAGACTATCCGGCGCCAGTACGTCGCCGGGCGTGCGCACGGCCACGAGAATCGGGTCCATCTGCCCCTGCCCGTACTCGGCGCGCAGAAGGTCGTAGCCACGCCGTGAGGGCGCGTCGGCGGGCAGGATGGAGGCGTCGGGCGAGCTAAAGCGGACGTGGAAGAAGGGGGAGCCGAGCAGCAACAGCACCGCGAGCACCGGGACGAACACCGTGAGCGGATGGCCCATTACCCAGGCAGCCAAACGTGCCCAGAACCCATCGACGTGCGCGGCCCGCACCAGCTGTCGGGGCCACGGCACGGAGAACGCCTCGATGCGCGTCCCCACGATGCCCAGAATCGCCGGCAGCAGCGTGATCGCGGCGAGCACCGACACCCCCACGACGATCGCACCGCCGATGCCCAGCGAGCGCAGCATCATGAAGTCGAACGTCATGAGCCCCAGCAGGCCGACCAGCACCGTGAGGCCCGAGAAGAACACCGCGCGTCCGGCCGTTGCCACGGTCGCGGCGACGGCAACGGGGACGGGCTGGCGGCGCAGCTCCTCGCGGAACCGGCTCGTCATGAACAGCGAGTAGTCGATGCCCAGGCCGAGGCCCAGCATGGTTGCCATGTTCAGGACGAAGATCGACAGGTCCGTGATGTGCGCCAGGCCGAAGAGCAGCGCGAGCGTGACCGCCACGCTGGCGCCGCCCACCGCGACCGGCACGCCGGCGGCGACGACCGAGCCGAACACTAGCAGGAGCGCGACCAGGGCGAAGGGCAGGCTGATCATCTCGGCCCGGCGCAGATCGCGCTGGCTGATCTGCTCGATGTCGCGGTAGAAGGCCGGCGGCCCGGCGACCGTCATCTCTAGCGCGGACGGCTGCAGCCGGCTCTGCACCTGCGGCAGGATGCGCTGGAACTGCTCCGGCGACACGTCGAGCGCCAGCACCTCGTAGGCGGTGTGCCCGTCCGTCCCCACCTGGCGCGGGTTGCTCAGGTGGTCGACCACCCGCACGACGCCCGGCATCGTGCGCACGTCCGCCAGCGCGCGGTTCACCTCCGCGACAAAGCGGGGATCGTCGGCGGTCCATTCAGGATGGTGAAAGATCACCAGGAGAACGCTGGCGTTGAAGCCGAGCGCGGCCTCCAGCGCGTCGCGGGCCCGCGCGGACTCGATCTCAGGGTTCGAGAAGCCGCCCACCTTGAAGGCCCCGCCCGCGCGGGGCGCGATCGGCAGCGCGGCGACCAGCAGCAGCGCCCAGGCCGCAACCACGCCCCAGCGCCAGCGGTAGACGCGATCACCCAGGGCGAGGAAGGACAAGGGGCAGACTCCCGGCCGCGGCTCTCACCCATAGGATGCCGCAGGCCGGGTCCGCGCTACAAGCCGTTACGCGGCGAGCGCCGCCATCGCCGCCGCCACGCCCGCGCCGCCCTCCACGCGCCGCCCCTCCGCGCGCAGCGCGTGCTCCAGCGCGGCGAGCACCAGCACCACGTTCGCCTCGCTCGCCGAGTAGCCCATGATGCCGATGCGCCACATGCGGCCGGCGTACGCGCCGAGCCCGCCCGCGATCTCGATGTTGAAGTCTTCCAGCAGGATGCCGCGCACGCGCGCGTCGTTCACGCCCTCGGGCACGCGTACCGCCGCCACGGTCGGCAGGCGGTATTCGGCCGGCGCGAACAATTCCAGCCCGAGCGCCTCCAGGCCGGCCACCAGCGCCCGCGCCAGCCGCTCGTGCCGCGCCCACCGGGCCTCCAGCCCTTCCTCCAGCGCCAGGCGGCACGCCTCCCGCAGCGCGTACATCGTCAGGACTGGCGCGGTATGGTGATAGATGCGCTCACCGAGCCAGTACTTCTCGTGCAGCGACAGGTCCATGTACCAGCTCGCCACCGGCGTCTTGCGCTCTCGGATCGCCGCCATGCCGCGCTCGCTCACAGTCAAAGGCGCGGCCCCCGGCGGCGCGCTGAGACACTTCTGGCTGCCGCTGTAGCACAGGTCCAGGGCCCAGTCGTCGCAGGCCACCTCGATCCCGCCCAGCGTCGCGACCGTGTCCAGCGCCAGCAGCGCGCCGTGTTCGTGGACCATCGCCGCCAGGTCGGCGACTGGCTGCAGCACGCCCGTCGAGGTCTCGCCGTGGACCAGCGCCACCAGCTTGGTACGTTTCTCGCCGAGCGCCCGGCGAATGGCCGCCGGCTCGATGATCCGGCCCCACTCCGCCTCGAGCGGCACGGCGTCGGCCCCGTTGCGGCGCGCGATCTCGACCATCCGCTCGCCAAACAGCCCATTCACGCCAATCAAGACCCGATCGCCCGGCTCCAGCAGGTTGACGAGGCAGGCTTCCATCCCGGCACCGCCCGTGCCCGGCAGGGCCAACGTGACCGCGTTGTCGGTGAGGAACGTCTCGCGCAGCAAATCCGCCGTCTCGTCCATCACCCGCAGGTACACGGGGTCCTTGTGGCCGGTGAGCGGCGAGGCGAGCGCTTGCAGCACCGCCGGCGGCAGATTCGTCGGCCCCGGCGCCATCAGCACCCGAGCAGGCGTGACGAGCGTCTCGTGCAAGCGTTCGCGAACGGCGGGAACCTGTGCGTCCTTGATCATGAGCGGGGGTGGTCCTTTCCGCGGGCGCGGCGAACGCCGCGTGACGTGTCGGGCCCGCTCGGCATGGGAACGGCAAGATACGTGGCCCGCTCCCCGTAGAGTGCCCCCAGTGTACCGGACCCCTCCCTGTGCGGGCAAACCTTCGGGCAAAGGCACGACCCTATCGGCGGCCACCGTCAAGCTGGGCTGCAGAGTTCGACGGGGCACCTGGCCTTGACCCGTGGTCCCGCGGCTACCCCACGCCGGCCCTGCGGCCGTCAGCCGCCGACATCCTCCGGTCCCTGCCCCGCAAGAACGATACCGCCGCGCGACTTACCAACCGTCCAAGGCGACGGGAGCGGGCTACGACGCCGCATCCCCTGGCAGGCCACAGCGCGCCGCCCCCGCCGCGATCGCGTCGAGGACGACCGCGGCCGCGCGCTGCGTGCCCGCCCGCGTCAGGTGAACCATCCGGTCGTGATAGAAGTGCAGCGGCTCCGCGCTGGGCGCCTGCAGGCGGCGGTAGAGGTCGGCCGCCACCACGTCGCCGCCCTCCTGCCCCCGCAGGTAACGCGCCAGTAGGTCGATGTACCAGTGCAGGCCCGGCGCGCGAGAGTTGCCGTCGCGCAGCGGCACCGGAGTCGCCAGTACGAACAGCCGGCATCCCCGCTGGCGCGCGTAGCGGCGCAGCGAGCGCAGCGCCAGATGGTAGCGCAGCGCCCACCAGGGCAGCGTGGGCAGCCAGAGGAGGTACCACGACGCCTTCATCGCGCTCCGCGCCGCGTGCCAAGCCCGCCGCGCCCGCTGTTTCCGTCGAGTCGCGGCCGCCACGGGAGTAACATTCGCCCGCCCGGAGCCGGCCGCCTCGTCCATCACGGCCTCGTCGAAGGCAACGACGCCGCCCAAGTAGCGCCGCAGGTCGCCCAGCTGGGGCACCCCCCAGACGTAGACGTTGCGGGGCACGAGCACCAGGACGAACGGCCGCGGCAGCCCTCGCGCCCGCAGCGTCCGCTCCAGGTCGCGCGGATCGCCGCTGTACTCCAGCATGTAAGCGTGGCCCAGTTTCCGCCCCCAGCGCTCGCGGAGCGCGCGCGTCACCTGCACCGGCAGCGCCTGGGTCACCGGCAGGCCCATGCCCGTCACCTGCGAGCCGCCGCAGTAGTAGACGTCGAGCGGTGTCACGGCAGCTCGGATGACGCGGCGCCCGCCCCCGCGAGGGCGCGGCGAACGATCTTGCCCGCGGCATTTCGGGGGATCGCGGCGACGATCTCCCAGACGCGCGGCCGGGCGTGCAGCGGCAGGCGCGCGCTGGCGATGGCCCGCAGCTCGCGCTCCCGTAGGTCGCTGCCCTCCCGGAGCACCACGAACGCCTTGATCTCCTCCCCGTAAATGGCGTCGGGAATTCCGACCGCCGCCGCGTCGACCACGGCCGGGTGCTCGAGTAAGGCCTCCTCCACCAGCCGGGGGGGAATCTTCTCACCGCCGCGATTGATGATCTCCGTGCGCCGCCCGACGAGTCGCAGCACGCCCGCCTCGTCCAGCACCCCCACGTCGCCGGTGTGCAGCCAGCCGCCCCGCAGCGCCCCGTCCGTTGCCGCCGGGTCGTCCAGGTAGCCCTGCATGACACTCGGCCCCTGGACCAGCACCTCGCCCGGCTGCCCCGGCGGCACGTCGCCGCCCTGCTCGTCGACTAGCCGCAGCCGCACCCCGCGCGGCGTCCCAACCGCGCCCGGCACGCGCCGACCCGGCGGCGGGTCGTTGATCGTCACCTGGCTCGCCGCCTCCGAGATCCCGTAGCTCTCCACGACGGCCACGCCGAACTCGCCCTCGAACTCCGCGAGCACGGGCACCGGCAACGGCGCGGAGGCGGATCGCACGAATCGCAGCTCCGCCGGCGTCACGTCCCCGCGCGCGCCCGGATAGCGCGCCAGCGTGGCGATCAGCGGTGGCACCAGGTTGGCCCACGACACGCCCTCCTCCGCGGCCAGCCGCCAGAACTGCGCCGGGTCGAAGCGCCGCAGCTGCACCAGATCCCCGCCCGCCAGCACCGTCGCCAGCAGCGCCACGACGGGCGCGTTCACGTGCGCCAGCGACAGCGCGTTCAGCGCGCGGTCGGCGGCGGTCAGCCGCTGCGCTGCCGCGACGGCCGAGGCGCAGGCAAGCAGGTTGGCGCGCGTCAGCACCACGCCCTTCGGCGTGCCGCTGGTCCCCGAGGTAAACACGATCAGGCCGGGGTCGGCCGCCGCGGCCTCGCGGGCCGGCGGCAGGCCGCGCCAGGCGGTCGGCTCGTCGCCTAGCTCAACCATCCGCACGTCCGCCAGCCGGGCCTCGGCCAGCGCTGCCGCAACCAGCGACTCGCTCTGCGACCCCACGAGCACGACCCGCGGCCGGACCAGCCGCAGCCGCACCGCTAGCTCGCTCGGCCCCAGGCGCAGGTCCAGCGGCGCCGGAGCGTAGCCACGCGCCCACAGGACCATCAGAGCCACGGCCGCCGCCACGCTCGTGCCGTCGAACGCCGTGCAGACGAGCGGCCGGTCCGGCGCTAGCGTCGGGCCATCCCCGGCCGCACGCGCCAGCGTGGCGAGCGCGGCTCCCGCCAGCCGCCGACGCTCCTGGGGAGCGTGCAGCGCACCCGTCCAGCGGGTCAGCGCCTCGGTCAGCGCGTCGCTCGCTCCCACTCCCTGCTCCACCTGGCGGCCCCGCGTCCCCCGCGGCTATCCACATGATCCACGCCCGGCGCCGACGATGCTCGGCCCCCCCGCACATCCGAGCCTAGTTTAGCCACTCGCGCCACGAATGTGTAACAAATCGGCGCGGCGCCGGCACTCGCGCGCCGGCGCGGCGTCGTGCCCCGGACCTCTGCTATCCTGGCGGGGCAACCCGGGAGCGATGGCGGAGGAAGAGGCATGGACAAGCCGATCGTGGTGGCGCTGGCCGAGGGCATGCGCGGCCCCCAGGCCGACAAGGTGGCGGCGGTCTCGCCGCGCGTTCGGATCGCCTACGTCAGCAACAGCGGCGAACCGCGGGACGACGTGAGCAACGCCGAGGTGATCTATCGCGGCTTCGGCCTCATGCCGCCGGGGCTGCGCCGCCTGCTGCCGTCGATGCCCAAGCTGCGCTGGATTCACGTCATGGGCGCCGGCGTTGACGGCGACCTCGCGCCCCAGGTGGTGAACGGCGACGTCGTCGTGACCCGCACCCGCGGCCTGCACAACCTGCCGGTCAGCGAGTGGGTGATGCTGCAAGTGCTGGCCGTGACGAAGCGCCTGCCCGAGCTAGTGCTGGCCCAGCACGAGGGCAAATGGGACCCGGTCGAGGTGCCCGTGACCATCGAGGGCCGCACGATGGGCATCGTCGGCTACGGCGAGATCGGCCAGACGCTCGCCGTCCGCGCCCGCGCGTTCGGCTTGCGGCTTGTCGGCACTCGCCGCCACCCCGCGCCGGCGCCCGAGCTTGACGCCCTCTATCCGTCGAACGAGCTGGACCGGCTGCTGGAGCAGTCGGACTACGTCGTCATCCTCACGCCCCTCACCCCCGAGACGCGGGGGCTCATCGGCGAGCCGCAGCTCCGCCGCATGAAAGCCGCCGCCTGGCTCGTCAACGTCGCGCGCGGCGAGGTGGTCGACGAGGGCGCGCTGGTGCGCGCGCTGCGCGAGCGCTGGATCGCCGGCGCGGCACTCGACGTGTTCCGCCAGGAGCCGCTGCCCCCGGACAACCCGCTTTGGAAGCTCCCGAACGTGCTCATCACGCCCCACAACGGCGGCGTGCGCCACCCGAACTTCAGCGACGCCGCGCTCAACCAGTTCCTCGACAACCTCGGCCGCTACGTCCGCGGCGAACCGCTCAAGAACCAGGTCGACAAGACGGCCGGCTACTAGCACACCGTGCAAGCGCGCCCTCTCCTTCTCATACCAAATCCGGGGATACGGTTCGCCTACTCCCTCTCCCCCTGGGAGAGGGTCGGGGTGAGGGCACGCCCCGCTACGCGAACCGCCCCGCCGGATCGGGTATCAGAAAACGTCAAGGGAAGGCGAGCCCTCCTCCCACCCCGCCTCCGAGAGAGCCGGGGTGAGGGTGCGTCCCTCGTCCCCCCTCTCCCCCTGGAAGCAGGCCGGGGTGAACGGGTCCCTCCCCCTCTCCCCTGAGAGAGGGCCGGGGTGAGGGCTAACGTCCCTATCGATCCTCTCGGCCTGTCTGAAGCCGCGCCCCCGCCGCCTACGGAGTGACGAACCGTCCGGGCGGATCGTCGCTGAGCGGCCGCGGCTCGTCAACCTCGGCCGCCGATGGCACACCGTCCCGCGCCGTAATGGTGAGATCGGCCAGCAAAGTGACCCCCGGCGTGGCCGTGGCCGCCCACTGGCGGTCAAATAGCGGCGTGTTGTCGAGCCAGAGCGTCACGCGCGCCGTGTACGGCCCACTACCGTCGGCCTTCAGAACCAACTGGTGCCGCCCCGGGAGCGGGCCATGCACCCGCACCAGACGCGGCTCCGCGCCCGGCAGGCTAGTCGAGGCGT
Organism: Pseudomonadota bacterium; assembly: GCA_021325365.1. The sequence continues at coordinate 25,018 of JAJPHF010000031.1, forward strand.
CCACCAGCTGGTTGACGACCAGGTCGTCAAGCGGAAAGCCGGTCGTGAGCCCATCCGGATTGACGAGGCGCGCCAGGACCGGACCGCTCGTCTGCACCTCCAGCACGCCGGGGCCGAACTCGCGGGGAACGGGGCTGGCGCTCGTCTGCCCGGGCGGAAACGTAATCTGCTGCCCGGCCACCAGCTCGACCTCCCCGCTCGGCGTGCGCACCGGCATCGGCGCCCCGTCGATGTCCCAGCACACGACCGTGCCATCGGGGAAAACCCGGTATCCTGTGACGCCCTCGCGACCGATTGCGGTCGCGCTGCCGGCCTGCACCTCGAAGCTGGAGCCGCGCTCGACGAGCGACGTGACCTGCGCCCACACCCGCCCGGCGGCCAGCCCTACGCCCGTGAGCAGCCCGCCCGGATTGCCGCTCGGCTCCACGCGATCCAGCGAGATCTCCGTGTCCGGATCGAGCGTGGCAGTGGTGCCGTCGAAAAACGTCAGCACCGCCCGATCGCCCGGCCCGGTCCGCACGCGCGCCCCAACGCCCACCGGCTGCCCATCGCTCGCCGGCGCAAACCCACTGCCACCCGGCGGCTGCACCTGGGCTTGCCCCGTGATGATGGTGAGCGTCGCGGTGCTCGCCTGCCGCAACGGCGCCGCCGCTACGCCCGCGTTTGGTGCCAGCAGCGCCGCCGCCAGCAGCGCCACGCGCCACACTAGCCTCATGGGTAGCCTCTTTCTCCGCGCCCCCGCCGCCCGCCCACACCGCGCCAGGCCCGCCCCAGCCGTATCGTGCCGAGTCGCGCTGCCAGCGCCCTATTCCGCTTGCCGCGATAGTAAGCAGCCTCCCGGCGCTTGTCAATCACCGGAGCGACGCCTAGAATGCGGGCGCGGTGGCAGGAGCCGGCCCGTGCCTTCCGACAGCCCGCCATCCGCGGAGGGAGAGCGGCGATGTCGCCGCGCGAACGACGACGGCTACTGCGCCTGCTAGGCGGCGCCGCCGCGTTGGCGGCCCTGCTCGGCCTCGCCGCCGGAAGCGGTCGCGGGGACGTGTGGCAGGCCGGCCTCGCCGACTTCCTTTACGCGCCGGGCACCGTGGAGCCCTCGTCGCGTGTCACGATCGTGGCGCTCGACGACCGCTCCAGCCGGGCGTTCATTGGCGACCGCCCGGTGACCACCCGGCCGCGCGAGGCCTTCGCGGCGCTAGTCGACCGGCTCGCCGCAGCCGGCGCGCGCGTGGTCGCGTTCGACCTCCTCTTCGAGGTTGAGAACTCCCAGGACGACCTGCTCGCCGACGCGATCCGCCGCGCCGGCAACGTGCTGGTCGGCGCCGTCGGCGCCAACCCCCAGGCTCCTTCCCAACGCCCCGGCGTCGTCGCCTACCCGGTCCTCGAGGAGTCGGTACCCGCCATAGTCGCGGCCGCGGCCGGCGAGGCCCACGCCAACGTCTCGCCGGACCAGGACGGCGTCGTGCGCCGCCTGCCCCTCCTGATCCAGTACCGCGACCGCCAGGTCCCCGCCCTTGCCCTGGCTGCCGTCGCCCGCTACTTGCGCCGGCCCGCCCCCCTCGACGAGCCGCTCACAAGCGGCTATCTGCCGCTCGCCGGCCGCCAGGTCCCCGTGGACTCACTCTATCAGGCGCTGGTTAACTACGCTGGCGGCCCGGACCGGCGTGGCAAGAGCGCGTTCGCCGTCGTGCCGATGCTGGACGTGGTGCAGGGCACGGCCGACCCCGAGCTGCTGCGCGACCGCATCGTCTTCGTCGGCCCCTGGTCCCAGCAAGAGCGCGACGACCGCCTGACGCCGCTCGGCACCATGTACGGCGTGGAGATCCACGCCAACGCCGCCGAGATGCTTCTCCGCGGCGCCTTCCTCGTACCCGCGCCCATCACTCTGACGGTCGCCTCGGTCCTGCTGCTCGCGCTCCTGACCGCCCTCGCCGTCTGGCGGCTGCGGCCCGCCCTCGCCGGGCTCGCCGCACTGGCGCTACTGGCCGCTTACGTGGTCGCCGCGGCCCTGGCCTTCCAGCAGGGCACCGTGCTCAACATGCTCTACCCACCGCTCGCCGCGATCCTCGGCTTCGTCGTCCTGAACGCCTATCAGGTCGTCTTCGAGCAGGCCGAGCAGCGGGCCCTCCGCCGCGTGCTCAGCCGCTACCTGTCGCCCGCCGTCGCGGCCGAGGTGTCGCGCGAGCCCGACCGGGTGTACCTCGGCGGCGACCTCCGCACCATGACCGTGCTGTTCTCCGACATCCGCGGCTTCACGACGCTCTCCGAGCGCACACCCCCTCGCGAGCTAGTCGCCCTGCTGAACGAGTACCTGACGGCGATGGTGGACGTGCTGTTCCAGCATGGCGGAACGCTCGACAAGTACATGGGCGACGCGATCATGGCCTTCTGGAACGCGCCGCAGCCGCAGCCCGACCACGCCGCCCGCGCCTGCCGCACCGCCCTGGCGATGGGCGCCGCGCTGGACCGCCTGCGCCGCGACTGGACCGCGCGCGGCGTGCCCACCCTCGACATCGGCATCGGCCTGAATACCGGTCCGATGATCTTCGGTAACATGGGCTCCGTCCTCCGCACCGACTTCACGGTCATCGGCGACAGCGTGAACCTGGGCTCGCGGCTCGAGGGGCTGAACAAGGAGTATGGCACGCGCATCATCGTCGGCGAGAGCACGCGCGCGGCGGCCGGCGACGCGTTCCTGTATCGCTTCCTCGATCTGGTCGCCGTGAAGGGCAAGACCGAGCCTGTCGCGATCTACGAGCTGCTGGCGCCGGCCGGCGCGCTGCCGTCCGAGCGCGAGCCCGTGCTGGCGGCCTACGCTCGCGGGCTGGCCGCCTACCAGGCCCGCGACTGGGCCGCGGCCCACGAGGCCTTCGCCGCCGCGCTCGCCCTCGACCCGTCGGACGGCCCGAGCCTGCTCTACCGCACGCGCGCCGACGAGTACCTGGCCGCGCCGCCCCCCGCGTCCTGGGACGGCGTCTACGTCGCCACGCACAAGTAGCCGCCTCGCGCCGGCTTGACATCGCGGCGCCCAGCCCGGCTATAGTGACGATGCCCACGAGGGATCGCGCCAAGGCGAGTTGCGCCCGCCACGCGCGGAGAGGATAGGGCCGTGATGCTTGCCCAGAACGACGTCGTCGCCGACCTGCGCGCGCGGCTCGGGCGCGTGCAAGCGGCCATGGCCGAGCGCGGCCTCGGCGGCCTGCTGCTCTACGCCAGCGGCCAGCACACGATGCTCCGTATGGACCAAATCATGTACCTGGCCGACGTGCGCGTGCTCGGCCCGCATGGCGTGCTGGTGGTGCCGCCGCGCGGCGAGCCGACGCTGCTGGTCACGCCCGCCTGGGACTACGCCCGCGTGCGCGAGCTGACCTGGCTGGCCGCCGTCGAGGCGGTCGAGCCGGACGAGCTACCCGAGCGGGTTGCGCTGCACGCCAGCGACCTTAAGGACCCACTCGGGCTGGGCGGCCAGCAGGGCATGCCGGCAGCCTTCGCTCGGGCGATTGGCGCGGCGCTCGGCCGCGAGCCGCGCGACGCCGACGACCTGGTGCCCGATCTGGCAGCCGCCCGCACGCCCGTCGAGCTGGAGCGCATCCGCCGCGCGGCGGCGATCGCTGACCAGGGCTTCCAGGCGCTGTGCCAGGCAGCCGAGCCGAGCTTGCGCGAGCACGAGCTGGCCGCCGAGGTCGAGGCGGCGATGATCCGTGCGGGCGCGGAGGACAACTTCGGCCTGATCGGCGCCGGCGCGCACAACATCGCCATCCGCGCGCCGCAGCACCGCGCCCTGGAGCGCGGCGACGTGATCGTCGGCGAGATCACGCCCTGCTACCAGGGCTACCTGGCGCAGCTCTGCCGCACGTTCATCCTGGGGGAGCCCACGCCGCTCCAGCGCGAGAAGTACGACCTCCTGATGCGCGCCTATGAGGCGGGCCGCGCGGCCGCCGTGCCGGGCCGGCCCAGCGGCGAGATCGCCCGCGCCATCAACGAGGTGATCGGCGCGGCCGGCTACGCCGAGTACTGCCGCCCGCCCTACATGCGCACGCGCGGCCACAGCCTCGGCCTGGGCGCCGTCGTCCCCTACGACCTCACCGACGACTCCAGCCCGGTGCTCGTCGAGGGCATGACGTTCATCATCCACCCCAACCAGTACCTGCCCGACACCGGCTACATGATGCTCGGCGACACGGTCGTCATTCGCGCCGACGGGCCGGAGTCGCTGACCCAGACACCGGTGCGGCTGTACTGGAAGGACGCCTAGCGGCATGCAGACGCTTCACACGGTCCTCAAGCGCGGCGGCCTGGTGTGGGTCCAGGACGACGTGCCCACGGCGCTGTTCCCGCCCCGGCTGGCGCAAGTGCAGCAGGCGATCCGCGCCGCGGACCACGACGCCTGGTTGGTTTACGGCGACGCCTACCGCTACGGCGACGTGGCGTATCTGACGCACTTCCTGCCCCGCGTGCGCGGCGTCCTGCTGCTCGTGCCCGCCGCCGGCGAGCCGACGCTGCTCGTGGCCGTCGGCTCGCGCGACATCCCCGCGGCCAAGACGCTCACCTGCGTTGAGGACGTGCGGCCCTACACGCGCCTGCCCGGCGAGGCGGTGAGCCTGATCCGCGAGCGCGGGCTGGCCCACGGCCGCGTCGGCCTCGTCGGCATCGAGGAGGCGCTGGCGGTGGGCGACTGGGACCAGATTCGCGCCGGGCTGCCCGACGTTCGCTGGGAGCCAGCGGACGACACCTTGGCTCGCCTGCGGGCACGGAAGGACGCCACCGAGCTGAGCGTGCTCCGGCACGCGGCCGGCCTGGTGCGCGACGCGCTGGCCGCCGCGCGCGAGGCGCTGGGGCCCGGCATCTCCGAGCGCGAGCTGCTGGCCGCGGTGGACCGCTCGATGCGGCGCGGCGCCGCCGAGGATGCGCGCTGCCTGATCGCCAGCGGGCCACGCGCCGGCGTGAGCCTGCGCCCGCCCGACGACCGCGCTCTGGAGCCCGGCGACGTGGTGCTCCTCCACGTGGCCGCCGAGTACCAGCGCTACTGGGCCGAGGGCGGTCAGACCTTCGTGCTCGGCGCCGCCGACGCCGACACCCGCGCGCTTGCCGACGCGGCCCGGCGTGCCGTGGCCGCCATGACGGCCGCCGCCCGCCCCGGCGCCCCCGCCGGCGCCCTCGCCGACGCCGCGCTCGCCACGCTGAAGGGCGTCCAGCCCTTACTCAGCACTCAGCACTCAGCACTCAGCACTCACTACGGCCTGGCGCACGGCATCGGCCTGGACGTAGAGGAGCCGCCGGCCGCCCGCCCGGGAGAGAATACGCCGCTGGTCGAGGGGAGCGTGCTGGCGCTGCACGTCGTCCTGCACGGCCGCGACGGGCGCGGCGCGCTGGCCGAGCAGACGATCGTCCTCGACGGGTCCGGCGCCCGCCCGCTGCTCGCCGAAAGCGCGCCCACGCTGGTGGAGTGCGGTTAGGAACACGGCGGCCAAGACAAGCCCAAGCACACCCCCTTCCTTCGAAGGGAAGGGGGCCGGGGGGTTAGGTTCGTGCGCATCGCGGTCGACATCGGCGGCACCTTCACCGACCTCGTCGCCAATGGCGACGAGGGTCAGACGCGGACCACCAAGGCGCTCACCACGCCCGACAACCACGTCGAGGGGATTCGCGACTGCCTGGCGAAGCTCGCCGTGGACCTGTCGGCCGTGGACCTCTTCGTCCACGGCTCGACCATCGCCATCAACACGGTAGTCGAGCGCAAGGGCGCCCGCACGGGCCTCATCACCACCGAGGGCTTCCGCGACGTGTACGAGATCGCGCGCGGCAATCGGCCCGACGCCTACAACGTCCACTTCCACAAGCCCGAGCCGCTGGTGCCCCGCGATCTGCGCCTGGAGGTGCGCGAGCGCGTGAACGCGCGCGGCGAGGTGCTGACGCCGCTCGACGAGGCGTCGCTCGCCCGCGCCGTGGCGGCGCTCGAAGCCGCCGACGTCCAGTCGGTCGCCGTCTGCCTGCTGCACGCTTACGCGAACCCGGCGCACGAGCAGGCCGTCGGCCGCTACCTGGCCGCGCGGCACCCCGAGTGGGCCGTCTCGCTGTCGCACCAGATCGTGCGCGAGATTCGCGAGTACGAGCGCACCTCGACCACCGTCCTGAACGCCTACATCGCCCCGGTCGTCGGCCGCTACCTCGCCAGCCTCGAAGACCTGCTGGCCGCTTCCGGCTTCCGCGGCCTGCCGCTCATCATGCAGTCGAACGGCGGTGTAATGTCGGTCGCCACCGCGCGCGCCGTCCCAGTGGCGATGATGGAGTCCGGCCCGGTCGCCGGGGTCATGGGCGCGGCCGCCGTGGGCCAGGCGCTCGGCTTCGCCAACGTGATCTCGTTCGACATGGGCGGCACCACCGCCAAGACGAGCCTGGTGCGCGACGGCGAGCTAGAGGTGACGACGACCTATTACATCGGCGGCTATGCCACCGGCCACCCGATGATGCTGCCGGTGGTGGACATCGTGGAGGTGGGCGCGGGCGGCGGCAGCATCGCCTGGCTCGACCCCGTGGGCGCGCTGAAGGTGGGGCCGCGCAGCGCGGGCGCCCAGCCCGGCCCCGCCTGCTTCGGCCGTGGCGGCACCGAGCCGACCGTCACCGACGCGAACGTCGTCCTGGGCCGTATCGATCCCGGCGACTTCCTGGGCGGCGAGCTGCGCATCGACCGCGTGCGCGCCGAGGCGGCGCTGGCGACGATCGCCGGCCCGCTCGGCATGACGACGACAGAAGCCGCGCTGGGCATCGTGACGATCGCCGACGCCAGCATGTCGCTCGCCGTGCGTGCCGTGTCGGTCGAGCGCGGCCGCGACCCGCGCGACTTCGCCCTGGTCGTCAGCGGTGGCGGCGGCCCGCTGCACGGCGTCGGCATTGCCCGCGACCTCGGCATCCCCGTCGTCATCGTCCCGCAGCGCTCGTCGGTGTTCTCGGCCGTGGGGCTGCTCAGCGCGCCGCTGCGCCACGACTACGTGCAGACTGCCCTCGGCGACATGGCTCGGCTCGACCTCGCGGCGCTGGACACGAGCCTGGACGCGCTGGAGGCCGAGGCGGCGCGCACGCTGGCCAGCGAGGGGGCACGGCCGGACGCGATGATCTTTACCCGTCTCGTCGACCTGCGCTACGTGGGCCAGGAGCATACGCTGTCGGTGCCCGTCGCGGGCCGGCTGGCGGCCGGCGCGGCGCAGGCGCTCCGCGAGCGCTTCGACGCGCTGCACGCCGAGCGCTATGGCCACAACGCGCCCGCCGAGCCCGTCCAGGTGGTCAACCTGCGCCTGCGCGCCCAGGCCAGCTCGGCAGATCGAGAGTGGGGAGCACGCGACGGGGAGCGGCTCGCCAGCCCTAACCCCTATCCCCAACCCTCCAGCCCCCAATTGGGCACGCGACCCATCGTCTTTGACCAGCAGGCCGGCGCGGTAGACTGTCCGGTATACGCGCGCGAGCGGCTGGCCGTGGGCGCGCGGGTCGAGGGCCCGGCCGTGATCCAGGAATACGGCTCCGCGACGTTGCTCCATGCGGGCGACGTGGCCGAGGTCAGCCCACAGGGCCATCTCGTGGTGACGGTGGCCGTGCCATGAGCCTGAACGCCAGGAGTCCGCGATGAGCGTCGAGACGCGCGCGCAGTCCAGTCCGCCTCCGGCGCCCCGCACGCCGCCCGCCGGCCGCGTCGATCCGGTGACGCTCGAAGTCGTCCGGAGCGCGTTGGTGGCCTACGCCGACGAGATGTCCACCGTGCTGAGCCGCACGGCGTACAACATGATGATCTACGAGGTCCACGACTACTGCGTGGGCCTGATCGACACGGAAGGCCAGATCATCGCCCAGAATACTGGCGGCCTGCCGATCTTCCTCGCCGACCTCGGCGTCGCCATCGTCGACGGCATGGAGACGTTCGGCGCCGACGGCTTCGCCCCGGGCGACGTCGTCCTGATGAACTACCCGTACATCTGCGGCCAGCATTTGAACAACGTCGTCGTCTACACGCCGTTTTTCTTCGAGGGCGAGCTGCTGGCCTTCCCCGCGGTGCGCGCGCACTGGGTGGATATCGGCAGCTCCAGCGTCGGCTTCGGGCCGGGCGGCACGACGGAGGTCTACCAAGAGGGCCTTCAGTTCCGCTCCGTGAAGCTCTACGAGGCCGGCAAGCTGAACGGCAGCATCGAGCGGATCATCCACGACAACGTGCGCCTGCCCGAGTCGGCGCTGGGCGACCTGCGCGCCCAGATCGCCGCCTGCCGCGTCGGCGAGCGCCGCCTGCACGAGGTCTTCGCGCGCTACGGCAAGGAGACGATCCACGCCTGCGTGCGCGAGATCTGGGACCAGTCCGAGCAGCTCACCCGCCAGGCAGTCGCGCGTATTCCCGACGGCGTGTACGAGGCGGAGAGCTACCTCGATGGGCACATGCTGAACCCGCCGCGGCCGATCCCGATCAAGGTGCGCGTGGAGGTCCGGGGCGACGAGCTGACGGTCGACTACACCGACTTCACCGAGCAGCTGGAGTGCTCGCTGAACTCGGGCGAGTCGGGTGGCGTCGCGGCCGCCCGCGTCGCCTTCAAGGCTGTGACCCTCCCCCACCTGCCGGTGAACGAGGGCGCCTTCCGGCCCCTGAGGGTGATCCTGCCGCCCGGCAAGATGCTGAGCGCGCAGCCGCCCGCCGCTGTCGGGAACTGGAGCCTGGCCCTGCCGACTGTCGTGGACACGATCTTGCGGGCGCTGGCCGATGCGCTGCCCGACCTGATTCCCGCCGGGCACAAGGCCGACATGGGCGGCTACACCTTCCACGGCATGGACCGCGAGCGCGGGCGCCGCTTCATCGGCATGAGCATCTTCGGCGGCGGCTGGGGCGGCCGGCCCCACGAGGACGGCGTGAGCGCCGCGGTCTCCATCTGCCAGGGCGACGTGCGCAACGTGCCACTGGAGCTGCAGGAAGCCTACTACCCTATCCTGGTCGAGCGCATGGAGCTGCGCCCCGACAGCGGCGGCGCGGGCGAGCACCGCGGCGGCCTGGGGCTGGAGCTGCGCGTGCGGGCGCTCCAGGACATGTTCGCCAACCGGAGCATGGAGCGCGTCGGCTGTCCACCCTGGGGCCTGCGCGGCGGCCAGCCCGGGGCGCCGCCCCTGAACGTGATCGAGCGTGCGAGCGGCGAGCGCGAGGAGATCAGCAAGGGCCTGAACCGCTACCCGCTGGCTGCCGGCGACGTGATCACGATGCTCACCGCCGGCGGCGGCGGTTGGGGCGACCCCGCGGCGCGCGACCCAGCGCGGGTGCGCGAGGACGTGCAGCGCGGCTACGTGACGCCGGAGGCGGCAGAGCGGGATTACGGTATCGCGGTGGAATCGGATAGCGACGCGGCGAGGAGGACCCCATGAGCGCGGTGGAGCCGGCCAGCCACACCCGGGACTACGATCTGCTGCTGGACCTGATTACGCGGCGGGCGAGTATCCGCAAGCTCAAGCCCGACCCGATCCCCGACGAGTACATCGACCTCGTGCTGGAGGCGGGCCACTGGGCGATGTCCGGCGCCAACTCCCAGCCCTGGGAGTACATCGTCGTCAAGGACCCGCAGGTCAAGAAGGATCTGTTCCGCGCCTATTCCGAGATCAACGCCGACTTCATCTACTGGATGGAGCAGCAGCGCGTCTTCGAGCTGCGCCACCCGTCGTACCAGATGACGGCTGACGAGATCGTGCAGCGCCAGCGCACCTCCGCCGGCTGGTCGGAGGCGCCCGCGCTGATCGTCGTGCTGGGCGACGGCCGGCGGCAGTGGGGCACCGTCCAGGGCGCCCACACCTTCGGCCGCGACCAGTCGCACCTGACGGACGGCCTGGCGAACACCTGCACGCTCATGCACCTGGCCGCCGCCTCGCTCGGCCTCGGCACGCAGTGGGTCACCATCCACATCCAGGAGCCGTTCAAGCGCATCCTGGGGGTGCCCGATCTGCTGATGCTCTACCTCATCATCCCGCTCGGCTATCCCGCCGTCGAGCCGATGCGTGGCGTGCGGCGCGACGTGAGCGCCATCGTCCACCACGACCACTACGACATGTCCAAGTACATGACCAACCAGCAGGTCGTCGAGTACCTCTACGAGCTGCGCGGCAAGACGCTCGGCCAGTACCGCCAGTCCTACGTCGGTGACGCGCAGCCCAAGCAGTAGCGGCGCCGTATCACGCCAGGCGGTTTTCAGGGAGCCAGCCAATGAACACGACCTTCCGGGCGCTGTACACGGCACGGCGCCGCGCGGCCGCCTGCGCCCTCCTGCTCGCCCTGGCGCTCGCGCTCGGCGCCTGCGCGCCCGCCGCGTCGCCGCCGAGCGGCGCCGGCAGCGCCAGCGCCCCGGCCCAGCCCAACGGCGGCCCGATCGGCCAACCCGGGGCGAAGCCCGAGAAGACCAACCTGAAGATCGGCCTGCCGGTCGCCGCGACCAGCTTCATGCCCGTCTACCTCGCAGCCGACCGCACCTACCAGGAAGAGGGCCTGAACGTCGAGCTGCTGAGCTTCCGCGGCGACGCGGACGTCGCGCAGGCCCTGGCCGCCGACTCGGTGGACATCAACGTGGCGTCGCTGAACGGGCTCATCAACATGCTGAATGCGGGGCAGCCGGTGACGGGCTTCTACGCCGGCTTCTTCCCCGCCGACTTCGCCTGGATCGCGCGCTCCGACGTGAAGACGTGGAGCGACCTGCGCGGGAAGAGCGTGGGCATCTCCACCTACGGCGCGCTCACCGACTTCCTGACCCGCTACGCGCTCCGCAAGCACGGCCTGGATCCGGAGCGCGACGTGCAGATCGTGCAGGCGGGCGGCTCGCCCCAGGCGGCGCAAACGCTGCGGGCCGGGCGCCTCGACGCGGGGATCCTGTCCCCGCCCTTCAAGTGGAACCTGGCCGACGAGGGCTTCACGACCCTGGGCACCCAGGCCACCGAGATCGGCGAGCAGTGGCCGAAGCACATCTTCCTCGCCAAGGAGCGCTTCCTCGACGAGAACCCGAACACGGTACGCGCCGTCCTGCGCGCGCACGTGAGGGCCCTCCGCCTGGCGAAGGCGGAGCCAGACGCCGCCGTGGCGTCCTTCGAGAAGTGGCTCAAGTACAATCACGCCGACGCCGAACGAGCGCTGAGCGAGGTCGCCGACGACTTCGACGAGCGCGGCAACCTGCCCACCAAGTGGATGCCCGTCTTCTGGGAGATCGCGGTGGCCGCCGGCGACGTGACCGAGCCGTGGCCCGAGTCCAAGCTGCTCGACCGCCGCTTCGTAGACACCTTCGACCAGTGGGCGCCGCAATAGGTGATGCGCCGGACACGCGATAGCTTCGGGCGGCGCCCGGCGCCCGCGCCGATCGCGCGGCCCGCAGTCCGCGCAGCCGGCACGCCGGCCCGCGTCCCATGACCTCGGAAGATGCCCGCCACGCGCTGGTCAATACCCATACGGAAGCGGCCGGCTTATCGCTGTTCGCCCGCGTCTCGGCGCTGCCGCTGCCCCCCCAAGCGCCCGCAGTCGTCATGGTGCATGGGCTGGTCGTCTCCAGCCGCTACATGGTCCCAACCGCCAAGCGGCTCGCCCGCTACTGCCGCGTTGCCATCCCCGACCTCCCCGGCTACGGGCACAGTGCCAAGCCGCCCCGCGCGTTGAACGTCCCGCAGCTCGCCGACGCGCTCGCCGCTTGGATGGTGGCCGCGGGGTTCCCACGGGCAGTCCTACTCGGCAACTCCTTCGGCTGCCAGGTCGTCGTCGACCTCGCCGTCCGCTACCCGGAGCGCGTCGCCCGCGCCATCCTGGTCGGCCCAACCACCGACCCGCGCGCCCGCACGGCCCACCAGCAGGTCGGCCGCTGGCTGCTCAACCTGCCCGGCGAGCCGCTCGGGCTAGGCCTCGTGGTGGCGCGCGACGTCTGGGACATGGGCATTCCCCGCGCGCTCGCCACCTTCCGCCACATGCTGCGCGACGACGTCGCCGCGAAGCTGCCGCGCGTTCAGGCGCCGACGCTCGTCGTGCGGGGCGGTCACGACACCTCGGTGCCCCAGCGCTGGTGCGAGGAGGCGGTGCGCCTGCTGCCCCGCGCGCGCCTCGTCGTCATCCCCGGCGCCGCCCACACGCTCAACTACAACTCGCCGCGGCGGCTCCTCCGCGTCACGTTGCCGTTCATCCTCGGGCACGACGCGGGGTACGAGACTTGCACCCCGCCCTACACTGGAGCGGACCGGTAGCCTTGATAGGTACACGGGAGCTGCAGACGCGGTGACGGCTGACAAGCGCGCGCGCCTGGAGTCGCGCTACCTCCAGATGGGCGACACGACGATCCACTATCAGGTGGCCGGGGAGGGCCGCCCCGTGGTGCTGGTACATGGCCTGTCCGGCTCCACACGCTGGTGGGCGCGCAACGTCGGCCCGCTGGCGGAGCGCTTCCGCGTCTACGTCGTGGACCTCATCGGCTTCGGCGGCAGTCGGGCCGCGAGCCGCTTCGCGCTCCGCGAGGCCACCGGTCACCTCGTCCGCTGGATGGACCGCCTGGCCCTCGACCGCGCGAGCGTGATCGGGCACTCGATGGGCGGCTTCATCGCCGCCGACCTCGCCGCCGACGTGCCAGCCCGAGTCGATCACCTCGTGCTCGTCGATGCGGTCGCGCTGCCCCTGGGCCGCACGCGCTGGCGGCAGGCCGTCGGCCTGCTGCACGGCCTGTGGCGCCTCCCCGTCGGCTTCCTCCCCATCCTTCTCGCCGACGCCCACCGGGCCGGGCCGGCGACCATCCTGCGCGCCGCCCACGAGCTGCTCGCGGCCGACATCCAGGCCAAGCTCGCCCGGGTCGCCGCGCCCACGCTGCTGATCTGGGGCGAGCGCGATGCGATCGTTCCCGTCGAGCTGGGCGAGCGCCTGGCGCGCGCCCTCCCGCGCGCTCGGCTCGTCGTGCTCCCGGGCGCCGGCCACAACCCCATGTGGGACCGCGCCGACGCGTTCAATCGCGCGGTGCTCGCCTTCCTGGCCGAGGAGCGCCCGGCCCGGGCGGTCGCCGCCGCGCGATCGGCCGCCTGAGCCGCTCCAGCCGCCACCCCGCGCTGGGCGGCGCCGACGCTCGCCGCTAGCTCCGCGTATAATCACGACATGCGCGGGCAGGTGAGATGGAGCAGCTAGTCCTCGACGACGTGCGGCTAACCTACCGACGGCCGCTCGACGACTCCGAGTTCCTCGCCCTCGACGCCGTCAGCCTGGCCGTCGCGGAGGGCGAGTTCGTCGCCATCGTCGGCCCCAGCGGCTGCGGCAAGAGCACCCTGCTGCTGCTGATCAACGGCCTGCTGCACCCTACAAGCGGCCGCATCCTCCTCAACGGGCGGCCCGTCGCCGCGCCCGGCCCCGACCGCGCGCTGGTCTTCCAGGAGTTCGCGCTCCTGCCGTGGCGCACCGTGCTGCACAACGTCGAGCTGGGCCTGGAGGTCATCCGCAAGCCCGCCGCCGCCCGCCGCGAGCTCGCCCGCGAGAACCTGCGCCGCGTTGGGCTGAGCGCCTTCGAGCGCTACTACCAGCACCAGCTCTCGGGCGGCATGCGCCAGCGCGTCGGCATTGCGCGGGCCTTGGCCGTCGGCCCTGAGGTGCTGCTCATGGACGAGCCGTTCGGGGCGCTGGACGCCCAGACGCGGCAGATCATGGGCGCCGAGCTGCTGCGCATCTGGGAGCGCGACCGCAAGACAATCCTGTTCGTGACCCACGACATCGACGAGTCGATCTACCTGGCCGACCGCGTGGTCGTCATGAGCGCCAACCCCGGCCGCGTGCTGGAGGTTCTGCCCATTACCCTGCCGCGCCCGCGCGACTTCGAGGCGCGCAACAGCCCCGCCTTCGTCGAGTACCGCCGCCGCATCTGGGAGCGCCTGGAGCAGGAGGTCCGCAAGTCGCTGGCCTGGCAGTTCAGTGAGGTGGCCGGTGAGTAGCGATGCGGTCGGACCGGCCGCGGCCGGCATCCAGGCGCCGGCGCGGCCGGCCAGCGCGCGCCTCGCGCTCGCGCTGCGCCGCCACCGGCGCGGGCTGCTCGGCACCGCCTCCGTCGTGGTCTTCCTGCTCGTCTGGCAGCTCGTCGGCTCGCACAGCGCGGTGTCCGCCGACCTCATCTCCTATCCGACTCAGGTACTGGCCACCGCGGCCCAGATGACGGCCTCGGGCGAGCTGGGCGGCGCGGCGCTCGTCAGTCTCCAGGAGTTCGTCTACGGCTTCGTGCCCGCGGTCGTCCTCGGGATCGCCCTCGGGCTCGCCATGGGGCGCTTCCGCCGCGTGCGTTACCTGCTCGACCCGCTCATCATGGCGTTCTACACGGCGCCGCGCATCGCGCTCATCCCCCTGCTCGTCATCTGGTTCGGCGTGGGCATGGAGTCGAAGGTCGCGGTCGTGTTCCTCGGCGCGGTCTTCCCGGTGCTCGTAAACACCGTTGCCGGCGTGGAGCAGATCGACCCGCTCTGGGTGCGGGCCGTGCGCTCCTTCGGCGCTGGCGAGTGGCAGGTGGTCACCAAGGTCGTCATGCCCGGGGCCCTGCCAGCCGTGATGGCCGGCGTGCGCCTGGGGCTCGGCCGCGCCATCATCGGGGTGATCGTGGGCGAGATGTACGTGGCCGTCGCGGGGGTCGGCCGGCTGGTGCAGGTCTACAGCGGCGCCGGACGCGCCGCCGAGCTGGTCGTGCTGGTCGTCGTCACCGCCGCCTTCGGCTTCGTCAGCATTACGGCCCTGCGACTGATCGAGGAGAGGATCGCCCCGTGGCGGCGAGAGCTGGAAGTCTAGGCGCGCCGCCGGGCCTGCGCCTGCGCCGCGTCTACCTGCGCCACGAGGCCGCCATCCTGGGCGTGCTCGGCCTCGCGGGCTTTACGGCGCTCTGGGAGCTGGCGGGGCGCCTGGGCTGGATCAACCCGGTCGTCCTGAGCAGTCCGAGCCGCGTCGGCGACGCGCTGCTGCGCCAGGCCCGCTCGGGCGAGCTGCCGCGCGATCTCCAGGTGACGGCGGTCGAGTTCGTCGTCGGCTTCGGCATCGCCGTGGCCCTGGGCGTGGCGATCGGCGTGCTCATGGGCCTCTACCAGGACGTCGAGTTCTCGCTCGACCCGTTCATCTGGTTCCTCTACGCCGCCCCCCTCGTCGCCTTCTACCCGCTGATCATCGTCTGGCTCGGCTTCGGCTTCTGGACCGTCGTCGCGATTACCGTGTTCCTGACGGCCATCCCCATCGCCGTGAACACGCTCGCCGGCATCCGCTCGGTCGATCCGCTCCTCGTCCGCGCCGTGCGCTCCTTTGGCGGCAGCACGGCCGACGTGGTGACGAAGGTGCTGCTGCCGGCGTCGCTGCCGCTGGTGCTGGCGGGCCTCCGCATTGGCATCGGCCGCGCGCTGATCGGCGTCATCCTCGGCGAGATGTTCAGCGCCAACGCGGGGCTGGGCTTCCGCATGACCTACTACGGCGCCCGCCTGCGCACCACCGACGTGCTGGTGCCGATGCTAGTGATCGTCGTCTTCGGCGTCGTCGCCACCCAGCTCGTGCGCCTGCTGGAGACGCGCCTCGCCCGCTGGCGCGAGACCTAGAGCCGTTTACGCGCAAGGGGAGCGGCCGGCGTGTCGTAGTGTCGTAGGGGCGGCTCTCGTGGTCGCCCGCGGCCTGTGGCGCGGAATACTGCAAGCGCCACTGCCCCCGTGCCGACGCCGGAGCCACCGGGAGGGCCGGCGCCGCGGGGGCTTGGGGCGCGGAATACTGCAAGCGCCACTGCCGCCGCCCCGATGTCAGCTGACCGCTCGGTCTCGCTGCAAACCGCTGTAGTGCCTAGCCGGCCAGCGCGTCGCGGTAGCTGGTGAGGACGATACCGCGCGCCCGCACGGCCGCCAGCGCCTCCGGCGCGGTGAGCGCCGCCAGCTCGCGCTCCCGCCCGGCGGCGTAGCTCGTGCGCGCGTGCAGCTCGGCGTCCGGATAGCCCGGGTGGACCATCAGCTCCGTGAGCCCCGGCGGCAGCCGCCGCAGCAGCGCGACGAGCGACGGCGCGTCGAAGGCCAGGCCCAGCGTCAGACCGCGAAAGTGATCGCTCGTGCGCAGCCCGGCCGCCGGCAGCGCGGCGCGCAGCCGCCGCGCTGCCGCGCCGAGCGCCAGCCGCCGCGCCCGGTCGCGCGGCGCTTCGCGCCCCGTCCCGGGCGGCGCCTCCGCGGGGCAGCGCACCGCGCGCACGCCGTACTCTGCGGCAATCTGCAGCGCGATGGGGCGCACGGCGGGGTGCAGGTGGACGTGGTGATGGCCGTCGAGGTGGTCCAGCCGCGCGCCGAGCGCCAGCGCCCGTTCGAGCTGCGCCGCGATCTCCCGCTCCAGGTCCCCGCGCCGCACCCGCCCCAGCGCGAGCCGCAGCAGCAGCCGATCCAGCCGCGGAAAACGGCCGGCGGGGTCCACCAGGCTCGGCACCCGCGCCGCGCCCGCGCACGGCTCGCCGGTCGTGAGGTTCAGGTGCAGTCCAAGCGCCAGGCTCGGCGGCGCGGCCGCGACCGCCCCGGCAGCCGCCGGCAGGTTGGCCATTAGCGTGGCGCTCGTCACCAGGCCCGCACGGTGCGCCGCCAGCACGCCGGCGTTCACCCCGGCGCTCAGGCCGTAGTCGTCGGCGTTGACGATCAGCGTGGGCAATTGGGCGGAGCGAGTGGAAATGGTCATGTATACTGCCCTGTGGCGATTCCCTGTGCCACGCGGAGACTCTGTCATGCCCGTCGCGGCCCTGTCAACCCCGGCCCGCTCGCCCCTGGCCCGCGCGCTCGCGCTGTACGCCGACGAGGCGCCCGGCGTGCGACTGCACGTGCAGGCGCGGCACTGGCTGTGCCCCCTGGAGCGCATCGCCGCGCACGTGCCGGCGGTCGGGCGCGTGCTCGACGTGGGCTGCGGCCACGGATTGTTTGCCAACCTCCTCGCGCTCGGGTCGCCCGCCCGCGAGGTGCTGGGCGTCGACCCGATGGCCAGCAAGATCGCCGTGGCGCGTCGCGTGGCACGCGGCGTGCCGAACGCGCGCTACGCGGTCGGCAGCGCCGCCGACGTAACCGATGGCCCGTACGATGTCATCACGATTCTGGACGTGCTCTACCTGCTGCCGCGGCCCGCAAAGCTCGCGCTCCTGCAACGGTGCCGCGCGCTGCTCGCGCCCGGCGGACTGCTGCTGCTCAAGACGAACGACCGCCACCCTCGCTGGAAATACCTGTGGGCGCGCGTCGAGGAGCAGGTCATGACCGGGCTGGGGTTCACCGAGGGGCAGGGCCTCTACTTCCTCAGCGCCGCGCAGAATCGCGCGCTGCTGGCGATGGCCGGCTTCGCGGCCGAAACCGTCCGCCTCGACTCCTGGCTACCCTACCCCCACGTCCTCTTCGTGGCCCGTCCAGCCACCCGCGGGGTTCCGGCCACATGAGCACGTACCCCGCACCCGCTCAGCGCTCAGCACTCAGCACCCAGCACGCTGTAGAGCTGTCCGTCGTCATCCCGGCGTACAACGAGGCCGCCGTCATCGGCGACACGGTGGCCCGCGTGGCCGCGTACCTGGAGGCCAGCGGCAACCACGAGCTGATCGTCGTCGACGACGGCAGCCGCGACGCCACGGCGAGCACCGTCCAGGCGTTCGCCGCCGAGCATCCGTGCGTCCGCCTGGTGAGCAATCCCGGCAACCGCGGCAAGGGCTACGCCATCCGCAACGGCGTGCTCCACGCCCGCGGCGAATACGTGCTCTACACCGATGCCGATCTCGTCTATCCCATCGAGGGCGCGGCGCCCTTCCTCGCGGCCCTCCGCGCGGGCGCCGACGTGGCAATCGGCTCGCGCAGCCACGCCGGCACCCTCTTCGCCCTGCACCCGCGCCACTTCTCCTACATCTACCAGCGCTACCTCGTCGGCCGCGCCTACATCGCCGTCGTGAACTGGCTGCTGCACCTTGGCGTCACCGACACCCAGTGCGGCTTCAAGGCCTTCCGCGGCGCC
This sequence comes from Pseudomonadota bacterium, assembly GCA_021325365.1. The sequence goes on from JAJPHF010000031.1 coordinate 42,980, forward strand.
GTGGCGCGCGACGTCTTCGCCCGCCTCTGCCTCGACGACTTCGCCTTCGACGTGGAGGCCCTCTACGTGGCGCGGGCGCGTGGCTATCGCCTGGTCGAGCTGCCCGTCTACTTCCTCTATCTGGGCGAGCAGAGCAGCGTCGAGCTAGTGCAGGACTCCTTCCGCATGCTGCGCGACCTCTGGCGTATCCGCGCGCACGGCCGCGCTGGCCTGTACACGCGCGACGAGGTGCCAGCCGAGGCGCTCGAGGCGCTCCCGCCGCTGGAAGTTGAGCCCTGAACGCCGGGCGGGAGCCGGCCGCTACTTGCGGGCCTCGAAGATTCGGTTGAACGGCGTCTCGGTCGCGCGGCGGAAGCGGGTAAAGCCGGCCCGGGCGAACACGTCGCGCAACGCCTCGTCCGTCGCGATGGTGCCGAGCGCGGTGCTCGTGCTGCCGGTGGCCACGGCGTTCGGCGTGCAGCACAGGACGGATGCGCCCGCGAAGACGCGCCCGACCGGGTTGAAGTTCTCCTCGACTCGCGCCCCCGCCATCGGCTCGACCAGCAGCACCGTGCCGTCTGGCGCCAGCGTCTCGTAGGCGTGGCGCGCGGCGCCCAGGGGGTCGCCCATGTCGTGCAGGCAGTCGAAGTACGCGACCAGATCGTACGCGCTGCCCGGATAGTCCTGGGCGCTGGCCACCTCGAAGCGCGTATAGCCCTCCACGCCGGCCGCGGCCGCCGCCGCCCGCGCCCGCGCGATCGACGGCGCATGCGAGTCGAAGCCCACGAACCGCGACCGCGGGAAGGCCTCCGCGAGAATGATCGTCGACGCGCCGTGGCCGCAGCCCACGTCGGCCACCGTCGCGCCCGCCTCGAGCTTGCCGACGACGCCGTCAAGCGCCGGCAGCCAGGCCGCCACCAGGTTCGCCGCGTAGCCCGGGCGGAAAAACCGTTCCGTGCCCTCGAACAGCTCCGCGTCGTGCTCGCCCCAGGTCATCCCCGCCCCCGTGCGGAAGGCTTCGAGGATGCGCGGCGTCGCCCGCGACATCGCGACAAAGAGCTGGAACGCGCCCGCCAGGAAAAACGGGCTCTCGCCATCGGTCAGCGCCAGCGCCTGCTCGGGCGGCAGGCTGTACCGGCCGCTGGCGGTGTCGTAGCCCAGGTAGCCGCCCGCCGCCTGGTTTATCAACCACTCGCGCACGTACCGCTCCGTCGTGCCGGTCCGCGCTGCCAGCTCCGCTGAGGTGAGCGGGCCGGCCTCGGCCAGCGCCCGGTACAGCCCCAGCTTGTCCCCGATCACCACCAGCGAGGCCGACACCAGGCCTCCCAGGTCGCCCAGCGCCTGCCCCATAAACGCCTGCAGCTTTGCCGAGTCGACGGGCTCGCTGACTGCCATTGCTGCCTCCGCTCTGACCGGCGGGTGCATCGAGCCCGCGCACGCCGGCCGGCTCTCTCCGCTCCGCGAACCAGCCTCGCTACCCGTTGCCGTGATGATGCGTCGATCATACGCCGAAAACGGCATCTTTGTATAGAGGTATGTTCACGCTGGCGGCGAGCACGAGCATTGACAGCAAATCCCTACTCGGCCATACTCAGCGCCACAGCCGGCCGGTACCCGGCGAACAGAGGGAGGGGAGACCATGAGTGCACAGCAAGGACAGGTACGAGCGAACGGGAGCATCGCGCGGCGGGGCGCACTGGCGAGCATAGCAGCCTTGGCGGCCGGGGTGCTGGCCAAGGCGAGCGACCAGATAGCGGAGGCGACCGACAACACCGCCTTGATCGTGGGGCAGGTGAATACCGAGACGGGGCAAACCGAACTCGACCGCAGCAACGCGAACGTGTTCCTCACGGGGCTGGTCGTGAGGAATAACAACGGCTTCGCGATACAGGGGTTATCGGCGACCGGCCCTGCCGTTCAGGGCGACGGGTTCGGCGGACCCGGGCCGGGCATCCGCGGGCTCAGTGGCGATGTCAACCCTACCTGGGGCGTCGCGGGATACGCGGGCAACTACTCCACGAGTACCCCCACGGTTACGGCCGGCGTCGTCGGGAACTCCGACAACCAGGTGGGCGTCTATGGCCTCTCAGTTAGCAACACAGGGGTGTTGGGCCAGACGAACACCGGGGTGGGTGTGCAAGGGACCTCGAACGGCAACGTCGGCGTGCTGGGCGTGTCGAATGCGAGCGTGGGCGTTTACGCGAATTCGCTCAATCAGTATGGGCTCTATGCGACCTCCCCGAACAACTACGCGGCCATCGGCACCTCGAACAGCGGCACCGGCGTCTACGGCACGTCCAACGGCAACGTCGGCGTCCTGGGCACCTCCAACAGCAGCATCGGCGGCTTCTTCTCGTCGAGCACGAGCACTGGCCTCTACGCGACCGGGCCGAGTTCGGCCTTCGCCGCGCGCTTCGATGGGCCAGTCCAGGTCAACGGGGCGTTCACCGTCCTCGGCGGGCCGAAGTCGGCGGCCGTGCCGCACCCGGACGGCACCTACCGGCGCCTGTATTGCGTCGAGAGCCCGGAGTCGTGGTTCGAGGACATCGGGCACGGCCAGCTGACAGGCGGCCGGGCCAGCGTGGCGCTCGACCGCGACTTCGCCGCACTGGTCCACAGCGGCGACTACGAGGTCTTCCTCACGCCCAAGGGCGACTCGCGCGGCCTGTACGTCACGGGCCACACGGCGGCCGGCTTTGAGGTGCGCGAGCAACAGGGCGGCACGAGCAGCATTGCGTTTGGTTACCGCGTGGTCGCCAGGCGGTAGGACATCGCCGGCCCCCGCCTAGAGCGTGTGGACCTCCCGGCAGTCCCCACACGCCCCACGGCTCCGCCGCCCCCGGCCAGCCTCCCGACCGCACCAGCGTTGCGCGACTCACGTGCGGCGCCGCCGAGCGACCGGGACCCCCGCGGTGAGGTGACCCGGTAGCCGTAGCGATTGCCGTCCATGTTTGTAGCGGGGTGTTGGTAAATGGCCGCGCGGAAACGGCATTCGGTGAAGCGCCACCAGCAACGTCTGAAGTGGCCGCCCTATATGGCAAGGGCCACACCGAGGCCGAGATCGCCCGGCGCGTGGGCGTGTCCCAACAGCAGGTCTCGTACGACCTCAAGGTCCTGGTCGGGCAGTGGCACCAGGAAGCGAGCACCCTGCTGGACGAGGCCTGCGCCCGTGAGTCGGCGAAGATCAATCCGGTCGAGCGCGCCGCGCGTTGACGCGCCGGCCGTCGCGCCCTATCATGGCTGCGGCGGGGCCTCAGTCCCCCGCGGGAGGCGCAATGGCCAAGCTACCGCTCAGCCTCATCATGTCGCCCAACGACCGCTCGTCGCCGCTACTCGACGGCACCGTCCAGCCCGAGGGCATCGAGCTGACCACGACCACGTCCACGCCCGGCGAGATCTTCTGGCGGCAGCTGCACTCCGCCGAGTTCGACGTGTCGGAGATGTCGCTGTCGTCGCTCTACATCGTCACGGCGCAGGGCAACTCCCCCTGGGTCGCCATCCCCGTGTTCCCCATTCGCCGCTTCTTCCACACCGAGATCTTCGTCGGCGCCGACTCCGGAATCGAGCGACCCGAGGATCTGAAGGGCAAGCGCGTGGGCGTACCCGAGTACCAGCAGACGGCCGCGCTGTGGACGCGCGGCGCGCTCCAGCACGAGTTCGGCGTGCGGCCCGAGGACATGCACTGGTACATGGAGCGGACGCCCGAGACGAGCCACGGCGGCGCCACGGGCTTTCGTCCGCCCCCGGGCGTGGACTTCCAGTATATTCCGCCCGACAAGAACATCGGCCAGATGATCGTGGACGGCGAGCTAGACGCGACCGCGTTCTACGCCGGGCACGCCAACCTGGTGGACCGCAGCACGATCGATCTGGCGCGGCATCCGAAGGCGCGTCGTCTCTTCCCGAATCCCGCGGCCGAGGCGGTGCGCTACTTCGAGAAGACCGGCTTGCAGCCCATCAACCATACGGTCGTCATCCGCCGCGAGATCGCCGAGCGCCACCCCTGGGTGCCGATGAACCTCTACCAGGCGTTCTTCGCGGCCAAGGAGGCCGTCCGCGCCCGCGCCGAGGCGCTCGCCGCTCCCTACTTCCGCTGTGGCTACTTGCCGCCCGAAGCGCGCCGGGCGTTCGCCCAGGACCCGTACCCCTACGGGATCCAGGCGAACCGGAAGGTGCTGGACACCGTCGCCGAGTATTCGCACGAGCAAGGGCTGACGCCCCGGCGCGTGGCGATCGAGGAAGTGTTTGCGCCGAGCACGCTTGCGGTTTAATCAGCCAGCTGGCCGCGCGAGCCCGCCGCGGGTGAGTCCGCCCGCGGCGGCACGCGCTCGCTGGGCGCGTCGTCGCGCCAACCGTGCGCCAGGAGCGGCAGTCGCACCGTGAACGTCGCGCCCTGCCCCTCTTGGCTTTCCACGCCGACCGTGCCGCCGTGCTGCTCGACGATCTGGCACACGCCGGCCAGGCCGATCCCCGCCCCGCGAATCTGGCCGGTCACGTTGCCGCCCCGGTGAAATCGCTCGAACACGTGAGGCACGTCGGCGGCCGGAATGCCCATTCCCTGGTCCTGTACCTGGAGCACGGCCCAAGCGCCCATCGCGTCCTGCTCGCGCGCCAGCCGCAGCGTAATCGTGCCGCCGGCGGGGCTGTACTTGACCGCGTTGGACAGTAGGTTGCCGAGTACGCGGTCCAGCCGCCCGGCGTCCCAGAGCCCCACCAGCGATGTCGCCTGCGGCTCCACGCGCAGCTCGTGGCGCGGCGCGGTCGGTTGTTGCTCGGCGACCGCCTGTTGGGTCAGCGCCACCAGGTCGGTCGGCCGCCGCCGCAGTTCGAGCGGCCGCCCGGCCTGCAAGTGCGCCACGTCCAGCAGCTCGTCGATCAGACCCGACATCTTCGTCGCCGCGCGGTCGATCTTCGCCAGCCCGGCCGCGACCTGCCGGCTGGTCGACGCGCTGTCGTCCGCCACCAGCGCCTCCAGGATCTGAGCGTAGCCCTTCATGGATACCAGCGGGTTCTTCAGGTCATGGGACGCGCTGGACAAGAACTCGTCGCGCACCCGGATGGCCGCGTTCGCCTCCTGATACAGCCGCGCGTTGTCCACCGCTACCGCCGCGCGCCGCGCCAGCTCCTCCGCTAGCGCCAGGTCCTCTGGTCCGTAGTGTCGCCCCGCGTAGGTGGCGATGCAGGTGATGGCGCCCAGGATTCTCCCGCGCGCCACCAGCGGCACGTTCATCGACGCCCGCGCACCAAGCTGACGGAGCACCTCCAGGTGCTCGGCATCACGCGCCAGCGCCGCCAGCCGCTCAGGCGTCACGGTCGGCGTCAGCTCCGGCTCGCCCGTGCGCAGCGTTCGCGCCACTCCTAGCGGCGCTGCCGGGTCCGGCGCGAATCGCTCCTGCAGCGTCCGCGCCAGTGCTTGCTTCCGCGCGTCCCGATGGGCCACGGCCACGCGGCGAATCGTGCCGTCGGCCGCCAGCGCGTCCACGATGCAGACGTCGGCCAGCGTAGGCACGGCAAGTCGCGCCAGGCTCGTCAAGGTTGCCTCGTATTCCAGCGTGCCCGCGAGCCGCTCCCCAGCGTCGTCCAGGAAGCGCTGAGTCTCTTCGGTTCGCTTCCGCCACGTCACGTCGTGACACGCCACCACCCCGGCCACGATGCGACCTTCGCGGTCGCGAATCGGGGCCGCGCTCACTTGCAGGATGGCGCGGCTCCCGTCCGGCTTCAGCGCTTCGACCTCCTCGGCCTCGACCACCTCGCCCGCGCGCATCGCCCGCGCCAGCGGCAGCTCGTCAGGCGGGTACGGCTGTCCGCCAGGCCGGCAGAGCATTTGCTGCGCGTAGCCTTGCACGTCCCCGGCCGGCAGTAGCCCGTGGCCGAATAGCTGATCGTGCCGCTCATTGCCGAGAATAAGCTGCCCCGACCCTGCTTCGGCGATCGCCACGCCGGCTGGAAGCCGCTCCAGCACCGCGCGCCACATCTGCTCGCGCCGCTCCACCGCCTCCTGGCTGCGCGCCATCAGGAACGCGACCGCGATGCCGATCATCGCAAAGAACAGCAAGTAGAAGCCCGCATCCGTGAAGTGCCGCGCGTCCGGGGGCAGCGCGCCCGCGTCAATCAACAGCACCCGGCCGAGCAGGACGAAGCCGGCGCCCACCAGCGCGATGAACAGGGCGCCGCGCCGCCCGTGCGTGGCCGCGGCCGCGACAACGACCAGCACATAGACGGCGTCGTAGTAGGCGTTGCCCAGGAAACTGTGATACGCCTCCAGTACCAGCAGAACCAGCAGGCAGTCGAGCGCCCGCAGTGCCAGCTGGTGCCGCACCAGTGCCTGGGGCCAACGGCGCATCAGCGCGTAGGTCAGCCCGGCGGAGCCCAGCGCCGCGAGCGCGATCAGCGCCGCGTACGGAGCGGCCCGCCAGCCGAAGGCGAGCAGGGGCAGCACGGCTACCGCGACGAACGTGAGGCGCAGCGCGGTCACCAGCCGCTCAAGCTCGAGTCGATCGCGCGCCTGCGAGCTTCCGGCGGCGGACGCGGGCTCGGCCGGCCCGGCGCCGAGACAGCGCCCGAGCGCCCCGCCCACCCAGCGGCCCGCGAGCCGCCAGCGACCCAGCCGTCCCCCGCCGATCGCGCCGTCCGTAGCGGTCTCGCGCACGGTAAACAAGTCGCCCGCGTTCGGCGCCAAGAATGGCTCATCCATGCGGTTGCTCTGACCCATCGCGGACGCCTTTGGCCGTACTGCGCGCTGGCATACAAATGCTAAACCCGTCAGGACGTGCCCGTCCGTCTCAAACGTCGAGTCCCGCGCGGGTTCACCCGACCTTTACCTCGTTAACGTCATTGTACTGACACGCTGTCGTGGTTTTCCTAAACTGCCGGCCCAGGTTGGTGTGTAGGTTTGACTTCGCCAAACTTACACACTATCCCTGGCCGAGTGCTTAGCCGTGCAGCCCCGCGGAGAACAACCAGTTGAGGTAGAACAAGGCCTCGCTCCCTCCCGCCGGTGCGCGTGCTAACACCGGCCCATCAAGCGAGCACGTCGTAGGGCACACGCTCGTGCCCTTCGGCCCGGCGGGTCTGCTCCTCCCGGCGCCGATCCGCCGAACCGCGCGTGGGGCACGGGCTCATCCGCTGCCGCCCGGCGCTCCGTGTCAGATCTGGTCGCAGGGCCGGGGCTCGCCCCCTGCCGCCCCGCGCTCCTCGCCGCCCGGCGCTCGGCCTCGGCTCTCGCCTGGTCGTAGAGCCGGGACTCGTCCCCTGCCGCCCGGCCGACGCCGCACGGCTCCATCAGCCAGCAAACCGTGATCGGGCCGCCAGGCCGCGCGGTGAGCAGCTGGCCGCTCCTAGGCAGTTTTCGTGCCCGCCCGCAACCCGCGTTACTGCCAACGAGTCGCGGTCAGGGACGGGACGCGCAGCAGACGCGCGCCTTCACGCCGCGGGGTGCAGGGTGCCGTCCTCGACGCGATACACCCGCGCCCGGGCGAGGAAGCCGGCGTCGAGGTTGCCGAGGTCGGTCGTGGTGAGTAGCGTCTGACCGTCATCGCCCAGCGTTTCGAGCACGAACCGCTGCCGCGCCGGGTCTAGCTCGGACAGCACGTCGTCCAGCAGCAGCAGCGGCGATTCGCCAGTCTCGGCACGCATGAACTCGACCTCGGCCAGCTTCAACGCCAGCACGCTCAGCCGCTGCTGCCCCCGCGACCCATACACTCCCTGAGGCACTCCGTCGACGAGGAACTCCAGGTCGTCGCGATGCGGTCCCACCAGCGACACCCCCTGCGCCAGCTCCCGCTCGCGGCCCGCCACCAGGCAGGCTTGAAAGCGATCGGCCAGGCCCGCCGGTAGGGCGCCCACGCTCGTCGGGCTCCAGATCGGCGTGGGCGCCTCGGCGACCCGCGCGACGGCGGGCTCCGGCGCCGGGACCGCGGCGGCCGGGCGAGGGCCGTCGAGGCTCGACCGATAAACCGCCTCCAGCCGCCCACTCCCGCCGCTCAATGCCCGGTACAGGTCCGGCAAGCGCGCGTTCAAGGCCGCGAGCAGGCGCCCCCGCTCGGCCACCAGATAGGACCCGCTCGTCACCAGCTCGGCGTCCCACGGCTCCAGCAGCCCCGGCGGCTGTCGGCGGTCGCGCACCTGGCGCAGGAGGTGATTCCGTTGCAGCAGCACCTTGTTGTAGCGCTGGAGCGCCCGCAAGTACCGAGAGTTCACCTGCGAGAGCGTGATGTCGAGGTAGCGGCGGCGGCCCGCCGGCGGGCCGCCGACCAGCGTCACGTCCTCGGGCGAGAATAGCACCGCGTTCACGGTGCCGACGTACTCCACCGCGCGCCGCGGCAGCCCGCCCACGCGAATCTGCTTGCTCACCGTCGGCCCGCTGCCGTTCGTCGCCTCCCCGTCGGCCTCGCTCCGCAGGACGAGGTCCACGTGGACCTCGCCGTCCGCGCGCCTCACACTTGCCGCGATGCGCGCGAACGCGGACGGCTCGCCGCGCGCCAGCCAGTTCACCAGCTCGCGGTCGCTCCCCGCCCGCGCTGACTTCGTGGTCGCCAGCACGTGGACGGCTTCGAGCAGATTCGTCTTGCCCTGCCCATTCGCGCCGTGAAACACGACGATGCCGGCCGGCAACTCCAGCCCGAGCCGCACGTAGCTGCGGAAGTTGGTCAGCGCCAGGCGCTTCAGCCACATAGTTCCCTGGAATTGCCGCCTTCCAGCACCGCAAAACCACATAAGAACGGGCAGGTCCTATTGCCTGCCCCGTAAATTGTACCACCCGGCCCCGGCCCCGGCGGGCCGCCAGGGCCGGGGCCGGGGCGGCCGTGCGCCCGCTCGCCGGATCACGTCGGTGCCTATCCGCGCCCGCCACGGCTGCCCTGTGGTATCATTATTCTTGCCAATGAGTAATGGCGCGGCGCACTAGAGCGGCTTTCGCAGCACTTGCGCCGCTAGCGCCCGGCCGGCCGGTAGGGCAGGGGCTCGTCCCCTGCCGCCCGGGCGCCGAGCCGGCTCAACCGTCCGCAATCCCGCTGCAGGCGTCGAGCGCGGCCGACCGACGTGGCGCGCGCGAGTGAGGGCACAATGACAGCCTCGTTCGTCGACCCCCCTGGCGGCCCCGCCACCAACGGCCCGGCGGCGCTCGTGAAGGGCGGCGGCGAGCTAGGCACCGCCGTCGCGCTGGCGCTCTGGCGAGCCGGCTGGCGCGTCGTGGTCGCTGAGCTGCCGCGCCCCACGGTGCTCCGGCGCCAGCTCAGCCTCGCCGAGGCCGCCTTCTGCGGCGCCGTCACGCGTGACGGCGTCCGCGCCCGGCGCGTCGCCGCGCCCGCCGAGGCCGTCGTGCTGCTCCGTGTGCCACAATCCCTCCCTCTGTACGTCGGCCCGCTCCCCGAGCTGCTCCGGAGCTGGCGTCCAGCCCTCGTCGTCGACGCGCGCATGCGCCGCGGCGTCGCCCCCGAGCGGCAGCGTCACGAGGCGCCGCTAGTCGTCGGCCTGGGCCCCGAGCTGGTCGCGGGCCGCGACGTCGATTGGGTCATCGAGACCTGCCCGGGGCCGGACCTCGGCCGCGTGATCGGCGTGGGCGCCGCTCGGCCCCACGCGCCCCTGCCCCGCGGTGCGGGCAGCGCCGCCGAGGAGTACGTGCGCGCCCCCCACGCCGGCCTCTGGCGCACGGACCGGGCTATCGGTGACGAGGTGGCGGCCGGCGAGCGGCTCGGCTGGCTCGACGCCGCGTCCCTCCGCGCGCCCGTGGCGGGATGCCTGCGCGGGCTCGTCCACGACGGCGTCACGGTGCCTGCCGGCGCCAAGCTCGTCGCCGTGCATCCGGGCGACTGGCGGCGCAAGGAGTCGGGCATCGGCCAGCGCGCCGCCGCAGTCGCGGCCAGCGTCCTCCAGCTTGCCGCAACCCGCGCCGCGCAGCACGGCGCCGCGCCACCCGGGCTGGCTGTCGCCCTCCCAGCGGCGGCGACCTGAGGCCGCGCGGCCGCCCAGCGAGGAGCGAGAAGATGCCACCAGCCGGGCTCACCCCCGCCGAGCACGCGATGCTCGGGCTCGTCTTCCTCGGGCCGCGCCACGGCTACGAGCTAGCCGCCCACTTCGGCCCCGAGGGCGACCTCGGCATGGTGTGCCAGCTGCCCATGAGCCTGCTCTACGCCCAGCTCAAGCGCCTCGAAACCCTCGGCTACGTCGAGGGCACGACCGAGCACCAGAGCAACCGCCCGCCGCGCCGCGTCTACCACATCACGCCCGAGGGCCAGGCCGAGTTTTGGCGCTGGCTCGACCAGCCGGTGACCCGCATCCGCGAGATTCGGCTGGACTTCTTGCTCAAGCTCTTCTTCTCGTCGCGCATCCCGGCCCACGACACCGACGACCTCCTCCGCCGGCAAGTCGCGGCCTGTCGCGACTACGTGAGCACGCTGGAGGAGCGCCAGGCGCGTACCCCGCCCGACAGCTTCGCCCACCTCGTCAACCAGTCCCGCCTGACCGCCGCGCGCGGCACCATCGCCTGGCTGTCCGAGTACCTCGGCCGCTGGCCCCGCGACCGGCCCGAGCCTTGACCCCGGCCCCCGCCGCGCGCCCGCCGCCGCGCCCGCCCCAGCGCGCGACCAATCACCGTGCCTAGCGCCCCGTGCCCGCCCGCCGCGCCCCCGGCTCGTCCCACGCGGGGCGAGCGCCCGCCGCTCGGCACACCGCGTGCTAGCCCCGGGGATGCGGGGCGCGCTACACTGGCCCGGCCACCCATCCAGCGGCCCGCGGAGCACTGAATGACGGACGTCCAGCTTACCGGGTCCACCTATCTGCCCATCGAGCACTACGGCGTCATTGGCGACCTGCAGACCGTCGCGCTGGTCGGCATCAATGGCTCGATCGACTGGTATTGCTACCCGCGCTTCGACTCGCCCAGCATGTTCGCCGCCATTCTCGACGCCGCCCGCGGCGGCCACTTCCAGATCACAGCCGTCGAAACCGCCGCCCGCCACAAGCAGCTGTACTTTCCCGACACGAACGTGCTCATCACCCGCTTCCTCTCGCCCGACGGCGTCGGCGAGCTTACCGACTTCATGCCGCTCGGCCGCGCCGAGGAGCACGCCGCCCGCAGCATCGTTCGCCGCGTCTGCGTCGTGCGCGGCACGCTCCACTTCCGCGCCGAGTGCCTGCCGGCGTTCGACTACGCGCGCGCAAGCCACGAGACGGTCGTCCAGTCCGCCGGCGCCCTGTTCGTCCCCACGGCTGCTATCCCAGATGCGCCCGACCTCCGCATGGCCCTCCGCACCAACGTCCCGCTCACCCGGTACGAGGACGGCGTGGCGGGCGAGTTCACGCTGAGCGCCGGTCAGAGCGCCTCGTTCATCCTGGCGCCGGCCGGGGGGACCGAGACGCTGCCGCCCGTCGTCGAGGGCGAGGTCGATCAGGCGTTCCAGACCACCGTCCGCTTCTGGCGCCGCTGGCTCGCCCGCTGCACCTATCGCGGCCGCTGGCGCGAGATGGTCCTGCGCTCGGCGCTCGCGCTCAAGCTGTTGACCTACGCCCCCACCGGCGCCATCGTCGCCGCGCCCACCACCTCCCTGCCGGAGACGCTCGGCGGCACCCGCAACTGGGATTACCGCTACACTTGGATCCGCGACGCCGCCTTCACCCTCTACGCCCTGCTCCGCATCGGCTTCACCGAGGAGGCGGGCCAGTTCATGGAGTGGCTCGAGGCCCGCACCCGCGAGCTGGACCCCGACGGCTCCCTCCAGATCGTCTACGGCATCGACGGGCGCCACGCGCTGCCCGAGGAGATCCTGCCGCATCTCGACGGCTACTGCGACTCGCGGCCCGTCCGTATCGGCAACGCCGCCTACTGCCAGCTGCAGCTCGACATCTACGGCGAGCTAATGGACTCGGTTTACCTCTACAACAAGCACGGCTCGCCCATTTCCTACGACCTCTGGAACAACCTACGCCGGCTGATGGATTGGCTCACCCGCAACTGGGACCGTCCGGATGAAGGCATCTGGGAAGTGCGGGGCGGCCGCCACCAGTTCGTTCATTCGAAAGTGATGTCCTGGGTCGCCTTCGACCGCGGCTTGCGCATCGCCCGGCAGCGCGGCCTGCCCGCCGACGAGCACACCTGGCGCGAGACGCGCAACCAGATCTACGAGCAGGTCGTCGCGCGCGGCTGGAGCCCCGTCCGCCGCGCCTTCGTCCAGTACTACGGCAGCGACATCCTCGACGCCAGCAACCTCCTGATGCCCCTCGTGAAGTTCATGGGCCCCACCGACCCGCGCATCCTGGCCACGCTCGACCGCACGCTCGAAGACCTCGTGTCCGACAGCCTCGTCTATCGCTACGACCCAGCCGTCTGCGACGACGGCCTCGGCGGCGCCCGCGAGGGCACCTTCAGCATCTGCACCTTCTGGCTGGTCGAGTGCCTGACGCGCGCCGGCCGCACCGAGGAAGCCCGCCTCATCATGGAGAAGATGTTCACCTACGCGAACCACCTCGGCCTCTTCGCCGAGGAGATCGGCCCCTCGGGCGAGGCGCTCGGCAACTTCCCGCAAGCGTTCACCCATCTGGCGCTCATCAGCGCGGCCGTCAACCTCGACCGCGCCCTCGGCCACGGCCCGGTGACCTGACCCCCCCCGCCGCCGCGCGCCCGACCCCAGCACGCGCCCGGCGGCAGTTGACACTGCCGCGACGCGCCTGGTATCGTGCTGGCTGGCGCCTATACGGCAGCGGTACGCGGGATCGCGCCCCCCCGGCACCGCCGCCCGCGCCCGCCCGGGGCGCCCGCGCGCCGCCAACGGCGCCCCGGGCGCGACGACCACCCGATCGCGCCAGCCGGCCGCCCTCACCGGGCGCGCGCTGCGAGGAGGGCCGTTGGAAGCAGCCAGCCAGCCACCGCTGCTGCGCCTCGACAACGGGCGCCTCGGCCTGGAGGTGGCCGGCGCCACCCACGTCGGGCTGCGGCGCGCGCACAACGAGGACGCGCTCGGTCTGCGCCCAGACGCCTACGACGAGTTCGGCGCCACGAGCGGCTACCTGTTCGCCGTGGCCGACGGCATGGGCGGCGCCGAGAAGGGCGAGGTGGCGAGCCGCCTCGCCGTCGATGCGCTATTCGCCACGTACTACGCGCGCGATAAGCAGGCCGATCCCGCTCGGTCGCCAGCCGAGGCCCTGCGCGCCGCCTTCGAGGCCGCGAACGGCCTCGTGTACGGCGAGAGCCTGAAAGTGGTGTCCGGCATGATGGGCACCACGCTGGTCGCCTGCACGGTCGTCGCCGACCAGGCGATCGTCGGCAACGTCGGCGACAGCCGCGCTTATCTCCTCCGCGCCGGCCGGCTGCAGCAGATCACCGACGACCACTCCTTTGTTAACGAGCAGTTCAAGGCCGGCGTGCTGAGCGCCGAGGAGGCGCGCACCAGCCCCCAGCGCAACATCATCACGCGCGCCATCGGTCATCAGCCGACCGTGCAGGCCGATCAGTTCCAGGTCGGCCCGCTTCAGGCAGGCGATCTGCTGCTGCTCTGCTCGGATGGCCTGCACGGCATGGTCGGCGACGACGAGCTGCTGGCGATCGGCGCGGAGCCCGACCTGCAGCGGGCGGCCGCCGCATATGTCGACGCGGCCAACACGCATGGCGGCTTGGACAACGTCACCTGCCTGCTCGTGCGCGTCGTCGCGCGCCACGACGCGCCGGCCCCGCTGCCCGGCCCCGCCGCCGGATCCTGACAGCCCCCCGTCCGAGGAGCGCCACCATGGCCGCCCAGCCCAGCGCGCCGCGTCCGCCCGCGCCTGGCCCCCGCTACCGCTCCGAGGCGCTAGAGGCGTTCGACGACGGCTTCCGGGCGGCGGGCATCGACTTCGCCGTGTTCCTCCCCGACAGCCTGCTCGACGGGATCGAGCAGGCGCTGCTCGCGCGCGGCGAGATCCCCTGCTATCAGTGCTCGCGCGAGGACGAGGGCATCGCCATGGCGATGGGCGCCTTCCTCGTGGGCAAGAGGCCCGTGGCGCTCATGGAGGGCTCGGGCATCGGCCTGTCGGCGTTGATCTTGGCCCGCGGCATCGTCCAGCGCACGCCCACCCTGATCGTCGCGGGCCACAGCAGCACACTGGGCGAGCGCTACGACTACCACGGGGCCACGCGGCTCGTCGCGGAGCCGGTGCTGCGCGCGCTCGACATCCCCTGTCACGTGCTCGCGGATGTCGGCCAGATCCGCACGGCCGTCGTCCAGGCGCAGCACACGGTCGAGGGCCAGCGCATCCCCGTCGCGCTCCTGGTCCCGCCGTTCGTCATCAGGGAGGCCTAGCGGGCGATCCACCGACACCGCCCGCGCCGCCTCGCCGGCGAAAAGTCCGCGTGCAGGAGGACCTTGGTGAATCGCCTCGAGGTGCTGGAGGCGCTGGCGGCGCTTCGGCGCGGCGTGCCGCTCGTCATCGGACCGGGCCTGGCCAACTACCCAATCGCCGCTCTCGCGGACGACCCGCTGACCATCTACAACATGGACATGCCGTACGTCACGCCCACCGCGCTCGGCATCGCCCTCGGCTGGCCGGCGCGGCGTGTCGTCGCCGTCGAAGGCGATGGCTCCCTGCTCGCCGGCCCCGGCGTCCTCGCCACCATCGCGCGCTACCAGGTGCGAAACCTGATCGTCCTGGTCTTCGACAACGGCGCGTACCTCACGACGGGTAGCGGCCGAGCCACCACCGCGACGAGCCACGGGACCGATGTCGAAGGGCTCGGCCGCGCAGCGGGGCTGGTCCAGGCATGCACGGTCGCCGACCTGCCGGCCGCCCGCGCGGCCCTCCAACGCGCGTTCGCCGAGCCCGGCCCCTGGCTGATCGTCGCGAAAGTGGATACCAGCGACCGTGACCGGGCGCCGCGCGACGCCCCGCTGCCCGTCGCGGTGTACGAGGCTGGCCTGCGCTTCCGCCGCGCCGCGCTCGCTCAGCCGGCGCTGTTCCCCGCCGCACCAGCCGCGCCCTGAGCGGCCGCAGCGCCAGGCGCCACCACGCCGGCTAGGCGGCGCGGTTCAGCGGCGGCGTCGGCTCCACGGCCGGGGGCGGGGCCGGCTCGGCCGTGATGCCCTCACAGTAGCGAGCATCCTCGGCGAGGAGCGCCCGGTGCAGCAGCAACACTACGACGACCGCCGCCCCCAGAAACAGGCCCACGGCAACGGCGTACCAGACCATCGGGCACCTCCGCGATTGATCTCCTCCCTCCCACCTCGAGGCTCCCACCCGACTGTTTTCGACCTGTTGCGCCTTTGCTAAAGAACTGTTGTCGCGCCACCGCCCGCGCCCCCTCTCGTCATCCCTGGCGCTCCCCGGCCGCCTGCCAGTCCTCCAGCCCGCACAGCGGTCCATAGCGCGAGCCGCCATACTCGTAGTGCCACCACTCGGCGGGATAGTTCGTGAAGCCGACCCGCCGCAGCGCGTGGAAGAGAATGCGCCGGTTGCGCAGGCAACCCTCCTCCGCGAGCGTGAGCGGCTCGTCAGCTTCCCGACGTTCCTCGAAGTACCGCGTGTAGGCGCGCGCCTCGAACGCGTCGAACGCCGTCCCCATGGGCACGAGCGCGCCGCTGGCGTCGAGCAAGGACAGGTCCACCACGCCACCGGTGGCGTGCGGCGAGGGGTGGGCGGCGTCGGCGGATGGCGGCGCCACGTAGCGCGCTGCCAGCGCGCGCAGCGCGGCGTCGCTCGCCTCTGGCTGCTCACGCCGCAGATCGGCCAGGTAGCGGTCGAAGAGGTGTCGCTGCACGGTCTGGGGACGCCAGGCGTCGAACACTACCAGCCGCCAGCCGGCGGGCAACAGTGCCGCGGCCGCGGCGAGCCGCCGCGCCACGCCCACCCGGGCGTAGCAATCAGGCAGGGCGCCCGGGTAGCCCGCCGCGTGGTAGCGCGCGTCCACGGCGATTCGGTCCGGCGCGTAGTCGGTCAGCGCGACTAGCGGCTCGCCGCACTCGCGGGCCGCCACGCCGCGCCAGCCCGTCGGCTCGTCCAGCGGCGGGATCGGCCGGTCGCTCGCGCCCCCGCCTGGGCCGGCGCGGCTCACCATGCGTCGGCCCGCCTGGCCGCCCGCACCCGGTTCGCCGCGATCATTCCGCCTCCCACCGCCATCGCGATACGTTCAGCATGGCTGCACCAACCGCTCCCGTCAACCGGCGGCGCGCAAGCGGCCAGCGCCCTGCCCCGATCCCTGCCTAGGGCTTTTCACTGCTCTAGTGAGATGGTAGAACAAGCGTCACCGAAGGGAGGTGGCGCGCGATGGAGTGGGGCGAGCCGGTCCATCCGCAGAGTGTGTTAGCG
>JAJPHF010000181.1 GCA_021325365.1 Pseudomonadota bacterium
AAGGCGGCGCCGATGCGGCGGTCGTAGCCCATGCCCTGCGCCACCTGGCGCACGTCGGCGCCCAGCCGCTCGCAGATCGCCGCGATCTCGTTGATGAACGAGATCTTTGTCGCTAAGAGGGCGTTGGACGCGTACTTGATCATCTCCGCCGTGCGTGTATCGGTCAGCATGATCGGGCACTTGAGCGGCTGGTACAGCGCGGCCACGCGCTCGGCGGCGGCGCGGTCGTTCGAGCCGAGGACGACGCGGTCGGGCTGCATGAAGTCGGCCACCGCCGAGCCCTCACGCAAGAACTCGGGGTTCGAGACGACGGCACAATGGATGTCTGGCGTCTGGTGCTTCCGGAGCAACTGCGTTACCCAGTCGGCCGCTCCAATTGGCATCGTACTCTTGTTCACCACAACCGCGTCGCCAACCAGGTGCTGAGCGATGGCGATGGTTGCCGCCTCTACCTGGCGCATATCCGCCTCGCCCTCAGAGCCGGATGGCGTCGCCACGGCAATGAACACAAACTCTGCGTCCGCTAGGCCACACAAGTAGTCTGTCGTGAAGCGCAAGCGCCCCGCAGTACGGTTACGCTGGACCAGCTCCTCCAGTTGAGGCTCATAGATGGGGATGCACCCCTGTTCGAGAAGCCGGACCTTGGTCGCATCGATATCGATGCCAACAACGTCGTTGCCGAGGTCAGCGAAGCACGCGCTGCTCACCAGGCCAACGTAGCCAGTGCCAATTACCGCGATTCTGGCCATTGCACGCCTCCGTTTATAGCGGTCGAGTACTGGGCAGGGGGAGTACGGCTCGTCTAGTGGGTTGCACCGCAGGACGTTGGGTGTCTTATCACTGACCTACCGCGCGGTACGGTCATCTATGTGGGGCCGAGTCGCTGAACGGCTCCCCGCCGACTCCGGGGAGGCTCACGCTTGGGAGCACGTTGGGGGACGAGGAGCGCTGAAGGTGGCCGTCGTCCGGCGCGTCGAGAGCTGACCAGAGCACGATCAGGCACGCGACGACGAACGTTATCACCAGGCTGACGAGAACCACTCGCCCGAGCGCGGGCACCAGAAACCGCCGGGAGTCGAGGTCCACGCGGGACTGCGACCGCATCCTGCGGGCTCCTTCGCCCGTGCGCCTCGGCGCAGCTCTTCTGGCCGTGTGCACGGCCCGCGCATCGTACTGAGCACGCTGGATAGGGTCGTTCAGGATGGTGTACGCGGTGTTGATCTTGATCATCTGCCGAGCGGCATCGGGTCCGGGATTCACGTCTGGATGGTAGCTGCGTGCGAGTACGTGGTACGCTGCCCGGATCACCTGCACGCTCGCGCGTGGGCTCACTTGTAGCAGCTCGTAGAGATTGTCGGTGAGGTCACTGGCCGCGCTAGTTCTGTTCATGCGTGTCCACATGCTCAGCGGCTATGGCTTCAGAAGCACGACCTGACCCTCCTGAAGCCCACTCACGATCTCGACATCCTTGTCACCCGTAATTCCCACCTCGACGGTTGCGGCGCGGCGTCCGCTACCCTGGGCTAACTCCACCGTTCGGCGGTTGCCGATCGTGCGAACGGCTGTCTTTGGGACCAGAAGCACGTCCGACTTCTCCTGCAGAACCACCTGTATGTTGGCGCTCGTGTTGTAGGCGGCTGGGTCAGCCGTCCACTGCACGTCCAGGATAGCCGCCCGTGCCCCGGTATCAGGATTGGCAACCAGGTCGGCGACCGTAGCGCTCAGGGGGCCGTCCACCCCGTCGAGTTGAACGGTGGCTGGCTGGCCGACGGCGAGGCGGGCCGCCTGGTCGGAGGTCACGTCGACGCGAACGATTGGCGTGCCGGGCGGCGCGAGCGTGATCACGGGGGTATTCGGATCCAATGGATCGCCGGGGCGCACGCGGACTGCCGTGACCGTGCCCGCGAACGGCGCGGTCAGTCGCGTCGCCGCCAGGTCTTGCTCCAACCGCTGCACCTCAGCCTGATCCTGATCGACAGCCATCTTGGCGAGGACGCGGTCGAATGATTGCGAATCGCTGGCGGAGTCAGCCGACGCTCCATCCCCACGCGCCTGGTCCAGTCCGGTCCGGGCGATGGCGACCTGATCCTGAGCCCGAGACAACTCTTCCGGAGTCGGGTGGCTCTTCATTTCCGCCAGCCGGGCTTCCGCCTGCTGGACGGCCAGCCGGGCGCTGTCGACCTTGCTGGCGGCGAGCGCCTGCTGGTCGGTGGACGGCCCTGCCTGCACGTCGCTCAGGTGGGCTTCCGCCTGCTGGACGGCCAGCCGGGCGCTGTCGACCTTGCTGGCGGCGAGCGCCTGCTGGTCGGTGGACGGCCCTGCCTGCACGTCGCTCAGATGGGCTTCCGCCTGCTGGACGGCCAGCCGGGCCCTGTCCACGGCCGCGCTCGCGGCCGAAACGGTCTGCTCATCCGGCCCCTGCCGCAGGGTCTGAGCACGCTCCCGCGCGGCATCGACATCCATCTGCGCGAGCTGCACATCGCGTCGGGCGGCCTCGACATCCGCCGCGGCTGGCTCCTGGCGCAGCCGCGCCAGACGGTCCTCCGCGGTTTGCAGCGCGGTCACGGCGCTTGCCTGGGCGGCGGCGCGACTTGCCCGCTCGGCCGGGCTGTTGCCGGTGCCCGCGGCACGCCCGTTGTTGGCCGCCTCTACCGCCTGCCGGGCCTGCTCGACATCGCGTTCGGCAGCTTGCTGTTCCGCCGGGTCCGGTCCCCGCGTCAGCCGAGCGAGATCCGCCTGGGCGCGCTGCAGCTTCGCCTCGGCGACCGCCTGGTCTCGCGATGCTGAGGCGATTGCCGCGGCGTCCGGCCCGCGGCTGACGCGGGCCTGGTCGGCCTCGGCTTGCTGCAGGGCCTGGCGCGCGGTGGCCACGTCCTGCTCGGCCTTGCGCACGTCGGCCGGGTCCGGCC
>JAJPHF010000097.1 GCA_021325365.1 Pseudomonadota bacterium
CGCCGGGCGCGGACCCGACCGCTATCCGGCTGCGCTTTGAGGGGGCGGACCGCCTGGCGGTGGACGCGGTGGGCGACCTGGTGGTGCAGACCGCGGGCGGGCCGGTCGTCCAGCGCGCACCCGTGATCTACCAGGAGGGGCCGGGCGGGCGACAGCCGGTCGCGGGCGGCTACGTGGTGGAGGAGGAGCAGGTCCGGTTCGCGGTGGGCGCGTATGATGCCAGCCGCCCGCTGGTGCTCGACCCGGTGGTGCTGGCCTACTCCACCTACCTGGGCGGCAGTGGCAGTGACGCTGGCTTTGGCATCGCGGTGGACGGGGCCGGCAATGCCTACGTCACCGGAACCGCCGGCTCGGCCAACTTCCCCACCACGCCGGGGGCGTTCCAGCCCACGTTTGGGGGCAGCACGGGTGATGCCTTCGTGGCGAAGCTGAACGCGACCGGATCGGCTCTCCTCTACTCTACCTACCTCGGCGGCAGCGGCTTGGATGCTGGCGGCCACATCGCGCTAGACCCGGGATGCACGGCCAACTGCAACGCCTACGTCTCGGGAGACACTGAATCGCCCAACTTCCCCACCACCCCGGGGGCGTTCCAGACGACCCTCCGTGGCACGAGAAATGCTTTCGTGGCGAAGCTGAACGCGACGGGGTCGGCTCTCCTCTACTCCACCTACCTCGGGGGTAGCGGCGACGACAGCAGTCTTGGCATCGCGGTGGACGGCGGCGGCAACGCTTACGTCACGGGAGACACCGGCTCGGCCAACTTCCCCACCACCCCGGGGGCGTTCCAGCCCACGTATGGCGGCGGCACCGATGACGCCTTCGTGGCGAAGCTGAACGCGACGGGGACCGCTCTCGTCTACTCCACCTACCTCGGCGGCAGCGGCGACGACTTCGGCGTCGGCATTGCGGTGGACGGCAGCGGCAACGCCTACGTCGCGGGAAGGACCGGTTCGGCCAACTTCCCCACCACCGCGGGCGTCATCCAGCCCACGTATGGCGGCGGCACTAGTGACGCCTTCGTGACGAAGCTGAACGCGACGGGGTCGGCGCTCCTCTACTCCACCTACCTCGGCGGCAGCGGCGAGGACACCAGCTTTGGCATCGCGCTAGACCCCGGGTGCGCTACCAGTTGCAACGCCTACGTCAGTGGGTCCACTGCTTCGCCCAACTTCCCTATCACACCGGGCGTCGTCCAGCCCACGTTTGGCGGCGGCCCGGGCGACGCCTTCGTAGCGAAGTTAAACGCGACGGGGTCGGCTCTCCTCTACTCTACCTACCTCGGCGGCAGCGGCTTGGACACAGGCGCCAGCATCGCGGTGGACGGGGCCGGCAACGCCTACGTCACGGGAGACACCGTCTCGACGAACTTCCCCGTCCTGGGGGCGTTCCAGCCGACGTTCGGCGGTGGCAGCGTAACAGGCGACGCCTTCGTGGCGAAGCTGAACGCGACGGGGTCGGCGCTCCTCTACTCCACCTACCTCGGCGGCAGCGGCGATGATGCCGGCGTCGGCATTGCGGTAGACCCCGGGTGCGCTACCAGTTGCAATGCCTACGTCACGGGGATCACCTTATCGACGAATTTCCCCACCACGGCAGGGGCGTTCCAGCGCACCTTTGGCGGCGGCCCCAGCGATGCGTTTGTGGCGAAGCTCGCCGAGCAGCTCGGCCCCACGCCCACGCCCACGAGCACGAGCACCGCCACCGCGACGAGCACGGCCAGCCCGACGGCCACCCGCACTCCCACGGCCACGCCGACGAGCACGGCTACGCCAACCAGCACCCCGGCCCTTCCTACCGCGACGGCGACGGCCACGGCCACCGCGACCAGCACCGCTCTCGTGCCCGCGGCCACGCCGACGTCGATCACCCCCACGCCGACGGCGCCGCCATCCGACTGTCGGGGCGTCGGGACGGTCTGCTATGCCACTCTGCCGCCCGGCCCGACGCTCAGCTTCACCGCCACGATCCAGCGTGGCCCCTGCCCGGGGAGCCCCAACTGCCTCCAGCTCGTCGAGACGGGCAGCTTCACCGTCACGGGGGGCCTCACGGGGCTGCCGCCCGGCGCCGTGGCCACCCTGACGATCCCGATCGTGAACGCGGCCGGCGCCCCGGCCGGCAGCCGGCAGGTGCTGTGCCCGCCGGCCGATGCGAGCGGGCGGACGACCTGTAGCGGGATGGTGGCGGACCCGGGCGTGGCGCCGCAGGCGGGCGGGACCCTCACGGTCACGGTGGCGCCTGGCCCGGGGGGCGCGCCGCTGCTGCCGCCCGCGCCGCCCATCGTGCTCCCCCCGCCCCCGCCGCCCCTGGTGCCGGTGCCGGCCGCGCCGTTTGCCGCGCCCGGGGCCGGGCCGGCCGCCTTGCCGGCGGTGCCGGTGATTCCCGAGTCAGACACTGCCGCGATGTTGGGGATCGGCCTGCTCGGCCTGGCTGCGCTGCGCTGGCGTCGACGCGGGTAGAGGCAGAGCTGCCACCTGCCAGCGCGCGGCGCCGGCGGGACAGCCCCGCCGGCGCCGCGTGCGGCACTGAGGAGGTGCACCGATTAGAGCCGACCTTCTGTACGTCTTCTACCAGGTGGTCGTGGTGGTCGGGGCCGCCATCCAGCTCTGGGTCGGCCGGAAGCCTGTCACCGCGCGCCGACTCGTCGAGGTGCTGCTGCAGTGGTCGCTCCTGATCAACGTCGGCATCGCGGGGCTCCTGGGCTTCTACGCGCACGCTTTCCAGGCCGCGGCGACGGCGGCACTCATCGGCTGGCCGCCGGGCAGCCCCTTCCAGTTCGAGGTCGCGGTCGCGAACCTGGCCTTCGGCGTGCTGGGCATCCTCTGCCAGTGGTTCCGTGGCGGGTTCTGGGGCGCCACGATCGTCGGCTTCGCCGTGTTCCTGGAGGGCGCCGCCTACGGGCACATTCGCGACATCCTCGTGGCCCACAACTACGCGCCGGGCAACGCGGGCGTCATCCTCTACTGGGACATCCTGGTACCGCTAGCGCAGCTCATCCTGCTGCTGGTGTTGCTGCGGTCGGCGACGCGGGGCTCGCTCCCGGAGCGGAGCTAGCCGAGCGGCGGCGCGGGTTGCCCGCCGCGTCCGGGCAGCCCGCGCCGTCACTGCTGCCGACCGGGGCTGGGCGGGGTTAGCGCCCGTGGTGGCCGGGCGGCTGGGGCGTGTCCTCGGGATGGATCGCCGGCGCGGGGAGAGGCGTGATCGTGGGCGGTGGTAACGGCGCGGCCGGCCGCTGCGGCACCGCCGGGACGTCCACTTTCTCCAGCCGGACGCCCGGGATGTCCTTCCGCTTGGCGACGACGCGGTAGTTGAACGGCGCGTTGCTCGTGCCGCCCTTTAGCTCCCGCACCTCGAAGCCGGCGGGCGACTGATCGCTGACGTAGAGCCCGTTGCAGTCGCCCTTGAGCGTCAGGAACACCTGGTAGTGATCGCCCTGGACCAGCGCCGCGAAATCGCGATCGAGCGACACCCGCGCCCGGCCGTTAACCAGCTGGTCCTGACCGAAGTCCTCGAACCACGACTCCGGGCTCTCCACGCAGTACAGCCGGCGATGGCTGCCGTCCGGGTGCGGCACCGCTGCGGACTTGGAGCCGCCCATCGCCGTGAAGTTGCCGTTCACCAGCACCGGCCCGTCGAACCGTGCGGCGTAGCCGGCGGCCGGCCCGCTGGCATAGAGTCCCGTGGCCGAAGTGGAGGAGAAGTAGCCGCCGATGCTGGAGCTGGACGTGCCCAGCACGCCCACGTTGCCGTTCGAGGTGCCCTGCACGCCGACGCCGCTGTTCGCGCTCGCCACGACGCCGGCGCTGTTGGTGGAGGTGGCGTAGACGCCGTAGCCGTTGGTGGACGCGCCGTAGAGGCCGTGGCTCGACGTGGAGGTGCCGAGCACGCCCACGTTGCTGGTGGACGCGCCGTAGACGCCGTTGCCGCCGTTCGACTGGCCGACCACGCCAGCCACGGAGGAGTTGGAGAGGCCGTAGACGCCCGCCGGCTGGGCGGGGGTGGCGAGCGCGCGGGAGTCGTTCGGGTCGGAGACGCCCAGCACGCCGATGCTGGCCGCGCCGGGGTACATGGCCCCGAGGCTGAAGCCGGAGTTGCCGCGCACGCCAACGTAGCCCATGGAGTCGCCGCGCACCGCGTAGGTCGAATTCGGCGGGGTGACGCTGCCCCAGCTATAGCCAAAGAGCGAGGCGGCGCCGCTCGCGGTCGTCGCGGTCGTCTGCGAGCTGACGCCGTGGCCGCCCGCGATTACCGTGATGCCGACGGTGCTGCTGTTCGCCTCCATCGCCGCGCTCGTGCCGTTGACAGTGTTCGCGTACACGCCCCGGCCGTTCAGCGCCGTTGCGTAGATCGCGTCGCCGTTGTTGTTGTCGACCTCCAACGCCGTGCCCGCGGTGGAATTGCTGCGATTGAGAACGGTCTGGCCGGTGGCCGTGTTGTTCGCCGCGACGATGAGCGGCGAGCCGTCGGTGGCCTGCGCCACGCGCTCGGACGCCCTGGCCAGCACGGCAGCCAGGATGGTGGCCGCGCCCGCTACCAGCCCCCGTCGGCGCCACCGTAGACCCGCGCCCGCCCCGGTCGCACGCGCCTGTTCCTGCTCGTCCATGGCGCTCCCTCCGCCGGCCGCCTCGCTCGGGCCTGCCAAGGGCGGCCCGTCACTCCCTGGGCCGGTCTGCGCCCACAATGTAGCGGTTCACGTCTTTTCCTGCATTCCCCTGCGCCCATCCTACGGCTGCCATTAACCGTACCTTCACGGCCGGCTGCGGGACCCGGCCGGCCGCCCGGTGGGCGCCACGCCGCCCCCCCGCACAGCCGTTGACAGCGCGGGAGCCGGGCGCCATAGTAGCAGCAAACGCCCCCGGCGACCGGGGCCCTGGGCCAGGGAGACCGAACGTGGCGGTCTGCCGCGACTGCGGCGCTCGAGTCTTCCGCCTGACGCGCTAGCAGCGGGTGACGGACACCACGGGAAGGGAGCAGGAAGCATGCGGAGCGCCCTCGTGGGAACGATCGGAGGCAGGCGACGTGGAGGCCGCGCGGCCGGGGCGGCCGGCCGCGTCGGCGCCCTGGGCCTGGCGCTCGCGCTGGCGGCGAGCGTCGCCTGCAGCGCCCCGGCCGCCAGCCCGAGCGCGCCCGCGGCCAACGCGGCGGGTGGGGCTGCAAGCGGCGCGTCCGGCACGGCGGGCTCGCCGGCCGCGGCCGCGCCCGTGACGCTCACCTACGCCGCGACCACGCTGGGCTGGAACCTCGTGCCGACGATCATCTCGCAGGAGAAGGGCTTTTTCGCCGCCGAGGGCCTCACCGTAGAGACGGCGATCACGGGCCAGTCGGCCGCGGTGTGCCAGCAAGTGCTGGCGCGGGCCGCCGAGATCGGCGGCTGCTCGCTGAGCGACACCATGCAGACGATCGAGGCCAGCGGCGGCGCGCCGCTGGAGATCATCATGCAGGAGACGACCGGGCCGCTGCACAATGGCCTGATCGTGCGGCCCGACATGACCAGCTATGCCGACCTCAAGGGCAAGACCGTCATGCTCGGCGGCCCCAAGGACAACACCGTCTACTTCTTCAAGACGATGGCCCGCGCGAACGGCGTGCAGGACGACGACTACGACATCACCTACGCGGGCTCCAGCAGCGCCCGCTACGCCGCGCTGCAAGCCGGCGGGGTGGCCGCGTCGCTGCTCACCGATCCCTTCGACTACCGCATCGAACAAGAGGGCTTCCGCCGGCTGGATAACTTGCGCCCGAAGTACCTGAACCCAGGCAACTACGCCGGCAACGGTCACGTCGTCCACAAGGACTGGGCGCGCGACCACGGCGAGATCCTGGTCCGCTACATCCGCGCCGCGCTCGGGGCCGCTGCCTGGATGGCCGACCCGGCTAACGAGGAGGAGATGTTTGCCATCCTCGGGCCGAAGATCAACCTCACGCGCGACACCTTCCAGCGCAGCTACGACCGCGGCCGCAACGATCCGGAGTGGTCGCTCGACGGCCGCGCGAACCCGGCGGCCTACGAGGGCGTGCAGAAGTCGCTCGTGGAGCTAGGCGTGCTGCAAGAGCCGCTGCCCCCGCCCTCGAAGTACTACGACATGACTTACGTCGAGCAGGCACACCAGAGCATGGGGCGCTGAATCCGCTAGCTGGGCGCGTTCGCGGGGCCGAGGAAGGGGTTGGCGGGGTCGAGGCCCACGCGCACGCGGCCGTAGGACACGCCGAGCTGGTCCCAGCACAGGCCGACGTGGCTGACGATGGCGTGGAGGTCGCGGGACGCCCGCTGCAGCGGGCTGGGCTCCAAGACGGCATGGGCGCTTGCCGCCGTGGCCAGCCGGTCCGCGGCGCGCTGGCAGAGCTGCGCCGCGAAGGCGAGGTCGCGCAGCCAGCGCACGCGCGCCTCCAGGGGGATCGGCCCGCCCGCCGCGCCCAGCCGCTTGATCTCTGCCGCATCGGCGCGCAGTAGCGCTTCCGCGGCGTCCACCTCGGCGCTCGCCTCCGCGATCCGCAAGTGGCGCGTCGCCATCTCCCGCCGGTCGGGGCGCGCCGTCGTCTGTGCGACGTACTCCTCCACGGCGCCGCGCGCGATGCCGAGCGCCGGGCCAACGAGGTTGTACGGGAAGACCGGGAACAGCGGCAGGCGATAGATGTGCGCGGCATCGGGCAGCGCCCCACCCGGGCCGCGCCCGCTGCCCAGCAGGTCGAGAGCAACGGCCCGCTCCTCGGGGACGAACGCGCCCGCGACCACGACGTCCTTGCTCCCGGTACCGCGCAGGCCGGTCGCGTACCAATTGTCGACGATCTGCCAGTCGGCGCGCGGCAGCAGGCAAACGTGCATCGGCGGCGGACCGCCCGCCGCCTCGCCGGGCACGAACACCATCACCCACTGCACGGCGTCGACGCCGCTGGAGAACTCCCAGTGTCCCGCGACCTCGTAGCCGCCGGCCACCGAGCGCGCGAGGCCCGTGCGCATCGAGATAGCGGTCGAGAGCAGCGTGTCGGGATCGTCGCCCCACACGGCGTCCTGGGCCGCCTGCGGGAACATGCCGAGCAGCCAGGCGTGGCAGGCGACCACGCTCTGCACCCAGGCGCTGGAGCCGCACGCCCGGCCTAGCACACTGCCCAACGCGACCTGCACGGGGCCGTAGTCCAGCTCGTAGCCACCGTAACGCGCGGGTTGGAACAGGCGGAAGAAGCCCGCCTCGCGGAACTCCGCGATAGTCTCGTCGGGCACCCGGCGCAGGTCCTCCGCGAGGGCCGCCCGCTCCCGCAGCCGCGGCAGCAGGGCCTCCGCCCGCGCCGCAAGCTCCTCGACCGTTGGTGCCGTCACCGCGTTGCCGCGTCGCATGCTGCCCTCCCTGACGCCTCGGGCCAGGCGCGAAGCAGCGCAGGGCGCGAGGCTGGCTGTTGCAGCCGCCGCCGGACACCTCAGCCAGCGCGCACACGCCAGCGCCCGGCTTGTACGCGATCATAGGCCGAGCGCCGAGCGGAAGTCCAGCGATGAGGGCGCGCGCCAACCGTTAGCCGCTGGCTAGCTCGCGCATCTGCTCCATGAGACGGACCAGGCCGTCAAGGCCCGTGCCGGGCGGAGGCAGGAGCGCCAGCCATAACTCGTCCACGCCGCGCGCGGGCCGGCGGCGCGGGCCACGCCACGGCAATTGGCGCGGCCCGGCACGAGGGTCACGGCGCGGCTCAGTCGCAGGGCGGCTCCAACGGCACCAACTGCTGCAGGAGCCCGATTCGCGCGTAGTAGTCGACCGTCCGGCTGGGGCAGACCAGGCTCGGCGAGGAGACGGCGGGCGCCGGCACCAGCGCCCCGTCCGCCGTGTTCAGGCCGCTGGCCAGGGGTAGCCGGAGCGCGTAGGCCAGCAGCTCCAGACCGCCGAGCGACAGGGCGATTATCAGTAGGACCACACATAGCTCGCGCATCGTGGCAGCTCCTTTCGCGGCACCATCGCCCGCGGTGGCGCGTGCGGTGGCGTGCGACCCAGGCCAGAGCGCCTGACCCGCCCGACCGCTTCGGGCGCCGCTGCGCCTCTGGCTCGACTCCACGATAGGCGGCGCGGCTCACAGCACCGCTCACAGCGGGGCCGGTGGCGCTTACGATTGGCTCACATCTCGGCGATTGGCATAGTCTGGCGCGCCGGCCGTCGCGATGAGGCCGAGCGCGAGCCTTGACCGCGGCCCTGGCGTGCGGGATAGTAGCGAGCAAGCGCGGGCTGTCAGCCCCGCAAGGACGAGGGAGCTTATGGAAGCCACGATCAGCGAGATCGCCCCGGACGTGTTTCGGATCAGCGTGTTTCCGCCCGGCGCACCGATCAGCTTCGGCTGCTTCCTGATCCGCGACGAGCAGCCCGCGATGGTGGAGACGGGACTGCGCGGCATGTACGGGCTAGTCCACGACGCTGTGCGCCGCCTGATCGACCCCGCCGCGCTCCGCTACCTGCTCATCCCTCACTTCGAGATGGATGAGTGCGGCTCGCTGAACCAGTTCCTGGCGCTCGCGCCGCACGCCGAGCCCGTCTGCAGTCCGCTCGGCGCGGCGGTCACGGTGAGCGACTTCAGCGAGCGGCCGGCTCGCGCGCTGGGCCACGAGGAGACGCTGGCGCTGGGCCGCAAGACGCTGCGCGCGGTGGTCACGCCCTGGGTCCACTACTGGGACAGCATGCTCGTCTACGACGAGACGGACCGCTTGCTGTTCACCTCGGACCTGTTCATGCAGCCGGGCGACCGCGAGCCCGTCACGAGCGAGGACCGCTCGGCAGAAGTCGTGGCGTTCTGCCGCTTCTCGGGGCTTCTGCCGTCGCAGAAGCATCTGGAGGTGGCGCTCGACGCGGTCGAGCCGCTCGCCGTGGACACGCTGGCCTGCCACCACGGCTCGGTGCTCGCCGGCGACCCGCATCGCTACTACCGCGCGCTGCGCGAGCAGGCCGTGGGCGACGTGCTCGACGCCCCGTTCTACGACCCGCGCGCCCTCGGCAGCGCCGGCGGCTAAGCGCCGCGCGCCTAGTGACCGGAGCGAACTCGATGGTCAGGCAGCCCGACCCGCCGCGCCCGCGGGGCCGGCCGCGGCAGCGGTCGGTGGACACGGTGCTGCTCCAGACGGCGCTGAAGCTGCTGATCGAGGGACGGTTCTTCGGCATGTCGATGGAGGAGATCGCCGAGGCCGCCGGTACCACGAAGCCGACGATTTACTTGCGCTATCACACGAAGACGGAGCTCGCGCTGGCGGCGCTGGACGCGCTGCCCCGCGAGCGCGCGCCGCTCGTCCTCGCGGGCGACCTGCGCGCCGACCTCGTCGCGCTGCTCCGCGACTTTCGGGCGAACGTGCTCCGCTACGGCGGCATGCTCGTCACCGGGGTGGTGCTGGTACACGAGCAGGACCGCCCCGAGTGGCTGCGGTTCTTGCAGCAAGGCGTGTTCGGGGCGCGGCGGCGGGCGTTCCGCAACGTCATTCTGGGCGCCATCGAGCGCGGCGAGGCGCGCCCCGATGCCGACGTCGACACCTGCGTCAGCCTGCTCGTAGGCTACTGGCACGCCAGCTATTATCGCCACTATCCGGCGATCCCCGACGACAATTGGGCCGAGCGTGCCGTCGACGTGCTGCTCTGCTACCTGCGCTCGGCGCCATAGGGTCACACGCCTCCACCCAGGCCGCACACGAATTAGCGGCGGTTGATGATGTCGCCGAGGCGGGCAGACATCGCCTCCAGGTTGCTCGCGTCCTGGCGCTCGAGGAAGGCTACGTTCACGTCGTGGACCTGGCCCCCGGCGGCCCGCGGCGCCTCCAGGGCAACAGCGCTGCGCGAGCCAGGCAGCGTGGCGAGATCCTGGGCGTAGGTTTCGAACTGGATGTCTTGCGCCTCACGGCTCAGCAAGTAGTTGATCCACAGCTTGGCCGCGTTCGGGTGCGCCGCGTTCTTTGGCACCGACACGTACCACTGCTGCACGATAATGGCGTCGGCGGGCACCACCTGCGCGATGGGCGCCCCCTTCGCCTGCGCCTGGCCGGCCTCGAACGCGCCGCAGTCGAGCGCGAACAGGTCGAACTCGCCGCTCGCCACGCGCTCCCACTGGCCACACGGCATGAGCCCCGCCACCTGGTCTCGGAAGCTGGTCAGGTACTCGACCGTCCGGGGCTCGCCCCACACCTCGGGGGTGACGATGTGCTCGAACGAGCCGGGGTAGGGCGTGGAGGCGATGCGGCCCGTGTACTGGGGCTTCAACAGGTCGGCCAGTGAGCGCGGAACGGCGTCGCCGCTAAGCGCGTTGGTGTTGTAGGTGATACCCGAGATGGCGGAGCTGACGGTGACTGCCTCGCCCGCCGGGCCGCTCAAGAGCTGCGGGTCGCGGATATTCGGGGCCCAGCTCATCCAGTCTACCGGCTGCAGCACGCCAGCGTGGATCATGCGCAGCGTGGGGGCCACGGCGTTGACCATCACGTCGCTGGTGGCGGGACGGTTGGCCTCGTACTCTTGGAGGAGCTGCACGCTCGTCTGCGCCATCGACGGTCCCGCGGTGTAGCGCACGGTCAGGTCGAGGCCGTATGCCTTGGCGAAGCCGTCGATCCAGCGGCGCACGGCCGGGCTGCCGCCAATCACCGCCTCGGACCACATCAGATCAAGCTGGCCCTCTTCGCGCGCGGCGGCGATGAGCTGCTGGAGCGCTGGCGACGGGGCCGCCGTGACCGCGCTCGCCGGGGCGCTGGCGCTGCTCGCGGCCCCGGTGGCAGGAGTGGTCGGCGCTGCCGCGCTGGGCGCCTGGGGGGCAGCTGCGGCCGGCGCACTAACCGGCGCCGGGCCGGAGCGGGCGGGCGCGGTGGCGCTGCCACAACCGCTCACGGCGAGACTCACCACAGCCAGACACGCGAGCAAGCGGCGCGCGCTCATCGTCGCCTCCTCTCAGCCATCATCCTGTTCGCGGCAGCGCTTCACGAAAGCGGCCCTCACCCCGACCCTCTCCCGGAGAGAGAGGGAGTCCGGCGGCTGGTCGCGTCCCTGCCTCTCCCCGATGAGGGCGCGGCGCAGCCGGTCGCATCCTTGCCTCTCCCAGGGGGAGAGGCCGGCCGAGCGCAGCGAGGACGGGTGAGGGCAACCGCCCTTTCCAAGATTCTCTATCCGCACTAGAGACATGACGCCACGAACAAGTCTTCCGGCCGATAGAGCGTGTTGATCAGCCCCTGCTCGTAGCAGTAGGCGATCATCATCTGGATCGCGGCGCGGTTCGCGTCGAGCCCCTGACGGAAGGGATACAGCCCTAACTCGCGCGCCAGGGCCACCGGCACGTACGTATGATTCGCCGCGCCGCTCCCATCGATCTCCGCCGTGTACGCGGCCAGCGCCGCGCTCGTCATCTCCAGCACGGCCGGCGCCAGGTCGGGGTAGCGCTCGACCGTCTCCTGCTTCAGCACGAACACCGTGTTGATCGGGATCACGCCCGTCTGCTCGCCGTACGCGCGCATCTCTGCGGCCGGGTCGGCGAACAGCGGGCGCGTCTGCTCCGTCGCGGGGCGGCCTAGCCCGGGCAAGAACGCCGCGTCGATCGCGCGACGCTCCAGCAGCGCGCTCAGGCCATAGCCCGCCTGCTGGCTCTGCGCCTGCTCGGCCGGCGGCGTGAGCGTCGTGAACTGGTAGCGCGGCGAGTGGGGATAGGCGAGCCCTGGAAACGAGGGATGCACCTCGCTCTCCGCCCAGGTGATGCGCTCCGTCGGCACGTGGTACTGGTGCGTCAGCGCGCCGCGCATCCACACCGCCGGGTTGATGCCCCAGTCGGCCGCGCCCACGGTCTTGCCCACCAAGTCGCGCGGCGTTTCGATGCCGGCCGCCCGGTGGACGGCGACGCCCGTGTGCGGGAAGAAGCGAAGCTGGAAGGCGGGGATCGCCACGAGCGGCTTCCCCAGGTCGCGGGCGATCAGATAGTGCGAGAATGCCAGGTCGGCCACGTCCCAGGGCTGGTCGGTGACCATGTCGACGTAGAAGGTCCAGCCCTTGGGCTGCGCCGGAAGCTGTAGGTCGAAGCCTGGCAGCCGCGCCTCCTCGAAGTAGTAGCGGCTATCCGGCCGGCGGTTGATCGCGAAGGTGACCTGACGGTTCGCCATGCTGCCTCCACCGTTCACCGCGGCGCCGCGGCCAGCCGCCCGGGCTGGCCACGCTGACACACGCGCGGCGCCACCTCGCGGCTGAATAGCTCCAGACTGCGGCGCACCGTGTCGCGCGGCAGGCCGCCGAAGTGGAACGTGCCGATGAAGTGTGTGATGCCGATCTCGTCCTGAAGCGTCTCCAGGATGCGCACGCAGTCGTCGGGACTGCCGACGAGCATGCGCGCGTCGCGGGCGAGGGCTTCGACGGTGGACGAGTGGAGGCCGTCCAGGCTGCGCTTGGGACGGGCGCCGGTGGCATTCGGGTCGCGGTGCGCGGCGGCCGCGCGCACGGCATTGGCACGGCCGAAGGCCGGGGCGGCCGCGGCGATGGCCTCCTCGCGCGTCGGCGCCACGCACACCTGGAGATTCGCCAGCACTTCCTTGCCCGCCGCGGCGTGCCCGGCCTCGGCCAGCGTGCGGTAGTACAGGTCCATGTGCTCGCGCAGCGTCGCGAAGTCGATCAGGAACGGCGCCGTCATCAGGTTGAAGCCGCGCTGCCCGGCCCAGACGTAGCTGTCGCGGGTGCGCACCGCCGACGCCCACAGGGGCGGGTGGGGCTGCTGCACGGGCTTGGGCAGCACCTGCAGGTCGTGGACCGTGTAGTTCTGGCCCACGTAGTCGAAGCGCCCTGGCCGCCACGCCGCCAGCATGATGTCCAGCGCCTCGTCGAAGCGCTCCGACGCATCTTCAAAGCGCACGCCGAAGTGCGTGTACTCCCAGGCCGAGAAGCCTTTGCCGATGCCTAGCTCCAGCCGTCCGCCCGAGAGCACGTCCACCGTCGCCCACTCCTCCGCCAGACGGAGCGGGTGGTGCAGCGGCAGGAGCGAGACGGCGATGCCGAGCCGCAGGCGCTGGGTCCGCTGCGCGAGGCTGCCGAGCACGACCGTGGGCGCGGAGAGCAGCCCGCCGAAGTTCTCGAAGTGGTGCTCGGTCAGCCAGTACGAGTCGAAGCCAAGCTGCTCGGCATAAGCAGCGTCGTCGAGCACGCGTCCCAGCACCTCCGCGGGCGAGCCGTCGAGCTCCGGCACGTAGGACAGCAAGCTGAGAATGCCAAACCGCATAGGACCAGTCCTTTCCGTGGCGCCCGCGTCCGCCCCCTGACCGGCCCCCACTCTAAGCGACGAATTTCTTGACTGGCAAGCCCAGAAAATGGAACGCCGATATGCGAGGCCGTGAGAGCCTATGGACCACCCATCAGGGCCCGCTGGCTGGAACCGCCCCGCCGGCCGGTGTATCCTTCCCTTACCCTGGGCCGGACGGACCACGCGCACGCTGCGAGGAGGGAGCTCCATGCGCATCATCGACGCCGACACCCACGTGGACGAGACGGAAGCAACCTGGGAGTACCTCCGCGCCGACGAGCAGGCCTACAAGCCGACCACCGGCTACCCGTCGAACCCGGACCCGTCGCGGCCGCCGGCTCGCTACTGGCTGATCGACGGCCGCCGCCACCTGCGCTTCATCCGCGACGACCGCATCACCCGCACCACCGTCGAGACGCGCGAGCTGATCGACGTGCCGGGCCGCCTCCGCGACATGGACGCGATGGGCGTCGAGACGCAGGTGATCTACCCGACGCTGTTCCTCGTCGAGGTGACCGAGCGGTCCGAGGTCGATCTCGCCCTGCGCCGCAGCTACAACCGCTGGCTGGGCGCCCGCTGCGAGGAGTCGCGCGGGCGGCTGCGCTGGGTGTGCCTGCCGCCGACGCGGGACATGGAGCAGGCGCTTGAGGAGCTACGCTGGGCGAAGGACCACGGCGCCGTTGGCGTGATGAAGAAGGGCGACCGCGAGGCCGGCAAGTGGCCGGGCGATCCCTACTTTTTCCCGCTCTACGAGGAGGCCGAGCGGCTCGATATGCCGATCTGCTTCCACGTCGGCTCGGGCGCCTTGGACTTCACGCCGGCCCGCGAGTTCCCGCTGGGGCGCTTCATGCACATCGGCATGCCGCCGCTGCACGCCTTCCACTCGATCGTCCAGCTTGGCGTGGCGGCGCGCTTCCCCAAGCTCCGCTTCGGCTTCATCGAGGCGCGCGCCTCGTGGGTGCCGTTCGTGCTCTACGACCTCAAGCGCACGCTAAAGAAGCGCGCCGAGGGCGACACGCGGCTGAACGCGCCGCGCTTCGAGGTGCCGGCCGACGTGTTGCAGCAGAACCGCTTGTACGTGAGCATCCAGGTGGACGAGGACCTGCCTTACCTCTTGCAGCACACGGGCGAGGACAACCTGCTCATCGGCTCGGACTACACGCACGCCGACGCCTCGGCGGAAATGGACTTCCCGCGGCTGCTTCAAGAGCGCGCCGACGCGGGCGACATCCCCCAGTCCGCCGTGCAAAAGATCCTCTACGACAACCCGCGCCGCTTCTACGGCCTATAGGCTGCTATACTGCGGGCAGAGGTGAAACCGTGGAATTGAAAGACATCCTCGCGGGCAAGACGCCCGAAGAGCAGACCGAGTGGCTGCGCACTCACATGCGCAACTGGGACGAGTTCATCCAGGGGATCGTGCAGGGCGAGCAGCAGATCGCGGAGTGGCGGGCATCCGGCAAGCCGGACTTGCCTCCCACCTGGATCACCGTCGAGGAATACCGGCGGATTCGTGGCCTACCAGCCAAGACTCCTTGATTTCGCCCGCTACCAGCTCGATCGTCTCCCGCCCTCCGTCGTCGATACGCTGCTCGACTGCATCAACGAGATCAGCGCCGATCCCTACCGCGACCCGCACCTCCGCGTGACGTTGGTCGTTCCCCTGTACCGCGTCTTCCCGGGAGCATACCTGTGCGGGCTGTGGGCAATCGCCTATCGTGTGGTCGAAGAAGCCAACGCGGTCGTTATCGAGGCTTTCGGAGATACCTTCTACTAGCCTACGAGAACCGCTATCTCGATTCTATTGGGACTTTGGGAAGGAGACAGCACGCTCGGGAGTTATAGTGACCGTATGTGCATACAAGTCTATCTCGGCGCTGACCGTCCGCTGCCCACGATCCCACGGCCGCACGTCACGCCCGACACCGATCTTGTTCCGCTCAAGCCAGGGACTCCCCCCATCTGGGTGCAGCCGCTTGATCCCGCGCTCAATCCTGAACCGGGACAACCGCATGCCAAACATCGTATGGGCGAGCCGGTTCTGGATGTGGAGGCGCTCGTAAGGCAGCACCTGAATCAGCCATATCTGTATTACTTGGGCTCATTTATGGACTGTGGGTGCGGGTTCGGCTACGCGGATGCACCGCTAACGCGGCCTGAATGGGATGATGACCGTGTGCAAGACAGCGTCATGTGGTGGGAAGCATTCCGAGAGGCGACGCACCAATTGGCGGCGTACCTGGAAAACGTCACGCGAGACGAACCTGTCACCTTACTTGTCTGCTGGTCTGGCGAGGCCGACCGGCCTCCGCAGCGACGCACGGAAGTAACGCCTGATTACTTCAGAGCACCGGAGGTGTCCCTGTTCCCAACCGCGAGCGAACTGATCACGGTTGTGCCTGGGTGATGGCGAGTTCCAGACCACGGACGTTAAGCGGGCGATCAGCGATCTGCTCCCTGGCTCGTGAAGCGAGAGGCCAGTAAGTCAGCCGTTATTACACCCCACCGGCCGCCGTCAGGCGCTCGGTGCGCTGCCAGGCTTTGAGGGGGCGGCCCTCGGCGAGGGCTTGCAGCTCGCGCGCCCAGAGCTTGCGGAGCAGGATGATGACGGAGTCCTCGCGGCCCAGGCGCTCGTGCGCGCGGTCCGCGATCACGCCCTGGCCCGCCTGGGCGATGGCGTCCTGGATGGGGATCAGGTCGTCGCGCTCGGGGATGTCCTGGGGGCGCAGCTCGCCGCGCAGCACGGCCGCGGCGACCTCCTCGGCTGGCGGGAGCGCGGCCAGCGCCGCTCGGCGCGCGGCCTGGCGCTCGCGGTAGCGCGCGGCGGCCTCGCCGGTCACGTGAACCAGGTTGGTGTTGAAGCTGCGGTGCTGGGTGTCGTCGATCGGCACGCGCCAGGCCAGCATCTCTGACCAGCCGCTCGCGTCGTCGTTCGGCGTACCCTTGAAGTAGAAGCCATTCGGCATCAGGATATGGCTCACCCGCGTGATGCCGTTCGCCCGCGTGCCCATGCGGCGGATGCCGTACTCGGTTTCCTCGGCGGCGATGCGCGGTAAGTCGTCGTTCACGCCCACCCGGTCGAACACCGAGCGGCGATGGGCGAACGCGATGTGCGTCTCGTCGGCCATGTTCTCCAGATTGTTGAAGTAGTTGCACGGCCGCAGGTAGGTGCTCTGCTCCAGCACGCCCTCGCCCTCCAGCTCGGGCCAGCGCGCCAGCGGCGGCGGCGCGCCCTCGCCGAGATAGGCAAAGATCAGCCCCAGGTACTCCTCGGTCGGATAGCTCGCGATCCGCACCTTGGGCGGAAAGCTCGGGTCTTCCGCCGGCATCTCGACGCACTGGCCGGTGTGATCGTACTTCCAGCCGTGGTAGAAGCAGCGAATACAGTCGCCCTCGACCCAGCCAGTCGAGAGCTGCGTCCCCCGGTGCGCGCAGCGCGGGGCGATCACGTGCGGGTGCCCGCCCTCCCCCCGGTAGAGCGTGAAGTCCTCGCTCATGATGCGGATCGGCTTCGCGTGGCCGGCGGGCAGGTCGGTCGCCAGGTAGACCGGCTGCCAGAAGCGGCGCAGGTAGCGGCCGGCCAGCGTACCGGGGCCGGTGTGCACGAAGTCCGTGTAATCTGCCGCGGCCACCTCCCGCCGCACCGCGCCGTTGGTCGCTGCCATGCCATCCCTCCGCGCGTCTCTAGCGGGGCGGCCGGGTCCCTGGCCTGGCCATCCGCGCCGATCACGGTTTGTCCGCGCCCGCTACTATAGCGCGGCCGGCCAGCGCGGCGTCCAGTGGCGCTGCATCTCGCCCATAGGTTTGTGGCGACGGGGCCTGCCCTCACCCGTCGTCGCTGCGCTCGGCCGGTCTCTCCCCCTCGGAGAGGCAACGAGGAGGCGGGCCTGCCCCCTCGCCCCGAGAGAGCGGGTCGAGGTGAGAGCGTCTCTCCGCGGGGCGCCACGTGACCAGTGCGGCGGGCTCTGGTATAGTGGCGCACTTCGACGCGATCGCGAGCGGCGCGGTAGTGGAGCGGCCGGCGGCGTATGACGGCGGGGCTCGATAGCAGCGGAGCACGCCTGGCAGGCACGCGGACGGACAGGACGCGTTGGCGGACGCGGCGCGCGTCGGCGTTCACGCGGGAGGAAGGCTACGATGGTGCAGAACCTGATTCGGCTCGATATCGAGCGACGGCAACCCGTGGCCAGCGGCAAGGAGTTTGGCAGCACCGGCGCCTACGAGTGGCTCGCGGGCAAGGTCTCCTTCAGCATCGACCCGAACGAGCCGGGGCTGCCCTACATCTGCGACCTCGATCTGGCGCCGCGCAACCGCGACGGCCTGGTCGAGTTCTCGGCCACCTTCGACGTCGTCAAGCCGGTCGACCTGAGCCGCGGCAACCGTCGCGTGCTGTACGAGTTCTCGAACCGCGGCGGTCGGGCCGCGATCACCGCGTTCAACTACGGCAAGGGCCGTGACCTGACGAATCCGGAGAGCACCGGCGATGGCTTCCTGATGCGGCAGGGCTACACCGTCGTGTGGTCGGGCTGGCAGGGCGACCTGATCGACCGCGGCACGAACTGCGTGGCTTATCTCCCCGAGGCGCTGCAGAATGGCCAGCGGCTGCGCGGCAAGGTGCGGCAGGAGTTCAGCCCCGTCACCGAGGGCGTGCTCTCGATGGGCACCAGCGCGGGCGCCGAGGGCGGCGAGAACGTGCAGCCCTATCCGGTCATCGACCGTGCCACGGCCACGCTCACCATGCGCGAGAAGGAGCAGGACCCGCGCATCCCCGTGCCGCCCGACCAGTGGGAGCTGGCGAAGGCGGAGCTGAAGGATGGCCAGGTCGTGCTCACGCCGTCCGTGAACGATCTCTACATCAAGGGCGGCTTCAAGCCCGGCTGGATCTACGAGTTCATCTACGAGACCGAGGGCTCGAAGGTGATGGGCCTGGGCTTCCTCGGCGTGCGCGACTTCCTGTCGCTGCTGCGCTACGGGACGCAGGACTCCGCCGGCAACCCGAACCCGCTGGCCGGCTACGTGGACAAGCTGTACGGCACCGGCCAGTCGCTGAGCGGCCGCGTCGTCCGCGAGTACGTGTACGAGGGCTGGAACGTGGACGCCCAGGGCCGCAAGCTGTTCGACGCGGTCCACACGCACACCGGCAGCGGCCGCCTGCTGCACAACGTGCGGTTCGCGCAGGTGGGCCGCTATCCGCGCCAGCACGAAGAGCACCAGTGGCCCTCGGAGTACTACCCGTTCACCTTCGATGCTGTGCCCGATCCCTTCACCGACCGCGTGGACGGCCTCTGGAAGCGCCCCGAGAGCGACCCGCTCGTCGTCCACTCGCATACCGAGGGCGACTACTGGATCCGCCACGTCTCGCTGACTCACACGCACCCGAAGGATGCCAGCGACCTCGAGCTGCCCGCGAACGTCCGCATGTACCACTTCACGGCGGCGCCGCACATGGCGCGGCCGCAGATCGACCCGATCTGGATCGGCCAGCTCACGGCCAGCGACATGTCGTCGGCGCCCTACCGCCGCGCGCTGCTCGTGTTGATGGACGAGTGGGCGACGCACGGCACACCGCCGCCTCCCTCGCGCATCCCGCGCACGGCCGATGGCACGCTGGTCACGGGCGAGGAGAACCTGGCTCGCTACCCGAAGATCCCGGGCGTGAACCTGCCCACCCACGGTCCGAGCCGCCTGCCGCGCTACAACTACGGTCCCGACTTCGACACGCGCGGCATCCAGAGCGTCTTCCCGCCCGAGCCCTACCCCGGCCAGGAGTACCCCACGCGCGTGCCCCAGATCGACGCCGACGGCAACGGCATCGCCGGCCTGCGCTATCCCGACGTCGAGGTGCCGCTGGGGACGTACAACGGCTGGTCGCTGCGGAAGAAGGGCTTCGCGGAGGGCGAGCAATTCTGGAACACCGGCAGCTTCGTGCCGTTCGCCCGCACGCGCGCCGAGCGCGAGGCGAGCGGCGACCCGCGCCCGTCGATCGATGAGCGCTACGCGAGCCACGACGACTACGTGAACAAGGTGCGGGCGGTCTGCGAGCGGCTCGTCGGCGAGCGCCTGATGCTCCAGGAGGACGCCGACCTGTTCGTGGAGCGGGCGCGCAACCTGAACCCCTTCGACCCCTCGATCCCGCTGGGACCGCTGGTGCGCGTGCTCACCGCTCCCGGCGGCGAGTAGGCGGCCGTCCACCACTGCGGCGCCGCACGGCGCGGGGGACGCGGTCAGCCGCGTCCCCCGCGCCGTTGTATGCCTTCCTCAGCGGTGCGGGCGCCGACGAAGCCGAGTGCGGTCCCATCATGGAATCCGCGCCCTAGCGCTCGGCCAGGGATGAGGTATATGTTTAGCTTCGCCAAACACATGCACGAACCTAGGCCGGCAGCTTAGCGCTCGCGCTGTAAGAAGTCCAATAGCTCGGCGTTGACGTCGGCCGGGCGCTCCTGCTGCGTCCAGTGGCCACAGCCGGGCAGGAGTACGATTCTCCGTAGCTTCGGTACCGCGGCCTCCATTGGCTCGAACCGCCCGTAGATGACGGCGCTATCCCGTCTTCCGCCGAGGAAGAGCGTCGGCTGGCTCACCCCGGCCGTGCCGATGGCCGGCAGGTCCGCCCAGTCGTGGTCCATGTTCCGGTATGGGGCCAGCGCGCCTCTGAAGCCGGTACGGGCGTAGGCCTGGGCGAAGTAGTCCAGATCGGCCTCCGTCAGCCAGGCTGGTAGCGTCGTGGGCTCTGGCATCCCATCGAGGGCACCCGCCTCGGCGGGCTTGCCGGTGAAGAGGTAGGGGACTAGGTCCGGCGGAGCGTCGCCCGAGAGGGCGTGCAGGAAGAGCCGGAGCGAGCGCCGAGGGTTCGCATCCAGCTCGGCCTCCGCGATACCCGGCT
Source organism: Pseudomonadota bacterium (assembly GCA_021325365.1). Next base: position 20,087 of record JAJPHF010000097.1, read on the forward strand.
GTTGAAAGTACAGCGGGAACGAGAAGTGGTCGCCGGCGAACCGCTGTATCTGCCGCGTCGGCGGTAACTGCTCGCGTGGATGGTAGGGGACACTCAGCGACACCAGCGTCGCGACGCGTTCCGGATGCAGCTCGGCGAGCGCCCAGGCGAGACTCGCCCCCCAGTCGTGGCCGACGATCGTCGCCCTGTCAGCGCCCAGCGCATCCAGCAAGCCGACGATGTCGGCGGTCATGTTCCGCTTGCTGTAGCTTGCGACATCATCCGGCGCGTCGGTCTCGCCGCAGCCGCGCAGGTCGGGGGCGATCACGTGGTACCCGGCCGCGGCCAGGACCGGGAGCTGGTGCCGCCAGGAGTACCATAGCTCGGGAAACCCATGGAGCAGGATGACGACCGGCCCGGCTCCTGCCTCGGCGATGTGCATGGTGATGCCGTTGGTCTGGACACGGCGGTGGGTCGTAGCCGCCGCGCCTTCACCCTGGCTGATGGGGCCTCTTGAGGACACGTTGGACGATACACCAGATGAGCGAGGTGCTTCCTGGCCAGCTGCCGCCCGCGCGGTCGATCGCGTACTAGCAGCGCCCAACACGGTGCCCCACGTCAGCTGCGCAAGGAAAGCGCGGCGACTCGGATCGACCGCCTGATTCCTCTCGGTGCGCTCCATCACAGTCTCTCCATCTCGCTCGATCGGTAGTCAGCTCGCCACAAGGGCCGTCTGGTCCCCGTGCTACCGTCCGCCCCACCCGCCCTGTAATGTGCCGAGCCAAGTGCTCGCGCGACGCGAACGCCTACCAGGTCCTTGCTTCGCTCCGCGATGGCGGGGCCGTCTGGCGCCGCCCCCACCACGTCTTGCCCCACGGCTTGTAGATGGAGAGGACCGTGGCGGCGCCCAACATGAGCAGGTGGGCCACGGCCAGGTAGAGGAGCGGCGTCACTGCTGCGGTGAGGTCCACGCGCATGTCGACGCCTGCCGCCAGCCCGGACGGCGCCGCGAGGGCCCGCTGGGCCAGCCGGTCGGTCAGCTGCACCGCCGTTGCGATCACCCCCACGGTCAGCACGAGCTTCGTCGCGACCCAGTAGTGCTGCACCAGGCCCCACTTCGTGCCCAACGACAGCAGGACGCCGCTCACGATGGTGCCGATCGCCAGCGGCGGATAGGCGACGTTTACCGCGTTCATGGAGAGGTACAGGGCGGCGGCCGCGTCGGGCGCGTGGGCCGCCATGGCGCCGAGCCCGAGGACGATCTTGGCGAACACGGCGCCCAGCCAGCCGACGGAGACCATGACGTGCGCGGTTACCAAGACCTTGTACTGCGCCGGCGACACTCGCCGCGCCGCCTGCTTGTTCCGAACGATCGCCGTCGCCATAGGTACCTCCTTACGTCGAGATCCAAGATCGCCAATGCGGGACGTGGCAGTCTGCTCTTTGGGTGCTGCAGCTGGTGACGTCGCTCCGGGGGCGGCCGGAAGGCTGGGCGAGAGTCCCGACCGTCCGCCCCGCCATTTCGAGCGGTTTTCGGAAAGGTTGATCGGGGAGGCGCCGGCCGGGCGGCGGGGGACGAGCCCCCGCCCTACCCTTCTAGCTCAATGCCCGTGAAAAGCGCTGTACGACGGCTCCGCCAGCACGCGGGCTGCTCAGCGGCCGGCGGCACTGCCCGGCCCCCAGTTGCCGAAGTTGCCGGCCCAGACGGCCGTCGCCGTGCTGCTGTTGTTGAGCGTCACCACGACCAGCTTGTCGCCCGGGGCGACGGCCTGGGGGCTGGCCGGGGCGCCGCCCCGCGTGTGCGCACCGCGGATGATCGTCTGGGCGTCCAGCGTGAACGTGCGCGACGCGCCGTCGTTGGCGGCGATCGTGAGGCTCGTCGGGCTGGCGGCCGTCGCCGTGCCCGGCGTCAGCGTGACGACGAGCGGCTGGCCGTCCTTATCGGTCAGGTTGACCTGGACGCCCTTGAAGTGGTCGAAGCGCTCGGCCGCCGGCACGTCGCGCAGCCCCGCGAGCTGCGCCGGGAGCGCGTCCCCGCCCCACGGGCCGCCGGCCCACGGCCCGACGGCTCCCGCGTGGGCCCACGGCCCGAACGCCGCCGGCCCGAACCACGGGCCGCGCGCCAGCACGCTGCTCACCAATAGCCCGCCCGCCACGACGAGTAGCGCGACCAGTCCTAGCGACGTCAGCGCCACCGCGATGGGAAACCGCAACCGTTGCATCTTGCTCCTCCTGCTCGCGTCGAGTTTGTCGAGCGCGGGCGCTGGCCCGTTTCGCTCGCACACTGGCAGTGTCGCCGCCGAACGTCGCCGGCTCGTCCCCGACCTGTCGCAGCTCTGTCGCAGACCGGGCCGGGGCGCCGCCGGCCGTGGTGGCCGACGGCGGCGCCGGAGTAGAACAGGGGTAAGCGGGCGGAGCGAGATAGATGGCGAACATCCTGGTGGTTGAGGACGAGCCGGAGCTGCGGCGGCTGGTGGTGCGCGAGCTGGAAGCCGCGGGCTACCAGGTGCGCTATGTGGCCGACGGCCCAGCCGCCGTGCAGCAGCTCGCCGCGGCCCCGCCGGACCTGGTCGTCCTGGACTGGATGCTGCCGGGGCTGGACGGGCTGGAGGTGCTGCGTCGCCTGCGCCAGACCTCGGCCGTCCCGGTGCTGATGCTCACCGCCCGCGCTGAGGAGGTAGACCGCGTCGTCGGGCTGGAGGTGGGCGCCGACGACTACCTCACCAAGCCGTTTGGCATGCGCGAGCTAGTCGCGCGCGTGCGGGCGCTGCTGCGGCGCCACGCCCGCCTGGCGGAGATGCTCGCGGCCGATCACGGCGAGGCGCGCGACGCGCTGCAGCTCGGGCCGCTCACGCTCGACCCGGCCGCCCGCCGCGCCCAGTTGAGCGGCGTGCCCCTGGATCTCACCCGCACCGAGTTTGGCCTGCTGCACCTGCTGCTGCGCAACCGGGGCCGGGCGTTCAGCCGGGCCTACCTGCACGACGCCGTATGGGGCGAGCCGGCCGTCGAGGGCGACCGCTCAGTCGACAACGCCATCCTGCGGCTGCGCAAGAAGCTGGGGCCACTGGGCGAGGCGATCGAAACGGTATGGGGCGTGGGGTATCGCCTGGCCGGGGCGAGCGGCCCGCCGGCCGCCGACGGCGATGGCTGAGCCGGCAGCAGCGCCGCCGGCGAGGCCGTCGAGCGCCGGGAGTCAGCCGACGGGAGGACCGCTGGGTCGGCTCCGCTGGCAATTGACGCTCTCGCACCTGGTGGCGACGGCGTTCACCCTCGTGTGCCTGATCGCGGCCGCCGTGCTGTTCGGCACGATCATGGCCGGGCTACACGATAGCCCGCGCCGCGCGCCGGCCCAGGACGCGCAGACCGTGGCGCGCGCGATCGAGGGACTGGCCGCGCAGGGCGACCCGGCCACGCTGGACACGGTGCTCCGCGCGCTGGCGGACGGGCGCCTGCGCCTGTCCGCCGCGGGCTGGCCGTATGGGCCGCCAGCGGCCCGCCGCCCTGAGTGGCTGGGGCCGTCGCTGCGGAACCTGTCGTACGTCGTGCTCGTCGGCCCGGACGGGCACGTGCTCGCCAGCTCGGACCCCGCCGGCGCCGCCTTCGCCCCGCCGGAGCGGGATGCCTGGGCTGCCCTGGCCGCCCAGGCCCAGCGCGGCCCGCGCGACCCGGAAGACCTCGTCGTGCTCCGCCCCGGCGAGCGTCCCGCGGCGCTGGCTGCCTATCCGGTCACGGACGAGCGCGGCCGCGGCGTCGGGGCGATCGTCGTAGCCGAGTCGGTGCTGGCTCCCAGCGGCGGCCCCTTCGGTTTCCTAGGCGCCCTGCTGTTCTTCGGCGCGGCGACCGTGGCGGTCCTGGCCGCGGCGTCGCTGTTCGCCTTCGTCTCCGCCAGCGTGCTAGCCTACGTCCTGGCGCGGCGGCTGGTGCGGCGGCTGGAGCGGCTCGGCCAGGCCGCGGAAGCGCTGGCCGCCGGCGACTTGAGCTGCCGCGTCGCCGAGGGGCCGGCCGACGAGGTAGGCCAGCTCGCGCGGCGGTTCAACGACATGGCCGCCGACCTGGAGCGGTCGCTGCGCGAGCTGCAGGCCGAGCGCGACCGCGTGGCGGGCCTCCTCGACGCCCAGCGGCAGCTCGTCGCCGGCGTGTCGCACGAGCTGCGCACGCCGGTGGCGACGCTGCGCGGCTACGTCGAGTCGGCGCTGCGGCGCGAGCCGGACGGCGCGACCGCGCTGCACGCCGACCTGGCGACGATGGAGCAGGAGATCGTGCGCTTGCAGCGGCTGATCGACGACCTGTTCACGCTCTCGCGCGCCGCGGTGGGGCGCCTGGCGCTGCGCGTCGAGCCAGTCGACGCCGGGGCCGTCGTGCGGCGGCTCGTGGAGACGGCGGCGCCCCTGGCCTGGGGGCAGCGGCGCGTGCAGGTGCTCGCCGAGGTGCCGCCCGACCTGCCGCCGGCCCAGGCAGACCCCCAACGGCTGGAGCAGATCCTGAGCAACCTGCTGGGCAACGCCGTGCGACACACCCCGCCGGGCGGGCTGGTGGCGGCCGCCGTCACCGCCGAGCCGGACGCGGTCCGCCTCGAGGTGCGCGATACCGGCGAGGGCATCGCGCCCGAGGACCTGCCCCACATCTTCGAGCGGTTCTACCGGGGGCGGAATGGCGACGGGCGCCCGGGCGCGGGGCTAGGCCTCGCGCTGACGAAGGAGCTGGCCGAGGCGATGGGCGGCTCGGTGGAGGCCGCGAGCGCGCCCGGCGCGGGGAGCTGCTTCACGGTGCGCCTGCCGCGCCGCGAGCAGCCACAGAGGAACTGAGCAGCATGGACGTACTGCGCACGACGGGCTACCACCCGCGGCCGCCGTTCCTGGTGGCCCGCGAGCAGGGCTTCTTCGCCCGCGAGGGGCTTGCGGTCGACTATCACGTGACGACCTACGCGCCCGACCACAACGCCGGCATGGCGGTTGGTAAATGGGACTTCACGCTGAGCAGCGCGGACACGATGATGGCGCGGGTCGACAGCGACGGCACCGACTACGTGCTGTTCATGCAGGGCGAGCGGGGCCTCGACGCGCACCTCGTCGGTGCGCCGGGCATCACGCGCGTGGCCGACCTGCGCGGCAAGCTGCTGGCCGGCGATCCGGGCGACTCCAACCTGGACGTGGTGCGCCTGAAGATCATGCGCGACCACGGCATCGGCGACGACGAGTACCAGGTGCGGATCGTCGGTAGCTCGCCCGTGCGGCTGGCGGCGCTGCTGCGCGGCGAGGTAGCGGCCGCCATGCTGCCGCCGCCGCACGACACGACGGCGGCGGAGGCCGGCTGCCAGCGGCTAGCGGCGGCCAACGACCACGTGCGCGACTATCCCCTCATGTGCGGCTGGACGCTGCGCCGCTGGGCCGAGGCGAACCGCCCGCGCCTGGTGCGGTTCATTCGGGCTTACGCTCAGGCGACCGACTGGCTGCTGGAGCCGGCGCACCGCGAGGCGACGCTGGCGCTGATGCAGCGCGAGCAGGGGCTGTCGCGCGCCCAGGCCGAGCTGCGCTACAGTCACGTGGTCCCCCACGCCGCCATCGACCCCGAGGGCTTGCTGCGCCTGCAAACGCTGCGCATCACGATGGGCTTCGGCCGCCCGCCCTACCCGCCCGTCGAGCGCTACTACGACGCGAGCTACTGGGCCGAGGCCACGGGCCTGCCACCTCCGCCCCCCGCCGGCACCCCGCGGCTCTAAACCGCCCAGCCACATCGCGCCGCGTGTGGCTCTATCGACGCGCCCGCTACGCGGAACACCCAGTTGACGGGACAGCGTGGTGTGGGACAGAGTACTTCACTGAGAGGCCGCGGTGATACGCTACGATCAGGCGGCGAAAGGAGCGGGCCATGAGTAGCCACGATCTGGAAATCGTTCAGCGTCCGCTCTACAGCTATGCCGAGGCGGATTACCTAGCCGGCGTGTCGCGCGGCACCGCCAGGCGGTGGCTGACCGGCTATGCTTACATGGGCTCTGAAGGGCCCCACGTCGTGCAGCCGCCGATCACATCGAGGCGCGACGCTCAGGGAGCGGCTTCCTTCCTTGACCTCGTGGAGATTATCGCTATTGGGCGAATGAGACAAACTGGCCTATCGCTCCCTCGCATCCGCATCGTGGTCCACAACTGTCAGGAAGTTCTCGGCGTGCCACGCCCGCTCACCCGCCTACGCTTCAAGACCGATGGCCGCGATATCTTCGTGGACTGCGGCCCCGTGCTCCTCGAAGTCGGCAAGCGCAAGGGGCAGCAGGCTTGGACTGAAGTGCTCGAACCCTTTCTCCGCGACCTGGATTACGCTCATGATGTCGCGCGGCGCTGGTGGCCGCTGGGCCATGACGGCGGCGTACTGGTCGACCCGGATTATGGCTTCGGGCTGCCCACGGTGGCCGGCTCGGGGGTGCGGACCGAGATCATCCTAGAGCAGTTCCGGGCGGGCGAGCCGGTTGCCGAGATCGCCACGGATTTCAACCTCTCCCCACAACAGGTCGAGCAAGCGGTGCGCTTCGAGTCGCTGCGCGCGGCATGATCTTTGTCGATCGGTCTATCCCCAAGCCGGTAGCCGAGGCGCTAAAGCTGGTTCGCAATGATGTGCGCTGGCTCGAAGACGAGTTCGCCCACGATACGCCGGATGCCGTGTGGTTGGCCGCCGTCGGCGTGCGGGGCTGGCTGGTCGTTTGCCGCGACAAGCACATTCGCACGCGCCCTGGCGAACGCCAGGCCATTGTCGACGGACAGGTAGGCTGTTTCTGTCTGACGCAGAAGCAGTCGCTCACGCGTTGGCAGTACTTGAAGCTCCTAGCGCTCACACGAGATGGAGCGGGTCTTTGCGCGAACCCCTCGCCCGTTCATCTATGGCGTCGGGGGCACAGGGCAATTGCGGCCGCTGGTATTGTAGCGGAGCCATTGACCAAACCTCCGCTGACCAAAGCTCCGCGTTGCCGCGGGCACCCCGCGGCTCTCACCAGGTGGGAGAGCGCCAGGGAGGGCTGGCGCGCTAGCGCGGCGCGGCGGGCGCGTCGAAGCGGACCCGGAGGTGCTTGACGCCGTGCATGGCGGCCGCATCCACCGGCTCGAGCGGGGCGTCGTCGGCCCGGCGCAGGTTGGGGAGCCGCTGGAGGAGCGCCGTGAGCGCCACCCGGGCCTCCAGGCGCGCGAGCGGGGCGCCCAGGCAGAAGTGCGGCCCGTGCCCGAAGGCGAGATGGCGATTCGGCTCGCGCGTGGGATCGAAGCGGTCCGGGTCCGGGAAGGCGGCGGGGTCGCGGTTCGCCGCGGCCAGCCAGACCAGGACGAGCTGCCCCGCCGGGATGGTCTTGCCGCCCAGCGGCGCGTCCACATTGGTCCAGCGGCGCGTCCCCTGCACAGGCGAGCGGAAGCGCAAGACCTCTTCGATATAGGCCGGGACGAGCGCGAGGTTCTGGCGGACGGGCGCGGTCTGCTCGGGGAAGTCCAGGAAGCAGCGCACCGCGTTGCCGATCAGGTTCGTCGTGGTCTCGTTGCCCGCGACCAGCAGCAGGCGGCAGAAGGCGAGTAGCTCGTCGGGCGTGAGCTGCTGTCCGTCAACCTCCGCGGCGACGAGCGCGCTGACGAGATCGTCGCGCGGCTGCTGCCGTCGCGCCGCGATCTCGTCCAGGAAGTAGGCGCGGAACTCGGCGTGGGCTTGCGCCAGCGCCGGCGGCTCGGGCGCGGCGGCCTCCACCAGGTTGCGGTTCAGGTGCGCGACGATCACGTCGGACCAGCGCTTGAAGCGCGCCCGGTCCGCGGGCGGCACGCCCAGCAGCAGCGCGATGACGGACACCGGCAGCGGGTAGGCCAGGTCATCGACCACGTCCATCTGCCCCGTGGGCACCGCGGCGTCGAGCAGCTCGTCGGTGAGGCGAGTGATCGTCGGCTCCAGCTCGGCCACGCGGCGCGGCGTGAAGGCGCGGCTCACCAGCTCGCGGAGCTGCGTGTGGCGGGGCGGATCGAGGCCCAGGATGTTCTGGGCGCCCGCCCCCTGGCCGCCGCCGTAGCGATCGACGTCGGAGGAGAACACCGCCGGCGTGCGGAGCAGCTCCAGCGCCTCCGCATAGCCCACGACGCTCCAGGCGCGCAGGGGCTCCGTGTACGCGACGGCGCCCTGCTGTCGCAGCAGCGCGTAGAACGGGTACGGGTTGGCGCGAAACGTCGCGAGCATGCCTTGCGCGTCGTGCATGGATGGCTCGCCTTCCTTGCGAGTGCGCGGGCGCCTCAGCAGGCGGCCTTCGCCCGGCGGCCACGCGCCGCCGGGCCGCCAGCGCCATCTTACTGCGTCCGCGGCGCGGCCGGCACGGCCGGCGTAGGCGTGGGGGTGAGCGCCACGGACGGCCCGCCGGGCGCCGGGGCGCTCGCGCCCGAAGCGGCGGGGCTGGTGGCACCGCCGGGGGTAGTCGGACCAGCGCCCGTGGTCCGCGGGGCGGTCGTGGCGGGGGTCGCCGCGCCGGCTGCTGCCGGGCGCGCGGGGGTGGGATTCGCCGCCCCGGCGGCGCCCTGGCCCGCGACGAGCACCGTCCGCGTCACCGTGATCCAGCCGCACGAGCTGTGCGCCTGGATGTACAGCGTGTGACGCCCCGGCGAGACGCCGGTAGGGTCCCAGGCCAGCGCCAGCCCGCTGGCCGCGAAGCGCGGCGCGGAGAGCAGGTCGGCCACGTCCGGCCGCTGCCAGCCGTAGAGCGCCGGTACCGCCACGCCGCCTTGGTCGGGATCGGCATCGAGCGCCACGCGCACCTCGCTGATGCCGGTGCCGCTGTCGGCGCTGATGTCGGCCGCCCAGCCGCTGATGATGACCGGCTGGTTGGTCACGACCGCATCCTCGGCGGGCCGCTCCACGGTGCCGCGAACGTCGCAATCGTCGGCGCGCGCGGCGGGGCCGACGGCGAGGGCCAACAGCGGCGCGGCCAGCGCCAGAGGCGCCAGCCAACGGCGGGAGAGGGTGCTACGCTTGGGCTGTACGATCACCGTTAGCGCTCCATCCATCAACGCGAACTGGGCCGGTCCGCCACGGCATTACGTCGATTGTGCGAGCCTGCCCAGCTGGCCTGGAAATGCCCTCCCACGCGCCCGTCGCTCCCATCGGCACGCCTAGTGGGGTGGGCAGGCCCCCCAGTATAGCGGGCGGGTGTGGGAGCCTGCCCAAAATTAGCCGTGGGCGGCGAAGAACTGCCAGATGAGGCGGGTGGCCGAGACGTTCGCGCCGCACAGGTTGCGGCGAATCTCCTGGAGGCCGCCGAAGTAGACGTGCCCGCCGTCGGGCACCGTGTAGAGCACGACGTCACAGCCGTTGGCGCCCGCTCGGTAGGTCCGCTCCTCCACACCCCGCACGCCCAGGTCGCACACGACGGGCATGGGGTCGCAGTCGTTGCGGGTCGTCCAGAGCGCGACCGTGTCGCGCACGGCGACGAAGTCGGAGTCGCCATTGACGTTGACGCCGCCCGCGTAGGGCACGATGTGGTCGCGGCCGCCATGCATGATCAGCACCGGGACGGGCGCCTTCGGGGCGGGGATGTACGTGTACTCGGGCTGGCCCGGCGTGCGGCCGCCCACGGTGGCGTTCACGGCCGCGATGGCCGTCAGGCGCTCGGGTAGCTCGGCGGCCAGGCGATGGGCGAGCATCCCGCCGTTCGACCAGCCGGCCGCGTACACGCGGCGCGGGTCGATCCGGTAGGCCGCGAGCAGCGTGTCGAGCAGGTGACCGATGAACCCCACGTCGTCTACGTTGTGCGCATAAGGGTAGCCGCAGCAAAACCCGGCGTTCCACGAGCGCGCGGGATCGTCGGGACCGGCCAGGCCGTTGGGATAAGCGACCACGAAGCCCGCCTGGTCGGCCTGGTGGCTCATGCCCGAGTAGATCTCGAACTGGCGCGCGTAGTCCCCGCGAGGGTGCAGCATGACGACCAGCGGCAGGCGCGCGCGGCCGTTGTACCGCGGCGGCAGGTGCAGCCGATACGTGCGCTCGCGGCCGCCGAACGTGAGGTGGTGCTCGCGGCTGCGGAGGAGGCTGAGCGGGTGTGTGAGCCGCGCCACGCCGAGGGCGGCCAGCGACGCGCCCGCCAGCCCCCCGGCCAGCGCGGCGCGGACAAGTGACCGCATGGCGGCGTGCCTCGCAGCGGGCGGAGTCTCTATGCTCAGGGTACCAGACGGACTGCCAGCCCGGGCGGCAACCCCTCGCGTCGCGGCACGCCGTCACCCGAGCGCGTTGGCGCGCTGGATGCGGGTGAACGCCGAGCGGAGCAGGAAGACGATCGTCGTCACCAGGACGATGAGGAGCACGCCGAGCGCCGACACCTGTCCCACCGACGACGACGCCCACAGTTTCCAGATGAGCGTCGGCAGCACCTCGGACGCCGGCGAGTAGAGCACGAGCGCCATCGTCACCTCGCGGTACGACAGGAGCGCCAGCCACAGCCAGGCGTTGAACACGGCCCCGGCCACCAGCGGCAGCAGGATGCGGTGAAATACCTGCATGCCGTTCGCGCCCGACAGCTTGCCCGCCTCCTCTAGCTCGCTGTGGACCTGGATCAGCGTGCTGTTCATCGTGCGGGTGCCGTAGGCGAGCTGGGTGATGGTGTGCGCGATGATGATCAGCACGATGGTGCCGTAGAGCGGCAGCCAGGTGCGGTAGGTGAGCGCCAGCCAGGCGAGCGCCACGGCGAAGACGATGGACGGGATCGCGTGGGGCAGGAAGGCGAGCATGTCCACCGGGCCGCGCACGGCCGAGCGCGAGCGCACGACGATCCACGACACGGCGAGCGACAGGATGATCGTCAGCGTGGGCGCGGCGATGACGAGCAGGACCGTGTTCAGGATCGGCGTCAGGCTGACGTAGCTCGGCAGCGTGAAGTAGTTGGTGAGGGACACGTCGTGTAGCGCGCCGACCGACGGCACCTGCAGGTAGGGCAGCAGCGACGCCCAGACGAGCGCCGCGGCTGGCAGGAAGATCTCCAGCGCGAAGTAGCAGACGACGAAGCCAACCGCCGCCCACTTCCAGCTGCCCAGCTCAAGCTGGCGCGGCCGGTAACCCTTGCCCGAGATGACCGCATACTTCTTCCCCTCGCTGACGACGCGGAAGTAGAGGTAGCTAGCCAGCAGGCCGAGCGCCATCATGATGAGGCCGTAAGTGGCGGCCAGACCATATTTCGGCAGGCCGGTCTGGGGCGTGACGGCGAAGTAGATGGCCGAGCTGAGCACGAACGTGCGCGACGGCAGGCCGAGCAGCGCGGGCGTCTCGAACACCGAGACGGCGGTCATGAGCAGATAGATCATGACGCCAAGAATGGCCGGCATGGTGAGCGGCACGTTCACGCGCAGCACCGTCTGCAGCTTGCTGGCGCCGCTGGTGTAGGCGGCCTCTTCGAGGGAGGGGTCGATGGCCCGATACGCCGCGGCCAGCATGAAGAAGGCGGCCGGCACGAACGAGATGCCCTGCGTGATCGCCATGCCGAAGACGTTGTACAGGCTAAGCGGCGCCTCGCTCAGGCCGAACAGGCTCATCAGCGCCTGATTGACGATGCCGATCTGCGGGCTGAATAGGAGGATCCAGCCGATCACCCGTAAGAACACCGGGATGAGGATGCCGACGGTCATCAGCACGTAGATGGTCTCTTTGCCGGGCAAGTCGGTCCGCGTCATCAGCCAGACGAGCGGCACGGCGAACAGCAGCGTCACCGCGATCGTGAAGACGGCGAAGGTGAGCGTGTTGCCCATCACCTGCCCGGTGAATGGGTCGGTGAACACCTCGGTGAAGTTGGCGAACGTGAGCGGCCGCGCCTGGCCGGGCAAGCCCGTGCGCAGGCTCATGACGAGCACGGCGAGCGTCGGGATGCCGATGAGCAGCCCCAGGAGCGCCAGCACGCCGACGCTAAAGATGCCGCCGCTCGTGAACGCCCCCAGGCGGCGCCCGATCGGGATCCCCGCGATGCGGGTATCGGCTGCGATGCTCACGTGTCCCCCGCTTCCTCGGCAGCTAGAGGTCTGGGAAGGACATGATGCTGTGCCACAGCATCATGTCCTTCCCAGGATATTAGCGGAACCCCATCATGCGGCCGTACTTCTCGGTGAGCTGATCGAGCTGCTCGGCGCCAAACTTCGGGTCGAGCGTCACGACGTCCTTGCCCTGCGCGTAGCGATTGGCGGTCGTACCCTCGATGAACATCGAGGTCTGGCCCTGCATCTCCTCCCACAGCGCCTGCGCCTCGGGCGAGAGCAGGAACACCGCCATCAGCTTCGCCTGGTTCGGGTGCTGCACCCCCTTCAGCAGGCCCACGTCGTACTGCTGGGCGAGGATGGGCCGGGCCGTCTCGACCACCGTGAACGGCGCGCCCGTCTTGCGGGCCTCGATCCAGTAGCTGTCCGACACCGCGCTGAAGATGGCCAGCTCGCCCAGCGTCACGCGCGTGTAGGTCTCGGGCAGGTTGCCGAGCGCCGGCTGGTTGGCCGCGATCCCTTCCACCAGGCGGGTCGTGCGATCGTCGCCCCAGGCCTGCGCCAGCCGCGCCCAGAAGTGGGTGGCCGTCGAGACGCCGATCTTGCCCTGCCACTTCGGATCGGCCAGGTCGCCCCAGTCCTTCGGCGCGTCCTCGGCGGACACCAGGTTCGGATTGTAGGCCGGCGCGACGAACGTGGACGCCGTCATGACCGACGTGCCCTCGTTGGTGATCGAGCGCGGGCCGACGCCGAGCGCCGCCCAATCCACCGGCTCCAGCACGCCGTTGCTAAACAGCATGGCGTAGTGGGCGTCGGTCATCATGGCGAGGTCCCAGGTCGGCGCCTGGCCAGCGCCGATCTCGGTGATCAGCCGCGCCACGTCGCGCGTCATCGAGCCCGATTGCGTGTATTGATAGTCGATGTTCAAGCCGTACTTCTGATTGAACGCGTTCATCAGCCGCGCGGCGTCGGGCTTGGAGAGCGCCGATGGGCCGTAGAACTGGAAGACGCCCTCCTTGGCAGCCGCCGCGATGACCGCGTCGAGCCCACCAGGCGCGCTAGTCCCCGCCGGGGCGCCCGCGGCTGGCGCCGCGCCCGAGGGCCTGCTCGCCGGCGCGCTCGCGCTCGACGCGCTGCCGCCTGGCCCGCACGCCGCGCCGAACCCAAGCGCCACGAGCAGGACTGCTGCTGCCAAGCGTCGCATGGCTTCCTCCGCGGTCACGGCTATTGCGCCCCCCGCCCCCCTGATCCTGGGGAGTGAGGAATAGCGGGCGAGTTGGGGGACACCCCCACACCCCCGGCAGGGGCGCTCCCCTGCACCCCCGCGGACCGCCCCCCAGCCCCCAATCCTGGGAGGTGACGACCGAGGAGGGCGATTTGGGAGACATCTCCACGCCTTCGGGGCGCCCTCCTGGCCCCCCCGCTAGGCGGTTAGCCGCGGGTCGCCGCTGGCTGGTGGTGCGGGCTCTGCTCGTAGTGCTGGCGCAGGAGGTCCTTGCCGTAGTCGTTGCCGTTGGGCGTACGGACCACCGTATGGATGTGCTGGCGGTTCGGGAAGTCGTTGTCGAGCGCCAGGCCCAGCTGGTGGTCGAACTCGATCAGGATCACCGGGCTGTGGACGCGGTAGTAGAACACGCTGTCGTCGGCGCAGCCGCCCATCCAGGCGAAGTACGTCTCCGGCAGGTGCCGCTTGACCTCCTCCATGCGGACCGCGGCGTGGCCGGGCCGCATGTGGCCCACGTACGTCTCGATCAGGCGCACGAGCAGCGCCTGCTGGTCGGGCGTCAGCGCGTCGTAGCGAATGCCCGCATAGGGAATCACCGTGTTGTCGCGGAAGGCGGAGGTAAAGGCCTCGTTGTGTGCGTTGTCGCCGATCAGCGCCACGCGCTGCTGCTCGGGCCTGAGCGCCTGCATCAGCGCCAGGCCGTTCGCCTCCTCGGCCGCGAAGACGCGCGTCCCGTCGTACTTGCCGCCCACGGCGAGCACCGGCTCCGAGCCGAGGAAGGTGGGCGTCATGACGACCTGATCGCCGAGCACGAAGCAGTTGACGATCAGGTGGTGGCCGTCGATCTGCCAGCCCCACGGCGCGTCGGCCGACGGCGTGCCGAAGATGCTGAGCCAGTAGGTCCACTCGCCGTAGTCGTCCCAGCGGCCAGTGATCTCCCCGATGACGTAGTTCAGCTTCATCACGTCGCGGGCCAGCTGGTAGCCGGAGGCACTGAGGCTCGCTTGCAGCAGCGCGAGCGCCAGGTCGCGCTGCGCCTCGGTCATCTCCTCGAACATGACGCCGTGGCGCATCAAGAAGGGGTGGATGTTGCTCCAGGCCCGCCACAGGGAGCTGTCCACGGGGAACGTCGCGGCCGCGCGCTGCTCGGGCGTGAGCGCCGCTAGCCAGGCCTCGGCGGCGGCGTGGATCGGTGCGGTGGAGACCCCCGTCGGCCGGAGGGCGAACAGCCCTGGCACGGGCGTGCCATCGGCGGTGATGCCGACGAGCGGCTCTTCGATGGCCACCTTCGCCCGTTCGAGCTGCTCCTGCAGGCGGGGCGGCAGCGGGAACGGCCGGCGCGACGGCGTGGAGTGGCGCTCGCGCGGCTTGAGTAGTCCGGCCCAGTCGGTAGCCATCGGTCCGTCCTCCTCGCTCAGTGTCGCAAGATTACGCCTACGGCCGCCAAACGTCAAGGTATCTGACTCCACCGTGGGGGGTGTAGCCATTGGCTACACCCCCCCGATCGATTGCTAGCCGAGGTGGTAGAACTCGCGGGCGTTGGCCGACATGATGCGCTCTTTGGTCTCGGGCGTCAGGTCGTCGCGCTCCAGGATCTCCCGCGCCGTGTTCGGCCAGCCGGTGTCCCAGTGCGGGTAGTCGCTGGCGTACATCACGCAGCGGTTGCCGAAGCGCTCCAGGAACAGCGGCAGCGCGCTCTCCTCGCCCTCGCAGGTGAAGTAGCAGCGGCCCGCCTTCACGTACTCGCTGGGCCGTAGCTCCGAGCGCGGCGTCTCGGCGGTGCGCTTCTCCCACTTCTCGTCGAAGCGGTCCATCCAGTACGGCACCCAGCCCACCCCCGCCTCCAGGAAGGCTAGCTGCAGCCGCGGGAAGCGGTCGAGGATGCCGCCGGCGATCATGCTGATGATGCTGATCATCTGCTCGAAGGGATGGGAGGTCATGTGGACGCCGATGTACGAATGGAAGCGGGTGTTGCCGACGGCCGCCTGCGCCGTGGCGTGGAAGGCGAGCGGCACGCCCAGCCGCTCGGCCTGAGCGTAGATCGGCCAGAACTGCTCGTGGCCGGTGTCCAGGCCGGGCGAGATGTAAGTGGGCATCATCACGGCAACCATGCCGAGCTTGCTCACCGCGCGCTCCATCTCGGCGACCGCCGCCGACGGGTTCTGCGGTGCGATTACCGCGACGCCCTTCAAGCGGTCGGGCGCGTGCTGGCAGAAGTCGCGCAGCCAGTCGTTGTAGGCGCTGGCCAGCACTGGCGCCCAGTCCAGCTCGCGGATGAAGCCGATCGACAGCGCGTTGCTGGGGAAGAGCACCTGGGTGCGGATGTTCTCGGCGTCCATGTCCTGGAGGTACGTCCCCGGCTCGCTCGGGTCGAGCTTGCCCAGCGTGCCGTTCATCCGCACGTCCCAGGCGGGGCTGGGGAAGAACGAGCCCGTGCGCTGGCGGTACGCCGCGGGCAGGTAGGGACGGTACGTCTCCGCCCCCCACTCCACCACGTGCGCGTCGGCGTCGACGATCGAATAGCGCGGCTCCATGCGTGTGCCTCCTTGACGACAGGGTCAGCGCTGCGCGAACACGTCCGGGAACAGCTTGTTGGCGTAGGTCGCGTTCACCTCGTCGATCAGCGAGTTGTCGTAGAAGTCGTCGGGGTTCGCGGTCGCGGCGTTCGGCAGCGGCGAGTTCTGCAGCACGATCTCGATGGCCCCGCGCGACACGCGCAGGTCCTTGTTCCACACCTTGCTGCTGATGTCGTAGTCCTGCGCTAGCGCCTGGGGGTCTTGCAAGCCGGTGTACTTGGCGTTGACCGCGGTCGCGTACTCGCGGTCCTCGAAGGTACGCTTCACGCCGTCGAGATAGGATCGCATGTAGGCTTTCAGCGTGTTCGGGTTCTCGCGGGCGAAGGGGCCCATGACGGCCAGGCCCGGCCCGGTGATGCGCAGGCCGCGCTGGTAGTAGTCGAAGATCACCGGGTAGCCCTCGTCGGCCAGCATCAGGCTCTGGGGCGGCGTGATGATGACGCCGGCGGTGGCGCCCGACGTGAACGTCGCGGCGGCGGCGTCGGGCCCCGGATGGTAGCGGACCTCGAAGTCCTGGCCGGGGACCATGCCAAACTCTTTCGCCGTCTGGTGCAGCGCGATCTCGCCGAAGGCGCCGACGGAGGTGGTGGCGACGCCCTTGCCGCGCAGGTCGGGGAACGTGGTGATGCCCTTCTGGCCGAGCAGCAGCAGGGAGCTGCGATCGACGGCCGCGCCCACGTAGATGATGTCGGCGCCGCCCAGGCGGCCGGCGATGGCCGTGGCGCCGCCCTGGTAGAGGTCGATGCTGCCCGAGATGAGCGCCTGCACGGCGACGCTGGCGGCCAGCACGCTCAGGTTGACGGTGAGGCCGCGATTGCGGAAGTAGCCCGCGTCGATGGCAACCTGGAGCGGCAGCGAGGTCGAGCCGACCGCCGCGACGGCCACGTTCAGCGTGTCCTTCTCGGGCACCGGCTCCGCGCTGGCGGAGGCGCTGGCCGCCGCCCCGTCCGCGCTGGCCGCGCCCGTGGACGCCCCACCCGCGCTACCGCTGGGCGCCGCGGCGGTGACCGCCGTGCCCCCCGGCGCGGCCGCGGCCCCGGCGCTGCCCTGCCGCGCCGGCGCGGGCATACACGCCGCTAGCCATAAGCACACGGCTACGAGCGCGAGCAGCGGCGCGCGCACCCCGTGATGGGCTAGCGGCGCACGGAAGCGAGCGTCCATCCCCAGTCCCCCTCGGCGTTTGCGGGAGTATGGCAGCCTGCCCCGGCCGTGTCAACGGCCCGGGCGATCACCTGGCTTGCCTCGCCCGCGAGAGTGCGCAAACAATATGGTCCCTCGCAAGTGCAGGCGCGGGCTGAATTCTTGGCTAGTCTAGCGTGGAGGGCTCGTGTATGGAGTGCCAGACGACTTACCGGTGGATATGTTCGTTGGGGCATGGCTGGGCCAGATTTGCATCGGCCCCTGGGATCTTCAATTTCATTTCAGCTCCCCGGCGGTTCGCGAAATGAAGAGTATCTCTGTTGAGGGTCGATGGGAACTGCGGGACGCAGCCGGCGAGATGATCGACTGCGCCGACCGGTCGAAGAGCAATGCCGAGCATCCAATCTTCCGCTTACAGGTTCTCCTGGGCCACCCCGTCGCGGCAGCACAAGTAGATCCACCGGAGTCCTTCACGGTGATATTCGACGATGGGAATGCGCTCACCGTATATGACGATTCGAAGCAATACGAGTCTTTCTCGATCCAACCTGGGAACTGGTTTATCTGACTGGAGAGTCCTCTCTATGCGGGAATGGCTTCGAGCAGAGTTCCGTTGACAGCACGATGTGAGCTGATGATGAATTTCCTATACCGGCTGGCGATCTGGCTGCAGCAAGTGTTTGGCGGTGGCATGGCCTCATCAGGTGGATACTGCGACCCGTGGTGGCGGGTGCGGCCGCTCGGCGCGGGCTGGCGATATCTGTTGCAGGCTGGCACGCGAGCGGTCGTCCACACGCAGCCGCTGCCACGAGCGCCCCGACGGCGCAGACGTCGGCGGCACACCCGGCAGCGCTAACGCGAGCTGTCGCTGGGTGCAGCATCACTGGCAAGGACGCCGACCGCGGCTCAAGCCATGCCCGAGCGCGGTTGTCAGCCCGCGGTGATGCAGTAGACGCCGACGACGACCAGCGCGGCGCCGCCGATGCGGAGGGGCGTCAGCGGCTCGCCGAGAATGAGGGCGGCGAGGAAGACGGTGAAGACGAGGCTCAGCCGGTCGAGGCCCGCGACGGGCGCGGCCTGGCCGAGCTGTAGCGCGATGAAGTAGCAGAGCCACGACGCCGCGCCGGCCAGCCCGCTGAGCAGGATCATCGTCCAGGCGAGGCCATCGGCGCCCTGGAGCGCGCTCAAGCGCCCACTCGCCAGCGTCGCCACGACGAGCACGGCCATCATCACCACCGAGCGCGCGGCGGTGGCCGCCGTCGCGTCGAGCGACTGGAGCCCCAGCTTGCCGAAGATCGCCACCAGGCTGGCAAACAGCGCCGACAGCAGCCCGAGCACAACCCACGCGGGCACGTTCGCCATGCAGCACCCCCGCTCCCTACAGCAGCCTCTGCCACGATCATACGGGCTGCCCGTGGCCCCGTACTCGTGAGCGGGAGCCGTTACGAATGCCGCGCACGTCCGCGCGTATCGACTCCCTCCGGCGCTGACGGTCCCTCGCTGCCTCTCCCCTGGGGAGGGCCGGGCTGAGGGCCGGTTCTTCCCCCTCTCTCTCCATCCGAGAGGGAGTCGGGGCGAGGGCGCGTCCCGGCAGGCGAACCGCCGAGCCGGCTCGGGTATCGCCGCCAGCCGCCCGACGTCCCGGCGGCCCGCGCGTCCCCGCGCCCTGGTCAGCTACCGGACGGGGCGGGGACCGGCCGGGCCAGGGCGGCGACGACGATGACCGCGAGCGCCACGAGCGGCAGGCTCAGCGACCAGCCTGTCCAGCTTAGCTCTGCCCAGGTGCCCATGATGGCGCCCAGCGCGTAGGCGCACCAGACGCCGGCCAGCAGCCAGACGTGCGCCGCGGCTTCCCGCTGGCGCGCGGCGCGCGCGGTGTCGTGCGGGTGGCCGGGCGCCCGGTCGAGCCAGCAGCCGAGGTAATGCACCAGCTCCTCGGCCAGCGTCGTCAGCGTGCCGGTAATGTAGGTGGTGCGCAGGGAGATCGCGCCCACGCGCCGCAGCGCCGTGTTCTGCAGCCCCATCGCCAGCACCAGCAGGGCGACGTACGGCGAGAGGCCGTTCGCCACGGCGCCCGCCGTGGCGCGACGCGGGCCGGGCACGTCGCCCACGACGATCGCGCCGAGCAGCAGTAGCCCCTCTAGCCCCAGGGCGAGCGGCATGGGGCGCCGCACCCCCAGGCGGCTCGCCACCTCGATGGCGGCGGCGCCTAGCGTCACGCCGAGCACGAACAGCGGCACGACGACCACGCGCGCCAGCGCATCGCGCCACTGGCCCTGCGCGGCGCTAACGGCGGCGTCGACCGTATTGCCTGTCATGTGGGCCGTGAAGATGTGGAACACGGACAGGTAGCCGATCGCGTCCACGCTGCCCGCCACCCCGGCCAGGGCCGCGGCGAACCCCGCCTGCTGCCACGCCGCAGATCCCCGCCCGTCCACCACCCGCTCGCTCGCTATCCCGTCCTCAGGCCCGGCTGCCCTCGAAGCCGTGGCTTCGCGTTCGAAAGCTGCGCTGAGTGCGTGAAGCTTTCGAATGCAGACGCACAGAATGGGGGTGCCCCACGGCCCCGCCGGCCGCGGCGCCCCGGCGACGCGACGGCCGGTGCAAGAAGTGCTCCGGCGGCTGGCGCCGCGCTGATGATCGATTCGCCGCGCGCATTGAGGGCCGTCGGAGCGACGTCTATACTCGCCTCATGGCGAAGTACTGGCTGGCGGCGCTGGTCCTGGTCGGCATGATGGCAGGGCTCGTCTACGGGGTGGCGCAGCAGCTGCTCCGCACCACCGCCAACGATCCCCAGATCGCGCTGTCCGAGGATGCGGCGGCGCGCCTGGCGAGCGGCGCCGCCCCGGCCGCTGTCGTGCCCGCCCAGGCGGTCGACATCGGGGCAAGCCTGGCGCCGTACCTTATCGTCTACGACGACCAGGGCCAGCCGGTCGCCTCGTCGGCCAGTTTGGACGGCCAGACGCCCGCGCTGCCGAGCGGCGTGTTCGGCGCCGTGCAGCGCGCTGGCGAGCGGCGCTTTACCTGGCAGCCGGCCCCCCGCGTGCGGAGCGCGGTCGTCGTCGCCCCGGTGGGCGGGCCGCGACCGGGCTTCGTGCTGGCTGGGCGGTCGCTGCGCGAGGTCGAACGGCGCGAGAACGCGCTGCTGTGGGTGGTGGCGGCGGCCTGGATTGCCATGAGCGCCGTGGTAAGTGCGCCGTTCCTGTGGCACTATCGCGGGCGGCTCCGCCGCAACCGCCGCCTTCAGGCGTAGCATGGCGGGCCCGACGCCCTCGCCCCGACAGGCCACGCCGCAGCCGCGCGGGTCGGCTGACCCGCTGCTGTAACCTGGGCGGATATCTCCCTGTGAAACGCGCACGCGAGGCGCAATGGGTGTATGCTGCGCGTACAGAGGAGGTGTGACATATGACGCGAAGCCTATACGCCAGGGGATCGCGCGCCCTGGTGGCGAGCCTGTTGCTCAGCGGTGCGCTCGTCGCCACGGCCGTCGCCCAGACGCCGTTCACGGCCACGCTCAGCGGCCCCGGCAACGGCAGTGGCACCGCCAGCGTCACCGTCGACCCCAACGCGAGCACGGTCTGCTACGACGTCACGGTCGACCTGCAGCCGCCGGCCACCGCGGCGCACATCCACCGCGGCGAGGCGGGCGCGAACGGCCCCATCGTCGTGCCGTTCGACGCGCCCACCAACGGCAGCACCAGCGGCTGCGTGCAAGGCGTCGATCCGGCGATCATCTCCGACATCCTGGCGAACCCCGCCGGGTTCTACGTGAACGTCCACAACGCCGACTTCCCCGGCGGCGCGATCCGCGGGCAGCTCCAGGCGGAGTAGCGCGGCTCAACGCGACCAAGCGCCCCGGCCCGCGCGGGCCGGGGCGCTTGGTCATTTCTCCGGCGAGAGCGGCCGCTCGCTACGCGCCCAGGCGACCGGCGGGGATGGTGTCCAGGCGGCCGGCGCGGAAGTCGGCGATCGCCTGGACGATCTCCTCCTGCGTGTTCATGACGAACGGGCGGCTGGCGGCCGGCGCACTGGCAGCCTTGCCCTCCGGCAGATTTGACGAACGCGCGGGTTTAGTGTACGCTTAGACACACGCTCAGTCCGTTCAAGGCGGACGAGCCGGGGCGGCCCGGCTGGGCCTGCCTCTTGCGAGAGACGTAGCGAGAGCGACTGGCAACGGCAGCGAGCTGCCGGGGGGTGGCCACCATGTACCTCTGCGTATGCACCGGCGTAACCGAGTCGGACGTTAGGCGTGTGGCGCGCGAGAGCTACCCGACGCCCGAGGGCTTGATCCGCGCGCTGGGGCTGGACAGTGACGCCTGTTGCGGCCGCTGCGCGCTCGAGATCGACCGGTTCGTCGAGGTAGCGCTGGAGGAGCACGATCGCGTCCACGCGACCGGTGCCGCCGAAGCCGTGCCCGTTGGTGCCGCTGCCCGCGCGCCCGCCGCCCGCAGCGCCGACTGGTGGCCCGCCCTCTAAGGCGCTCGGGCCCCGCGGCCGCTATGCGTCGTGGATCTGCTGGGCCAGGTAGTTCTCCAGCCCGACCTGGCTGATCGTCTGCTGCTGCGTCTCCAGCCAGTCCAGCTGCTGCTCCTCGCCGGCGATCATCTCTTCCAGCATGCCCCGCGTGGTGTAGTCGCCCACCTGCGCGCAGTGCCCGATCGCCTCCGCCAGCGCGCTGACGGCGTTACGCTCCAGGTCGGCGTCCAGCCGGATGTCCTCGGGGGCGTTCTCCCCGACGCGCACGGTGCCCAGCCGCTGGAGGTTGGGCAGCCCTTCCAGGTAGAGGATGTGGGCGATGAGCTGCTGAGCGTCCTTCATCTCGTCGATGCTAAAGTCGCGCAGCTTGTGGTACAGCCGCTCGTAGCCCCACTGGCGGCACATCTCGGCGTGCAGGAAGTACTGATTGATCGCCGTCAGCTCGTTGGTCAGGATCGCGTTGAGCCGCTCGACCACGCCCTCTTTCGCCTGCACGATCGTCTCCTTTGCACGCAAGCTTAACAGCTACCGCAGCCCAGCCGTCCGGCGTGCCTGAGGCAGTATAGCCCCTATCGACACGCCCGGCCGCCGTGGTTCGGCTCAGTCGCAGGCCACCTCGGGGGTATACACCTGGTGCAGCACGGTCCCCGAGTCGCCGCCATAGGTCACCGCCCCGCCGGCGATGTGAATGCGGCCGTCGAACACCGCCGCGCCGATCTGCCCGTGCATCGGCGTGGACATGGGCGTCAGCTCGTACCAGGTGTCGCTGCGGGGGTCGAGCGCCTCGGTCTGCGGGAACACGCCGCGCGGGTCGGCGCGGTTGCGCTCGCCGCCGAACACGTACAGGCAATGGCCCACTACCGCAAACGCCATGCCGGAGCGAATCGTCGGCGCGGGCGGCCCGGGCGCCCAGGTGTTCGTCTCGGGATCGTACACCTCGGTCACGTTGGTCAGCTCGCTATCGAAGCCGCCGCCAAACCGCCCGCCCACCACGTAGAGCTTGCCGTCGATCGCGCCGGCGGCCAGGTGGTTGCGCGCCGTGGGCATGTCGGGCAGCACCGTCCAGGCGTCCGTCGCGGGGTCGTACATCTCTAGCTCGTATCCCGCCGGCGGCCGGCCGCCCACCACGTAGATCTTGTCGTTCAGCGCCACCGCGGCGCCCGCGCTGCGCCCGGTGGGCATCGGCGCGCGCGGCTCCCAGTCGCCCACCGCCGGGTCCAGCGCGAACACCGTGTCTACGAATAGCGACGGCCGGCCGGTGCCGGCGCCGTCGAACTCGCCCCCGATCGCGTACAGCGTGCCGTTGACGCTGGCCGCCATGACGTGGTGCAGCGGCATCGGCAGCGGCGGCCCCAGCTCCCAGTGGTCGGTCGCCGCGTCCCACACCTGCACGGCGTCCGACGGGATGCGGCCGGTCGGATAGCCGCCGATCACGTACATCCGCCCGTCCAGCTCGGCGACGGCGCTCTCCGACCGCGGCTGCAGCATGAAGGTGGCGGGCGCCCACGGCTCCTCGGCGCCCTGCGCCGCGCCGGGCCGTGCCCCCGCGGCGGCCCCGGCGAGCGCCGCCACCAGCAGCGCGGCCACCGTGACCCGGGCCGCGAGCCGCCCATGGCGGCCGCACGCGTGGCGCTCGCCGGTACCCATCAGGGACTTGATCAGCATCGCTCGCTCCTCTCCCCGGCGCCTACTGGCCGGTCTCCACCGTCGCGCGCCGCTGGCCCGACGGCGCCGGGGAGAGCGCCAGCCGGGCTTGGGCCGCACGCGGCCCCTGTACATCGACCGTATACCACCAACCCAAGAAACCTGCATCACTTGCGGCTTCCGGGCGTTTGGTCACGCACGCAGCAGCATTTTAGCTTATCAGTGGAATTAGTATGGATTATATATGGGAGATGCGCGCCAATCGTGCCAAATGTGGCAGAATACGGTGGCCCAGCCCCAGGTCACGCCGAGGATTCAGCGCCGTGCCAGCAACACGCACGCCAACCGTCACCGCCCTCGAAGAGATGCTCGTTGACGCGCGGGAAACCCTGCTTGCGCTGGTCGCCGACCTGACCGACGCGCAGCTACTCGGCCCGCGGCTGCGCATCGTTAACCCGCCGCTCTGGGAGATCGGGCACGTCGCCTGGTTTCAGGAGAAGTGGACGCTGCGCCACCTGCGCGGCCTGCCGCCCGGCCGTACCGACGCCGACCGCCTGTACGACTCGGCGGCCGTGGCCCACGACACCCGTTGGGACCTGCCGCTGCCCGACCGGCCGACAACGCTGGCCCTAATGCAAGCGACGCTCGATCGCGTGCTCGGCTACCTCCGCGCCGAGCCGCTCGCCGACGCGGCGCGGTACTTTCACCTGCTCGCTCTTTTCCACGAGGACATGCACGCCGAGGCGCTCGGGTATACGCGGCAGACGCACGGCTACGCCCCGCCGTCGCTGCCCGTCCCGCCGGCCGCCGAGATACCCGGGGGCGGCCCGCTGCCGGGCGACGTGGCGGTGCCCGGCGGGCGCTTCCTGCTCGGCGCGGCGCCGGACGACGGCTTCGTGTTCGACAACGAGAAGTGGGCGCATCCCGTCGCGGTGGCGCCGTTCCGCATCGCGCGGGCCGCCGTGACGAACGCCGAGTTTGCCGCTTTCGTCGACGACGGCGGCTACCAGCAGGCGCGCTGGTGGAGCGCGGCCGGCTGGGACTGGCGCGAGCGGGCGGGCGCCGCGCAGCCGGTGTACTGGCAGCGCGGCCCGGACGGCTGGCGCGTGCGCCGGTTCGACGCCTGGGAGCCGCTCGCGCCGCACCGGCCCGCGCTGCACGTCAACTGGTACGAGGCCGAGGCGTACTGCAACTGGGCCGGGCGGCGGCTGCCCACCGAGGCCGAGTGGGAGATGGCGGCCGCGGCCGAGCCGGCGGCCGGCGGCGCCTGGCGCAAGCGGCGCTTCCCGTGGGGCGACGAGGCCCCGACGCCCGAGCGCGCAAACCTGGACTGGCGGCGCGGCGGCACCGTGGACGTGGGCGCGCTGCCCGCCGGGGACAGCTACTTCGGCTGCCGGCAGATGGTTGGCAACGTTTGGGAGTGGACCGCCAGCGACTTCGGCCCCTACCCGGGCTTCGTGGTCGATCCGTACAAGGAATACTCGGAGCCCTGGTTCGGCGACCACAAAGTCTTGCGTGGCGGCTGCTGGACCACGCGCGGCCGCCTCATTCGCAACACCTGGCGCAACTTCTACCAGCCCGACCGGCGGGACGTCTGGGCTGGCTTCCGGACGTGCGCGCGGGAGGCGCCGGGCCGGTGAAGCTCCAGATCGTCACGCCCCAGCACGAGAGCGCGATCACCGGCAACCTCGTCACGGCCGCGCGCTACCGCGCCCTGCTGCGCCGCCTCGGCCACCGCGTGACCGTGACGGCAGCCTACGACGGCACGCCCTGCGACGCGCTGATCGCGCTCCACGCCCGCCGCAGCTTCCCGTCCGTGCAGCAGTTCGCCGCCGTGCACCCCGAGCGACCGCTGATCGTCGTGCTGACGGGCACCGACCTCTACCGCGACATCCAGAGCGACGCCGACGCCCAGCGCGCGCTCGACCTCGCCACACGCCTGGTCGTCCTCCAGCGCCAGGGGCTCGCGGAGCTGCCGGCGGCGCTGCGCGACAAGACGCGCGTGATCTACCAGGGGGCGCCGTGCCTGCGCGCCGCGGTCCAGCGACCCGCTCGGGAGTTCCGAGTCTGCGTCGTAGGGCACCTGCGGCCCGAGAAGGACCCGCTGCGCACGGCGCTGGCCGCCCGCGAGCTGCCGGCGGCGTCACGCCTCCGCGTGCTGCACGTGGGCGCGGCGCTGAGTCCTGAGTGGGCCGAGGCGGCTCGCGCGGAGATGGCCTGCAACCCCCGCTACCGCTGGCTGGGCGAGCAGCCGCACGCGCGGGCGCGGCGGCTCATTGCCAGCAGCCACCTGCTGGCGCTCACGTCGCTGATGGAGGGCAGCTCGAACGCGCTGGGCGAGGCGCTGGCGCAGCCGACCCCCACGCCGGTCGTCGCCGCGCGCATCGGCGGGCTGGTCGGCACGCTGGGCGACGACTATCCCGGCTACTTCCCCGTCGGGGACACCGCCGCCCTGACCGCGCTGCTCTGGCGGGCCGAAACGGACGCCGCCTTCTACGCCGCGCTCGCGGCCGGCTGTGCCCGCGCCGCCCCGCTCGTCGCGCCCGAGCGCGAGCGCGCCGCCTGGGCCGCGCTGCTCGCCGAGCTGCCCACGCCCGCTCCCCGCCGCCGCGCCCCCGCGCGGGTGGCCGTGGGCGCCGCGCGCTAGCCTCGCAACGATTGGACGAGGCCAAACCCCGATAGGCAGAGCACCTACGGTGGTGGCAGGTTAACCCCCAGGACAGAACGGGGGCTAGTCCTCTACCCGTGGCCCCCCGACTGATGAAGGATGGAGGCGACACGCGACAGTGTGGGGAGGGAACGGTGCAGCCCATATCCTGCTCAGCGGCGATGCGCGGCCTCGTCGCGATCGCGGTGGTCGTCGCGTTGACCTTACTCAGTCCCGCACAGCTCTCCAGCCCCACAGTGCGAGCACAGGAGGCCGACGATGGGCATCTCCTGCGGGAGCTTGCCGAACGCCTGCTCCAGAACGCGTTCGGGTCGCCTGGCCCGTCGCCGCCCGCCGTCGATTTGTTCCCCGGGAACGTCCCGCCTGATCTGCCACTCGTGATACGAGTGCCCCCCGGCGGACGCCTCGTCGGCAGCATGGTGCGAGGGCCGGGCGGCGCTCTGCCGGCCGGCACCTTGGTTCTCCTGGTCGCTCCGGGAGAGCCCCGCGAGATCACCCGCTTCTACGAGCAGGCGTTCGAGGAACAGGGCTGGGTTCTAGAACCCGGGAGTACGCCACCCAGTGGGTTCCAGGCAATTGAGACCAACGCCAGCGCCTTCTGCCAGCCCGCCGGCAGTGGACGGGTTTCCGTCATCGTGACGCCGCAAACCGATGGGCGCGACGACGTGCGAATTGACGTACGCGAGGGGCCCGGGCCGTGCGGGACGCTCCCCCCGCTGCCGCTCCCACCAGGTGCGAGTCTGGTGCCCCGGCTAGAGGGGCGGGAAGGCATGCGGCTGCAGCCTACGGGGGCAACCGTGTCGGGGCCTAACCACTGGGCCTCGGCCTCCATCGCCCTCACCGACGAGAGCCCCGGAAGCCTTGAGGCGTTCTTTGCGCAGCAATTGGCAGCGGCCGGCTGGCAGCGACGAGCGGGCCAGGCCGACGGCCCGCTCGCCTGGAGCCAGTGGCGCATACCGACGGCGAGCGACTGGCGGGGGCTGCTGCTCGTGTACGAGGGGCCGGGCGAGCATCAACGCACGTTCTCGGTGCAGGTCGATCGGCCCCCGCCGTAGGGGACGCCGAACGAGGAGACGCCGAGGGCAGCCGTTTACGGACACGCCCGGCCAGGAGCGCGGCCGACTTACCTAATGCTCGGTTCGGGGCAACGATGCTACCTGTTCAAGCCGGGGTGAACTGGGCCAGGTCGTAGATGCCGAGCTGCTGCTCCAGCGCTTGCACCTGGTCGCGCGCCATGTCGAAGCCGTCGCCGCCGAACATCTGGCGCTCGCGGTCCTCGAACTGGTCGCCCAGCGCGTCGTACTCGTCGGGCGAAAGCAGCTTGTGGAACGCGGGGAAGAGGACCGTGTCCTCGCGGGCCTCGTGCGGACGGTACATGCGGATGAACTGCCGAATGGAGTCGGCGAGCGCCTGGCGGCTCGTCGGGTCCCGGAGCCCGTCGGTCGTCGCGAGCGCCAGGATGCGGTCGGTGACGCGGCGCCCGGCGTCGTGCTGCTGCTGCAACACCGTCACCAGGTCCACGAGCGTGCCCGCCTGCTGGAAGCGCGGGAACAGGTAGTTCTCCTCGGTCCGCTCGTGGTAGTCCTCGACAAAGCGGCGGATGAGGCCCGCGGCGCTGTTGAGCACGGCCGGGTCCACCTCCTGCTGGCCGTCCAGGCGGCGCAAGCCCTCCTCGTAGACGAGCAGCACGCGGTTCAGGATCCCGTGCTCGCGCATCAGGTCCTCGTTGGCGGAGACCTCCTCGCCCTGCCCTTGGTCTTGCGCCCAGACCATGCCCAGGC
Organism: Pseudomonadota bacterium; assembly: GCA_021325365.1. Next base: position 47,530 of record JAJPHF010000097.1, read on the forward strand.
CCCGCCCGGGCGCGACCAGCGAGCCGCCCGCCCCGGCGAGCAGCAGCGCGGTACCAGTGGCCGCCGTCAGGTGCAGGAACCCGCGTCTGGGCTGCACGCAACCACGTGCCATCATCGCTCTTCCTCCTTGCGCGCCGAGCTGGCAAAAGCAGGGGCGGCGCGCCATGTCGCTGCCTCTGCCATCGCGCTCGCTGGCCTGCGCCCCTCCGCCGCCTCAGCACCCGGCCGAGCTGGTGCAGGTCTTTGATTACGTCAAACATCCGCACCAGCTCGGCGGACCAGCTCAGCGCCAGGCCGGCTTGCCCTGCTCGTAGTCGTCGTAGGCTTTGACCAGCCCACCCAGCACCTCGGCGGTGGTCTCGAACAGCGCCCGCGCCTTGGGCTCGGAGACCTTGCCCTCGTCTTCCCGCACGTGCGCCATGGTGTCCGCGAGCATCTGCTTGATCCGGCCGGTGTGGTGTCGGGGATCGGATTCGGCGTGCTGCATTGGAAGGCTCCCTTGTGCGTCCTGCGCGGGTGGCCGGGCCGCGTGGCGGGCCACCGATGCGGTAGGCGCCGCAAAATCCATGCCTCAGAGCGCGATATCGGCAACCGACAGGGCGAGTGTCGAGAGATGCATGGTGCCGGTTGCGTCAGGGCACGGCCGAGCAGTATCATCGAGCGATATCGCAGGCGGATAGTATGCTGCGAGACTTCTTTCTTGGGTTCGTCAAGATTCACATTCTGCACCATGCCGTGCAGGCGCCGGTCTACGGCGTCGCGCTGATCGAGGAGCTGCGGCATCACGGCTACGAGCTGAGTCCGGGCACGCTCTACCCGGTGCTCCACGCGATGACGGAGGCAGGCTACCTGGCGCGCGAGAGCCGCGTCGTGGGCGGCAAGGTGCGCAAGTACTACACCGTCACCGAGGCGGGCCGCGCGGCGCTGGAGCAGGCGCTGCCCAAGATTCGGGAGCTAGTGGCCGAGGTCGTGGAAGGGCACGACCCGCCAGGCGGGCTGGCGGGCGACGCGCCGCGAAAGGAGCAGTCCGGTGGCTGAGTCCACGCGGGAGACCAGCGGCGAGCTACAGCAGCTCGTGAGCGAGGTAGAGCAGCTACGGCAGCGTGTCCAATCCGTGTACCAGCGCACCCGCTATGAGGACCTGGAGCACGCGGACCTCGGGCTCCAGATTGTCCACCACGCTCTCGAGGAAGTGATCGAGCACACGGGCCAGGGCGGGCACATCCCATCCAGTCCCGATCCCCAGGCCCACCAGCAGGCCGAGGCCTGGCTCGGTCAGGTCCGCCAGCTCCAGAGCGACGCGAAGACGTTCCTGGGCACCCACCCGAGCGAGGACCTGGAGACGGCGATCAAGGCGCTGACCATCGCCGAGGGGTCGCTGCACGAGGTGGCCGAGCGCTATGAGTGAGCGGACGCGCGGCCGGCCATGAGCAGCGTCGAGCAAGAGTACGCGGTTAGCGAGACGCACGGGTCCCCGCTCGAAGTGCTGGGCGTGGCCACGCGCCTGGGGCTGACCTCGTTCGGCGGACCCATCGCGCACCTGGGCTACTTCCGCGAGGAGTACGTGGTCCGCCGCCGCTGGCTCGACGACCAGACGTACGTCGACCTCGTGGCCCTCTGTCAGTTCCTGCCCGGCCCGGCCAGCAGCGAGGTCGGCATCTCGATCGGCATCCTGCGCGCCGGCCTGCTCGGCGGCCTGGCGGCGTGGCTCGGCTTCACGCTGCCGTCCGCGCTGGCGCTGCTCGTCTTCGCGTACGGTGTCAGCGCGCTCGGCGCGACCGACGCGGGCTGGCTGCACGGCCTCAAGATCGTGGCGGTGGCCGTGGTCGCCCAGGCGGTGTGGGGGATGGCGCGGACCCTTTGCCCCGACCGTACACGGGCGACGATGGCGGTGCTGGCGGCGCTGGTGGCGCTGGCCGCGCCGACGGCCGTGGGCCAGGTGCTGATCATCGCCATCGCCGGCCTCGTCGGCTGGCGGCTGCTGGGCGCGACCGCCCCGCCCGCCATGCCGACCCTGCACGTCCCCATCAGCCGCCGGACCAGCCTCGTCGCCTGGGTGCTGTTCTTCGGCCTGCTCGTCGGCCTGCCCCTGCTCCGCCAGCTAGAGCCCAGCCTGCCGCTGGCCGTCTTCGACAGCTTCTACCGCGTCGGCTCGCTCGTGTTCGGCGGCGGCCACGTGGTGCTGCCGCTGCTGCAAACCGAGGTCGTCCCGCCGGGCTGGGTCACGAATGCCCAGTTCATCGCCGGCTACGGGGCGGCGCAGGCCGTGCCGGGGCCGCTGTTCACCTTCTCGGCCTACCTGGGCGCGGTGATGCCCGCGCCGCTGACGGGCGTCCCGGGGGCCGCGCTGGCGCTGGTGGCGATGTTCCTGCCGGCCTTCCTGCTGGTGATCGGCGCGCTCCCCTGGTGGCACACGCTGCGCCGACAAGTCGGCTTTCAGGCGGCGCTTCGCGGCATCAACGCCGCGGTAGTCGGGCTCCTGCTGGCCGCGCTCTACCAGCCCGTGTGGACGAGCGCAATCACCAGCGCCGCCGACTTCGGGCTGGCGCTGGTGGCGGCCGGCCTGCTCATGATCTGGAAAGTGCCCCCGTGGCTGGTGGTCGTCGTCTCGGCGCTCGGCGGTGCGCTGCTTGCGGCGTTCTGACCACCTGGCCCGAGGCCGTTGGCGAGTTAGGCAGAGCCAGCTATCGGCCTGCACCCGGCGGGGCTGCCTTGGCGCGGGGCTGCTGGCCCTGCTCAGCCTGGCCGCGTGCGCGCGGCCTACGGCGTCCCGTCCACCCGCGGCAGCCGTCGGCCCCCAGTACGTAACGGTCGCCAGCAGCATTACGCCGACCGGGTTTCGCTTCGAGCCGGCGCGGCTCACGCTGCACGCCGACGTGCCCGTCCGGCTGACCTTCGACAACCGGCTGCGGCCAGGCGACAGCGGCGGCGCGCTGATGCACGATTTCACGATCGACAAGCTCGGCGGCCACAGCCTGCTGTCGCGGCTCGCGGGCTACCGGGTACACATCGCCGCGGCGCCCGACAGCCAGGCGGCGGGCGAGTTTACGCTGTCCGCCGGCACCTACGAGTTCTACTGCTCGGTGGACCGCCACCGCGAGGACGGCATGGTGGGCACCGTCGTCGTGAGCGAGTCATGAGCGCGCGGCGTGACGGCATCGTGAGCCGGCGGCGGGGAGCGCGCGCGCTATGCTCAGGGCGAGCGCTCGGAGGAGCCGATGATTGCCGACGACCCGCCCCCCGCGACCCCGCGCGATCCCGCGCCGGCCGCCGACGCCGAATCGCCCGCGCTCGCCGACGCGCTCGCGGCGTTCGCGGCGAGCCTGCGCGGCAAGTCGCCGCACACCGCGCACACCTACGCCACGGCGCTCGACCGCTTCACCGAGTACCTGGCCGAACGCGGCGTCACGGAGGGGACGCCGACCGCCGCGCTGCCGGCCGACGCGCTGGAGAGCTATTACGCCTGGCTGGTCAGGCGCTACGGCCGCACGGCGCGCGCGACGCACAGCACCTACCTGGCCGGGGCGCGCGCTTTCCTGCGGTTTCTGGAGCGGCGCCGCTGGGGCTCGCGCGCCGCCACCTACGAACAGCTCCGCGAGGGCTTGCGCGCCGTCGTCGGCCGCGCCAGCTACCGCACGCCGCGCGTCGACCAGGGCCTGCCGCTCGTCGTCACCTACGCCCTGGAGCTGCCACTTCCCGCGCCAACCGGCCACAACGACGCGCGCCGCCTGGAGCTGCTGCGCGACCGGGCGCTGCTGCTGACGCTCTACGGTACCGGCCTACGCCGCGCCGAGGTCGCCGCGCTGAACCGCGCCGACGTCGACGACGGCTGGGCCGACCGCGCGCTGGTCGTGGGCAAGGGCAGCAAGGAGCGCGTCGTGTTCTTCGATCCGGACAGCCTGGCGGCGATCCGCACGTACCTGGCCGCCCGCGCCGACCGCTACGTGCCGCTCTTCCTGCGCCACGACAAGGGGCGCGGCAAAGCGCGCGCCGGCGGCGAGAACTACCGGCTGTCCACGCAGTCGATCTACAACGTCGTGCGCCACTACGCCGACGCCGCCGGCGTGCGCGCCTCGCCCCATGCCTTCCGCCACCAGAAGGCATCGGTGCTGCTGAACGCCGGCGCGCAGCTCGCCGAGGTGCAGGACCTCCTCGGCCACGCCTCGCCCGACACGACCAAGCGCATCTACGCCCACTACGAGACGAGCCACCTGAAGGACGCCTTCGACCGCTACAGCGTGCCCGCCGCCGACCTGGCCCGCGCCGTCCGCCGCCGGCGCGGCGAGGATTAGGATGCGGCGCTCGTAGCGAGCGCGCGAAGGACGGTCTCCCAGACGAGCGCCGGCCGCTCGCTGGCGAGTAGGCTCGCCGTGGCGCCCGCCTTCCACGGCCAGATGCCCACCCGCTCGATTCCCGCGGCAGCCGCCGCCTGGATCATCGCCGCCACCGCCGCTTCCTCGCCCGCGGGCACCTGGAAGGCCCGCACCCAGACGTGCGGCTCGACGCCGTGGCACTGCCCGAGGGCCAGGGCAGTCGCCAGCCGCTCCGCCGCGGGCGACCGGCCGTACAGGTCCATGCCAGCGGTCAGGCAGCGCGCGACCACGGGCTCGGGTAGGATCGCGCACTGCTCCGGGTTCCAGTAAAGGGCGTGGCGGAGCGCCGCGGGGGTCTGGTCCATCAAGTCGAGCAGCAGCGCCGTGACCACCTCCGGTCCGCAGCAGCGCGTGCCATTGGGCTCGTCCCAGAACAGCACGTCCGGCGCCGCGGCGACCGCCGCCTCCAGCCAGGCCGCGAGCACGTCGCGCACCTGGCAAGAGCGCGGGCAGAGGTGGCCGACGGCGCTGATCGCCTCACCGCCGAACAGGCCGGCGACGCCCCAGGGACTGACCCACGTCTCCAGGCCCAGGTCGCGGGCGAGCCGAACGCGCTCGCGGAGGCCCGCGGCGTCCAGGCGTGCCAGCTCCTCGGAGCATGGAAACACCACGGTCCGAAACGCCCGGGCCATCTCCTGGAAGTCCTGCGCGCAATGGCGCGGATCGCCCACGCCGTAATAAGCCACCATGGGCCGCAGCGTCATCCACCAGCCCCGCTAGCCGACGGCGAGCGGCGCGATCTCGCCGCGGCGGATGGCGGCCAGGCGCTCCTCGGAGAGCGGGTTGCCCCAGATCTCGTTGCGCAGGCGCAAGTGCTGGTACATGTACTCCGTCAGCAGCGCCGCCGCGCGGTCGAGCGTCGCCTCGTCGTGGACCCACTGCTGCACGAAGCCGCGCACGCGGCCGGGCCCGTGGCCTAGCTCGTCGCGCACGATGAGCCGCATGGCGGCGGCCAGCCGCTCGCGGAACGGTGTGCCGCTGAGCGATGCCGCCACCTCGAACGCGCCGCCGCCCCCGCCCTCGCTGAGCCGCAGCACGGCGTTGGCGAAGTCGTGGCCCTCCGTCTCGCGCCGCTCGCGGATGAGCAGCATCATTCCCGAGGCCTCCGGAAGCAGCGGGTGGCGCAACGCCTCCGGCGGCGCGTCGGGATCGACCATCGAGTTGATCTCGTACTTCATCGCTTCCTCGGCCGTCAGCTTGCGGCCGATCAGCTCCTCCGCCACGTCCGCGAGCAGCGCGTAGTGCCGCGTCTCGTCGGCGATGTGCTCCAGCATCTCGACGAGGTCGTGGCGGTCCACCGTCCGCTCCAACCCCTCGTTCATCTGCATGGCTCGCCCGAGCCGCTGGCGCGTCTGCAGCTCGCGCCCCATCTGGCGCAGCAGCGCGTCCAGGTACTCCTCGGTCGTGTGCTCCCGCGCGAAGTAGGCCTGCACCACCTCCGCCTCCCCGGCGGTGAAGCGCGCGATCACGTCCAGCAAGCGCGCTTCGGCGCGCTCGGCCAACGACTCCATCGTGTTCCTCCGTTCCTGTCGGCGCTCGTCAGCCTATTGTGCAGTCGGCGACCACCCGCGCGCACGCGGACACCCCGCTCGCGTTGCCCCAGTTGTCGACCCAGGTGTACGACCACCCGCGCGCACGCGGACGCCCCACCCAGGCTCATGCTCGGCGTGCGAGCGCGGCGGGTGGGGCTGCCCGGTCCGCCAGGTTGCGACCTGATCTGGTGAACCAGCCGAGCTAGACGCCCGAGGGGTACGTCTCGGGCGGCTCGCCCTCGGGTTGCGGCTGCAGGTGCAGCGGGTGCAGGGCGTGCGTCTCGTCCAGGTAGAGGAAGGCGTCGTAGCGCAGGGACAGGATGGTGGGCACGTAATTGCCAAAGCGCTCGAAGGCGGGATTGTAGACGACGCCGATGGCGCGATGGCCGCGCGGCGTGAGCAGCGGGTCGGCGGCGGCGTCGAGGCTACCCGGGGCGGGAAGCGCCCCCGCCGCGGTGCCGTCGAACAGGAACAGGGCATTCTCCCCGCCCAGCGCGTCGTGCAGCACGGCCTCGTGGGTGTCGGGCTGCGCGGGCGGTACGGACATGCGCTCCATCGGGGCGCCCCACTCGTCGCCCGCGATGACGCTGCCGCGATGCGAGCCGAAGCCGACGAGCACCACGCCATCCCGCCAGTCGCGCTCGCGCACCAGCTGGCCGACGTTCACCATGCCGGAGCGCGCCATGTCGGTCGCGCGGGCGTCGCCGATGTGCGTGTTGTGCTCCCAGACGATCGCCTTCGCGTCGGGGCCGTGGAGCTGCATCAGACGCTCCAGCGTCTCGACCATGTGCTGGTCGCGTACGTTCCACGAGTCGGGCCCGCCGTGGATCATCGCGCGATAGTAGCGTTCGGCGTTGCGCGTCACGAGCGCGTTCTGGTCCGCGTTGAAGTACGCCTCGCGGCCCTCTGCCTGGTACTGCGGCGCCCTGCGGCGCAGGTCCACCAGCAGGGCCGTGACCTCTTCCTGACAGGATGTCGGGACGAGCGCCGTTGCGCGGGCATACTCCTGCACGTCCTCGCCGTAGGGCTCGAAGCAGCGGAAGGCGCGGTAGGCCGCCTCCAGGGCGCTCGGATCGACGCGCTCCAGGTACTTGGTGACGGCGTCGAGCGACTCCCACAGGCTATACACGTCGAGGCCGTAGAAGCCGACGCGCTGGTCGGTGGGCAGGTCGGCGTTGTGCTGGCGCAGCCACTCGGCTAGCTCGACGATCTCGGTGTTGGCCCACATCCAAGTGGGCCAGCGGGCGAAGGCGTGCAGCACCTCGCGCGCGCTCGCGCCGGCATCGGGGGCGTGCTTCACGTAGCGGTTCACGCGGTAGCAGTCGGGCCAGTCGCCCTCGACGGCGATGAACGCGAAGCCCTTCTCGCAGATCAGGCGCTGGCTGATGCGGCGGCGCCAGTTGTAGTACTCGGCAGTGCCGTGCGAGGCCTCACCCAGGAGCACGTAGCGGGCGTCGCCGATGCGGTCCAGCAGCGGATCGAGGTCGTCGGGGCCGCGCAGGGGATGCGCCAGGGCGCGAAAGCGGTCGGCCAGGCGGGCGGCGCTGGCCGTGCCGCGTCCGGCGACGCGGTCTCGGATGCTCTGCATGGTCTCCATGGTCGTGCTCCACCGAAGGAATCGCAGAATGGCGGGCAATGCGCCGCGAAGAGCGCTTTCGTGCTCCAAACCGGTTCGCAGCAGAAGCTATGCCAGCCAGGCGGACGACCGGCGTATGATTTGAGCTGTATAGGAGCGCAATCGAAGGGCATAACTCCGTTTGTATGGACGCACGATGGCGTATGGAGAATCACCCCGACTATATCGAGGCATGCTCCTTGCAGGAACAGCGAATGGCGATGCTGAAAGGAGTGGATGCATGGCGAAGCCCAAGCGCACGCGCACGCATGAGAGCCACAAGGACTTCGCGGCGAAGCAGACGATGAACCCGCCGGCCGGCGGCCCGCGCGAGGGGCAGACGCGCCAGCCAGAGTCGCAGGACGCGAAGCGGCGGATCGGCCAGTTCACGGGTACCGGCGAGCCGTCGTTGACCAAGAAGTAGCGTCTCCCCGCTGGTGGACCGAGCTGGGGCGGACGTTTGACGCGGTCAAACGTCCGCCCCAGTCTGTGCCAGTCGCCCAAGGCGGGCCGCGCGAATCAATTCATGCACGCGCCGGCGTGCGCCCCGATCACGCGCCGCAACAACATGGCGGGCGCCCTGCGGGGCGCTAGCCGTTGACGATCTCGCCGCCGTTCGGGTGCAGCACCTGGCCAGACATGTACGAGGCGTCGTCGGAGGCGAGAAAGACGTAGCAGTTAGCCACCTCCTCCGGCTGGCCGGCGCGCTTCATCGGCACGTCCGAGCCGAACTTCGCTACTGCCTCGGGCGGGAAAGTCGAGGGGATGAGCGGCGTCCAGATCGGGCCGGGCGCCACGCCGTTGACGCGGATGCCTTTAGCGGCGAGCGCTAGCGCGAGCGAGCGCGTGAAGGCCACGATGGCGCCCTTGCTCGCGGCGTAGTCGAGCAGGTGGGGGCTGCCGGCGTAAGCGGTGACCGAGGTCGTGTTCACGATGGCGCTGCCGGGAGTCAGGTGAGGCAGCGCGGCCTTCGTCATGAAGAACTGGGCAAAGATGTTGGTGCGGAAGGTGCGCTCCAGCTGTTCGGCGCTGATCTGCTCGATGCTGTCCCGCGGGTGCTGCTCGCCCGCGTTGTTCACGAGCACGTCGAGGCGGCCGAGCGAGTCGAGGGTGCGCTGAACGACCTGGCGGCAGAACGCCTCGTCGCCCACGTCGCCGGCGATGGCGATGCAGCGGCGGCCTTTCTGCTCGACCTCGTGCTTGGCCTTGGCGGCATCCTCGTGCTCGTTCAGGTAGGCGATCGCCACGTCGGCGCCCTCCTTCGCGAAGGCGATGGCGACCGCGCGCCCGATACCGCTATCGCCGCCCGTGATGAGCGCGACCTTGCCCGCGAGCTTGCCGCTGC
>JAJPHF010000036.1 GCA_021325365.1 Pseudomonadota bacterium
GAGAAGAAGCACCGCGTCGAGGACGCCCTGTCGGCGACGCGGGCGGCCGTCGAGGAGGGCATCGTGCCCGGCGGCGGCGTGGCGTTCCTGAAGGCCGTCAAGGTGCTGGACAGCACCGCCGACGCCGCGGCCAAGGACAACTCCGACCAAGCCACCGGCGTGCAGATCCTCAAGAAGGCGCTCGAGGAGCCGATGCGGCGCATCGCGGTCAACGCGGGCCAGGAGGGCTCGGTGATCGTCGAGGAGGTCAAGCGGCGCGCGGACAAGAGCGAGGGCTACGACGCGCTCCACGGCGAGTACGTCAACATGATCCAGGCGGGCATCATCGACCCGCTGAAGGTGACCCGCTCGGCGCTAGAGAACGCGGCGTCGGCCGCCACGATGATCCTGACCACCGAGACGCTGGTCACGGAGATCCCGGAGAAGGAGAAGGCGCCGGCGGCCCCGCCGATGCCCGAGTACTAAACCGCGATCTTCCACTCGCTCCGAGGGGCGGCAGGCAAGGCCTGCCGCCCCTCCTCTTGTCCTGCCTACGGCTTCTTGAGCATCAGGGGTGGCGGCGGCAGGGGAAGCACTTCGGCACCGATCGCCGCGGCGCCATCGTCCTGCTCCCACTCGACACCGCCCATCACGAGATCGCCGGTCTGGTCGAGGAGCGGCTTATACCGAATCCGGCGATGGCCTTCCCTATCTCCCTCTCCCCCTGGGAGAGGGCGGGGGTGAGGGCGCGCCCCGGCCGGCGCACCGCCGGGCCGGATCGGGTATTACGCCAGTGGCGCCGGTCGGTCCACTCTACGCGATATGGCGCGGTGTACTTGACGGCCTGCGTCTCGGGATCAAACTCCGTAGCCTGATAGGTCATGCGGAAAGGTGGCCAGTGGTCGGCGACCGGAGACGGCTCGTGATGGCCAACGCGGGCTGTCTTGGTCGCCTGGAGACGTGGAGCCAGGGCCAGGACGCTGGCCGCGCCAACAACGAGGAGCGCTAGGAGCACGAGGCGGCAGGCCAGGCGCTCTACGGGCCGCCTCATGGCTGCCGGAAGAGGTCCGGGAGCGGCAGTTTCCACCCGGGCACGATGTCCTCGGCTTGGAGGATGTCGTCACCGGCGTACATCTGCACGGGTTGGCCGGGACGGTGGGCTGCTACAGTGCAGCGCCTGGGGTTAGCCACCAGGACGAGACGCGTACCGTATTCCAGGTAGTCAGCCACTTTCTCGTCCACCTCGCCATAGAGATCATTGGGAGAAATGATCTCTATGGCGAGATCTGGGGCACCCACCCAGAAGCCTCGCACACGGCCGGCGGCGTCGGCACGCTCACGCGTGACGAACGCCACGTCGGGTAAGCGGACGATATCCGGGTCGGTGGCGAGCAGGAAGCCCGCGTCGGTCACGACCTTTCCGAGCTGGTGAGCGTCGACGTGGATCAATAGCGAGCTGCCGCACCGCAGTGTAACGCCGCCATGCTCAAACCCCGGCGGGGCCATCGTACGCAGCTCCCCTCGGACGAGCTCGTGGCGCTGGCCATCGTCGGGCAGACGCTCCAGCTCGGCCGCGGTCATCAACCTCGGTTCGACTGCCATCTGGCTTCTCCGGTGGCGGTGCAGGATCGTCAGAGCTACGACCCGGAATGGCCGCGAGCGGCCACGAGAGCTGTCCCTACGGTTCGTTATCTAGCCTAACACGGCGGCCGTTACGCAGACAGCAGGCCCGCGCGCTCCAGGCGGGTGAGGGCGCGGTCGAAGGCGTCGACGGTGGCGGCGATGTCGGCGGGCGTGTGGGCGGCGGAGACGAGCGCGCCGGTGTGCATCAGGTCCACGCCTTCGAGCAGCATCGCCTCGCGCAGCGCCTCCGCGACCGGGCCGCGGGTCAGGCGGAAGAGATCGGCGGGGTTGCCGGGGCGGCGCATGCCGGGCTCGGCCAGGATGATGTGGAACACCGAGCTTTCGCCACCGACCCAGCCGGGCACGCCCCGCCGCGCCAGCACTGCGTCCAGCCCCTCGCGCAGCTCGGTGCCGCGCGCGTCGGCCGCGCGATTCGCCTCGCCCGCTGCCACTTGCGTCAGGCAGGCGATGCCGGCGGCGGCCGACAGCGGGTTGGCGTTGAACGTGCCCTGGTGGCCGATCCGGCCGTGGCGGTTCCACTGCGCGTCGCCGTCGCGGTAGTCCAGATACGCCATGATCGCGGCCTTGCCGGCGACCGCGCCACCCGGCAGGCCGCCGGCGAGGACCTTCGCCAGCGTCGTCAGGTCGGGCGTGATGCCGTAGCGCTCCTGGGCGCCGCCACGCGCGTAGCGGAAACCGGTGATCACCTCGTCGAAGATCAGCACGACGCCGCGCTTCGCCGTGAGCGAGCGGAGGCCGTGGAGGAACTCCAGGTCGGGCGCGATCAGGCCGTTGCTGCCGCCGCCCGGCTCCAAGATCACGGCCGCCACGTCGTCGTGGGCGTCGAGTAGGTCGCGCACGGCACGCAAGCTGTTCGGCGGCGCGAGCAGGACCGTGCTCAGGACCTCGGCGGGGATGCCCGCCGAGTTCGGCGCGTCGAACGGGGGCGTAATGCCCACAGCCAGATAGTCGTGCCACCCGTGGAAGTGGCCCTGGAACTTGATCACCTTCGAGCGACCCGTGGCAGCGCGGGCCAGCCGCAGTGCCATCAGCGTGGCCTCGGTGCCCGAGCTGGTGAAGCGCACGCGCTCGGCCGATGGGATGAGCCGCAGCACCAGCGCGCCCCAGGCCTCTTCGAGCCGGTGGCTGGCGCCGTAGTGAGTGCCACGCGCCAGCTGCGCTTGCACGGCCTCTACGACGGCCGGATTGTTGTGACCCAGCAGCAGGGCGCCGTGACCCATCCAGTAGTCGAGCAGCTCGACGTCGTCGATCGTCCACTTCCGCGCGCCTTGCGCGCGGTCGACGTAAATCGGGTACGGCGCGCTGTGGCGGCTATCGTGCGTGATGCCGGCGGGGAAGATCGACTCCGCGCGCTGATATTCGGCCAGCGAGCGCGGGAACCGCCGCGCGAAGGCCTCGGTCAGCTCGGCCGCCGCCTCTCGGGTCACAGCCATGTCGCCCTCCAGTGCTGAGTGTCGAGCGATGAGCGCGGAGGGCCGGGGGTACTTAGGCCGCACCGCTCGCCACTGTCTGGAGGATACGCGATGCCCGCTAGGGCGACAACCCGCGGTGCGCGGCCGATGAGATGACGCTGGGACAACCCTCACGCATGGTGAGACGGGTTTGGGATCCGGCGTCGCCGGGGGCCGTGCTAGAATCCGGCCAGGAGCCGGAGATGATGCCTGTCGACCAGCCGCCTCAGAACGCGGAGTGCGAGCCGCCAGGTGAGGCCGCCTCGCTGTCCGCGTGGTTCGATGATTCCAGCGCGCCCGAGGAGGTCCAAGCCCTCCGGGCGTGGGTAGCCGGACTGTCCAACGAGCTGGCCGAGGCCCGCCGCCAGCGCGAGGAGGCGCAGCAGGCGCTCGGTGCGGCGCTCGCCGAGATTGCCCAGCTGCGCGGCGCCCTCGCCGACGCCGGCTCGCGCGCGGCCGAGTCCCACGCTTCGGCGCCGCCTCCGGCGTCCGCTGCTCGCACGGACCGGCCCCCAGCCGCCACACCCTCGCCCGCCGAGTCAGGCTTAGCGGCGCCCAATGGTGAGCAGGCGACCGGCGACGCGACCGAGATCACTGCGGAGCTGATCGAGGCGTGGGCCAGGACGCCGGCAGCGTCGCAGCCCGCGGCCGCGCCCGAGCCGCCGGCCGCGCCGGCGCCGCAGCCTGAGGAATCCCCCCCCGCTTCGCCCGTACGCGAGGCACGCGCCTCATCCGAGCCTGGCGCCGCGACTACGCCCGCCGCGGCCGCCGCACCAACGGACCGCCGCGAACCGTTGGCGACGTCCGTGCCCGCCGCCGGTGAGGCGACGAGCAGGCCCCAACGCCGTTCGCCGCGCCTGCGCCTCCTGGCGGCCCTGGTGCTGCTGCTAATCGTCGCGGCCGCGGTCGTGATCACGACCGGCCCGCGGTTCATCCACTAGCGCGCGGCCGGGCGCCCGTGCTGCTGCCGGGCACCGCCGCCCGCTCTCCGTTTCGTGATTCAGCTTCCCCGCGTACCGGCTCTCGCCGCGGTGCGCGGCCGTCCTCGCAGCCCTGTTTTTCGTGCGCCGGGCTACTAGCCGTGGGCGAGGCACCACGCGCTATACTGGCAACTGTATCAGCGGGGAGCAACCAGGGTTTGGCGCCCGCCGGGGCGCCGGCCCGGCATCCTGACCGTGGCGTGGTGCCAGGGCCCGGTTCCGCAGGGGGAGGAGTGCATGCTGCAGGACGACCGCGCGGCGAACCAACCATCCGAAAGCCAGGAAGAGCCTGGCGCCAGCGCGATCGAGCGCGTGCAGCGCGAGCTGGCCGAGACGCGAAGTGCGCTCCAGGGTGAGACGACCCAGATCAGTCAGCTCCAACAGACCTTGGAAGAGGCCTTGCGGGTGGCGCGAGGCGTGCGGCTCGAGGCGCTGAACGAGCTAGACCGTCTGGCCGGCGAGCTGATGGACGCCGCCCGGCGCGACGCCGCGGCGATCCGCGCGCAGGCGGAGGACGAGGCCCAGGCGATCCGCACGCGCGGGGAAGAGGACGTGCGCGAGCTGCGCGCGCGGGCCGAGGAAGAGCTGCGCGCGTATCGTCAGCAGGCCGAGGAAGAGCTGCGCGCCCAGCGCGAGGCCGCCGAGGCCGCCGCAGCGGCGCAGCGCGCAGACCTCGACCGGCGCGTACGCGCCGCGCAGGCTGAGCTGGAGACGATCCAGAACGCCTGGGCCAGCGCGGCGCAGGCGCTCGCCACCGCGCGCCAGAACCTCATGGCGGGCCTGTCGCAAGCGTCAACTCTGGCGGAGCCTGGTAGCGCGGCGCCGCCCGCTGCGGCGTCCGAGTCGCCGCCAGCCGCGCCGGAGCCGTCCGCGTCGGCCGAAGCCTCCACCCCGCCGAGCGACTGGTCGGCGTCGCTGCGCCCCAGCGCGACGTCCGTGCCGAGCTGGGGAACGAGCACGATTGCTACGGTATCGCCCTCGGCGCCGGAGCCACCCACCTGGGCCACCCCCGCGCCGGAGCCGGTAGCGCCGTCGCCCACGGGCGAGACCGTGCCTGAGGGCGCCGAGCCGCTCGACATCACGCGCTTCAATCTGGCGCCGACACCGCTCGTGGAGCCGGCTGCCGAGGCGGGCGCGACCATCGAGCCGCGGCAGGATAGCACCGAGGAGCTGGGACCGGCCCCGGTAACCGCTCCTCCCGCCGGCGAGCCTGAAGCGGCCGAGCTGTTCGAAGGGCCCAGCGGCAGCCCGCTCGAGCAGGCTGGACAGCAGCTCAAGAGCGGCGACGTGGCGGGGGCGCTTGACACCTACCGCAGCATCGTGGATCGCTCGCCTGAAGATGTCGAAAGCGTCATCTCGCGGCTCACGGTCATGCTGCACGATGGCGCCTATCGGACCCAGCACGAGGAAGTGCGGCTGCTGCTGGTCGACGCCTACATGGTGCAGGGCGACTACGACCGCGCGATGAGCCTGCTGCATGAGCCTGCGAGCTAAGCATCTAGCCAAAGAGGGTGTGTCGGTAGGCCGCAGCCCGAGCGACTCACCCGGCCTGGTAACCAGCGTGGAGACGGGCCGGTCGGCGGCGTAGGTGCAAGTCGGCAGCGGCAGCCGCGCCTCGCGCCCGTACTGGTCCTAGCCACTCGTAGCGCGTCCGTAAGCCCATTCCCCTGCCCATCTTTCATCGCGGTTGCCTATGCTGAGCGAGATGGACGGCGCTTGCGCCGAACCGATCACGAGCGGCCGCCAGTAGCCGTCCGGGGCGCAACAAGCGCCCGCGCGGGCGCTTGGACAGGAGGTAACCGTGCAGGCACACTATCGGCGCGAAACCGGCTACGCCGCGCGCAAGGCACGGCGCGAGCTAGCGAGCGGGCCGGTGACGCGGGCGGCGCTCTTGGTGCCGGAAGCGGCGGCTGCGGTCGACGCGCTGTTCAGCCCGTGGGAGCTGCAGCTCGAGGCGGCGCTGGAGCGTCTGGCCGCGCTCCAGACTACCCTCGACGCCCAAGCGCGGCGGCTCAGCGGGCTGGAGACCGAGCTGGCCGACTTGCAGCCTGCGGGCAGCCTTGCTTAGCGCGACGCCGTGTCGGAGGCGACTGGCGCCGTGAGTTCGCCACTGGCCGAACATCCGCCACCCGGGGCGCTCCCCGCCGGAACGGGGAGCGGTACGGAAGCGGCCCCTAACGAGAATGGCCCTCCAGCGCCGCTCCCTCCCGCGTTGGAAGCGCACGCCCAGGAACTGCCGCGGCCCGTGGCCCACGAGGCCCTGGCGGCGGGGGCGCGCGACCCAGGCCATCCTGTGCCGAGCGGGCCGCCGGCCGCGGCGCGGCCCGTGGACCGGACCTTCCCGCTCGCCTCGCGGGTGCGCCGGCGCGGCTGGCTGGTGGCCGTCGTCGGCGGCCTGGCCGGAGCGTCCGCGCTGCTGATCTTCGTCGCTACGCCGAGAGCCCCAGAGCCGCTCCCGGGCTTACTGATCCGGGCGCAAGAGCCGACCGTGGTGGGGCTACAGGGGGATGTGCTGGTCTGGCGCGCGGGCGCCCGCGAGCCGACGCCCGCGCGTGGTGCCGTTGTAGTCGGGTCAGACGACCGGGTCCAGACCGGGGCGGATGGACGGGCGAGCGTCGCGTGGCCCGGGGGCACCGTGGCGACCGTCGAACCGCGCTCGGCCGTCGTGCTGCTCCCAAGCAGTGTCGAGGACGTCGTTCGCGTGCAGCTCGCCGAAGGCAGCGTCTGGCTGGACGCTAGCAGCGCGTCGGACACACGCGGCGTCGAGGCGTTCACGCCCGACGGCGCCCGCGTCGCCGGGCGCCGCTTCCAGCTGCAGCGCGACGCCGCGGGGCGCCTCGCCGTGGCCACCGCCGATGCGCCCGCGAGCGTTACCGCCAACGATGGCCGGCAAGAGCTGCCGCCCGGCACGACGAGCGAGGTGCTGGTCGGGCGGCAGCCCGCGCTCCCGCGCCCCGCGGTGGTGCCCCCGGCGCTGGTCGTCGCGGTCGACGGGCCAGCCGGCTGGGTCGTCGCGGATCCGCGCGGGCGGCTGGTGGGGCAGCCGCCCGACGGTGGCGGCTGGCTCGACCAGATCCCCGCGGCTCGCGGCCCACTGCCGCGCGACCGCGGCGCGGCAACAGTCCTGCCCGATCCAGCCGGCGAGTACACGGTGCTGCTCTGGGGGAGCGAGGCGGCCCGTCCGTACCATGTGGCGCTCTGGCCAACCGACGGGCAGGCGCTGTTCGGGGGGCCGGCGCCGGGCGAGTCGCCCGGTGCGGTGTCCCAGCAGGGGGAGATCCCGGCCAACGGTCGGCTGGTGCTTCGCTTCCGCGTGCAGGGCCAGACGGTCGCGTGGGTCGATGGCCCGACCGCGGCTCCCGCGCTGCCAGAGTGGGTGCGTGCAGCGGTGCCCGCGGCCCCGAGCGCGGCCCGCGCGCCCGCCGCGCCGGCCACTCGCGCCGTCATCGTCGGCCGCCCGCCAGTCCGCATCGCCGGCGCCGCGGGTGCGGCCCCCGAGGCTCCCACCCAACCGGACGCCGGCGCTGACGCGGACCGCCCGTCTGCCGGCGACGGCGCCAACGGGGGGACCGTGGCGGCGGCGCTGGCGACGGTCCGCGCGATCCCGAGCGCCGAACCGACGCTGCCCGCAGCCAGCACCGCCTCCGCCGAGTCTCTGCCGAGCGCTCAGCCGGCGGAGGAATCTACCGCCACACCGGCCCCGCCCGCGTTTGGCTTCAGCATCCCGGGCTTGCCGCGCCAGCCAGCCCGCCCGGCGCCGCCGACTGCGGCCCCACTCGCGGCGCAACGGGGCCTGGCGCCGACCGGGCAGGCCCCCGTCTCGCTGCCGCCCGCGCCCGCTGGGCTGGGGACGCGCGGCGCGAACGGGAGCAGCGTGTCTCCGCCGGCCGCGGCGGATATCGTGAGCGCGCCGCCCGCGCTGCCCCCGTTTGCCAGCGCCGCCGCGGCCCCCGCGGCCGCCACTACGCCGCTCGCGCCCACGGCCGGCTTGGGTGGGGGCTTCCCCGCTGCGGCGCCGGCCGGAGTCGCGGCCGACCGGGCGGGCGGCGGGGCCGGCGTGGTCCCGGGCCGATCGTCCGGGTTGGCAAGCGGCTCGGGTGGATCGGGCCTCAGCGCAGGCGGGGACGATCCCGCGCGGACGGCGCTCCCGAGCGCGGGACGGCTGGCGCTCGACACGGGCACCGCTGGCCCGCCGACCGGCGCGGGGGGGATTCCCGTGGGTGATAGCGGCAACGCACCGTTGCCCGGGGTGACTGTCGTGCCCTCCGCGAACAGCGGTCCGCCCGTCCAGGGCGTTCTCATGTACCCGGTGGCAAGCGGCGCGGCGCCCGGGCTGGCAGCGGGTGCTGCCCCGGCGGCCGGCGCCGCGCCTCCACGGGGCGCGCGCCCCGCCGTTACGCCCAGCACGGTCCAGCCCTCGCAGGGCGTCTCCGCCACACCGCTGACTCCGGCCGCGTCGGGGACCGCCCACCCGGAAGGCGCCACCCCGCTCAGTGGGACGGTCGTGCCGACCGGTGGCGTGGTGGTGGCGCCAACCCCACCGACGAACGGGCGCGCGGTGCCCCCGCGGCAACGCTAGCCGGCCTTTCGGTACGCCCCGCCCCGCCGGCTCCCCCGCTGCCGCCTTCACCCGGCGAACCCGCGATGCGGCACGCGGCCGCGCGACTTCGGCCTCCACCCCATCGGTTGACGATGACCGACGGCCGTTTCTATACTGCGCTAATGATCAGTCTGGGGTGCCAGGCGCTTCCGGACCAATCCGCGGGGCGCGGCCTAGCGACCCGACACACCCCGGTTTCTCCGTCGTATCCCGTCCTGTACCGCCCGCTCGGGGCCGCTTTCCTCAGCGGGCGAGAGGAGGTAGCCAGGCATGCTTCGTTCGTCGTGGCGCGCCGCCCCGGTCCTGATGGCCGCGCTGCTGGTTGCCCTCACCGCGTGCAGCGGTCGCTCCGGCGCCGGCGCGACGGCGGGCGGCGGGGCCAACTGTAGCGGCGTGAACACCGGCAAGACCGGCGCCGATACGATAAAGATCCTCTCCAGCCTGCCGATGACCGGCAGCTCCCTGGGCCAGACGCAGACCATCGTCAACGCGATCTGTATGGCGATCGAGGAGCGCGGCGGCAAGGCGGGCGACTTCACCATCGTCTACGAGCCGCTCGACGACGCGACCCCCGCCAAGGGCGCGTGGGACGAGGGCAAGGAGTCCGAAAACGCCAATCGCGCCGTCAACGACCCCGACGTGATGGCGTACATTGGCACGTTCAACTCGGGCGCCGCGAAAGTCTCGATCCCCATTCTCAACCGCGCCAACCTCGTTATGGTGTCCCCCGCAAACACCGCCGTCGGGCTCACGAAGCCGGGCAAGGGCGAGCCAAACGAGCCCGATGTCTACTACCCGACCGGCAAGCGCAACTACGCGCGTGTGGTGCCCGCCGACGACCTGCAAGGCACCGTCGGCGCGAAGGAGGCGCAGCAGCTAGGCGCCAAGCGGGTCTACGTGCTGGATGATTCCGAGCTATACGGCCGTGGCCTGGCCACCGTCTTTTACCAGGAGGCGAAGCGCCGCGGCCTCGAGGTGTCGCCGCCCGACCGTCCCGATAGCATCGATCCCAAGGCGAGCGACTATCGGAGCCTGGCGCTGAAAGTCAAGCAGGCGAACCCGGACCTCGTCTACTTCGGCGGCATCACCCAGAACAACGCCGGCAAGCTGTGGCAAGACCTGCGCGCCCAGCTGGGCAAGGACGTCAAGCTGATGGGTCCCGATGGCATCTTCGAGCAGGCGTTCCTCGATGCCGCCGGCGACGCGGCGATCGACACCTACGTCACGTTCGGCGGCGTGCCCGTCAAGAACTATCAGGGCAAGGCGCAGCAGTGGCTGCAGCGCTACCGCGACAAGTACAAGAGCGATCCCGAGGTCTACGCGGTTTACGGCTACGACGCGGCCAGCGCCGTGCTGGACGCCATCGCCCGGGTCAACCGGAAGGACCGCGCGGCGATCACGGATGCCGTGATGGCTACCAAGGACCACGACGGCGCGTTGGGTACCTGGTCGTTCGACAAGAACGGCGACACCACGTTGACGAACCTGAGCGTCTCCCAGTTTAAGGGCCCCAAGATCGAGGACGTCCAGTTCATCACGATGATGACGGCCGACTAGGTATGCACGACGCCGAGATCCTCATCCAGGTGTTGATCCTCGGGCTGGCGAACGGCGCGCTGTTCGCGCTCATCGCTCTCGGCTACACGCTGGTCTACGGGATCATCGAGCTGATCAACTTCGCCCACGGCGATGTGTATATGATCGGCACCTTCACGGCGCTCACCGTCGTGCTGGAGGCGGGCGTCACGCGCGGGTCCCCACCGCCGCTCCTGGCGCTCACGCTCGTGCTCGCGCTCGTCATCGCGATCGTCGTCTGCGCGGTGCTGAACGTCGTCATCGAGCGGCTCGCCTACCGCCGGCTCCGCAACGCGCCGCGGCTCGCGCCACTCATCTCGGCCATCGGCGTCTCGTTCATCCTGATGAACGTCGGCCTGCACTGGTACGGCGCGTCGCAGGTGCGCTTTCCCGACCTGCTGCCGAACGTGGACCTGCTCCACGACGTGCTGGGCCTGAACACCTCGGTCCGCTTCAGCAGCAAGGACCTGGTGGTGCTGCTGCTCACCGTGCCGCTACTGGTGGGGCTGAACCTGTTCGTGTCCAACACCCGCCTGGGCAAGGCGATGCGCGCCACGGCGCAGGACCGCGAGGCAGCGTCCCTCATGGGCATCAACATCAACCAGACGATCGCGCTGACCTTCCTGCTGGGCGGCGCGCTCGCGGGGGCCGCCGGCTTCCTGTCGGGGCTGTACAACAACAGCGCCTGGTTCATGCAGGGGTTCCGGGGCGGGCTGATGGCCTTTACGGCGGCCGTGCTCGGCGGCATCGGCAACCTGACCGGCGCCGTGCTCGGCGGTATCATCATCGGCGTCGTGTCCGCGCTCAGCGACTTCTACTTCGATCCGCGATGGACGCAAGCCGTCGTTTTCGGTATTCTGATCCTCATCATGGTGTTCCGACCGTCGGGACTGCTGGGCGAGCAAGTACCGGAGAAGGTGTAGGCGGTTGAGCGCCGAGACGGCGGCCCAGCAGCGTCCCGGCCCCGCCCGTGGCTTCCGGGCCTGGTGGCGCGCGCGCCCCGCGCGTGAGCGGCGACTCGCGCAATTCGGCCTGGCGCTCCTGGTCGCGGTGCTCTACCCGTTCCTCGACGGCCCGCTGCTGGCGCCGCTGTTTGGCGGCAGCACCCTCGGCATCATGATCCCCGTGCTGATCTTCACGCTGTTAGCGCTCGGCCTGAACGTCGTCGTCGGCTACGCCGGCCTGCTCGACCTGGGCTACGCGGCCTTCTTCGCTATCGGCGCCTACACTGCGGCGTTCCTCACGTCACCGTCCAGCCCGCTGCCCTTCCGCACTGATTTTTGGGTCGCCCTCCTCGCCAGCTGGGCGGTAGCCGCGCTCTTCGGCATCGTGCTCGGCGCCCCAACGCTCCGCCTGCGTGGCGACTACCTGGCGATTGTCACGCTGGCCTTCGGCGAGATCGTGCCGCGTGTGTTCCTAAACCTGGAGCAGTGGACGGGTGGCTCGAAGGGCATGAACCCGATTGGGCGCCCCCACATTTTTGGCTACGAGCTGGGCCACGCGGGATTCTCGGTCGGGGGCATCTCGCTCGGCGCGCAGGTGCCCTGGTACTATCTCATCGTGGCCGTGGGCATCGTCAGCATCTGGGCCATCACGCGCCTGTACGACTCGCGGCTCGGTCGCGCCTGGGTAGCCATGCGCGAGGACGAGGTGGCCGCCGCCAGCATGGGCATCAACCTCGTCCAGACGAAGCTTCTGGCCTTCGCGATGGGCGCCTCGTTCTCCGGCTTCGCGGGCGCCATTTTCGCCAGCATCTTTCAGTTCATCGACCCCTTCCAGTTCGACTTCAGCATCTCCATCATGGTCCTGGCGATGGTGATCCTCGGGGGCATTGGCAATGTCTGGGGCGTGCTGGTCGGTGGGATCGTGTTGGGGCTGTTCGACCGCGGTGTCTCGGCGCAGCTCAGCACCTGGCTGCGCGCCGTCGGCACGACGCTCGGCATCGACCCGCTCGCCAGCATCGACCTGTCGCGCTCGCGGCTGATGATCTTCGGCCTGGCGCTGGTGCTGCTGATGCTGCTGCGGCCGCAGGGCCTGTTCCCCAGCGCCCAGCGCCGCGCCGAGCTGACCGAGCCAGAGCCAGAGGCCCCGGGCGAGCTGGCCCTCGAAGGCCAGGTGGCCGTCGAGCGATGAGCGCGGCTCCCGCTCCTCCCCTGTCCCTTGATCCCCGTCCCCTCCTGGAAGCGCGCGGCGTCACGCGCCGCTTCGGCGGGCTGGTGGCGGTGAACAACGTCGACCTCACGATTCCCGAGGGCGCCGTCGTCGGACTGATCGGGCCGAATGGCGCGGGCAAGACGACTCTGTTCAACATCGTGGCCGGCTTCTACACCCCGACTGCCGGGCGGATCGTCTTTCAGGGCCGCGACATTACAGGCAAGAAGCCGCACGAGGTGACGGCCCTCGGCATCGCCCGCACCTTCCAGAACATCCGGCTGTTCGCCAACATGAGCGCTCTCGACAACGTGCTCGTCGGCATGCACTCGCGGCTGCGCGCCACCCCCCTGGGCGCTATCCTCCGCACGCCGGGCGTGATGCGCGAGGAGCGTGCCGCCCGCGAGCGGGCGCGGGAGCTGCTGCGCTTCGTCGGCCTGCGCGGGCGCGAGGAGGAATGGGCGCGCAACCTGTCCTACGGCGACCAGCGCCGCCTCGAGATCGCTCGCGCGCTGGCGAGCCAGCCGGAGCTGCTCCTACTCGACGAGCCGACCGCAGGCATGAATCCGCAAGAGAGCGCCGCGCTCACCCAGTTCATCGATCGCCTGCGCCGCGACGCGGGCGTCAGCATCCTCCTGATCGAGCACGCCATGAAGGTCGTCATGGGCATCTCCGACCACGTCGTGGTGCTCGACCACGGGGAGAAGATCGCCGAAGGCCCGCCGGCGGCGGTGCAGCGCGATCCCCGCGTGATCGAAGCGTACCTCGGGGTTGGGGGCCAGGGTAGCCTCGATGCTGAAGCTTGACGACGTTCACACGTATTACGGCCACATCGAGGCGCTCAAGGGGGTGTCGCTGGCCGTCGAGGCGGGCGAGATCGTCGCCCTCATCGGCGCCAACGGCGCCGGCAAGAGCACGACGCTGCGGACGATTTCCGGCTTGCAGCGGCCGCGGCAGGGCACGATCACGTTCGACGGCGATCGGATCGACGGCCTGCCCCCCCACGAGATCGCCGCGCGACGCATCGTCCAGGCGCCGGAAGGGCGCCGCCTGTTCAACCGCATGACGGTCACCGAGAACCTAGAGATGGGGGGGTTCGTGCGCCGCGACCGCGTGGGCCTCAAGGACGACGTGGCCCGCATGTTCGCCCTGTTCCCGCGACTCAAGGAGCGGGCAACCCAGCCGGCAGGCACGCTCTCCGGCGGCGAGCAGCAGATGCTGGCGATCGGCCGCGCCCTGATGGCCCAGCCACGGCTGCTGCTCCTGGACGAGCCGTCGATGGGACTGGCGCCGATCGTGGTCGAGGCGATCTTCGCCACCCTGGTGGAGATCAATCGCCAGGGCGTGACCATCCTACTCGTCGAGCAGAACGCCCATATGGCGCTGGCGGTGGCCAACCGCGGCTACGTCCTCGAGACCGGCCGCATCATCCTGGCCGACAGCGCGGCCCGTCTCCGCGAGGACGAGGGGGTCCAGCGCGCCTACCTCGGCATCGAGTAGGTCGAACCTAGCCGTGCCAGGGGCCGACGCCAATGATGAGGATGAGGCCGCACGCGCCGACGACGCCGTATTCCAGGAGCACTCGACGGCTGAAGCTGCGGTCGAGGATGGCCTCGCTGAGGCCGACGAGCACGTAGAACAACAACAGGAGGAACGCCCCGCCGACGATCCCCGCCGTCGTCCAGTACGTGAGCGCCCAGGCCACCTCGCCGACCACCAGCCCCACGACGCCGCAGTAGATGGCGGTGCGCCCGTCGTCGGCAATCGCGCGCCGCAGCGGCACCGTGCCGAGCAGCGCGGCGACGCCCCCCGCCACCAGCGCGACGACAACACCCGCGTCCCGCGCCTGGTAGAGCAGCCCGAACTGAGCAAACGCGCTGACGAAGACGGCAAGACTCACCAGGAACTCCGCCCCCCGCCGGCTGCCAGCCCCTAAGCGCAGCTCGCGGTGCTGGGCGAACAGGATCAGCCCGAGCAGTGCGGCTCCGACGACGGAGGGTATGGTGTTGTTCTCCAGCGGCGCGAGGCGCAGCAGCACAGCACCGGCCACGAACCAGGCGACGGGCGGAATCCATAGCGTCCAGGTATAAGCGCGCCCGAGCCCCAGAAAGGCCGGGTGGCTGCGGCCGAGCAGGTAGGTTCCCATCCCGATCATCGCGGCCACCGCGGCGACCATGCCCACGAACAGGGAGTCGTCGAGCTGCGGGATGACCAGGTAGCCAAGTAGCGCAACGACCAGCGTCGCCGTGCCGATCGCCACCGGCTCGATGGAGCCGCGCCCACTGTCCCGCCGTCGCACCACGCTCGGGGCCCTCCTCACGTCCGGGCCAGTATAGCTCGGCCGCCTCCCGCGACGACAAGGAGCGGGCGCTGCTCCGGGCGCCGCCGAACTGGCCCCCGTCGCCCCGGCCGAGCGGACCAAGCCACGCGCCGGTTGTCGCCTCGCGGCCATTCCGCTATGCTCTGCCAGGCCGGGTTGAGGCGCCGTGGGGCGTGCGCGCGCACCGGCCGGGCGGCGCGGGAGGGCGCGATGGCGGGCAGGCTCCAGGACAAGGTCGCGATCATCACCGGGGCGGGCCATGGCATCGGGCGGGCCTATGCGCGGCGCTTTGCCGACGAGGGCGCGAAGGTCGTCATCGCCGAGCTGGACGGGCCGGCGGGCGAGCGCGTAGCCGCCGAGATCACTGCGACCGGCGGCACGGCCTGGGCGCGTCGCACCGACGTCACCGACCTGGAAGGGCTGCACGGCCTGGTGAACGAGACGCTGGCCCGCTTCGAGCGCATCGACATCCTGTTGAACAACGCCGCAATCTACGTCACCGAGGAAGTGTGGAAGGGCCCCGCCGAGGAGCTGCCGCTGGAGCAGTGGGACCGCGTGTTGAACGTAAACTTGAAGGGCGTGTATCTCTGCTGCCGCGCCGTGATTCCCGTGATGAAGGCGCAGCGCGGCGGCAAGATCATCAACGTCGCCTCGGGTACGTTCTTCAACGGCTCCGGCGACATGCCGCACTATACGGCGTCGAAGGGCGGCGTGGTGGCGCTGACACGGGTGCTGGCGAAGCAGCTTGGCCCATGGAACGTGAACGTAAACTGCCTGACGCCCGGCTCGACGATGAGTGAGGAAGAGGTCACCGACGAGGTGCGCGCCCGGCGGGCCGGCAGCGCCGGCTCGCGGGCGTTCAAGCGCGTCGAGGTGCCTGAGGACATCACCGGTACCGCGCTCTTCTTGGCGAGCAGCGACAGCGACTTCATGACCGGCCAGCTCCTGGTCGTTGAGGGCGGCGGCATCCTGCACTAGCGCCGCGCTGGCATCGGGCAGGGGGCTGCGCCCCCGCTCTCCATCCTGTGGTCAGTATCGAGAGGGAGCCAAGCGTGCAGGGCGAGATGGGCGCGACCCTCCACACCGGCGACATGAGCGTGGACGACCTTCTCCAATACGCCCGCGAGGCCGAGCGGCTCAGCTACGAGGGCTTCTGGCTGACCGAGGAATCGGGGAAGGAGGCGTTCGCGCTGCTAGCGCTGCTCGCCCAGGCGACGGAGCGCATCACCCTCGCGACGGGTATCCTGAACTTCTACTCCCGCACGCCCACGCTGCTGGCGATGGGCGCCAGCACGATCTACCGTCTGAGCGGCGGGCGCTTCGCGCTCGGATTGGGGGCGGGCGGCGTCGGCTTCACGGTGCGCGGCCACGGCGTGCGGTACGACCGGCCGCTGGCCCGCGCCCGCGAGACGATCGTCATCGTCCGTGGCTTGCTGAGCGCGCGCCGCTTCTCCTACGACGGCGACTGGTTCCACATCCGCGACTTCCACCTGCGCGAGGGCCCCGTCGATGGCACGATCCCGATCTACCTGTCGGCGCTCAACCCGAGGATGGTCGCCGTCGCGGCCCAGGTGGCGGACGGGTTCATCTCGAACTGGCCGACCGCGGAGTCCGTCGCGGAGCTGCGCGGCATCGTGGCGCGCGAGGCCGCCAAGGTGGACCGCGATCCCGTCGAGGTCAAGCTGCTCACGCTGCTGATGACCTGCCCGGACCCCGACGATTCGGCGGCGCGGGACGCCATGCGGCGCGGCGTGGCGTTTTACTGTGCCTCGCCGCACTACCACCACATCGCGGACGTCTCGGGCTTCGGCGACGAGGTGCGGCGCGTCTACGAGGTGTGGCAGACGGGCGACTTCGCGGCGGCCAGCCGCCTGGTGAGCGACGCGCTGGTGGAGAAGATGACGCTCACCGGCTCGCGCGCGAAGTGCCGCGCCCAACTGCGCGGCCTGCTCGACGCCGGCGTGTATCCAATCATCTACCCGATCCCACGGCGCGACCGCATGGTCGAGGACCACACGGCAGCCATCCACATCGCCGCCAGCTACCTAGAGTAGACCGGTCAGGGGTACGGGAGCCGCGCGCGGCTCCCGTACCCCCGTTCACGTCCGGGGGGCCCAATGCTCGAAGGAGTTGTCCCGTACCCACCCGAGTTTGCCGCGCGCTACCGCGAGCGCGGCTACTGGGAAGACCGCTCGCTGGCGAGCCACTTCGACGCGGCGTTCGCGCGCCACGCCGACCGCCTGGCCTTTGTGGCGGGCGACGAGCGGGTAACCTATCGCGTGCTGGCGGAGCGCGTGGAGCGCCTGGCGCGGCACCTCCTCGGGCTGGGCCTGCGGCCGCTCGACACGGTCGTGATGCAGCTGCCCAACGTGCCCGACTTCCTCTACCTCTACTTCGCGCTGCAGAAGGTTGGCGCCATCCCGCTGATGGCCCTGCCGCCACACCGCTATCACGAGATTAGCAACTTCGTCCAGGTGACGAGCGCGGTGGGCCTGGCGATCCCTGAGCGGCTCGGCGACTACGACTTCCTGGCGATGGCGCGGCGGTTGCAGGACGAGTTCTCGACGTTGCGTCACGTCTTCCTGCACGCCGACCAGGCGCCCGACGGCTGCCAGTCGCTCGCCATGCTGCTGCGCCAGGAGCCCGCCGTGCCGCGCGAGGCGCTGGCGGATGTGCCGATCGACCCGACCGACCCGGCCGTCTTCCAGCTCTCGGGTGGCACGACCGGCGTGCCGAAGATCATCCCCCGCACGCACAACGACTACGTCTACAACTCGAAGGCCTCGGGCGCCGTCATCGACATCCGCCCCGACGACGCGCTGCTGGTCGTGCTGCCGATCGCCCACAACTTCCCCCTCGCCTCGGCGGGCATTCAGGCGTTCCTGCTGGCGGGCGCCCGCCTCGCGCTCAGCACCAGCACGCGCGCCGCGGATGCCTTTGCGCTGGTCGAGCGCGAGCGCATCACGCACCTGGAGCTGGTGCCCGCGCTGCTCATCCGCTACCTCGACGATCCGGCGCTGAAGGACTTCGACCTCTCCTCGGTCCGGGTCATCAACACCGGCGGCCAGAAGCTGCAGGCGGCGGTGAAGCGTCGTGCCGAGGAGCTGATCCCCTCCTGTAAGGTGCAGGAGGTGTTCGGTATGGCCGAGGGCCTGCTAAATTACGTCCGGCTCGACGACCCGGACGAGGTGCGCTGGGAGACGGTGGGGCGCCCCGTCTCCCCCGACGACGAGATCCGTCTGGTAGACGATCAGGGCCGCGAGGTGCCGGACGGCGAGGTCGGAGAGCTGTGGACGCGCGGTCCCTACACGCTGCGCGGCTACTTTCGCGCGCCCGAGCACAACGCCCGCGCCTTTACGCCCGACGGCTTCTACATGACCGGCGACCTGATGCGCCGGCACCCCTCGGGCAACTACGTCGTCGAGGGACGCAAAAAGGATCTCATCAACCGCGGCGGCGAGAAGATCAGCGCCGAGGAGGTCGAGAACCTGCTGCTGGCCCACCCCGCCGTGCTCAACGTTGCGTGCGTGCCGATGCCCGATCCCGTGCTAGGCGAGCGCATGTGCGCCTTCGTCATCCCGCGGCCCGGGCGCACGCTCGCGCTGCGCGAGGTCCAGGACTTCCTGGCGGACAAGGACCTGGCCAAGTACAAGTGGCCCGAGCGCATCGAGCTGGTCCCCGAATTCCCCCTCTCCCCGTTCGGCAAGGTGTCGAAGCAGGATCTGACGCAGCGGATCGCCGCGCTGCTGGCCACCGAGCGCTCGCCCGACTGACCCGCGCGGTCGCTCGGCGCCGATCGGGTGCCCCTGCGCAATGCCCGCCGCGCCGGCTCTGCTCCGCGCTCCCGCAGTGCCGCCAGCGCCGCTGGCCGGCGAGCCGAGCGGCCGGCGTCCCGCAAGGCGCCGGGGCCGGGGTCCCCGGCGCCACAGCCCCCCCTGCCGCGAGCGCCTTCCCGGCCCGGCCGCATACCTGGATCGATCGGCGCGTCAAGGAACTGTCTTGTTGCGTGGCTTCTGGCTCCAAGACAACTCTAAGAGTAGCATCGCGGGTAGATGCGGGTATCTCAGCCGCCATGTGCTCGGTTTCATGTGCTCGTGCGCCCAGGTTCCTGGCACGAATCCTGCCTACCGGCAGCCGATTACGCGTCTGGCTAGGGCGAGGCGCCGAATCGCGACAATACGTGTCAACTCGGCACGGCGTCGGCTTGTTATGCGTCCCCGGGTGGCCCCGGCGAATCGTCCTGTCTAAGGAGTCCCTCGCATGGCAATGCGGACTGGCGAAATGGAGCGCGTATCCGACCTGGTGACCGAGCGCATTGCCGAGCTACTCGGCGCGCGCGTCTCGGTGCTCGACGAGCGCGGCGCGATCATCGCCAGCAGCGAGCCCGCTCCCCTCGCGCCGTTGGCCTCGGCCGATACGGCGCCGCCCGACGACGCGTTCCGCGTGCCGATGCACCTCGGGCCCGCGGCGGCCGAGGTGGTGATCCAGCCCGTCACCGGCGAGAAGGTCTCTCCCCGTCTGGCACAGACGCTGGTGGAGTGGATGTTCGCCCAGACCTCCGCCGTGGCGCGCCTAGCCAACCAGCACGAGCTGAAGGACAAGTTCATTAACGACCTGCTGTGCGGCACGCGGCGCGACGAGGACGACATCCTCCGCGAGGCCCAGATCCTCGGCATGGACCTGACGCGGCCCCGCGCGGTCATCCTGGTCGACGCCGCCGACTACATCCTCGACGCCGACCGGCTCGGCCGGCTGTCGGCGAGCGAGGCGCGGGTGCGCCGGCGCGCGCAGTCCGTCATCAACGTCGTCGTGCGCTTCTTCAACCTGCGGGATGAGACGATTTGCGCCTACATCGGCGACGGCGAGGTGGCCGTGCTGAAGGCGAGCAGCACCGAAGACCTGGTCGCCTGGGTCGACGGCGAGCGCGGCTGGGAGCAGATGAGCCCCTCCTGGGCCGATCTGGCAGCGCTGAAGCGCGCCAGCAGCGAGCTGCTGGCGCGGCTGCGCCGCGAGACCGGCGCCCCGATCAGCCTGGGGATCGGCCGCTACCACCCGGGCGTCGCGGGCCTGGCCCGCTCCTACCAGGACGCGCGCGCGGCCCTGTCGCTGGGCCGCCGCTTCCACGGCCGCAACGGCGCGCACTGCCTGGACGGCCTGGGCGTCGCCGCCTTCATCGGCGTGTCCGACGAGCGGACCAAAGTCGACCTCGCCACCCACCTCCTGAGCCCGCTCGACCACGAGCCGGAGCTGCTCCAGACGCTGGACGCATTCTTCGCGGAAGACTGCTGCCCGTCGTCCGTCGCGAAGCGTCTGGCGATCCACCGGAACACCCTTGGCTACCGTCTCGATAAGATTACGGCCCTCACTGGCCTGGATCCGCGCTGCTTCGACGATGCGGTGCAGATTCGCCTCGCCCTCCTCCTCCGCGCGCTCTAACCAGCGTCGTCAGGCGTCATAACTGGCGTGTTCCCTGTGCAAGCGCCCAATAACCTCGTGTCACGAGCCGTCAACTGTTTGGCAAGCGCCCGATGTGACGTGGTCCTCACGACTTCTAGCATTTAAGTAGCAAGTGCCGCCACATGCTCGCTCTGCTGGCTCGGTGGGGGAAGGAGTCGATCGCGTGGCAATCGAGCAACAGACCTTGGCCCACGAGGTTGCCGCGGCGCCCGCGCAGGACCGAACACGCCCCTACCGCGACGCGGTCGCCGATGCCCTGAAGGGACGCCGCACGACGCTCGACATGGCGCTCCGTGAGCTAACCGCGCGGGCCGACGACGTGGCGGCCGTCGCCGCGCGCCTCGTGGCGACCCTGCGGAGCGCGAACAAGGTGCTGGTGGCGGGCAACGGCGGCAGCGCGGCCGAGGCGCAGCACTTCGCGGCCGAGCTGGTCGGGCGCTTCAAGCACGACCGCGCGCCCTACGCGGCCCTGGCGCTCACCACCGATACGGCCACCCTCACCGCGGTGGCCAACGACTACGGCTACCCCGACGTGTTCGCGCGGCAGGTGCTCGCCTTCGGGCAGCGCGGTGACCTGCTCCTGGCGTTCAGCACCAGCGGCGAGTCGGAGAACTTGCTGCGGGCGGCCGCCGCCTGCCAGGCGCGGGGCATTGGGCTCGTCGCCATTACGGGCGCCCGGCCCAGCCGCCTGGAAGCGGCCGCCGATCTCACCCTCCGCATGCCCGCCGGCGACGCGGCCGTGATCCAGGAGTTGCACAAGATCATTACCCACGTGCTCTGCGACCTGATCGAGACGGAGCTGATGGCCTGGCCCGGGGAGGCGGCGCGATGAGCGTGCCGGCGCTATTCCTCGACCGCGACGGCACCCTCGTGCGGCCGCGTCACTATCCCACCCGGCCCGACGAGCTGTCCCTCTTCGACGGCGTCGTGCCGGAGCTGCGGCGCTTGCAGGCGTTGGGCATGCGGCTGGTGATCATCACCAATCAGTCGGGCATCGCGCACGGCTACCTCACCGAGGCCGACCTGGCGCGCATGCACGCGCACCTTTCCGCCGAGCTGGCGGCGGGCGGCGTCCGCCTTGCCGGCATCTATCACTGCCCGCACCATCCCGACGGAGCGGTTCCTCACCTCGCCATCCGGTGCGCCTGCCGCAAGCCGGAGCCGGGCATGCTGCTGCGCGCCGCCGCCGAGCTGGGACTCGACCTCCGGCGCTCGTGGTTTGTGGGTGACATCCTGGACGACGTGGAGGCTGGCAACCGCGTCGGCTGCCGCACGGTGCTCGTCGACCTCGGCACCGAATCGCCGCCGCCCAGCCCGGTGCGCACGCCCGCCTACATCGCCCGCGACACGCGCCACGCGCTCCAAATTGTGCGGGCGGTGGTGGCCCACGGCGACGCGGCGGTGGACCTGCGCTACCGCCCACCGCGCTGGGACGGGGTGGCTCCCCGCTTCGCGTTGGCCGCCAGCGGCGCGGCAGGAGGCGGCGATGCCCGCGCTCGTTGACGTCGTGCGCCGCTTCCGCCGCCTGCGCGCGCTGGCGATTGGCGACGTGATGCTCGACAGCTACCTGGAGGGCACCGCGGCCCGCCTGTGTACCGAGGGCCCCGTGCCGGTGGTCCGCAAGACCGGCGAGCAGCGCGCGCCGGGCGGCGCCGGGAACAGCGCCGCCAACCTGCGGGCGCTGGGCGCTGCCGTGGACCTGCTGGGCCTCGTCGGGCGCGACGCGGCGGGGGCGCTCCTGCGCGTGGCCCTGCGCGAGTGCGGCGTCGACCCGCGGTGGCTGGTGGAGGACTCGCGGGCGAGCACGCTGCACAAGCTGCGCATCCTCGCCGACGGCCAGTACGTCGTGCGCTTCGACGAGGGCGAGACGCGCGACTGCGCCGAGGAGGCCGTGACCCGACTGGTGGCCCATCTCGGCGAGGCGTACCCGCGCTGCGACGTGATCGTCGTGTCGGACTACCGCTACGGCGTGCTGTCGGACGCGCTCCTGGCGCGGCTCCGGGCGCTGCGCGCGGCCCAACCGCGAGCGCTGCTCGTGGACTCGAAGGCGCTCGGGCGCTTCGCCACGGCTGGCGCCACCGTCGTCACGCCGAACTATCAGGAGGCGCGGCTACACGTGGAGCCGACGGCCGCCGCGCCGGAGTCACGCCCCTCGCTTCCGGATGTGGAGCGGCTCGGCCGCCGGCTGCTCCAGGGCGTGGATGCCGAATGGGCGGCGATCACGCTGGGTGCCGATGGCGTGTGCCTCGTGTCCCGTGCGGGCGAGGCCGCCCACGTCCCGGCGCACCCGGTGGCGCGCGCCAACGACGTGGGCGCGGGCGATTCGTTCGCGGCCGCGATGGCGCTGGCGCTCGCGGCGGGCGCCGGGCCAGTCGACGCGGCGCGGATCGGCGTCGACGCGGCGGCCATCGCCGTCACGCGCCCCCGCACCGCCGTCGTCTCGCACCAGGACCTCCTGCGCCGCGTGAGCCTGCGCGCGCACGCCGAGGCGCCGGCCGCTGCCGGCCGCGAAGCGCTCGACCGCTTAGCGACGCGGCTGGCGGGGGAGCGCGCCGCCGGCCGCCGCGTCGTCTTCACCAACGGCGTCTTCGACATCCTGCACGCCGGCCACGTCGAGTTTCTGCGGCAGGCGAAGGCGTTGGGCGACGTGCTGGTGGTCGGCGTGAACACCGACCGCGGCGCGCGCCGCCTGAAGGGCGAGCGGCGCCCGATCAACCCCGAGCGCGACCGCCTCGCGCTCGTCGCCGCGCTCGACTCCGTCGACCATGCCCTGCTCTTCGACGAGGACACGCCCGCGCGGCTCATCCACGCCCTGCGGCCTCACGTCCACGTGAAGGGCGGCGACTACGCCGAGGCGCCGCTCCCCGAGGCCGAGGCGGTGCACGCCGTGGGCGGGCGCGTGGTGATCCTGCCGCTCGTCGGCAGCCTGAGCACGACAGCGGTGATCCAGCGTATCGTGGCGCGGGCGGGCGGTAGGGCGGGGGGGGCGCCGTGATCCCCCGGGAGTGGCGCGCGGCCCGCCGCATCCTGGCCGTGCGGCTGGACAAC
Source organism: Pseudomonadota bacterium (assembly GCA_021325365.1). Next base: position 23,206 of record JAJPHF010000036.1, read on the forward strand.
CTCGGCGACGTGCTCGTCACGACGCCCGCCCTGCACGCCATCAGGCAGTCGCTGCCGGACGCCGCGCTGACGCTGCTCGCCAGCCCCGTCGGCGCTCAGGTCGGACGCCTGGACCCGGACGTGGACGACGTGATCGTCTACGAGGCGCCCTGGATCGACCCGTGGCAGTCGCTCCCGCACGACAGCGCCCGCGAGCAGGCGATGATCGCGCGCCTGCGGGAGCGCGCCTTCGACGCGGCGATCATCTTCACCTCGTTCCGTCAGAGTCCGTTGCCGGCGGCCTACCTGTGCTACCTGGCCGACGTGCCGCTGCGGCTCGCGGCCTCGATAGATGGACCAGGCTCGCTGCTCACCACCCGCCACAAGCATCCGGAGCGGATGATGCACGAGGTCGAGCGCGGCCTCGACCTGGTCGGCGCGGTCGGGCTGCAGACGGACTCGCTTGACCTGGCGCTCCGCGTGCCGCCCGCCGCCCGCGCCGACGCCGCCCTGCTGCTGGCCGAGCGCCAAGTGGACCCGCGGCGGCCGGTCGTGGTGCTCCATCCGGGGTGCAGCATGCCGGCACGCACGTACCCCTGGGAGCTGTACGCCGAGGTGGCGGACCTGCTGGTCGCGCGGCTGGGCGCGACCGTCGCCCTGACCGGCACCCCGGATGAGCGACCGCTGGTGGACCGGATCGTCGCGCGTTTGCGCCCTGACACGCGGCCCTCGGTGCTGCCGCTGGCCGGTCCCCTGCCGTTCGCCACCTTCTGCGCCCTCGTCGCGGCCGCCGATCTGACGGTCACGAACAATACCGGGCCGATGCACGTTGCGGCAGCCGTCAAGACGCCGGTGGTGGCGCTGTTCGCGCTCACCAACCCGCCGGAGCAGTGGGGGCCGTGGCGGGTGCCCCACCGTCAGCTTTACGCGGACGTACCCTGCCGCCTGTGCTACAGCCGCGTGTGCCCGGTCGGCCATGAGTGCCTGCGGCAGGTCACGCCGCCGATGGTCGTGCGCGCGGCCGCGGAGCTGCTGGCCGAGGCGGGTGCCGCGCGTACCCCGTTGTCGGCGGTGGAGGCGGTGCGATGAGCGCCAGCGTGCCGCGTCTCGACGGCTCAGTGCGGCGGATCGCCATCCTCCGTGCGCTCAATCTCGGCGACCTGCTGTTGGCGGTACCCGCTTGGCGGACGCTGCGGGCCGGGCTTCCAGCCGCCGAGATCACGCTGATCGGGCTGCCCTGGGCGGCGGCGTTCGCGCGGCGCTGCGCGCGCTACCTCGACCGCTTCGTGGCGTTCGCCGGCCATCCGGGCATCGCCGAGGTGCCGCCGGACCCGGCCCGCGCCGCCGCCTTCTTCGCGGCCCAGCGCGCCTACGGCTACGACCTAGCCATCCAGATGCACGGCAGCGGCCGCACGAGCAACGCGGCGGTGCGCGCGCTCGGCGCGCGGGCGACGGTCGGGTACTACGACGGCACGCCCTCGCCGGACCTGACCTTGGGAGCGCCGTACCCCTGGGACGCGCACGAGGTCGAGCGAAACCTGGGTCTGGCGCGGCTGCTCGGCTGCCCGTCCCACGATGTGCGCCTGGAGTTTCCGCTGCTGCCCGAGGATCACGCCGAAGCAGAGGCGCTCCTCCGGCCGCTGGGGCGGGCGAGCGGCCCGGTCGTCGGGATGCATCCGGGAGCGAGCGCCGTCGCGCGGCGCTGGCCGCCCGCCCGCTTCGCCGCCGTCGCCGACGCGCTCGCGGCCCGGCACGGCGCGAGAGTCGTGTTGACGGGAGGCCCGAGCGAGTTGGACGTAGCGGCCGCAGTCGCGGCGGGCCTGCGCGCGCCGGCCCTAAACCTCGCCGGGCGCACGAGCCTCGGCGGGCTGGCGGCGCTCATCGCCCGCTGCGACCTGTTTGTCAGCGGCGACACCGGGCCGATGCACCTCGCGGCTGCCGTCGATACGCCGAGCGTCGCGGTCGTTGGGCCGGGCCACGTGCGCCGCTGGGCGCCGCTGGACCGCGAGCGGCACGTCGTCGTGTGCGCGCCGCTCCCGTGTGCCGCCTGCTCCGAGCGCGCCTGTCCCGTCGAGCCGCGCTGCCTGACCGGCGTCGCGTCCCACGACGTACTGGCGGTGGCCGAGCAGCTACTGGAGAGGGGGGCTGTCGCGTGCAGCGTCTGAGGATTTTCACCTGGCACGTCCACGGCAGCTACCTGAACGCGCTGGCGGCGCTGGACCACGATTGGTACGTGCCGACGAAGCCGGGCGCGCCAGAGGGGTATTTGGGCCGCGGCTGGACCTTTGACCAGCACGCGCGGCTCCACGAGGTGCCCGCCCAGCAGGTGCGCGACCTCGACCTGGACCTGATCGTGTTCCAGTCCCCGCGCAACTACCTCACCGACCAGTACGAGGTCCTGAGCGAGGCCCAGCGTCGGCTGCCGCGCATCTACCTGGAGCACAACACGCCGAAGCCGCACGCCACGGACACGAGGCACCCGGTGGACGACGAGAGCGTCTTGCTCGTCCACGTCACACACTACAACCGGCTGATGTGGGACAATGGCCGCACGCCGACGGCCGTCGTGGAGCATAGCGTGGCCGTCGATCCAGACGCGGTCTATGACGGCCGGCTCGCGCGCGGCATCATGGTCGCCAACATGATCCAGCGGCGGCCGCGCATCGCTGGCTACGACCTCTTCTTGCAGGCGCGCGAGGCCGTGCCGCTGGACGTGGCGGGCATGGGGACCGAGGCCTTCGGCGGCCTCGGGGACGTCCCCTACCGCGACCTGCAGCGCCGCGTGGCCGCGTACCGCTTTCTGTTCAGCCCAATGCGCTACACCAGCCTGCCCCTCGCGGTGATCGAGGCGATGACGATCGGCATGCCGGTCGTCGCGCTCGCCACGACCGAGCTGCCCGCGGTGATCGAGAACGGCCGCACCGGCTACGTGTCCTGTGACTTGGACTACCTGGTCGATCGCATGCGCGCGCTCCTGGCTGACCCGGCCGAGGCGCGGCGCCTGGGCGCGAACGCGCGCGCGGTTGCCCGCGCGCGCTTTGGGCTCGACCGCTTCAGCCGCGATTGGAACGCCGCTTTCGCGCGGGCGGCCGCGCTCGCCACGACCGCACTACACGGCGCGCCCACCGGGCGCTGAGAGGATGGAGCTTGTGGGGGCACCGCTTCGCGTCGCCTGCCTGAGTGAGCACGCCAGCCCGGCTGCCCTGCGCGGCGGCGAGGATGCTGGCGGCCAGAACGTCTACGTCGATCAGATCAGCCGCCACGTCGCCGGCCTGGGCTACGCCGTCGACGTGTTCACGCGCCGCGATTGCCCCGCCCAGCCGACGGTCGTCGAGTGGGCGCCCGGCGTGCGGATCGTCAACCTCACCGCGGGGCCGGCGGCCCTTATCCCCAAGGACGCCATGTGGCCCTACATGCCGGCCTTCCGCGACGCCTTCCTGGAATTCGCGGCCCGGGAGGAGACGCGCTACGACCTGGTCCACGGCAACTTCTGGATGTCCGGCTGGGTCGCGGCCGAGCTGCGCCGCCGGCTGGCCATCCCGGCCGTCCAGATCTTCCACGCGCTAGGCAAGACGAAGCAGCGCCACCAGGGCACCGCGGATACGAGTCCCGCCGACCGCATCGCCGTCGAGCTGGACGTGGTCCGGACCGTCGACCGCGTGATCGCCCACTGTCCGACGGAGCGTGCGGAGCTGGTCGAGGACTACGACGCGCAGCCCGACCGCATCGAGCTAATCCCCGCCGGGGTGGACTTGGAGGTCTTCTGGCCCGTGCCTCAGGCGGAGGCGCGGCGGCGGATCGGCCTGGCGGTCGACGAGCGGGTGGTCGTCTACGTCGGTCGCCTGCTGCCGCGCAAGGACGTGCGCAACGTGGTGCGCGCGCTGGCGCTCCTCGGCACGAGCGACGGGCCGCCGGTGCGCTTGTTGGTCGTCGGCGGCGATTCGCCGGAGCCCGATCCGGTCGCCACCCCCGAGATCGGGGTCCTCCAGCGGCTGGCGGCCGAGCTGGGGATCGCCGATCGCGTGATCTTCACCGGGCAGCGGCAGCCGCGCGAGCTGCGCGACTACTACTGCGCCGGCGACGTGGCGGTGACTACCCCCTGGTACGAGCCATTCGGCCTCACGCCGCTGGAGGCGATGGCCTGCGGGCGGCCGGTCGTCGGCGCGGCCGTGGGCGGCATCAACTTCACCATTCAGGATGGCGTGACCGGCTTCCTCGTGCCGCCGCGCGACCCGGCGGCGCTCGCCACGCGGCTACGGCAGGTGCTCATGCGACCGGCGCTGGCGGCGCGGCTGGGGCATGCCGCCCGCGCCCGCATGGAGCGCGAGTTCACCTGGCCGATCGCGGCGCTCCGGACGGCCGCGCTCTACCGGACGCTGCTCGCGGAGCGGGCGCTTGCGGCGGCGGCTGCCGGACTAGCGGACGCGCCCCTACCGCCTGCGCGCGCCGTGACCGCGAGCGCCCGCGCCCACGCGCCCCGGCGGCCGCTGGTCCGCCGCCCAGCATTGCAAAGGAGCAGGTCATGACTGCTGACTCCCTGCGTGGCAAGGTAGTCCTAGTGACCGGCGCCGGCTCAGGGCTCGGCGAGGCCACGGCGCGCGCGTTCGCGCAAGCCGGCTGCGCCGTTGCCTGTGTGGACGTCAATGGGGCGGCGGCCGAGCGCGCCGCTGATGCGCTCGCGGCCCAGGACGCGCGGGCGCTGGCTATCCGCGGCGACGTGCGCGACGCCGACACGGTGTTCGCCGCCGTCGACAGAACCGTGCGAGAGTTCGGGCGGCTGGACGTGGTCGTCAACAACGCGGCGGTGGACCATACGGTTTCGGTCGCCGAGATGTCCATTGAGCAGTGGGACCAGGTGATCGGCGTGAACCTGCGCGCGCCGTTCCTGTTCGCCAAGGCCGCCCTGCCGCTCATGCAGCGCCAGGGTGGGGGGCACATCGTGAACGTCGCCTCCACCGCGGGCACGCGCGCCTGGGCGAACGCCTCCGCCTACCACGCCTCGAAGTGGGGCCTCATCGGCTTCAGCCGTGCCCTCGGCGTGGAGGGCCGCCCGCACGGCATCCGCGTGACGACGATCATCCCTGGTGGCATGCGGACCCACTTCTTCGACCGCTTCGTCGAGCAAGGTATCCCGATGCCCGACGAGGCGAACCTGCAAGACCCCGCCAACGTGGCCGAGGTGATCCTGTTCGCGGTCCGTATGCCCGCCGGCTCCGCGCTCCAGGAGGTCATCGTCACGCCGCCCACTGAGACCAGCTGGCCCTAAGTCGGCGCGGCGGGGGCGCTGGGGGCGTCCCCGGAAACCTGCTCTTGGCTGCGCACTAGCCGTCGCTGGGGAGAGGTCGATGTTCACGCTTGGCATCAACGCGGCCTTCCACGACTCCGCCGCCTGCCTGGTCGAGGACGGGCGCGTGATCGCGGCGGCCGAGGACGAGCGCTTTACGCACGTGAAGCACGGCAAGCGTCCCGTTCCCTTCTCCGCCTACGAATTGCCTTTTCACGCCATCGACTACTGTCTGAAAGAGGCTGGCATCCGGCTGGCGGACGTCGACCACGTCGCCTATTCCTACGATCCGGCGCTGCGGCTCGGGCGCCACCTGCGCGACGCGACGATCACGCTGTCGTTGGAGCCGAGCGCCCATCCCACGCCGGATGAGTGGGAGTCGGCCTGGGACCCGCTATTCCTGTCGTACGTCGTGAACGCGCCGCGGCACCTCGTCGGCGGCGTGCCGCACCACCTGCAGGCGCGCTTGCGCGGCGTCCGGCCCGACGGCCCCTACCAGTGGCACTTCGTGGAGCACCACGTCGCCCACGCGGCGAGCGCCTGCCTGGCGGCGCCGTTCGAGCGCGCGGCAGTGCTGACGATGGACGGCCGCGGCGAGCACGCCAGCACGACCTACGGCCTGGCCGAGGGCACCCGGCTGCGGGCGCTCGGCCAAGTGGACGTGCCGCACTCGCTGGGGCTGCTGTACGAGCAGGTGACCAGCTACCTGGGCTTCCTGCACTCGTCGGATGAGTACAAGGTAATGGCGCTGGCGTCGTTCGGGGAGCCGCGCTACGCCGATCAGCTGCGCGCGCTGGTGCAGGTTGGCGAGGCGGGGCAGTACACGATCGCCCCGCTGGAGCTGGAGCGGCGCTTCGGCCCCGCGCGTGAGCGCGGCGGCCCCACCGAGCAGCGCCACTACGACCTCGCGCGCTCGCTGCAGCTCGTCCTCGAAGAGACGGCGCTGCACCTCAGCCGCTGGCTGTACGAGGCGACCGGCGCCGAGGATCTCTGCCTGGCGGGCGGCGTGGCGCTGAACTGCGTGATGAACGCGCGCCTGCGCGACGAAGGGCCGTTCCGCCGCATCTGGGTGCAGCCGGCGGCCGGCGACGCCGGCACTGCCCTGGGCGCCGCCCTATGGATCGACGCGCGCCAGCGCCGCGACGACACCCGCCGCTACGTCATGGACCACGCCTTCCTTGGGCCCGCCTACAGCGACGCCGAGATCGAGGGCTTCCTGCGCTGGTCGAAGCTCCCCTACCGGCGGCTGGCCGACGTGGCCGAAGAGGCGAGCGCGCTGCTAGCGGGGGACAAGATCGTCGGCTGGTACCAGGGCCGCATGGAGTTCGGGCCGCGAGCGCTGGGCGCCCGGTCGATCCTCGCCTCGCCGCTGCAGGCGTCGATGCAGGACCGCCTCAACGAGATCAAGGACCGCGAGGATTTCCGCCCCGTCGCGCCCGTCGTGCTGGAGGAGGCGGCCGCCAACTGGTTCGTGGACGCGGGGCCGTCGCCCTTCATGCTGTTCGTCTACGACGTGCGCCCCGACAAGGCCGACCGCATCCCCGCCGTGCGCCACGTCGACGGCACCGCGCGCATCCAGACCGTCAACCGCGCCCAGCACCCGCTCTACTACGATCTGCTCAAGGCGTTCGAGCGGCGCACGGGGGTGCCGGTGCTGGTAAACACGTCGTTCAACACGCGCGGCGAGCCGATCGTCTGCACGCCGCGCGACGCTGTCGAGTGCTTCTGGACCTCGCCGCTGGACGCTCTGGTGATCGGCTCGTTCCTGCTGGAGAAGCCGGAGCCCGCCGCATGACTTTCACTAGTCGCAGGTCGATGGCGGGGCAGATCGGCGACCGCCCGATCGCGGGGGCGGGGCTCGTGCCCGTCCGCGGTCACCATGCCGCGTCCCCCGCGTCGCCCAGCCGGCCCGTCCACGTGGCCGGCCAGGGAGTCGTCGGGGCGGGTCTAGTGCCCACCCGCGGCCGTCCGGCCGCCTGGCCCGGCTACGACGACCGCGCCAGCGTACAGCAGCACCCCGCCGGGCGTGCCCCGGCGCCGATCACGACCATCCGCGTGTCGGTCGTGGTCCCGACCTACAACCGCCCCGCTCTGCTGGGCCGCTGCCTGGCCGCGCTAGTCGCCCAGGACCTGCCGCCCGACGCCTATGAGATCGTCGTGGCCGACGACGCGGCCAGTGCGGCGATCGCCGCGCTCGTGGCGCGCTGGGCCGAGCGCGCGCCCTGCGCCGTGCGCTACGTGGCGGTTACGGGCACGCACGGCCCCGCCGCGGCGCGCAACCGCGGCTGGCGGGCGGCGCGAGGCGCCGTCATCGCCTTCACCGACGACGACTGCGTCCCAACGCCCAGTTGGCTGCGTGCCGGGCTGGCCGCGTGCGCGGCGGGCGTGACCGCCGTCACCGGACGCGTCGTCATGCCGCTGCCGCCGGTGCCCACCGACTACGAGCGCGACGCGGCTGGCCTCGAGCGCGGCGAGTTCGTAACCGCCAACTGCTTCTGCCGACGCGAGGCGTTGCTGGCGACCGGTGGGTTCGACGAACGCTTTCCGGCGGCCTGGCGCGAGGACAGCGACTTGCACTTCGTGCTGCTGGAGCGCGGCGCGCGGCTGGTGCGCGCGCCCGCGGCGGTGGTTGTGCATCCCGTGCGACCGGGGCGCTGGGGCATCAGCTTGTCGCAGCAGCGCAAGGCCCAGTACAACGCCCTGCTGTACAAGAAGCACCCCGGCCTGTACCGGCAGCACATCCAGGCGGCCCCGCCTGGACGCTACTACGCTAGCGTGGGCGCGCTGCTCGTCGCGGCCGGCGCCTCGGCGACCGGCCGGCGCCGGCTGGCGATCGGCGCCGCGGGCACCTGGGCGGCGCTCACGGCCGAGTTCTGCGCCCGGCGCCTGCGCGGCACGTCCCATGCGCCGGCTCACGTGGCGGACATGCTGGTCACGTCCGCGCTCATCCCACCGCTCGCCGTCTATTGGCGCCTGCGCGGCGCCCTGAAGTACCGCGTCGCGTTCCTCTAACGCGCCGCCGCTGGGGAGGCTCGATGCAGACCCTGCCGCTCCCGACCTATCTCCAGCTCGAGCCCGTGGGCCAGTGCAACCTGCGCTGCCAGATGTGCCCAATCCAGTTCCGGCGCGACGGCCCGCCACACGGGCCGCTGGCCTTCATGCCGTTCGACGACTTCACGCGCATCGTGGACCAGTTCGGTGCCCTCGCTCACTTGCACCTGCAAGGGCTGGGCGAGCCGATGATGCACCCGCGCTTCTTCGACATGATCGACTACGCCGCGGGCAAGGGCATCCGCGTGACCACCAACTCGAACCTGACACTGCTGAACCGCCAGCGGGCCGCCCGCTGCGCCGCCAGCGCCCTCGACACGCTGTTCATCTCCATCGACGGCGCGACGCCCGAGACCTACGAGCGGATCCGTGTGCGGTCGCGTTTCGAGCGGGTGGTGCAGAACCTGGAAGGATTGCTCGTGGCACGGGGCGAGCGCGCCACGCCGCACCTGCGCCTCGTCACGGTCGTGATGCGCCAGAACCTGCACGAGCTGCCCGCTCTAGTGCGCCTGGCCGCCGCCTGGTCGATGGAGGGCATCTCGGTGCAGCACCTCTGCCACGACTTCGGTGAAGCCAGCTTGCCCGCCCACTACCGCCCGATGCGCGAGTTTGTGGACGCACAGACGCTGCTCGCCGACGACCCCGCGCGCGTGGCTTACTACTTCGACGCGGCGCGAGCCACGGCCGCCGAGGTGGGGCTGGAGCTGCGCCTGCCGCGCACCGCGCCGCGCCAGCACGCGCCCGGCACGCCGGGGCGGCAGCGCTGCGACTGGCCCTGGACCGGCGCCTATCTCAGCTACGAGGGCCTCGCCATGCCGTGCTGCATGGTCGCCACGCCCGACCGCGTCCATTTCGGCAACATGGTCGAGCAGGGCGCCGCGGCCGTCTGGAACGGCGCGGACTACCAGGCCTTCCGCGCTCGCCTCGACTCCGACGAGCCCCCCGACGTCTGCCGCTCCTGCGCCCTCTACCACGGCACCTTCTAGCCCGAGGACTGGGCACCGCTTTGCGCCAGGCGGTGCTGCAGGAACACGAGCACGGCGGCCTCCTCGGGCGGCAGCTTGCCCAGCCTCTCGGTTAGCTCGCCCTCCACCCGGTCCTTCAGGTTCTCGGCCAGGGAGCCGTCGAGATACGCCTCCAGCACGGCCGGATGGACGTAGCAGCGGCGGCACACGGCGGGCGTGTTGCCGAGGCGTTCCGCCACCCGCTCGATGGCCCGCACGACGTTCTTCTTGGCCTGTGTCTCCGAGTCGAAGGCCTCGAACTCCTGCAGCGCCCACGCGGCGAGGACGGTGCCCGCCCAGGTGCGGAAGTCTTTGGCCGTGAAGTCCTGCCCCGTGATCTCGCGCAGGTACTCGTTCACGTCGCCCGAGCCCACGTCGCGCCGCTCGCCGTTGTCGTCAATGTATTGGAACAGCTCCTGGCCGGGGATGTCGCGGCAGCGCTGCACGATGCGCGCCAGGCGCTGGTCCCGTAGCTCCAGCGTGTGCTGCTTCCCGGACTTGCCCCGGAAGTGGAAGCGCATCTTGCCGCCCTCGACGTCCACGTGTCGGTCGCGCATCGTGGTGAGCCCGAACGAGTGGTTGTTGCGCGCGTACTCGTCGTTCCCGACGCGGATAAGCGTCGTCTCTAGCAGCCGCACGACCGCCGCGAGCACCTTTTCGCGTGGCAGCCCTGGCAGCTGAAGGTGGCGCTCCGTCTGCTCGTGGATCAGCGGGAGGGCCTGGCCGAAGGCGATCGTCCGCTCGTACTTCGTCTCGTCGCGCACGGCCTGCCAGCGCGGATGGTAGCGGTACTGCTTGCGCCCCTTCGCGTCGCGGGCGGTGGCCTGGACGTGGCCGTTCGGATCGGGGCAGATCCACACGTCCGTCCAGGCGGGCGGGATGGCGAGCGTCTTGATCCGCTGGAGCACCGCCGGATCATGGACCGGCTGCCCGTCGGGGCCGACGTAGCGGAAGTGGCGCCCGGCCCGCTTGCGCCGAATGCCCGGCCGCGCGTCGCTGACGTAGCGCAGCCCTGCCGCCTGCGCCGACTCGACCGGCGTCGCGCTCGTGGCGCTCGGCGCGCCCTCGTTTCTCGCCTGCTGCTCGGCCCCCACCGCCACCGCCATCCTGCCCTCCCACGATCGCGTTCTCGGCCCCCCGCCGCCGACATAAGACGCACGCGCCATGCCACGGCGGCACGGCACTTGCGTCACCTCGGCCACCTCGCCAACCGACTAGCGGCAAGGGACAAGGGGCCTATGAGAGCGCTAGCCTACTACGGCAAGAACGACGTGCGTGTAGTGGACAAACCGGAGCCGGCGATCCTGCACCCTGAGGACGCGATCGTGCGGGTGAGCACGGCCGCCATCTGCGGCTCGGACCTGCACCTGTACCACGGCCTAGTGCCCGACACGCGCGTCGGCTACACCTTCGGTCACGAGTGCGTCGGCACTGTCGAGCAGGTCGGGGATCAGGTCACGGCAGTCGCGGCCGGCGACCGCGTGGTGGTGCCGTTCAACATCACCTGCGGCCGCTGCTTCTACTGCACCCGGCAGATGTGGTCCCAGTGCGAGAACGCCAACCCGTACAGCGACCTCGGCGGCATCTACGGTTACTCGCACACCACTGGTGGCTACGAGGGCGCGCAGGCCGAGTACGTGCGCGTGCCGTACGCGAACACGGGGCCGAAGCGGCTGCCGGATGACGTGTCGGACCCGCAAGCCGTCATGCTGGCGGACATCTTCCCCACCGGCTACTTTGGCGCCGAGATGGCGGGCATCCGGCCCGGCGACACGGTGGCCGTGTTCGGCTGTGGGCCGGTCGGCCTCTTCGCCATGAAGTCAGCGCGCGACGTCTTCCACGCGGGCCGCGTGATCGCGGTCGACCACGTGCCCTACCGCCTGCAGTTCGCCGTCGACCAGTGCGGCGCGGAGCCGATCAACTTCGACGACGTGCCCGACGTGATCGCGCTGCTCAAGGACATGACCGACGGGCGCGGCCCCGATGCCTGCATCGACGCGGTGGGCCTGGAGGCCGACGGCTCACGGCTGCAGAGCGTGCAGGGCGCCATGTTTCTGGAGGCCGGCTGCATCACGGCACTGTCCTGGGCCATCAACGCCGTGCGCAACGGCGGCACCGTGTCGATCCTCGGCGTGTACGGCCCGCCGTTCAACCACTTCTTCCCCATCGGCTGGGCCATGAACCGCAACCTGACCCTGCGCATGGGCCAGTGCAACGTGCTCACCTACCTCGACGACCTGCTGGCGAAGACGCGCAGCCACGCGATCGACCCGTCCTTCGTGGTGACGCACGAGCTGCCGCTGGAAGAGGCGCCCTACGGCTACGAGATCTTCGAGCGCAAGCTAGATAGCGCGATCAAAGTGCTGCTCAAGCCGCAGTCTGGCTCGAACGGCCACAACGGAGCGCACTGATGCAGACGACGGAGCGCATCGTTCCGCAGGCGCCGCCGCCCAGCGGCGAACTGCCGCTTCCCGTCCAGGTGGACCCCGCCGCCGCCACGCCGGTCTACGGCACGGCCGAGCCGGCGAGCGGCCTGCCGGCCCAGATCCGGCGCCAGGCCTACAGCCTGCCGCAGCACGACCCGAACCACTGGCTGCTGCTGCTGCTGGCCGACCGCGTGGAGTCGGGCGGCAACCTGATGCGCGAGGCCGCCTCGCTGGGCCAGCAGGGGTTGGTGCTACGCCACTTCGGCCGCCAAATCCGCTCCTATCCGGGCACTACCGCGGCCTTCGGCGCGCTCGCGCTGGGCGGGCTGATCCTGGCCGCCCTGGCGCGCAAGAAATAGGCTCGGTAGACGCAAGGAAGGGGGGAGCCACCCGCCTCGTCCTTCTCCTCTGGCTCACTGCAAGACGAGGAGCCGGCAGGCAAGTCGGCCGGTGCTCCCCCTCCCCGCATCAAGAGGCCGGGAGTAGGTCCTCCTCCCTTGCTCCGCGGCCGGGGCCGGGCTATCCTGCCGAAGCATGGGGCGAGCGAGCGCTCGGTGGTGGGGAGGAGGGCATGGTGACGACCCAAGCGTATCAGGTGGTGGGGCGGGCCGTGCCGCGACTCGACGGCGCGGCGAAGGTAACGGGCGCGGCCCAGTACGCCGCCGACGTGCTGCGGCCCAACGCGCTCTGGGCCAAGGCCGTGCGCAGCCTGCATCCCCACGCGCGTATTGTACGGCTGGACGCGGCTCCTGCGATGGCCGTGCCGGGCGTGCGGGCCGTGCTCACGGCCGCCGACGCGCCGGCCGTGCTCATCGGCCGCGCCATGCGCGACATGCCGCTCCTGCCCCACGACGAGGTACGCTTCACCGGCGAGATCGTCGCCGTCGTGGCGGCCGACGACGCGGACGCGGCCGAGGAGGGCGCGGCGCGCGTGCGGGTGGAGTACGAGCCGCTGCCGGCCGTCTTCGACCCGTTGGAAGCCATGCAGCCGGACGCCCCGCTGGTCCACACGGCCGAGGCGATTCGTGCGGCGGCGCACGCCGAGCAGCGCGTGCCCGACCTCCCGAACGTGCTCTCGCTGGAGGTCTGGACGAAGGGCGACGTAGAGCAAGGGTTTGCCGCGGCCGACCACGTCTTCGAGCACACCTTTCGCACGCAGCTGCAGCACCACGGCTACGTCGAGCCGCACGCCTGCCTGGCCGAGGTCGACGCGGCCGGCGTGGTACACGTCTGGGCCTCGAACAAAGTGCCGCGTCTACTGGAGGGCTACGTAGCGCACGCGCTGGGCCTGCCGCGCGAGCGCGTCGTCGTCCACCCTATCGCCGTGGGCGGCGATTTCGGCGGCAAGGGCTCGTACATGGCGGCGCCGCACTGCGCGCTGCTGGCGCTGCGGACCGGGCGGCCGGTGCGGATGGTGATGACCTACGCCGAGGAGCTACAGGCGGCCAACCCGCGCCATCCGGCGGTTGTGACGCTGCGGACGGGCGTGATGGCCGACGGCACGCTGGTCGCCCGGGCGGCGCGCGTCGTCTACAACAGCGGCGCTTACGGCGCCTTGAAGCCGATCCCCTTCTGCAACCTCCCGGGCGCGATGGAGGCGGCGGGCGAGTACCGCCTCCCCCACGTCCGCATCGAGAGCTACCAGGTGTACACGCACCAGGTGCCGTGCGGGCACATGCGGGCCCCCGGCGAGCCGCAGGTCGTGTTCGCCGCCGAGTCGCAGCTCGACGTCATCGCCCGCGCGCTCGGCATGGACCCGTACGCCCTACGCCTCCGCAACGCGCTGCGCGAGGGCGACCTGTCGCCGCTCGGCGAGCCGTTCCACCACGTCCACGCCGTCGAGACGCTGGAGCGCGCCGCGGCCGCCGCCGACTGGGATGCGCCCCGCCGCGGGCCGAACCGTGGCCGCGGCATGGCGCTCGCGGTGAAGCATGCCAATCCGGGCGCCTACGACGCCGAGGTGCGCTGCACCTCCGAAGGCCACGTCGAGGTGGTATGCGCGCTCGTAGACACCGGCACCGGGCTGCACACGGTGCTCCAGCAGATCGTGGCCGAGGAGCTACGCCTGCCGCCGGCGCAGGTGCGGATCACGCTGGTCGAGCCGGCGCGGGCGCCGGCCGACTCGGGTGTGAGCGCGAGCCGCGTGACGGAGCTGATGGGCACGGCGGTGCAGGCGGCGGCAGCGGCGCTGCGCGAGCGGCTCGTGGCCGCGGCGGCGCCGCTGCTCGACTGCGCGCCGGCTACGGTGCAGCTCGCGGACGGCGCGTGCCGGGGCGGTGGGCGGGCCGCGACGCTGGCGGCGGTGGCGCGGGCGGCGGGCGCGGAGGCGTTGGTGGGGCGCGGCCACGCCGAGGCGCGGGCGGTGGGCCACGTGCCGAGCTTCCACGTGCAGGTGGCCGAGGTCGAGGTCGATCCGGAGACGGGCGCGGTGCGCGTCGAGCGCATCGTGGGCGCCCACGACGTGGGCACGGTCATCCATCCGCTCGGCCACCAGGGCCAGATCGACGGGGGCACGGTGCAGGCGCTCGGCTACGCGCTGCTGGAGGAGGTCGCCCTCGACGAGGGCCGCGTCCAGACGGCACATCTCGGCGAGTACAAGCTGCCGACGATGGGCGACGTGCCGCCGCTCACGACAGAGCTGCTACAAGACCCGAGCGGCCCCGGCCCCTACCAGGGCAAGGGCATCGGCGAGGGGCCGAACTGCCCGCTGGCGGCGGCCATCGCCAACGCGGTCGAGGACGCGGTGGGCGTGCGCATCTACGACCTGCCGATCACGGCCGAGAAGGTCCGGCGCGCGTTGCGCGAGCGAGCCGCGCCCGCTCCCTGATGCGTGCCGACGTATTCTCGCGCAGCGACCGGCCCGGTTGTTAGAATCGGCCGATGCGGGGAATACGGGCGGCGACTAGCGGGATAGGCGCGGGCCTGGTCGCTCTGGCAGGGGCAGCGCAGCGTTCACGGCGGGCTACTCGCCCGGGAGGGTGGCGCGGCCGAGGCGGACTTCTCGTGTTGCTGGCGCTGCTGCTCCTGGCGCCGGCCGCGCCGGGCGGCGCGGCGGCGCAGCAGCTCGGCGCTCCGCCCGCCCTCTTCGGCATCGCGGGCCACGCCTGGTGGCTCGATCCTCACTTCGATCAGTTCCTCGCGCTCTACCGCGACCTCGGCGTCACGGGCGTGCGCGTGGCCGTTGACTGGAAGCAGTTCGAGGCCCGGGAAGGCCAGTACGATTTCGGCATTTTCGACCGCGTGCTGTCGCGCCTGAACGCGGCGGGCCTGGAGATCACCGCCGTTTTCGTCACCGTGCCCGCGTGGGCCGCGACCGACCCGGCCGGCTGCCGCGCCGCCGAGCAGGCGTGGTGCGACCTGCCCGCCGCCCGCGAGCCGCAGCTGCACGCGGCCGCGCGGGCGGCCGTGGCGCGCTACCCGTTCGTGCGTCGCTGGGAGGTGGGCAACGAGCCGGAGCTGTGGCGCTACCTGGGCCACGACGCGGCCGACTACTTGCGCGTGCTGCGCGCCTTCTACGCCGAGGCGAAGGCCGTCGATCCGAGCGTGCAGGTGGCCGCCGCCACGGTGACGGGCTGGGATTACGTCCACTGGCTCTACGAGCAGGCGGACGACCGCCCCTGGGACGCGGTGGCGTTTCACCCCTACGGCGGCGGCGCGGCGGACGCCGATCCGGCGCCCTCGGACCTCGCCACCGACGATCCCGGCACGGGGCTCCGGACGGCCGAGATCGACCGCTTGCACGCGGGGATGGTGGCGATGGGCGACGGGGCCAAGCCGATCTGGATCACCGAGTACGGCTGGATGCGCGATCCCGTGAGCCAGGCGGTGCGCCTGCGCGCGGCGCTCACCTGGATGGCCAGCCGCCCCTGGATCACATCCGCGGACCTGCACATGCTGCACGACGCCTACGGCGAGACGTATGGGCTTACCGCCACGATTCCGCCGGGTGGTCCGAGCGGCCCGCGGACCCAGTTCGTCCCGAAGCAGCCCTACTACGACGCGTTCAAGTACTTCCCGCGGGCGCGGTGACGCGCTCAGTTGCGGCTGGCCCAGAGGTTCCAGACGAGGGCCATCTGGCGGCGGACCGTCTCGGCGTCGGGGGCGTCGGGGGCCAGCTGGGTGTAGCGCTCCAGGTCGGCGTGGGCGGCGCGCAGGGCGCCGCGCCGGTACTGGATCAGGCCGCGATCGCGCACTTCGCCGGGCTGGTCGGGGGTCAGCAACAAGATGCGCTCGACGGCGGCCAGCGCGCGGTCGAGGTCCTGGCGCTGCAGGTAGATCTGCTTCAGGTTTGTGAGCATGCGGGTGAGGATCTGGCGCTTGCTCACGGGGGCCAGGTGCTCGTCGCGGAAGACGAAGCCGCTGCCGAACTGCTCGTGCAGGCGGGCGACGCAGTCGTCGCGCGTCAGCAGGCGGCCCTGCGCAAACACGTCCACGTACCGCGCGCCGCCCTCCGGGTAGTAGCCGACCAGGAAGTGCCCCGGCATGCCCACGCCCGCGAGCGGCAGCTCCAGCCGCCAACCGACCTCCAGGTAGACGACGGAGAGCGTGATCGGGATGCCCGTGTGCCGGTCGATGACCTCGTTCAGGAAGCTATTGCGCGGGTCGTAGTAGTGGTAGGCGTTGCCGGTGAAGCCCTGCTCGGCGAACAGGTAGCGGTTCAGCGCCAGCAGCCGGCCCAGCGGTGGGGCGGTCTCCAGCGGTAGGTCGGCCACGTCGCGCGCCATGGCGTCGAGGCGGGCAACGTAAGCGTCGGCGTCGAGGGCCGGATATTCCTCGGCGGCCAGGTAGAGCGCGGCGCGCGCCAGGTCGAGGTCGCCCTCCTCGCCGGCGGCCAGCAGCGCCAGGCGGGCGCGCGCCTCCTGAGGAGTCACGTACGCCTCTGCAGCCATGAGGCACGCGGCGACCGCGCGCGCGAACCCATGGGCCCCGCTACCGTCATGCCTGCTCCCCGTGAGGCCCGAAGTCCCCGCCTGCGTAGCCTCTGCGGAATTATAGGCGCCGCCCGCAGTTTTCATGCCCACCCGCCGCGCCACGGGGTGGCACGACGGCATCACAGGCCGCCCGGCGGCCGGTGCGGGAAGCGTGCGGGTATCATGCTGTAGCGACACGGTGCGGGAGGCGGGCGATGGCCGAGTGGGAGAAGGTGGCCGAGGTGGGCGACGTGCCAGCCGGCGACATGCGCGAGATCGAGGCACACGGCGAGCGCCTGGTGCTCGCGAACGTGGACGGCACCTACTACGCCTTCGGCGCCTGGTGTACGCACGTCGGCACGTCCCTGGCGATGGGCTACCTGCACGACGACTGCACGGTGACGTGCTTCGCGCACCTCTGGCGGTTCGACGTGCGCGACGGTCACATCGTCTACCCGCCGATGGAGGGGGTGGCGCGCGGCTACGACCTGCCCAGCTATCCCGTCCGCGTCGAGGGCCAGGACATCCTCGTCGGCCCGCGCCAGCGCTGAAGCGGCCGGCCTGGCACTCCGGGTGACCTCCCGCTGCGCCGAGTGCTCAGCCGGACCGCGACGCGGCCGAGATCCCCACACGTCGCGTCCGCTCGACGCTAGGCGCCGGGGCGCCGCCGTTGTATGCTGGAGCAAAACTCGCGCAGCACGCCGGGCACGGGCGCTCTGCATGCCCGGACCAGGGTGACCCGGGGCGCTCGGCCCGGCGGAGAAAGGGTAGGCACATGGCGCGGAGACCGCTACATTACCATCGGGTTTCGGGTACGATTGCGCTCGCCGTCGCTATGCTGGTTGCCGCGGCCTGTGGCGGCCGCGCCGCGCCCGCGGCGAGTCCGCCGAGCAATGCGCCCAGCGCGCCCGGCGCCGCCAACCAGGCGCCGGCCGCCTCGCAGCCCAACGCGCCGGCGGCACCGCAGGCGAGCGCGCCGGCGGCGTCGCAGCCAAGCGCCGCGACCGCCTACCACCCCACGCCGCTCAATCCGCCGGTTACCCTCCAGGTGGGCGTGGTCAGCTCCAGCTCGGACGGCGGTATCTTTATCGCCATGGACCGCGGCTACTTCCAGGAAGAGGGCTTGCAGGTCGAGACGAACCAGTTCCAGACGGGCGTGGACCAGATCGCGCCGCTGGGCGCGGGCCAGCTCGACGTGGGGACGGGCGCGATCGCGGCCGGGCTGTACAACGCTATCGGCCGCGGCGTGCCGCTCCGCATGGTGGCCGACAAGGGCAGCACGCCCTCGCCCGAGTGGGACTTCAACGCCCTGATGATCCGCAAGGACCTGATCGACTCGGGGCAGGTGAAGGACTACAAGGACCTGAAGGGGCTGACGATCACCACGACCGCGCCCGGCAACTCGACCGAGGTCGACGTGGCCCGGGCGCTGGAGAAGGGCGGTCTGACGTTCGCCGACATCAACTTTAACCACATCAGCTTCACGGACATGATCACGGCGTTCGCCAACCGGGCGATCGACGGCGGTATCGTGATCGAGCCGTACCTGTCGCGCATCGAGAAGCTGGGGACCGCCGTGCGCTGGAAGGGCACGCGCGACTTCTACGGCAACCAGCAAGTCGCGGTGGTCATGTACGGCCCGAAGCTGGTCGAGGAGCAGCAGGACGTGGCGCGGCGCTGGATGACCGCCTACATCCGCGGCGTGCGGGACTACAACGACGCCTTCGGTCCCAAGCGGCGGGGACGTGACGAGGTGATACAGATCCTGATCAACCACACGCCGATCAAGGACGCGAGCGTCTATGACGAGATGCGCCCCGCCGGGCTCGACCCGGATGGCAAGCTCGACGTCGACTCGATCCGTGGCGACCTAGCGTACTACGAGCAGGCGGGCGAGGTCACCCAGCAGGTTGACTTATCGAAAGTAATCGACACGAGCTTTACGGACTACGCGGTGCAGCAGCTGGGTCCTTATCAGCGATAGTCCCGGCTCACTGCAGCCGATCGATGAAGCCGCTCTTGTCGAGGTCTTCCACGAACTTGGGGTTGATGTAGTCGAGCGGGTTGGCGACGATGACCTTCGTGCTGGTCTGCGCCGCGAACTCCAGCATCGCCTGGGCGCCTTCCACGGTGGGGTATGGCTTGCTCGCCAGATAGCGGTGGGCATAGGCGTCCCACGTCTCGTCGATCAATTGCTCGTTGTCGGTCTTCATCCACTTGCGCAGGATCTGCTTCGACTCTTCAGGCTTCGCCTTGAAGTACTGGATGGCCTCGACGAAGGCGCGCATGAAGCTGCGCACCGTGTCCGGCTGGTCGCGCAGGTAGCGGTCGGTCGTGCCGACGCTGACGAAGGGGAACTGCAAGTCGCGCACGTCCGCTAGCACCGGGAAGCCCTGGCGCGTGGCCTCGGCGCCGAACGCCTCGTCCACCACCGTCGCGTCGACGCTGCCCGCTTGCAGCGCGCCGAACCGCGATTCTTGATCGCCGATCTGCAGTACCGTCACGTCCGTGTTTGGATCGAGCCCCAGCTTGCGCACGGCGTACTGGAACGCCACGTCGGAGGCCGCGCCGCGACGGGCAGTGGCCACGCGGCCCCCGTTGAGGTCGGCACCGCTCTGGACGCGGGGATTGGCCACCAGGACGTAGGGCAAGCGCGGCACGTACTGCGCGAGATCGACGACGTCCGCCCCCTCCAGGCGGGCATTCACGATCGCCTGGCTCCCCGTGGTGAAGATCGGCACCTCGCCCGCCACCGCCGCCTGCACGGCGGTGGTGCCGCCCTCCATGAATACCAGTTCGACGTCGAGGCCGTACTTCGCGAACAGGCCCGCATCCTGGGCGACCCAGACAGGTGCCTCCTGACCCCCCACGGTGGACCAGGCGACCTTCAGCGCGGCGGGCTTGCCGACGACGCCCGGCGTGCCGGGCAGGACGTTCTCTGCGGGTGCCGGTTTGGGCGTGGGGGACTCGGGCGCGCAGGCCAGTGCTGCGCCGAGCAGCAGCAGCGCGGACAGCGCGGCCCGGGGGATGACAAGCGACATGGGGCGACTCCCTGATGAGGGGCGGGAGCCCTGGCGCTCGCCGCGCCCGGCGAGGCGCCGCGAGCGCGGGCGGCGCCGCAAGATTACGATGAGCATACGCAGGCGCCAAAAATAGTGTCAAGCGCGAGCCTCGTGCGACGGAGGGGCGAGTTGCTTCGCGCCCATCCGGCACCTACAATGCTCGGGTAGCAGCCGCATCCTCACCCGTGACCGTCCCATTCTTGGTCGAGGCACTGCCCATGCGCCTGCCCCGTAACCTGGTGCTCGTCTACCTCGTGGTCGTGGGCACCTATACGGCCGAGGGGTTCATCTCGGTCGTGCTCTCGCCCTACCTGCAGCACCAGGGCGTGCCGCTGGGGCAGATCGGCGCGATCGTCGCGGCCATGTCGGTGGCGAGCCTGATCAGCCGGCTGCCCGCGGGAATGCTCTACCGACCCGGGCGCGCCAACGTCTCCATCGCGCTCGCCGCGGCGACCGTGGCGGCCGCTACCTTCTTCTACCCGCGCAGCGACTCGGACTGGATGCTGGGCGGCCTGCGCCTCCTGCACGGCTTCGCCTTCGGCGTCTCGACCACGCTGAACATGGCGCAGTTCTTCGACGTGCGACCGGCCGACTTCGAGCGGGGCCGTGCGATGGGCATCTTCGCGGCTTGTCTCGCCGGCGGCAACATGCTCGGTAACGTCGTGGGCGGCTGGTGGGCCGACAGGTTCGGCTTCGAGGCGGCATTCACCACGGCCGCCATCTTCCCGCTGGTGGCTGCGGCGATCAATCTACAGATCCGGCAGGAGCCGGGCACGCGGGCGTCGGCTCTCGGCCACGCGGCGCCGCGGGGTGAGACGCTGCGCCGCGGCCTCGACGCGCTCCGCAATCCGGGCATCCTGCTGGCCGCGCTGCTGCTGTTCTGCCTCAACGTGCTCAACCTGATGTTCGTGCCGTTCTTCAACCTGTATGGGCTGGCAATTGGCCTGAGCCTAACGGCGCTCGGCTTCGTCCGGGGCTTCGCCAGCTTTAGCGCCGTCTTCACGCGCGTGTTCGCGGGCGAGCTGGGGCGCTGGTTCAGCTACAACACGATCTCGCGCGTGGGGATCACCCTGTCGGCCGCGTTCGTGTGTGTCGTGCCGCTGACCACCGCGGTGGCGCTGCTGCTCGTGCTGGTCACCGCCGTGTCGGTGCTGCGCTCGATCCTCACCGTAACCGGCGGGGTGAGCGTCATGGACGCCACGGCCACGACCGCCGCACAGCGTGGCGTCGCCTCGGGCATCTTCAACATGGGCAAGGACCTCGGCTCGATCGCCGGTCCCTTCTGCGGTGGCGTGATCGCCGGGCAGGTTGGCGTCGGGCCGATGATGCAGGTCGTTGCCCTGGCGACGCTCGCACTGTTCTGGGGCGGCACCGCGCTGCTGGAGCCGCGCCTGCGCCACGCGCGCATCCCTGACGCCGTACCCTCGTCCCGCGCGTGACCTCTGCCCTCGCGGGAGCTGGACCACCTCGTCCACCGCCCGGCCTTTGCCTTCCCGCCGGGGTATGGGCCAGGTACTGGGGGCTCGGCTGGCCAATCTGCCGTCCCAGGTTGGCGTGTAAGGTTGGCGAAGCCAAACGTACACACCACCCTGGCCGAGGGCTTAGGGACGCTTGGCTACACCACAAGGACGATTCTCGTACTGCACAAATACGTCATCCGGCGGATCGCAATATAGCCACCTGGCCGATGCGCGCCTCCCTGCCGACACACGATAGTGGTAGTGGGCTTGAGAGGGTGCCCCGCTGGGGCGACGAGTCCAGGAGGTGCGTAATGGCGACGGTTCCGCTGGCGTCCCCGGTGAAGCGCTGCCCGCGTTGCGGTGGCGCGGTGTACCGCGACTACGACAACGATTATTCTTGCCTGCACTGCGGCGAGAGCGTGTTCGCCGTGGCGCCGCGCGCACGCCTCGCCGACCTGCCGCCACCGCCCCCGGAGGGCGAGCGCCGCAAGCGCGGCCGCCCGCGCAAGCACCCCATCGCGGCCTAAGGCGGCTCCCGTATCGGCTCTCGTGCCTGCCTGACGACGGCGCGGCGAGGCGACGGACTGGCACGGCTACCCTGCCAGCGGTCGTGACCTCGCGGCCTCGCTGTTCGACCGCGCCAGCGGCCCCGACAACGGCCAGTGCCGGCTCCCGCTCCCCCTGGCGGTCTGAGCCAGGCCTGGCCGTTTGTCGTCGTTGGCGCACGCTGGCGGCGATGCCGGCCGCGCGCTAGAATACGCCGCCCAGCATCTCCGTGCAGGAGGCGCGCATGGCGCTCATCGAGGTCGGGGGCCGCCAGGTCGAGTATCTGAGCGTCGGCGAGGGCGAGGCCATCGTGCTGTGTTCGCCCGACTGGTGGCCGCTCGACGCCTGGACGCTCAGCGGCATCCCGCAGCTAGCGGATCGCTACCGGGTGGTGGCGTTCAACCAGCGCGGCATCGGCCAGAGTGCCGGCACGCCCGACGACTACGACGTGCGGCTGTTCGCGCGGGACACGCTCGCCCTCATGGACGCGCTGGGCCTGCCCCGCGCACACCTGCTGGGCTTCGCCATCGGCGCAGTCATCGCCCTGGAAGCCGCCCGCCAGCAGCCGGAGCGCGTGCGGAGCCTCGTGCTCGCCGCGGCCGGGGCGGGCGTGCCCGCCGATCGGCCGCGCGTAGTGCCGGCGGCGGTCGAGCGCGAGATCGCTGCGCAGGGCTACCGCGCCCACATTCGCAACCACGCGCTAAACGACGACTTCGCCTTCCACCCCGACACCTTTCGGGCCCATCCCGAGCGCGCCGAGGCCCTCGCCGACGCGTTGTGGGCGCACGCCGGGACGGAGGCCGAGTTTCGCAAGCACGTGCTGGCGCGGCAGGGCTACGTCACGACCGAGCGGCTGGCCGAGATCGGCACGCCGGCGCTGGTGATCTGCGGCGCCGAGGACACCGTGGCGCGCGGCACCAGCACGCCCGTCGGCGTGGCGCGTGAGCTAGCCGCAGGGCTGCCGCACGCGCGCCTGGTGCTCGTGCCGCGCACGCGCCACATGCTGTTCTGGGAGAGCCCCGACGCTTGCTGGGCGGCGGTCCGCGCCTTCCTCGAGAGCGTCGGACGGCCCTCGTCGGTCTAGCGACTGCGCGATGCTCGAGACGCGCCGCGGCCCCACCGCTAGCTCGCATCATCCTCCCGGCCGGCACGACCAGCTACAGGTTCTGTGTGCGGCCGGCCACGGCCCCGCAAAACGACCACGGTGGCGCTGAACGTCGCGGACAACCGCGGAACCTGGCCCACGTTCGTCGGCGGCGGCCCAAATGCCTTCTGGCGGGTGAATCGGCCCGGCCATCGCCTTAGCGATCCTCCGGTGGGGGCCGCGTCTCGCCGTCGCTGGCTGTCAAGCCCCTGGCGAGCGCCCGCAGCGCGGGCAGGCAGCGAATGACGATGTGCTCGCGCCCGGCGTGGATGATTCCCTGGCGCTCCCAGGCACTTAGAGTGCGGCTGATCGTGCTCAAGGTCGTGCCCGTCAGCTCGGCGATCTCCTGGCGGGTCAGCCGCACGTCGAGGTCGATCCCGGCTGGCGTCTTGAGGCCGGTCCGCCGCGCTAGGCGCAGAAGCGTGCGAGCGAGTCGCGGCTCGACACGGGCCGTCTGTAGCTCGGTGATCCGCGTTTCCGCCTCACGCAGGCGGGCGCCCAATTCGCGGATGACGGCGAGAGCGAAGTACGGCTGGGAGCTGATGAGGTCGGTGAAGTCGCGCGCCGGTAGCTGGAGCACGATGCTGGGCTGCTGCGCCACGGCGCTGGCGGGGTAGCGCGGGCTGCCCCAGCCCGCCGCACCGCCGAAGATCTCCCCGGGCCGGATGAGGCGCAGGATCACTCCTTGCCCCTCTTCGGTCTCGTGAATCACCTTAATCTGGCCAGTCCACAGGATGTTCAGCTCGCGTGACGCCTCGCCGGCGAGGAAGACGAAGGCGCCGCGCGAAACCTCTCGCGCGCGCAGCCGCGCAGCCATCTCCTCCAGCCGCCAACGCGGGAAGCGCGCGAACAATCGCACCGTGGCGAGGAAATCCGCGCGCGTCTGCACGTCGCCCCAGCTGGCCCGCCCCTCCGACACTTCGGTCGTGGGCGCTGTCCGCCTGGTACTCGGCGCCTGGAGCATCTCGCTCTCCTTTTGCTCACAACTCCTCTCTCCATACTACTGTAGCGTGGGGCTCACGCCCCGGTCGGGCGCCGCCGGCGTGCAGGGGGAAACGGAACGGCGGCGGGCTGGGGGAGATCCGCCCGCGGGCGGAGTTGCGCTAGCGCAATGATCGGCGCGCGGACCTGTGCGATCCTACGTCTAGGGAAGCTCGGCACGTGGAGCCGCTCCGCGCGCTCCCGGTCGCCCCATCAACATCGAGGAGAAGCAGCATGGCGTACGTGATCTGCGAGCCCTGCATCGGCACCAAGGATCAGTCCTGCGTCGAGGCGTGCCCGGTCGACTGCATCCATCCCTCTAGCGGGGAGGCGGGCTTCGACGACGCGCCCCAGTTGTACATCGACCCGGACACCTGCATCGACTGCGGGGCCTGCGAGCCGGTCTGCCCGGTCACCGCGATCTTCGCGGAGAGCGACGTGCCGGCGGAGTACCAGAACTACATCCAGGTCAACGCGGACTACTACAAGAAGTAGCGGCTGGCCGGGCAGGCGGACCGCATGACTGTCCCGCGTGGCGGAGAAGCGACGGCGCTACGCGCGGAGCCGGCGAGCAACGCCTGCCCGGCACCACCTCAACGGGTGGAGGACGGGACATGACTGAAGGACAGGCAAACAACCCGCACGCGCCGGGGACGACTACCGGTAGCTGGGAGCGAGCACCCCAGGAGCTGGCGGGCCGCGCGCTCGCCTTCGACCTGGCGGTGGAAGCCGCGCAACTGCGCACCGAGCTGAGCTATCAGGAAGGCGATCGCAACGCGAATACGCTCGTCAAGGCCCCAGACTTCCGCATCGTGCTGACGGCCCTCCGGCGCGGCGCGCGGCTTCAGGAGCACCAGGCGGCCGGACGGGTGAGCATCCAGACCGTGAGCGGACGGCTGCGGCTGCGCCTGCCCGACCAGACGCTCGAGCTGCCGGCGGGGCACCTGCTGGCGCTCGAGGCGGGAATCACCCACGACGTCGAGGCGCTCGAGGACAGCGTGTTCCTGCTCACGGTCGCCTGGCCACCCACACGCTAATGTTGTTGGGCTCCTGCCCGCCCCCAGGCGCCGTGCTGAGGAGCGAAGGGGAGAGCGGATGGCAGTCCGCATTCGCCGCGCCTACGAGCCGCCGACCCCGGCAGATGGCTACCGCGTCTTGATCGACCGGGTGTGGCCGCGGGGGATTACGAAGGCGGAGGCGCGGCTGGACGAGTGGGCACGTGACCTCGCGGTGTCCACTCAGCTGCGCCGCTGGTTCGGCCATGATCCGGCGAAATGGGATGAGTTCCGCCGCCGCTACCGCGCCGAGCTGCTGGCCCCCGAGCACCGGGCAGCCCTCGACGCGCTCGCCGAGCGCGCACGCCACGGTCCTGTCACGATCGTCTACGGAGCGCACGACGAGCAGCACAACAACGCGGTCGTGCTCGCGGACGTGCTCCAGGAGCTAGGCGCTCCCGCCTGAACCCGGCCGAGGTGCCGGTGAACTGGTCAAGAGCGGGACGCTGGCGCTTAGCCGGCTAGCGCCGTGCAGCGGCCGGCGTGCCGACGTACCGCAGCCAGTTCTCCTCGATGCGGGCCATCACGTCGCGCGGCACTTCGGCGAAGCGGTAGTGATCGGGCGAAGCGCCCAGCGGCTTCGTGGCATCCACGATCATCTTCGTCACCGTGGCGCGGCCGGTCGCGTACTCGTCGGCGGCCGGGTCGAGCGGGTTCCCCTTCACCCGTGGGATCGTATAGATGTCGCGGTCCGCCTGGAAACGCGTGGCCAGCGCGTACTCGACGTCGGTCGGGTCGTAGACGTCGATGTCGTCGTCCACGACGAAGACGTGCTTGATCAGGTCCTGGTGGGCGAAGGCGGCGAAGGCGGCCTTCTGCGGCTCCCCCTCCATGCTCTTCTTCAGCGCGATGATGGCGTGGAAGTTCGCACCCGCACCGACGGGCATGTGGACGGCGGTCACGGTCGGCACCGCGCCACGCACGGCCTTGTACAGCGCCGGCTCGCGGCCCACAGCGCCGATGACGGCGTTCTCGGGGATGGTAGCGGCGATCATGTTCCACCAAATGGCGTCGCGGCGGTGCGTGATGGCGGTAACCCGGATCACCGGCAGGTCGCGCACGGCGCCGTAGAGGCGGGCGAACTCGCCGAACGGCCCTTCGCGGCGGCGCTCGTGGGGCAGCACCTCGCCCTCGATGACCACCTCGCTGTGCGCCGGCACCTCTAGCGGCACGGTGCGACAGCGCACTAGCTCGACCGGCCCGCCGACGAGTCCCCCGGCCGCGGCCATCTCGTCCTCATCGAAGGCGATGCGCATCTGTGAGGCGACCATCAGCGCCGGATGGACGCCAACGGCGATCGCTACGGGCAGCGGCTTGTCCTGCGCCGCGGTCTGCAGGTAGTGCTGGAACATGTGCGTGGGCGCCATGTAGATGCCCAGCAGGTCAGGTGCGTGGTACATGTTGCGCTGCACGCCGACGTTGCGCACGCCCGTGGAGGGGTTGCGCGTGATGTGCAGGCCGGTATTGACGTAAGGCCCACCATCCAGCTCAGAGTTCGTGCAAAGCGGCAGCTGCCGCAAGTCCGGCGGATCGATGCTCACGT
Source organism: Pseudomonadota bacterium (assembly GCA_021325365.1). The sequence continues at coordinate 49,651 of JAJPHF010000036.1, forward strand.
CCTGGCAGGGGCCGCCCGCCACGACCACCGGCGGGATGGGCTGCTCGACGGCCCGCACGCCGCGCGCCAGCAGCTCGTTTGGCTCGCAGCCGAGCGCGAAGGCGACCTTCTCGCGCGTGTCGCAGAGATTGCCGACGACGGGCATGCGGTGGCCCTGCACGTGCTCGAACAGGGCGACGTGCTGGCGCAGCGCCGGGTCGCGGTGCAGGCGCGTACACACGCCCGGCAGCTCGAAGCGCGGGTCGACGGGCTCGGTCACGCGCAGCAGGCGCCCCGCTCGCTCGAAGCGCGCCAACAGCTCGTGCAGGTCTTCCATGCCCATTCGGTCCTCTCGTCTTGCAGTCGATCAGTCGCGGTAAGCCCGGTCACGGGGCAGCGCTCGGAGAATCACCAGGCGGCACGAAGCATTGCGGCCTCTATGGGCAGGGTAGCGCCGACCGCGCGGGCGCGTCAACGCGGGCCGGCGCGGCAAAGGTTTGCCCGGCGGTCGCGGCGCGTGCGACACTTGATGCGATCACACCCGCGACTACCCTTCCGGGAGGTTCCCCGATGTCCCTCTTGCGCCTCGTGCTGCTCGCGGTCGGCGTGCTGGCCGTGGGCTGCAGCTCGACGGCCAGCGCACGCCCGACGCCGCAGCCCACCATTCCGGCGCGCACGGCTGTGCCCAGCGCGGCTACCGGCGGCGGCGCGACGGCCGGCGCGCTGTCAGGCAAGCAGTGGTCGAGCCCGCCGCCGATGACCATCGATCCGTCGAAGCAGTACACGGCCGTCATCCACACCAACAAGGGCGACATCACCGTGCAGCTGTTCGCCGACGAGGTGCCGCAGACCGTTAACAATTTCGTGTTCCTGTCCCGCGAGGACTTTTACGACAATGCACCGTTCCACCGCATCATCAAGGACTTCATGATCCAGACCGGCGACGGCCAGCGGGGCAATGGCACAGGTGGACCCGGTTACCGCTTCGCCGACGAGCCGGTCAAGCGGGACTATGACCGGGGTATTGTGGCAATGGCGAACGCGGGGCCGAACACGAACGGTAGCCAGTTCTTCATCATGCAGGGCAACCGGCCGCTGCCGAAGAACTACACGATTTTCGGCAAAGTGACCGACGGTATGAACGTGGTGGATGCTATCGCCAACACGCCGGTACGTCCCAGCCCCCAGGGCGAGCCGTCGGTCCCCACCGAGGACGTCCACATCACACACGTGGACATTCAGGAGTCCTAACCGGCTGTCAACCACGAATGGCCAGGTGTTGGGGTTCTTCGACACCTGCCCATTCGCCCAGGCGGGTAGCACTCACCAGCCGCGAAAGACGCGGCTCGTGCGGAGATACCAGGCAGGCAAGGCGCTTAGGCGGTCGTCCGCCGTGGGCAGCGGGGCGAGGTCCACGCCCTGGTAGTCGGCGCGCACGGCCCAGACGAGCGGCGGATAGTAGAGCGGCACGCTGGGCACCTCATCGGCCCAGAGGCGCTGGAAGTCGGCGTAAGCGGCGGCGCGCGCGGCCCGGTCCGTGAGGGCGGCGCCGTGCAGCAGTAGCTCGTCGGCGCGCGGGTTGCGCCAGCTCGCCAGATTGGCGACTCCATCGCTTCCCCACAGGTCGCGCAGGCCGTCCGGGTCGACGGTCGGCGTCCACTGACCGAGCAGCACCGCCTGGAATTTCCGCGTTGCCAGGTCGTCGCGCGCTAGCTCGGCCCACGGCTTGATCTCGACCTGCACGCGGAAGCCGACCGCGCGCAGGTCCCGTGCCACCGCGTCGGCGGCGGCACGTCGCGCCGGGTCGTCGTTCGTCGTCAGCGTCACGCCCAGGGGCGCGCCCCCGCGCAAGCGCTCGCCGCCGGCGCCTGCGCGCCAGCCGGCGCCGTCGAGCAGCGCCCCGGCGCGGGCGGGCGCGTAGGCGGGGAACGGCGTCTCGGCCGCGAAGGCCCACGACGTTGGCGGCAGCGGGCCGCGCGCGGGCTCGCCCGCCTGGCCTAGCGCCGCAATGACGCCGTCGCGGTTGATCGCCGCCGCGACGGCGGCGCGCACGTCCTTATCGTCGAACGGCGCGGCTGTCGTGTTCAGCCAGAGCGTCACCCCGCGCGCATAGTCCGGCCGCTGGTAGACGACAAGCTCCGGGTTGCCGGGGATCGCCTGTCCGCCGTCCGCGCCGCGCGCCGCCACACCGTCGGCGTCGCCCGCTTGCACTGCTTGCTGGGCGGCCGCCAGGGTCTCGTAGAAGCGGAAGCGCACGTCGGTCAGATGCGGGCGCGGCCCATAATATCGCTCGTTGGGCACCAACGCCAGCTCTTGCGCCGTAAAGTCGGCCACGCGGTACGGCCCGGCGCCCACAGGCGCCAGGTTGAACGGCTGGCTACGCCAGTCACGGCCGCTCACGCCGGCGAGGGCCGCCCGAGGCACGATGCCGAGCGTTGCCGCCTCTGGAAAGCCCGCCCACGGCAGCGTGAGAGTCACGCGCACCGTGCGCGGGTCGAGGGCCTCGGCGCGGACCGCACGCCACGGCGCCAGGAAGTCCGCATCGGCAGGGAAGTCGGGCTGGGCTAGCGCGTCATAGGTGAAGGCGACGTCGGCGGCCTCCAACGGGGTACCGTCGGACCAGCGCAGGCCCGGCCGGAGCGTGAAGGTATACGTGCGGCCATCCGGGCTGACGTCCCAGCGCTCGGCCAGGTCCGGCTCCGCCTGGCCGTCCGGCCCGAGCCGCGTGAGGCCCGCGAACAGCAGCGGCAGAAACTCGCGGTCCACCGGGTCTTGCTCGCCTAGCAGGGGGTTGAGCAGGTCCGGCTGGCCGACGTACGCCTCGACGTACCGGCCGCCGTCGGCGGGGACGAGCCGCGTCCAGGCGTAGTAGGCGGTGCGGGCGCCGAGAGCAACCGCGCCGGCGATGGCCAGGGCGACGAGCACGCCGAGCACGAGCAGCCCGCCGCGGCGCCCGGAGCGCGGCCGCGCCCGTCGGGGCGGTGGCGGGGACTGGCGCCAGGCGCTGCCGGGCCAGCCTACTACCGTCCGTGGCGAGGCCGGCGACTCCTCGACTTCGCGGGTGGGCAACGTCTAGCCGGCAGCGAGCTTGACGCTGACGATGGAGACGAGCACCCAGACGATGGCCAGGCCGATGGTGAATTGGAAGAGCGTGCGCTCGATCCCGCGCCGTGTGCGGTAGATCGAGCTATCGGAGCTAAACGTGGCCGAGAAACCAGTGCCGCGCGCCTGGAGCAGCACCACGGCGATCAGCGCGATGGACAGGATGATCTGCACGATCTGAACGTACGGGGCCAGGAACTGCACGGGCGTTCTCCGAACTCGCTGTCCGCGGTGTGCCAGCAACTCTCAGCCCGACGTACCGTGGCTACTCGGTAGCTGATAGCTGACGGCCGTGATTATAGCAGGCCCGCGGGCTCGCCGGCTGCATTCGCGGCCGGCGGGGGGGCCGGCGGGGCCGATGCCTTCTCATAGTACAGGCCAATGAGCGCCTGGGCCAGCTTCGTCGAGTCGTGCCGCAGCGGCGCCTCGGGGTCCACCACGTCGGCCATCACGACGTGATAGTCCGTGGCCTTGGCGGGAGCGGGCGCCGAGACGGTGGTCGAGGGATAGCGCTCCGGGATCGTCACGTCGGTGCGGCTGTTGGCCAGTACGTAGTGGAACGGGTCCTCGGGCAGGTGGCGGCGCAACGCGGCCACGTGCTCGGCCACCCCGTAGCCGTCCGTCTCCCCGCGCTGCGTCGCCACGTTGCAGACGTAAACACGGAGCGCGCTCGACGCGAGCAGCGCGCGGTAGATGCCGTCGACCAGCAAATTGGGCAGCAAGCTGGTGTACAGGCTGCCCGGCCCGAGCACGATCAAGTCGGCCTCCAGGATCGCCTTGATCGCCTCCGGGTAGGCGGGCGGGTGCTCGGGCTGGAGGGAGAGGCGGCGAATCTTGCTACCCGTCTCCGTAATCTTCGATTCGCCCACCACCACGAGCGCCTCGTCCTCCATCTCGGCACAGAGGTTCACGTTCTCCAGGGTCGAGGGCAGCACCTGGCCGCGCACCGCCAGCACACGGGTGGACTCCCGCAGGGCCCGCTCGAAGCTGCCCGTGACGCCCATCATGGCGACGATGAACAGGTTGCCGAAACTGTGGCCGTCGAGCGCCGAGCCACTGTTGAAGCGGTACTGGAAGAGCTTGCCCATCAGCGGCTCGACGTCGGCCAGCGCCACCAGACAGTTGCGGAAGTCGCCGGGCGGCAGCACGCCCAGCTCGCGGCGCAGGCGGCCCGAGCTGCCGCCGTCGTCGGCTACCGTGACGATCGCGGTGATGTTGCTGGTGTAGTCCTTCAGTCCGCGCAGGAGCATCGACAGCCCCGTGCCGCCGCCGATGGCCACGACCTTCGGGCCACGCTGGCGCGCGCGGAAGTTGTAGATCGTCTCCACGATGTCGCTCTGCCCTGGGGCGAGCGCGTCGATGAGCGAGCGGTTGAGCTTCCACAGCGCCCAGCCGATCAGCCCGACACCGCCGAGCACGAACAGGAGCGCGCGCAGGGGGCGGGGCAGGAATTGGAGCGTGACCCAGAACGCCTCCTCAGGGAGGGGCGCCGAGCGGTAGATCTCCACCAGGACGTAGGCCGCGCCGAGGACGAGGACCAGCAGGCCGGCCATGAGCACCAGAACCCACCGTTTCAGGTGCATTCCGGGATAGAGCAATTTGAGGACTTTCATTGAACCTCTGAATCGCGCGGCGGCTACTTGACGAAGCGGCTCGCGACAAAGCTTACGACACTCACCGTGAGCGCGCCGACGAGCGCGCCGCCGAATCCCTCCACGTGGACCCCGACTGGCAAGAGAGTGGCCATCCAGAAGACGATCGCATTGACGACGACGATGAACAGGCCCAACGTCACCAGCGTGAGCGGGAGTGTCAGGATCAAGAGTACGGGGCGGACGAACGCATTCAGTAGACCCAGCACCAGCGCGAACAGGACCGCGCCTTCGCCGTTGTCGACGCGTACCAGCCCCGGAAAGAGCACGGCGGCCAGCCCCACCGCGAGCGCCGTAATGGCAAGCCTGAGCAGGATGCGTGCCACGGCGCGGTTATCCTCGTGCGCGCGTCCGTCCAATGCGGCAGTCTACGGTATGGCCGGGCCGCGGGTCAACGGACGCGTGCGGCCAGGCGGCGCTCGGCCTCGGCGCGCGCCGCGGGCGCATAGGTGCGGATCTCGATCTGGTTGCCATCCGGGTCGTGGAAGTAGATCGACAGGGCCATGCCCTGCGCCCCCCACCGCTCGACCGGACCGCGCGCGATCGGGACGCCGTGACGCTCGAGCTCGGCCACGATGGGCGCGAGGTCGTCCGTGTCGGCGACCAGGCAGAAGTGGTCCAGGTTGCGACCGGTCGGCGCCGGCTCGCCGGTGGGGCGCGGCGGCAAGTCGATGACGAACTGATCGTGGAGGCGGACCGAGGGGAAGCCGATCTGGCCGGCGCGGAACTCCGCCTCGCGCTCGACCGCGAGGCCCAGGACGCCGTGGTAGAACGCCAGCGCGCGGTCGACGTCCGCCACCGGCAGCACGATGTGGTCGATGCCCTTGAGCGTGATCATGGCCGTCCTCCGGGGCGCTAGGTGCGCGGCCCCAGTATCCCGCCCTGCGGAACGGGTGTCAAGATAGCGCCGCGCACGCAAGCGCGCCGCCCCTTGCCGCCAAGTGCGGGGAGCTGTACAGTAATCCCGTACAGAGGGTGGAGGCGTCATGGCGATACAGACGACCTATACGGAGGCCCGCGCAAACTTCGCGCGCCTGTGCGACCGCGCGACTGCGGATCGCGAGACGATCATCATCACGCGGCGCGGCGCCGCGGACGTGGCGCTGATTGCGGCTGACGAGCTTGCGAGTCTTCAAGAGACCGCGCACCTGTTGCGCTCGCCCCGGAACGCCGCCCGCCTGCTCGCCGCGCTGAACCGCGCCCTGCAAGGCCAGGAGGAGCCGCAGAGCGTGGCCGACCTGCGTCGGGACGTTGGGCTTGGCGCGCCGAATTAAGCGCGACGACAAGCCCGCGCATCCGCCAGCAGGCCGAGTGGCCCCAGTCGAGCGTGTCACCATCTTTCAGCCCGAGTTTCGGGAGGACTTGCGCTACTGGGTCGAGACAGATCGCAAGACTGCCCTGCGCGTCTTCGATCTCGTCGAGGCCGTGGTTCGCGATCCGTTCCGAGGTATCGGCAGGCCCGAGCCGCTAATGTACCTGGGGGCCGGCGTGTGGTCGCGGCGCCTGACCCAGGAACACCGCCTCGTCTACCTGGTCCGCGGGGAGCGTATCGACTTTCTCCAGGCCCGC
>JAJPHF010000094.1 GCA_021325365.1 Pseudomonadota bacterium
CCGCCGGGCACGATGCCCTCCTCGACGGCCGCCCGCGTCGCCGACAGGGCGTCCTCGACGCGGTGCTTCTTCTCCTTCAGCTCGACCTCAGTGGCCGCGCCGACCTTAATGACCGCGACGCCGCCCGCCAGCTTGGCCAGCCGCTCCTGCAGCTTCTCGCGGTCGAAGTCAGAGGTCGTGTCCTCGATCTGCGTGCGGATCTGCTGGATGCGGGCCTTGATACGATTCTCGTCGCCGTGGCCCTCGACGATCGTCGTCTCGTCCTTGTTGGACACGACGCGGCGCGCCCGACCGAGGTCGCTCACCTGAGCGCTATCCAGCTTGCGACCGGCCTCCTCGGTGATCACCTGGCCGCCGGTCAGCACGGCGATGTCTTCGAGCATGGCCTTGCGGCGGTCGCCGAAGCCCGGCGCCTTCACGGCCAGCACGTTGAGCGTGCCGCGCAGCTTGTTCACGACCAGCGTCGCCAGCGCCTCGCCGTCCACGTCCTCGGCGATGATCAGCAGGTTCTTGCTGACCTGCAGGAACCGCTCGAGCACCGGCAGGATGTCGGCGATCGCCGAGATCTTCTTGTCGGTGATCAGGATGTAGCAGTCCTCCAGGACCGCCTCCATCCGCTCGGGGTTGCTGATGAAGTACGGCGAGATGTAGCCGCGGTCGAACTGCATGCCCTCGACGAACTCCGTCTCGAACCGCAGCGTCTTCGACTCCTCGACCGTGATGACGCCGTCCTTGCCGACCTTCTCCATCACCTCGGCGATGAGCTGGCCGACCTCCTGGTCGTTCGCGGAGATCGACGCCACCTGGGCGATCTCGGTCTGACCCTGGACGGGCTGGCTCATCGACTTCAGCTCGGAGACGACCGCCTCCACGCCGCGCTCGATGCCGCGCTTGAGCTGCAGCGGGTTCGCGCCCGCGGCGACGTTGCGGAAGCCCTCGTTGACGATCGCCTGCGCGAGCACGGTCGCGGTCGTGGTGCCGTCGCCGGCGACGTCGTTGGTCTTGGTGGCAGCTTCCTTGAGGAGCTGGGCGCCCATGTTCTCGAAGGGATCCTCGAGCTCGATCTCCTTCGCAATGGTTACGCCGTCGTTGGTAATCGTCGGGGGGCCGAACTTCTTATCGAGGACCACGTTGCGGCCGCGGGGGCCGAGGGTGACCTTGACGGCGTCGGCGAGCGCGTCCATGCCCTTCTTCAGGGACCGGCGCGCCTCCTCGCTGTACACGAGCTGCTTTGCGGGCATGTTTCCTCCCTGGACTGTCTCACTACGATCGTGATGCACGCGATTGCGGACTCGACCAACGGCCCCCCGCCCCGCAATCTGCGGCGGTCGCCAGCCTGACGAGCTGCGAGGCAGGCCGCGTGGGCGGAGCCGCTACTTGCCGTTTTCCAGAACCGCCAGGATGTCCTTCTCGCTCAGGATCAGCAGCTCGTCGTCGTCGAGCTTGAACTCGGTGCCCGCGTACTTCGCGTAGAGCACCCGGTCGCCCACCTTGACGTCGAGTGCCTGCCGCTTGCCCTCCTCGAGCCGGCCGGGGCCCGCGGCGATGATCTCGCCCTCCTGGGGCTTCTCCTTGGCGGTGTCGGGCAGGACGATGCCGCTCTTGGTGACTTCCTCGCGCGGGAGCGGCTTGACCACCACGCGATCGCTCAGCGGACGGAGCTTCAGCGCCATACGGTTCCCTCCTGAGTGGCTGGTGTGTGCGGCGACCGCCATCGCCTGGCAGCGTTTAGCACTCTGGTAGGCTGAGTGCTAAGTCATACTAACGGAACGCCGTGGTGATTAGCAAGCGGGTATGCCGAGTGCTAACGGCGGCCACGGCATTTTCATGCGCGTTTCTAATGCGAGCCGCCGGGCACGAGCGCGCTGCCCCGGCGCGTATAATCCGGGCGGGAGGCGACGCATGGACATGCTGCGGGTGGACGCGGCCCTCGGGGAGCTGCAGGCTATCAGCCCTGAGGTGGGCCTGCACACCTGGCACCGCGCGCCGACCTACGAGGTCGGGCTGATCGCGTTCTACCCGCGCGGCGACGACGACCCCCGCCAGATCTGCCACGCCCAGCGCGACGTGGTCTGCCACGCGCTGCGCGGCGCCGGCCGCCTCCGACTGGATGGGGAGACGCTGGCCGTCGAGCCGGGCACGGTCTACCACATCCCCGCGGGCACGCCGCACGACTTCGCCGCCACCGGCGCCGAGCCACTCGTTCTGCTGTACACGCTCGTCACGGTGTCCCCCACGTGATCCGGGCGGTGCTGTTCGATTGGTACGACACGCTCGCCCACGTGAACGGCGAGACGATTCTGGCGGGCCGCCGCGCGATGGCCGAGCGGGCCGGCGTCGATCCCGAGCGCATGGCGGAGTTGTGGCGCGACACCGCCGAGCAGCGCATGCTGGGCGCACTGGGCAGTCTGGAGGAACAGTTCGTCGTCCTGCTCGGTCGGTTGGGCCGCGCTGCTCCGCCGGCACTGGTGCGCGAGCTAGCCGCGATCGACGCGCGCTCGTGGCAGGAAGCCGTCACGCTGTACCCTGACGCGCGGCCCGCGTTAGAGGCGCTCAAGGCGCGGGGCTACCGGCTCGGCGTGCTCAGCAACTGCTCGGCCGAGGCGGGCGCTGTGATCGAGCACGCCGGGCTGGACCACGTGTTCGACGCGCTCGCGCTGTCGTTCCGCCTGCACGTGGCCAAGCCCCAGCCGGCGATCTATCATGCCGCGCTGGAGATGCTCGGCGTCGGGGCGACCGAGACGGTGTTCGTCGCGGACGGCGCGTTCGGAGAGCTGGACGCCGCGCGCGCGCTGGGCATCGTGGCCGTGCTCATCGAGCAGGCGCACCAGAGCCGGGCCTACGGGGCCAGCAGCGAGTGGGACTACCGCGTCGAGCGGCTGGCGCAGGTGCCGCCGCTGGTCGACCGCCTGGGCCGGGAACCGGTCGAGCCGCCCCGGCCAGAACAGACCTGAGGAGGGCAGCATGCCAATCGTCACGGTCCAGATGTACGAGGGGCGCACGGTGGAGCAGAAGCGGGCGCTCGCCACGGCGCTCACGCAGGCGATGGTAGACATCGCCAAGACGACGCCGGAGCAAGTACACGTCATCATTCAGGACGTGCCGCGGACGAACTGGGCGCAGAGCGGCAAGCTGGCGAGCGATAGCTGACCGCTCTCCGGAGTGACCTACCCCCCGACCCCGCCCGTCGCAGGAAGGGGGGGAGTCTCCCCGGTCTCGTCCTCTCCCCCTTCCTGCGACGGGCGGGGTCGGGGGGAGGTTACTGCGCTTCGAGGCGGTCGAAGTAGCCGCTGGCCGCTAGCTCGCGTTGGAAGCGCAGCTCGACGAAGTCGTCGGGGTTGGCGGTCGCCGCCTGCGGGATCGTGGCCGCGATCTCCTCGAGCGAGGCGCGGATGCCTTCCGGCTCGATCCGCAGGTCGGACGCCATGATCTGCCGCTCGATCTCGTAGCCCTCGCGCAGCGCCTTCTGGTCGTCGACTTTCGAGTAGTCGGCGATCACCTTGAGCGCGAAGTCGGGATCGGTCTTGTAGCGGTGGACGCCCTCCGCGAAGGCCTCCAGGAACCGACGGAACACGTCGGGCCGCTCCTGGGTCTTCCGCCGTGTGCTGGCGACGCCCGTCGCCAGGTACTTGTAGTTCAGCTTCGTGACGTCGACGATCGTGTGGAAGCCGGCCTCCTCAGCGGCCAGGTTGTCGGGCGGGATACAGCCGCACGCGTCGATCGTGCCTTCTCGCATGGCGGCCAGGCGTGGGCCGCCCGAGCCGACTGCCAGGTAGGTGATGTCCTCGTCCGGATCGACGCCGCTGCGCTGCAGTCCCACGCGCGCCACCAGCTCGCTGTTTGAGGCGCGGGTCGCCACGCCGATCCGCTTGCCGCGCAGCTCGGCCGGCGTGCGAATCTCCGGCCGCCCCATGATCGCGCCGACGAGCTGCGGTTTCGTGCCGGCGATCATCACGGTGTCGCTGCCCTGGAGCCCGCTGCGGATTACCGACGATGCGCCGGCGATGAGCACGTCGATCTCGCCCGACACCAGCGACGCGACGCCGGCCGGCCCGCCATTCAGATAGGTCAGCTCGACGTCGAGGCCGTGCTTGTCGAAGATGCCGCCCTCCTGGGCGATCCAGGCGACGGATTGCGAGGCCACGAGCGCGGTGTACGCGAGGTGGACCGACGCCCGCGGCGGCGGTGCGGTGGGCGCGGCGGCGGATGCGCTGCCACTCGGGGCGGGGGCCGGCGCGCTTGGCGCGGACGCCGCGGGCGGCTTGGCCGCTGGCGCGGGGGACGCGCAGGCGCCCGCGAGCAACGTGAGCAGCACGGTGCAGAGTAGCGCGCGGCGGGCGGGCATGGGTGTCTCCTCTCCGGGATGCAACGTAGCCCCATCGTAGTCGCGCAACCGCCGGGCCGCAAGGGCCGGGCGTTTCGTTGGCCGCCCGCCGCGCGTGCCGTAGAATGCGGGGCTGCATACGCGTGGAACGAGGAGGGAGCATGGGGGCAGCAGCCCAGGTCGCACCGGTCGCGCGCGGGAATCGTCCGGAGCCACGGCGGATCAGGCGATGCGCGGGCCGGGCGTTAGCGGCGGGGCTGGTGCTGCTCGCGACGGCGCTGGCCCTCGGTCGCGCGCCCGCCGCCAGCGGGCAGGATGCCGGCCTTCGCCCGGCGCCGCCCGCGTTGATGGGCATCGCGGGGCACGCCTGGTGGTCCGACGAGCACTTCGACACCTTCCTACAGATGTATCGCGATCTGGGCATCACCGGGGTACGCATCCCCCTCGACTGGAAGCGCTTCGAGCCTCAGGAAGGCCAGTATGACTTTTCGCTGTTCGACCGCGTGTTCCCGCGGCTGGCCGCCGCCGGCCTGCAGCTCACGGTCTACTTCGTTACCGTGCCCGCCTGGGCGACGAGCAACCCCAGCGCGTGCGAGATCGACGAGCAGGAGTTCTGCGACTTTCCGGAGGCGCGCGAGCCCCAGTACCGCATGGCCGTGCGCGAGGCGGTGCGGCGCTACCCGTTCGTGCGCTACTGGGAGGTGGGCAACGAGCCGGAACAGTGGCGGCGGCAAGGCTTCAATCCGCCCGATTACCTGCGGCAGCTGCGCGCGTTCTACGCGGAGGCGAAGGCGGTCAACCCCAACGTCCAGGTGGCCATCAGCACGCTCACCGGCTGGCGCTACGTGGCCCGGCTGTACGACCTGGCCCCCGAGCGCCCGTGGGATGCCGTCGCCTACCATCCTTATGGCGGCCCGGACGGCGCCGACGCGCCGCCGTGGGGCCTCGCCGCCGACGACGGTGGCACGGGCCTGTACACGCTGGAGATGGACCGAATTCACAACGAGATGGCAGCGCGGGGCGACGGCGCCAAGCCGCTCTGGATCACCGAGTACGGCTGGGAGCGCGACCCGGCCGGTCAGGCGGCGCGACTGCGTGCGGCGCTGAGCTGGATGGCGTCGCGGCCGTACATCACGCAGGCGCACCTGCACATGCTGCACGACCAGGGCACCGAGCGCTTCGGCCTGACCCGCCTGGACCCGCCCGGCCCGATCACGCGCGACACGCGCTTCGTCCCCAAAGTGCCGTTCTATCAGGCCTTCAAGGAGTACCCGCGCGCGACGCCCACGGCGACGCCCCCGCCTACTCCGGCGCTCACGGCCACGGCCACCCCGTAGCGCGCCTGAGATCAGAACATATATTGCTCGGCTGCCCGCTGCGAATAGTACAATGGCGTCGTTAGGTTTAGCGGCCCGCGACCCGGGGAGCGCCGTGCGCCGGGCACGGCGCGTTTATCCCCGAGTTGCGGGCGGTGAGCGCTCTCCGATCCGTGGCCCGGGCGACCGGCGCCCGACGTGGGAACGTGGCCGCGGGACGCGCGACGAGTGGCGGCTGGAGGCGGGCGAATGGGCGCGCTGGTACGCACGTTTTTTACCCTGGTATTGGGCATTCTCGTGGGCGGGGCGATCATCCTGGGCTACGTCGAGACGCACCCCAGATACACGGCCAGCCCGCCGCAGTCAGTGGCCCTGCCGGTGAGCGCAGCCGCGGGACTCGCCGCGCCCGCTAGCGGCGCAGCAGCCGCCGCGCCCGCGGCGCTGTTGCCGGTGGACGGCAACCAACGGCCCACGTTCCAGGACGAAGACCTCCTGGCCGATCTCTACGACCGCGTGAGCCCGAGCGTCGTGAACATCACCGTGCGCACCCGGCTGCCCGGCACCGGCAACGTGCCCGAATACGAGCAGGGCACGGGCTCGGGCATCGTGCTCGACACCGACGGCAACATCCTCACCAACAATCACGTGGTGGGCGACGCCCGCCGCGTGGAGGTGACACTCGCGGACGGCACGAAGCTCGCTGCCCGCGTCGTCGGCACCGACCCGCTCAGCGACCTTGGCGTCGTGCGGGTGCAGACCAGTCCCGACAAGCTGACCCCGGCCGTGCTCGGCGATTCCGACACGCTGCGCGTCGGCCAGATGGCGGTAGCCATCGGCAACCCGTTCGGGCTGGAGCGGAGCCTGACGACGGGCGTCATCAGCGCGGTGGGGCGGGTACGGCCAAGCGGCCTGGGCCGCCGCTCGATCCCGAACATGGTGCAGACCGATGCCGCGATCAACCCCGGGAACTCGGGCGGGCCGCTGCTCAACTCGCACGGCGAGGTGATCGGCATCAACACGCAGATCCAGACGGCGGCCGGCGTGCGCGGCAATATGGGAGTCGGCTTCGCGGTGCCGGTGAACGCCGCGCGGCGGGCGCTCCCCGACTTGCTGGCGGGGCGAAAGGTGCCGCACGCCTGGCTGGGAATCTCCGGCACGGCGATCAGCGAGGACCTGGCAGACGAGCAGAACCTGCCGGTGAAGCAGGGCGTGCTCGTCGCGGAGGTGCTGCCCGACAGTCCCGCTGCTCGCGGTGGCCTGCGCGGGAGCGGTCGCCGCGATCCCGCCTCCGGCGACATCGTCCTATCGCTCGACAACCATGAGGTGAAAGCGGTCGAGGACATCGTCGCGTACCTCGACCAGCGCAACGTGGGCGACCACGTTACGGTCACGTATATGCGCGACGGGGCGACGTACACGACCGACGTGACGCTCGACAGCTGGCCCGATGACCAGCGCTAGGACTCCGGCTCTCGCAAGCTCCTCGGCAAGGCGGCCCGGCGACCTGCCGGGCCGCTCGCGTTAGCGCCCAACGGAGAGTGCCGTGGACAGTTCGGACGAGCAGGCAGCGCAGCGCGATCAGGCCCTGGCGCACCTCCGCGAGGCGCTGGCGCGGGTGCAGGCCGCACACCAGGAGGTCCGTCGGTGGGCGCCGCTGTCGGTGATGAACGACTTCGTGGCGATTGAGGCCGAGCTGCGGACCATCCTCGCGCGGCTGTAACCCGCTCTCCCCCGGAGGGGGAAGGCGTCAGCTCGCCAGGGCGCGGACGGAGACGGTGTGGAGGCCGGCAGCGCCGTCGGGCAGCGGGTCGGCGGCAATGGCGCTCTGTGTCACGCCGGTGCCATCGGTGGCGCGCACCTTGACCGTGTACTCCCCAGGGGCAGGCGGCGTCCACTCCGCCGTCCAGAGCACCCAGGTGAGCGGCCCGAGCGGCTGCTTCAGCCGCGCCGGCTGCCACGACTGCCCGCCGTCCACGCTGTACTCGACCAGCGCGATGCCTCGGTCGCCGGCGAAGGCGACGCCGCCGATCAGCAGCGGCTCAAGGTTCGTGGTGGTCAGGGCGGCCAGCGTGTCGATCCGCGACATCGTTTTGACGATCGCGTCGTCGCTCCAGCCACGCTGCTGCCAGAAGCCTTTGAAGTCGTGATCGAGCACTTCGATCCTGCGAACCCACTTGACATTCTTCATGCCGTAGATACCCGGCACCAGCAGCCGCGCCGGATAGCCGTGCTTCGGCGTCAGCGGCTCGCCGTTCATCTCGTAGACGACGATCGTCTCTGGCTGCATCGCCTTCTCGAAGCGGATGCTGTCCCGGTAATCGTCGGCGCAGGTGAACACCACCTTGAAAGCGGCCGCAGAGGGGCCGGCCCGCGCCAGCAAGTCGCGCAGGCGCACGCCCCGCCACTGAGCGTTGCCGATCAGGTCGCCGCCCACCTCGTTGCTGATGCACATGAGAGTGCGGTAGTCCTCGACCGCGGGCAGCGCCCGCAGCTCGTCGTAGCCGAGCGCAAAGGGGTGATCGACCTGGCCGCCGATCTCCAGACGCCAGCCCTCTACGTCGACCGTGGGGTCAGCGAAGAAGTTCTTGGACACCGTGTAGAACGTTCCCACCGGCGTGACCTCGGCGGGCATGCGGCTGAGTCCCCTGGGCACCGCCGCCGAGAGGGCCTGGGTGGCTCCACGCGACAGACCAGCGACGATCTCCCAGACGCCAACCCCGGCGGCCAGGGCGAACACGCCGCCGATACCGGCCAGCCGCAGCAGCCGGCGTCGGCGCGGGTCGGCCTCGGGGCCGCTGGGCAGCGGGCGCACGAGCCGCGTCAGCCCGGAGAACGCCGCCCCGTAGACGGCGAAGAGCATGGCCAGCGTGAGGGTGGCGCCGACCGCGCCCTGGCGGGTGGCGCTGCCGAACGGTCCCGCCCCCAGCGTGGCCAGCCCCAGCCAGGCCGTCGCCGCCCACAGCCCAGCGAGCCATAACAGCCCGTCGCGCAGGCCCAGGTGACGTCGCGCGGCCATCGCGCCGGCCAGCCCGCCAAGGCCGACCAAGCCGCCAACCACGCTGGCGAACAAGAGGCGCTTGGCGACGGACCCCAGCAGTGCGAGGAGAGCGTCGAACAGGGGCAGCGGCACGACGAACGTCAGGCGATCGGCGAGCAGCTCGGCCAGCGACGGGCTATCCAGCGCCAGCCACAGGAGGAACATCGTGAGCACCGCGAGCGCGCCGGCACCCAACCCGGCCAGGAACCCCGTGCGGCGGCTGGCGGTCATGTTACCCTCCCGGGCAGGCGGACAAGGGCGCCGGGCAGGCCCTCGACAGGACCCGCCCGGCGACCGCCTACCAGCGTCCGGCGCCGGGGCGAGGGCGGCGGCGGCAGCCGCGCCTTCGTGACACACCTGTAACCCGTCGGGCACCGACGCCGAATCTGCGACGAGAAGCGGCTAGAATGACTATCCTGAGCTAGTGTAGCGCGGCCGGTGTCGTAGCTGTATATCAATCACCCGGGACGGCCATCTCGGTGTACAGTCTGAGGACGCATGCCGGCCGGAGCGAGCAGCTGGCGTGGAACTTGCAGCGGCGGGCGACGGCGACGTTGCCGCCCGCCGCGACCGGCTCTGGCAGCCTGCTGCCGTGTGGAGAGAATAGAGCCCGTGAACGGAGTGGATCCCGCGCTCGCGCGGCTGGAAACGTCGCCCGTCGCCCGTGCACACACCGCACCGGAGGAGCCGGGGAACGACGAGGCGCCGGCGCCCCCCGCCCGGCCGTGGCAAGCGAGTCTCTACCGCTCACTGCAGGCCGTCGAGGGAGCGATTCACCGCGCCGCGCGGCCTATCACGCGCTCGTTGCGGCGCAAGCTGATGGTCACGATCGGCGTCTGCCTGCTGCCGCTGGCGCTGCTCTTCCTCGTGAGCTTCAGCCAGCGCTACGCCGACCGCCGCGCCGAGGAGCTGGCCGCCAACCGTGAGGTGGCCGAGGCGCTGGCCGTCGCCGCTGAGGCCTACGTCCGCAACCTGGACCACCAGCTTCGCTCCGTGGGCTTCGCGCTCGGGCGGCTCGACCCGGACCAGCAGCTCGCCGTGGTGCAAGCCTATCTTGCGCTGAATCGCCTGCCGTATGCCGATCTGGACCAACTTGGCCCGGCGACGCCACAGGGCCATGCGGTGCCTTACACCGACGTGGCGCTTCTCGCCCTCGTCGATCCGGACGGCACGGTGGTGGCCGCCGATCCGGCGAGCGCCGTTGGGGCCACGCTCGCCGACGCGCCCTACGTCGTGGCCGCGCGCGACGCCCCCGACCTGGCGTCCGCCGTCGTCTCCGACCTGCTGCCGGCCGCCGGCGACGATCCGCCGACCTTCGCGCTCGCCCGGCCCGTGCGCCGACCCGACGGCACGCCGGTGGGCGTGCTGGTCGCTTATGTCGATACGAGCGCGCTCGGCCGGGTGCTACCGCTGGACCGGCTGGACCAGGCGCACGGCGCGCTGGTGGACCGGCAGGGGCGGCTGGTCTACGACAGCGCGCGCCCTGACCTCCCCTGGGCGCAGCGCGACGTTTCGGCGCTCCCGCTGGTGCGCACCGCGCTCGGCGGTCGGCCGGCCGTAAGCGAGCGGTTCGACGATCCCGTGACCGGCGTCGCCAGCCTGGGCGCCGCGGCCCCCATCCCGCGGCTGGGCTGGGCCGCGACGTCGGCGCGCCCGGTCGCCGACGCGATGGCGCGCACCGACGCCGCCGCCCGTCAGGAGGGCACGATCTTCGTGCTGACGCTGCTGCTGGCCCTGGTCCTGGCCGCGTTTCTGGCCAGCACCCTCCTCCGGCCGCTGCGCGCCCTCCAGGCCGCGGTGCTGGCGCTCGCCGGCGGCGACTACGGCAGCCGCGTGCCGGCCGCGGGCGACGATGAGGTGGCCGACCTGGGCCACGCTTACAATACGATGGCCGCGCGCCTGCAAAGCCTGGAGGAGGAGCGCGAGGCGTTCGCGGCGATGGTGGCGCACGACCTCCGTAGCCCGCTGACAGCGGTGCGCGGGTCGGCGCAGCTGCTACAACAGCGCGTGCCCGAGGACCCCCTCGTCCAGCGCCGCCTAGACACGATCGTGCGCGAGACCGATCGCGTGGCCCGGCTCGCCGCCGACCTGGGCGACGCGTCGCGCGCCGCTGCCGGCCGCCTGGAGGTGCGCCCGGTGCGGGTGGACCTGACCACCCTTACACGCGAGGCGGTGGACCGGCAGCAGGCGGCAGGCGTGACGCAGCCCTTGCAGTTCGACGCGCCCGGTGCCCCCATCTGGGTCAACGCCGATCCCGAGCGCATCGCGCAGGTCTTGGACAACCTGATCGGCAATGCGGCGAAGTACAGTCCGCCCGACCGGCCGATTCGGGTCGAGCTCGAGGCGAACGGCCAGGCGTGCCTCCGCGTGCAGGACCAGGGTCCCGGCGTGCCGCCGGATGAGCTACCGCACCTGTTCGAGCGGTTCTACCGCACGCGCGGCGCGCGGCGCGGCGATAAGAAAGGCTCGGGCCTCGGCCTGTACATCAGCCACGAGATCGCGCAGGCTCACGGCGGGACGTTGACCGCCGAGAGCGCGCCCGGGGCCGGCAGCCGCTTCACCCTCGCCCTCCCGCTCGCCCCGCCGCCGGCCGGCCGCTAGCTCGACTCGGCCGGCGCGGAGGCGGCGAGGCGCTCGGCCACGATGGCGTCGAGGCGCTCGCGGAAGAAGGGGCCATGTGTGGCGAGCGCCATGAAGTCGCCGCGCTCCATGCTGAGCAGGTCCACGGGAGTGATGGCGCGCACCGTGGCGTTCCGGCGGAGGCCGCGGAGCAGCGCCATCTCGCCGAAGTAGTCACCCGCGCTCAATTCGTTCAGCCGCGTTTCGGCGCCCCCGGGCTCGATGCGCACCACTTCAACCTTGCCTTCGATGATGAGGAAGAAACGCGAACCGACATCGCCCTGCTCGACGATGGCCTGGCCCGGCTGGTAGTGCATCCGCACGATCGAGGTGGTGCGCTCCAGCTTCAAACGCGCTGTATCGCGCGGCAGGGCAGAGCCGAGTAGCCAGTCGGCCAGCACGCGCACCTTCCGCTCCCGGCTCGGCAGCTTGGACAGGTACACACCCCGCCACAGCCACCAGGCCGGCCAGCCCGACAGGCGCCGCCCGAACACCTCGGCCACCGCCGAGCCGTGGCCGAGCGACGCAAGCTGCCCCAGTCCGCCGAAAGCGAACGGCAGCTTGCGACCGCTGTCGAGCGTTGCCAACAGGTTGTGCGCCAGGAAGCGCGCCTCGCGGATAGCGTACTGCGCGGTCGGCGGGCATGTGCCGCCGGTGCGAGCGTCGGGCACGGCGGCCAAGTCGCCGAGCGCGTACACGCCCGGCTCGCTCGTCTGCAGATACTCGTTCACGACGACGGCGCCGCGCTCGTTGCGGCCGCACGGCACCGTCTCGACCAGCGGGTGCGGCCGGTTGCCGATAGTGGCGACGAGCGTGCGGGTGGGGAGCAAGCTCCCGTCGCGCAGCACCGCCTCGGTTGGGGTAAGCGCCGAGATACCGCTGTTGGTCTTAACCTCGATGCCCTTGCGCTCGAGCTGGCGTTTGGCGAAGGCGGCCAGCCGCTCGTTGACCTCGGGCAGAATGCGCGGCCCCGACTGAATCAGCACCAGGCGCAGCTCGCGCCGGTCGATGCCGGGGTAGAGCGGCAAGGCGTCGTGCAGGAGATCGGCTAGCTCGGCCATCACCTCGACGCCCGAGAAGCCGCCGCCCGCGACGGCAAAGGTCAATAGGCGCCCGCGCTCGTCGGGGTCGCCCTCGGCGTCGGCCTTCTCCAACATGTCTAGCGCGTGGTTCCGCAGGCCGAAGCCGTCGCCCACCGTCTTAGCGAGAATGGCATGCTCGGTGAGGCCGGGGAAGCGCGAGAGGTCAGTTACCGAGCCGAGCGCCAGCACCAAGGAGTCGAACGCCACGGGGTAGAGACGGTCTTCCAGGCCGGTGCTCACGTGGACCTGGCGCGCGGGGAAGTCGATGGCCTGCACCTCGCCGCTAAACACCTGAGTGCGGGGCAGCAGACGGCGTAGGGGCGTCAGGATGTGCTGTGTTTCGATGCTGCCCGACACCAGCTCGGCCAGCATCGGCTGGAACAGAAAATAGTTGTCGCGGCTGATGAGCGTGACGCCCACGTCGCGGCGGCGGCGCAGGCGCTTCTCTAGCTCCAGCGCCGTGTAGACGCCGCCGAAGCCGCCGCCCAGGATCAGCACCTCGTGGCGGCGCGGCCCCTCCAGGCGGAAGCGGCGGCTACCCACCCGCAGCAGGTCGCCGGGCCGCAGCGGCGCCGGGCCGCCCAGGCGGCGCTCGTTCACGTAGGTGCCGGTCGCGGAGTGGAGGTCGCTGACCGTGACGTGGCCGTGGCTGACGACGAGCTGCGCGTGTCGCGGGGAGACGTCGGGATCGCGGAGAGGCAGACTGCTCGCGGGGTCGCTGCCCAGCGTCACCTTGCCCTCGCGCAGCAGCCGTCGCACCGAGGCGGCCTCCTCGGCGACGAGAGCCAGCGGGACGTTGGCAGCGTTCATCGGCTCGGCCCTAGGCGCCCCAGGGCGCTTGCGGCCAGCGGGAGGCAAGGCGGCCTCTCGTGGCGCCGCACGGTTTTGACGCAGTGTAGCACACCGCGGGGGGCGCGACGACCACCGGCAAGGGACTCACGCACGGCGCCCACACGCGTTGTGCGCGCCGGCTTGCAGGCCTCACGGCAATGTGTGAAACTAATCACGCTTCACGGCCGCGCTTCAGCGTGGGCTTACCTCGTGCTGGACGCAGGCGGTGCGCCGCGGAGGGCCATCCGGCACAGCGAGGGAAAATGAGCATCGAGCCGGCGGCCGCCGCGCCCGCGGACCTGGCCGCGCGCGTCCGACAGCTCGAAGAGGCGCTGCGGCGCCAGGCGGTGCTGCGCGAGGTCATGGAGGCGCTCGCCGCCGAGCCGGACCTGGACACCCTCATTCAGCTAGTCCTCGCCCGCATCACCGACGCCATGCGCGCCGACCGCGCCAGCTTATTTCTCCTCGACCCGACGCGGGGCGACCTCTGGACCCGCATCGTGGACGGCGACCAGATCCGCGAGATTCGGCTGCCGCTCGGCCAGGGTATCGCCGGCCACGTCGCCGCAAGCGGCGACACGGTGAACATCCCCGACGCTTACCAGGATCCCCGCTTCAACCCGGCGTTCGACCGGGCGAGCGGCTACCGCACGCGAACCATTCTGTGTACGCCGCTCGTCGGGCGCGATGGCGCGCGCCTCGGGGCGGTACAAGTGCTGAACAAGGCTGAGGGCGTCTTTACGCCCGAGGACGAGGCGCTGTTGGCCGCGCTTGGCACCCAAGTCACTATTGCCCTGCGCAACGCGGCGCTGCTCGAAGCCGAGCGCCGCGAGACCGAGCGGCGCGCTCTCCTACTCGATGTGATGCGCAGCCTGTCGTCTGAGCTGGAGCTGGACGCGCTGCTCGATGCGATCATGGCGCGGACGACCGAGGCCATGCGCGCCGATCGCAGCACGCTGTTTCTGGTCGACGCGAGCCGGCGCGAGCTGTGGTCCAAAGTGGCGCAGGGCATGGAGCGAGCCGAGATTCGGTTCCCGATGCACGTCGGCATCGCCGGCCACGTCGCGACCACTGGCGAGACCCTGAACATCACGGACGCGTACGCCGAGCCACGCTTCAACAAGGACGTCGACCGCCTCAGCGGCTATCGCACGCGTACTATGCTCTGCATGCCCCTGCGGAACGCGAACGGCACCGTCATTGGGGTGATGCAATGCCTGAATAAACAGGATGGCGTGTTCACGGCCGAGGACGAGACGCTACTGGGCGCGCTGTGCTCGCAGGCCGCCATCGCCCTCGAGAACGCTCGGCTATTCGAAGAAGTCGTGGCCATGAAGAACTACAACGAGAGCATCCTGCGGAGCATGGCCACCGGGGTGCTGGCCATTGATACCGAGAGCCGAGTAACCACGATCAATCCCGCCGCGCTGCGCATCCTCGGCATCGAGGAGGACCGGGAGCTGGTGGGCCGCGCGTATGGTGAGGTACTCCTCACGAGCCTCAACCCCGAGCTGGACACCGCAGTAACGCGCGTGCTGACCACCGGAGCGCCGCAGGACTCCTACGACCGCCCCATCACGACCCATCGCGGCCAGACTATGAAGCTCAACCTCAAGGGCATCGCCCTGCACGACGCGCACCAGCAGCGGCTTGGCATGGTACTGGTCATCGAGGACATCACTGAGAAGCAGCGCGCCGTCTCGGCGCTGTCGCGGCTCGTCAGCCACCAAGTCGCCGACCGAGTGATGAGTCAGGATATCCTGCAGCTCGGCGGCAGCCGCAACAAGGTGACCGTGCTGATGTCCGACATCCGCGACTTCACCACGTTTTCCGAGACGACCGATGCGGAAGAAGTGGTGGCCATGCTCAATAGCTACTTCACGCGGATGACCGAGGCGATCTTCGACGAGGGCGGCGCGGTGGACAAGTTCATTGGCGACGCCATCATGGCCATCTTTGGCTGGCCGGAGGCGCACGACGACGCGGCCCTGCGCGCCGTGCGCGCGGCCGTCGAGATTCGACGGCGGCTGTATGCCTTCAACGCGGCCCGCCGCGCACAGGGGAAGCCGCCGATCGAGAACGGCATTGGTCTGTGCAACGGGGAGGTCGTGTCGGGCGGGATCGGCTCGGAGACGCGCCTCGACTTGACGGTGATCGGCGACACGGTCAACGTGGCCGCACGACTTGAGGGCCTGAGCAAGCAGTTCGCCTGCAAGATCCTGTTGAACGAGGCCGTCTACCAGGAGATCCGCGAGCACTTCCCCTGCGTGTTCCTGGGAGCCGAGCAGGTGAAGGGCCGGGCCGAGGCGGTGCGCGTGTACGGCATCCCAGAGACGTTCGTCGAACGCCTCCGGAGCGGTCGGCGAGCGCGGCCGCTGGCCAGCACCTAACCGGGTGCGCCGCCGGGTGGCGCGAACTCGGCGTCAGCAGCCGCCGAGCCTGTCACTGGCACCAGCGCTCCGCTTGTTCGATGGTGAGGTCACCGTCACAAAAGGGGGCCGGGGCGGCGTGAGCGCCCCGGCCCTCGTTCCCGTGCGGTCGTGCTCAGCGGCGTAACCAGCGCCCGCTGACCAGGCCCAGGACCAGCAGTCCGCCGCCGAGCAATGGCATCGGCCAACTGGCGGCGTCATCCGTGGGCGCGGGCCGCCCCTCGGGGAGCGGCAGATCACTCGGGTCCATCGGCGCCACGGACTGGGGGAGCACGTCGCGCGGCCCCGTCACGCCCGCGGTGGCGACGCCGGGCACCGGACTGGAGAGGGCGGCCGGTGTGTTGGCTAGCGTCCCCGGCGACACGGCTGGCGCAGGGCTAGTGAGCGCCGGCGGGGTCCCGCCGGGCGCGGTGCCCCCCGGTCCCGTGGCGGGCGGCCCGGTCACGCCGGGGGTAGCGACGCCCGGGATCGGGCTAGACAGCGCGGCCGGCGTGTTGGCCAGCGTTCCCGGCGACACCGCGGGCGCCGGGCTGGTGAGCGGCGCCGGCGAGCCCGCGGGCACCGTGGTGGCGCCGGGCGCCTGAGGCGCCTGCCCCGGCTGCGGCTGGCCGATACGCGGCCCAGCGACCGGGGTCCGCGTGGCCGGGATCGGGTTCACCTGTAGCGTGATGTACCCGTTCATGCCGTCGTCGGTGTACATCGGGTCGGTGAACCAGTATTCGCCCGGGATGGTGAAGATCCGCCAGAACGCCTGGCCGGGCACCATCGGGCCGGAATCCCAGGTCCCGCTGCGGACGGAGTGGACCGTGGTGCCCTGGTTGATCCAGACGACCGTCGTGGGTGCTCGGACGGTCACGGAGGCGGGTAGGAAATAGTTGTCGCCCATGAGAATGTACATGACGTCCTGGCGTTCTCCCTGCGCGAGCACAGGGGTCGCCACTGCCGCGGCGAGCAGCAAGACCGCCGCCAATAGGCGCCACCGGTGGACGAAGGGCGCGAGTGGCATTGCACCAGCTCCTCTCTCCGGGTGGGATGGGCCGGGCGTCTCGGTGGGCAAGCGTCTGCCGGCCGCGGGACGAGCGGCGCGCGCCCGGTCGGGCGCCAGCCGGCTCGCCTGTAAGCTCGTTCGCGCCGTAAGTCGTCGCGCGCCAGTGCCCTCGATCCGCATCTGAGGACGGCGACGCGATAGCCGTCCCCTCTTAATAAACGCAGTTTCCGCCAGAGCGTTACCGATCTGCCCAGATCGTCTTGTCGGCGTTTGGATCGAAGCCCAGCGTGGCCGGCGCGAACAGCGCCTCGGGCGCCCACAGCTCGGGAATCAGCCCCTGCTCGTGGGCGTATTGGAGGAGCGTTTCCAGCGTCCGGCGGTTCGCCGCAAAAGTGTAGGGCCAGGGGTCCGGGCCCAGCAGCGCCCGCTCCTCTTCCCACAACGCGCCATACCAGGCCAGGCTGGACTTTCGTTGATCGCGGATGTAGGCGTAGCAAGCTTCTTTCGCCCGCTGGAACGCTTTGAGCACTGCCGTGGCCACCCACGGGTCGCGCTCCAGGACCTCGTCGCGCACGACCATGACGTGCATGATTGGGAAGTGGCCGGTGCGGCGGTAGTAGTCCTGCTCGACTTCCTTGTAATTGGGGAACAGCCGCGCCACCTGGCTGCTGCCCTCGCGGAACGCCTCGAGCACGTCGGGGAAGACCTGCGCGTCGATGTCGCCGCGCAGCAGCAGGTTCTGCAGGCGCTCGCCGGGCGGACAGCGCTCGATACGGATGCCGGGCGGGGGCTGCCAGCCCTCGATCTCCTCGTCGGCGCCCGTCACCCAGGTGATCGACTCGAGCGGCACGCCGTACTCATGCTGGAGGATCCCGCGCACCCACAGCGCCGCCGAGTTCATGTAGACCGCCACCCCAACGCGCTTGCCCGCGAGGTCGCGCGCCTCGCGGATGCCCGCGTCACGGTTGACGAAGATGTAGGAGTGGCGGAAGCGGCGGTGGGGGAACACGGGGATCGCCGTCCAGCGCCGGCCCTGGGCGCGCGCCGCCAGGAACATGGCCGACGACGACTCGCAGATGTCGAACTCCTCGTACTGGAGCATACGGAACATACGCTCGGGCGTCGGCAGCGGGATCACGGTCAGGTCGATCCCCTCGGGCTGCACGGTGCCGTCGATGAGCGGCCGGGTGCGGTCGTAGTCGCCGCACGACATGGTGAGGTGTACGCGCGCCATCGCAGCCTCCCCGCGGGCAATCCAACCGCATTCTAAGCGCCGCCTAGCCCGCTCGCAACTGGCCCACGCGGTTGCCGCCAGGTGCCGGGGCCGCGGGTGCCCGGCTGCCAAGCGACCGGCTAGGCGTCGCTGGTAACAGTATTGTGACCGGGGGCAAATTGGCCCGCCCGGCTCCCGCACGGGCCTTGACGGGCTCGCGATGGCTGCGTAGCATGACGGTGCCGGCGGCGGGTGTGGCGCCGGCACGGGAGTGCCCGCCGGCCGAGTGCGCGGGGTCGGCGGGTGTGCTAGGGACCGGGAGGGGGGCAGGCGACGTGGCCATCTCGATCGAGCGCGCGACAGTCCGCGAGGTCAAGTGCTTCTTGTGCGGCGACACGTTGGGGGACGTGCTCCTGAGCGCTCACCAGCGGGTGTTCCGCCGGGCGCCGGGCTGCCCGCCCAGCACCGGGCCGCTCGAGCGGCTGCGCTGCCCGCGCTGCAACGGGCCGGTCTACCTAGAAGGCGCGGAGACCACCACCGATTGGTCGCTGCTCCCCATCCGCTCAGCCCGCCCCGTGCGGCCCAGCTAGGGCGCGACCCGCGCGGCCCGGTACCGGGGCCGCAGCGCGAGCGGTCGACGGGTTACGATCGCGTTCGGCGGCCCGCGAAAGTGGGCGGCGACGTACCCGATTTCGTATAATTCCGGTGTGCTCCACGGCAGGCCGCGGGCGCGCTGGCTCGGCAGCAGGACGATGGCGAGGGCAGACGAGCGCAGGGCGCTCCGCCCTCGCCATTTTTGTTGCTAGCGGTCAGTGATCAGCAATCAGCCATCAGCTACCAGCCCCATTCGAGCGGATAGCTGACGGCGGATAGCTGACGGCTATTAGAGGGAGAGCGGATGGAAATCGGGATCATCAAGCCGGTACGCATCGAAGAGGAAATGGAGCGCTCGTACCTCGATTACGCGATGAGCGTGATCGTGTCGCGGGCGCTCCCGGACGTGCGCGATGGCCTGAAGCCCTCCCAGCGGCGCATTCTCGTCGCGATGCACGACCTGAACCTGACGCCCAACCGGCCCCACCGCAAGTGCGCCAAGATCGCCGGCGACACCTCGGGCAACTACCACCCGCACGGCGAGGCGGTCATCTACCCGACGCTGGTCCGCATGGCCCAGGAGTTCAACATGCGCTACCCCCTGGTGGACGGCCAGGGGAACTTTGGCAGCGTGGACAACGACCCGCCCGCCGCGATGCGCTACACCGAGGCGCGCCTCACGCCGATCGCGCTGGAGATGCTCGCCGACCTCGACATGGACACGGTTGACTGGCTGCCGAACTACGACAACACGCGCCAGGAGCCGATGACCCTGCCGGGCCGCTTCCCGAACCTGATCTGCAATGGCTCGGCCGGCATCGCCGTCGGCATGGCCACCAGCATCCCGCCGCACAACCTGAGCGAGGTCGTGGCCGCGCTGCTGCACCTCATCGAGCACCCCGACGCGACGGTCGAGGACCTGTGCCGCTTCATCCCCGGCCCGGACTTCCCGACCGGTGGCATCATCCTTGGCGACGAGGACGTGAAGAAGGCGTATGCCTCGGGACATGGCCGGGTGGTCGTGCGGGCGCGCACGACGATCGAGGAGCCGCGCAGCGGGCGCTTCCAGATCGTCGTCACGGAGCTACCCTACCAGACCAACAAGGCGGCGCTTCAGGAGCGCATCGCCGATCTAGTGCGCGAGAAGAAGATCGACGGCATCGCCGACATGCGCGACGAGTCCGACCGCCAGGGCATGCGCCTGGTGATCGAGGTGAAGCGCGACGCCCGGCCGCAGACGCTGCTCAAGCAGCTGTTCAAGCACACGGCGATGCAGACCGCGATCAGCATGAACATGCTGGCGCTGACCGAGCGCGAGGTCGTCCAGTCCGACGGCACGGTGCGCAAGGTGCCGCAGCCCGAGGTGCTGACGCTCAAGCGGCTGCTGACGCTGTTCCTGGGCTACCGCCAGGAGGTGCTGACGCGGCGGACGCGCTTCGAGCTGGAGAAGGCCAAGGCCCGCGCCCACATTCTGGAAGGGCTGAAGATCGCGCTCGACCACGTCGACGCGATCATCCGCCTGATCCGCGCCGCCGCCTCGGCGGACCAGGCGCGCGAGCAGCTCATGGCGCGCTACAAGCTGAGCGACATCCAGGCGCGCGCGATCCTCGACCTGCAGCTGCGGCGCCTGGCGGCGCTGGAGCGCCAGGAGATCCTGGACGAGTACGCGAAGCTCCTGCAGACTATCGAGCGGCTGGAGGATCTGCTCGCCAACCCGCGCAAGATCCTGTACCTGGTGCGCGACGAGCTGGTGGACCTGCGCAAGAAGTACGGCGACGCGCGGCGCACGCTGGTGGCCGCCGATCAGAGCGGGGACATCTCCGAAGAGGACGTGATCCCGAACATCGACGTGCTCGTCACAATCAGCTCCCGCGGCTACATCAAGCGCCTGCCCTCGGGCACCTACCGCGCCCAGCGGCGCGGCGGCAAGGGCATCAAGGGGATGGTGCTGCGCGAAGAGGACGCGCTGCGCCACATGATCGCCTGCAAGGCGCACGACAACATCCTGTTCTTCACGGACCGCGGGCGCGTCTTCCAGCTCAAGGCGCACGTCATCCCCGAGGCGGACCGCACGGCAAAGGGCTTGCCGATCGTCAACCTGATCAGTATCGACCCGAACGAGACGGTGACAACGGTCCTGGCCGCGCCCGACTTCGAGCACGATTTCCTGATGATGGCCACGCGCCAGGGCGAGATCAAGAAGACGCCGCTCCAGGACTTCGCCGTCGTCCGCTCGAATGGCCTGATTGCCTTCGACCTGGAGCCGAGCGACGAGCTAGCCTGGGTGAAGCATTGCTCGGACGACTGCGAGCTGATGCTGGTGACCGAGCAGGGGCAATCGCTGCGGTTCCGGGCCAAGGAAGTCAACGCGCGCTCGCGTCAGGCCGGCGGCATGCGTGGCATTCGCCTTGCAGCCGGCGATCGGGTGTGCGGTCTGGAGCTGGTCGAGCCAAAGAGCCAGCTCCTCGTCGTCACCGCGAACGGCTACGGGAAGCGGACGGACTTGGACGAGTACGAGGCGCATGGTCGCGGGACGGCCGGTGTCCGCACGACGACGGTGACCGACAAGACCGGCCCGCTAGCCGCGGCGCGCGTGATCCACGGCCACGAGGAGCTGATGGTGATCTCCAGTGGTGGCACGGTGCTCCGGACGACGATCGCGAGCATCCGCGAAACCGGACGCACCGCGCAAGGCGTGCAGATCATCGGCCTGCGCGGCAACGAACGCGTTGCCTGCATCGCGATCATCAACGGCCACGGTGACGACGGCGAGGCGTGACCCCCACGGCGCTCGGCCGGGGACGCGGTGAAAGCCCGGGAGTCTTACTCCCGGGCTTTCACGATAATGAGCGTGCCCGTGACCTGCGCGGCCACCGCTTCCGCGACGGGGCCGAGCAGCAGCGGCGTGCCGGGGTCGCCCGGGCTGGCACCCATGATCGTCACCTGGTGCGCCTCGGCCTCGACGGCGATAGCCGCCTCGACCGAGCCCGCGATGACGATGGCCGGCTGCGCGCGGGCGGGATGCGCGCCCCGGGCCAGGAGCGCGTCAAGCTGCGCCCGCACTTCCGCGTCGTTGTCTGGCAAGAGGCCGGGCTGCTCCACGTGTAGCAGCGTGATTGTCGCGTCGTGCCGCTCGGCAAGCCCCATTGCCAGCCGCAGCGTCAGGAGACCCTGCGGGCCGCCGCGCACCGGCAGGAGAACTTGGCGGACGCGGGTGAGCCGCCCAAGCCTGACGGCAGCGAGGTCGCAGGGCGCGATGGTAATCGCTTCGTGGAGAGGGCTGCCGAACAGGCTCTGGCTTGCGTCGGCCCAAGCCCGCCAGTCCACCAACAATAGGTCGGCACTGCATTCGCGGGCGACCGCGACCACCCCCGGCCACCCGGCAGCGCCCGTCGCCGCAGCCGCTCGCACTTCGATACGCGGTCTGGGACCGGGTTCGGCGTGCTGACGCTTCGCAGCGCCGGTGTCCTGGCTGAGGGACGAGGGCCGCCCCGGGACCGTTTCTATGGCGATTACCCGCCCGGCGCCGCTTGGGCCCGGTGGCACCAGCGCGGCCGCGACCGCGACTAGCTCACGCGCAGCCGCGGGGTCGGGGCCCAGCGGCACCGCTATCGTCAGGCTGGATTCGCCCATGACTCCGCTCGGCCCCCACCGGCCGCGCGACCCGCCCCGCCCAGACAACCCTGCGCGGAAACGCTGCCCGGCGGGCAGCAAGAGCGGGCCGTGGGAACGTAGGGAGCCATTCTATCAAACCGCGAGCCGGTGCCCCGTCACCGTAACGAGCCTGCCTGCTGAACCCGGCCCGCGCCGGGCGGCGCGCGGTCGACGAATCGCCCGGCTGGGTCCGGCCGCGAGCCGGCAACCAGAGCACACGGACCCAGAATGGCCGTCCTCCCGCCCCTTTGAGGTCCGTGCTGCCACGTCGGCGGGCCGCTAGTTGCGGCGGGGGCGGAGAGCGATGAAGCCGTAGAGCGTCGGCTCGAAGCGGTTGGCGATGCGGAGATACTCTTCTTCGTTGCCCTCGATCATCAGCTTGTGCATGAGGACGGCATCGCCGTCGGGGATTGGCTCCATGGACTGGACGCACAATGCCATGATGGGGATGCCGCCCTCATACACCTTGACCTGGCCCTGGTGGCGGGGGATACGGTACAGCCGGTGTGGGCGCGAGGGACTGCGGACCTCGAGGTAGCCCCGCCGGTCCAACTGGCGGTACTCCTCGTCGGTGAGCAGCTCCTGCAGGAGGGCCTCCGCGCGCTCTTGCGCCGCCCGCCAGTCCTGGCGCGTGCCCACGGGCCCCGCCGGCTGCTGGACCAGCACGCGGTAGGGCGTACGACAGAGCAGGCCGATGATCAGCAGTACGAAGAGTAGCTCGAGCCCCGCCACCAGGAAGAAGGCGAGGTCCGTCATCCCCCGGCAACTCGCGGAACCATGACGACTTGCTCAGCCGCGGGGTCGAACGTATCGATCCGCTGAGCCGGCTTGTCGGGCGCGACGACGAACGCGGTGGCACCGCGGGCGCGCTGCTCCTCGAAGATGCGCTCCGCTTCGCGCACGGCGGCGACCGCCTCCGGATCGCCGAGCTCGACCCGCTTCGTATCCCACTCGACGACGGTGTCGCCGCGTGAGGAGAGCACTCGCAGCTTCGCCATTGCCCAAACCTCCTTGCCAGCGGGTACCGGGTCCCGGTCGGGGCCAGCAGTGCAGAAGCCGTGCCATTCGCGCCTCGGCCTGGCGGCCTCGCTGCTCGATTACATTCAGTATACGCCGCGGCCCTGCGATGTCAAGAGAAGCTGCGCGGCGGGCCTCACCCGTTGGCAACGCTTGACACTCCCCGCGACGGATCGTATCCTTCCCTACCGGCGCGGCAGCCGCCGGCGGACTGCGAGGCGCGGCCGAGTGGTAGGAATCCGCGGCCGCGCGGGGCGGCGAGGGAGGGATATGGGGCGCCTGCTGCTGGCGATCGTCCTCATCATGGCGGGCGCCCAGATCGCGCTCGGCTCGACGTGGCGGGTGGCGGCCCAGGACTCTGGCGCGCAGGTCGTTGTCGAGCGCCCCCTGCCCGGCACCAGCATTAGCGTGCAGGCAGACATCAGCGGCTGGGCCATTGATCCCACCGGTCCCGGCACCGGCATCGACGCCGTCCACGTCTACCTGGACGGCGAGCCCGGCCAGCCGCGCGCCCGCTTCCTCGGTCAGGCGAGCTATGGCCAGCCGCGGCCCGACGTGGCGCGGACGCTCGGCGACGCGCGCTATACCAACAGCGGCTTCGCGCTGCTGAGCGAGCTGCCCCCCGGCACCCATTCCCTGTTCGTCTACGCGCACACCGCGGGCGCCGGTCCCCAGGAGGGCTGGAACCGCGCGAGTGTCGCGTCGTTCGAGACGTCGCTCATCGAGGCAGCCCCGACCATGGTGCAGCCGGGGCCGACTCCCGCCGGCGACAGTGGCCGCTACCAGACGGGCCCCGCGAGCTGGCAGGGCGGCAACACGTGCGTCCGCTACACGGGGAGCGGCTCGTGCGAGTCGAGCATCCCGGTTGGCGTCGCGACGGGGGCTTCGTGCATTCAGTGGAACCAGCGGGGACAGTGTACCAACTATGTCGGCGGCACGGACAGCGCGGCGAACAGCAGCCCGCCGCCCACTCCCGCGGTGCGCAGCGTCCCGCCGAGCGGCCCAGCCAGCGTGCCTACCGTGACGAGCGGCGGCGCGCCGCGCCCTCCGGTCGGCGCGCCGCGAGCCGTGGCGCCGCCGGATGCTGCGACGGGCGACGACGCGGATGGCGACGCGACCACCCCATCCAGTGGCCCGCCGCACGGCGCCCTGCCGGCGGCCGCACCGCCGAGCGTGGATACGACCGGCGGAGATACGACGGGCGGGGATGCCACGGGCGGTGGAGACAGCCCGCCGGCCGTGCGGGTAGCGGCGCCCCCTCCCGCCGGCCCAGCGGCCGCCAGTAGCGGACGCACCAGCCCGCCCGGCGGCGCGGGGACGACGGCCGCGGCCGCGCCGCCGGGCGGGGCCACAAGCCGCGGCTCGGGCGCCGTGTCAACGCCAGTCGTCGTCCTCGTTCCTACCGCCGTTGGCAGCGTGCCGACCGGCCCGGGCGACGAGGCGTTTCCGGCAGACGCGCCGCCACCGGTCGCCGACTCGCCCCTGGTCCAGGCCACGGCGGCCGCGCTACACCCGAACAACCAGACGGCCGGTGTGGCGCCCCTCCGCTCGGGCTGCGCGCTATACATCGGATGCGGCGGGGACAGCGCGACCAGCGCAGCCGCGAGCGCGGCGACCGCTACCCGGCCGCCAGTGCTTTCGAGCGCCGCCAGCGCCGTCGGCGCCACTGGGGGAGGGGCGGCCGTGCTCAGTCCCAATGTGGTCCCCACGCCCACGGCCACGCCGACCGCGTGTCCGCCCTTCGGTGGCTGCGGCGGCGCTCGGTAGCGCGACGAATCCGACGCGCTCGCGAGCGGCGCCGATGGCGCCGCCGGCGGGCACCCCCACCGCCCCGCTGACGGTCGGATACCGAGGGCTTCACACAGGCCACCGCCGGCGCTGGGCTGCCGTGGGGTCGCCCGCCCCTGTCTCCGTCGTCGCGGGCCGGTCACCGCCGGGCTTCACCTCGCGTGGCGGGCCATGTTGGGCCGCGAGCAGCAGCCCCGCGCCAGGACGTGACCACGAGCGATGAGGGTAAGGCCTGTGGTGCGGGAATCCGCGGCGCGTGGCGGACGCTGGGCGAGGCCGGGCAGCAAGACGCCCGCCCGGCTTCGGCCGGGCGGGCGTGAACGTAATGCCGCGTGAGCGTCACTGATCGGAAGCGCGGCTCGCGGCAGTGGGCGGGGGCACGAGCGGGAGCGGCAGGCGACTCGAGCCGGCTTCCTGCGTGCCACCCCAGCCGATCGTCCCCGTGTAGCCGCCGTAGCCCTGAGTGCGAACGACGTAGGTGTAGCCGCCCGGAACAGGCCCAAAGGTCCGCGTCTCGGCGTTGACGACGCCTACGCTGCGGCAGGCCACCAGCGGCGTGTCGGCCTCGGGGCACTGGAAGATCTCGTGCGAACTGGTGCTGAAGCTCGTGCCCGACGTCCACGACAGCATGTAGCCAGCGCCGTCTGGCGCGACCACCGCGTCGAGCGACTGGCGGTACGCATCTGGCGTGGCGAACGGGTTAAAGCCGCGGCGCGGCCCCTGGTTGTAGCCGAAACTGCCGGGCCAGCCGTAGATTGGGGCGAACGCGCCGAAGCAGGTGCTGTAGGGCACCACCGCGTCGGCAATGGCAATTTGGGGGTTGGGCCCGCTTATGGGTGGTAAGGGTGGCGTGCCATCCGTGTAGGTAGCGTATCTCGCTCCCTGCGCGGCGCTGATCCCGACGCCGGTTGGCAGCAGCGAGCCAAGTTGCGAGGCGGGCGTGCAGCTACAGGCCACACTACAGCCAAAGGCCGAGGCCTGGCAGATGAAGCCCATGCTGGTCGAGCACGCCAAGGCCCCGAAACCCTGGCACGGCGTAGACTCACATACGCCGGGCGGCGTGATCGGGAACAGGGATTGCGCGTCGACCGGCGCGGCCTGCGCCAGGAGAATGAAGCCCGTGAGGAGCACGAGCGTCAGAACGGATCGCCACATACCCGCACCTCCGCTGGGGCAGGCCTGGCCCCTCAGGGCGAGCCCGCGACTGGCTATGGGCGCAATTACGGTGGACCGGTCCCAGCCCGGCGCGCTCGACTCGCGCGGCACGGGGAGGTAGGCTCGGCCACGCCGAGCCGGGCCGGCGACGGAGGGCACCACCCGCCCTAGCGCGTCGGCTCTCACACACTTAAACGACGATAGCGCGGGAACGTTACAGCACCGCCACAAGTCGCCCTTGATTGGGGTAGCGCAAGGCCCCGGGGCGGCTCCGTCTATCGCCAACTGGGCCTACTCGGCTGGCGGCTCGTCGTCCTCCGCATCGCCCCGTCGCGTGACCCACAGCACAGCGGCGATCACGACTGGGGCGAGCACCAGCAGGGCGAAGTCGTCCCAGTCGCCGACCGCACCATGAGCCAGTAACAGAATGTGTGCTTGCGACATGCCCGTGTCCTCTTGCCCCGCGCCGGCGCGGACCGCCCCTCATCCCCAGTATAGTTGACCATAGTCGAGGGTTGACGGAGGACTGGAGATCTCGGCCGCTGAGGCCCGGGTCCGGCACGGGGCGGTGCCTGCCGGTCCCTTCGACCTGGCTTGCGCAAGCGTTCGGCCGGCCGTTCGGCGCGAGCTGACCGGCGACCACGAGTTGTCGGCCTCGGCGGGCGCCTGGTATACTCCGTGCTGTCACGCCGAAGTGGCGGAATTGGTAGACGCGCTACGTTCAGGGCGTAGTGGGCGTACGCCCGTCGGGGTTCGAGTCCCCGCTTCGGCACCGTGTCAAAAGCCTGGCGGACATCCGCCAGGCTTTTGTTGTGCCATCGACGACACCGTCTCGCTGCCACCCTCGACCGGGTTCAGGCGCCGGCGCCGACGGGGCGTCACAAGTCTGCGGCCCGCGGCACTTGGCGAACTGGCTCGCGCGGCCCGTCGACCGCTCAGTCTCCTCGCTCCGCGGGCCGGCGCTGGCCCCGCCCTCGCCGATGTGAGGTCTGCTCGCCCGTCCCGGCGCTAGAGGTCGGCCGCTTCTGCGCTATGGCGGACGGACGGGCGCCCGGCCTTGCTGCCCACCGGTATTGCCTGTATAATTCCTACTAGGTCAGTATGAATTAGGGGACGGGCCGATGCTGCAGGTCTCCCAGCGCACCCATTATGGCTTACGAGCGATGACCGAGCTGGCGAAGGCGTACGGCCGCGGGCCGCGCTCGCTCGCGGAGGTCGCCGAGGCGCAGCACCTGCCCGCGGGCTACCTGGAGCAGATCGCCACGCCCTTGCGCCGCGCGGGCCTCATCGATGGGACGCGCGGCGCGCACGGCGGCTACCAGCTCGCGCGGCCGCCCGACCAGATGAGCGTAGGGGAGGTCGTGCGGGCGCTAGAGGGCGCGGTCGCGCCGGTGGAGTGCCTCTCGGAGGATTACCCTGCCGGCTCCTGCGCGCTCGAGTTGGGCTGCCTCTCCCGCCCCGTCTGGCAGCGGGTGAAGGAGAGCATCGATCAGGTGCTCGACTCGACCACGCTGGCGGACCTGTGCGCGACGGCGGAGGCGCCCGGCTGCGCGCCCGAGCAGGCGCCCGACGCGCTCGGCTTCGTCCCGCTGACGTTCAGCAATGCAAGGAAGCAGGACTCGTGCTCGATCAAATGCTAACCGACGAGGTGAACCCGTGAGCACCACGCTCGACACTCTGACAACCGGCGAATACAAGTACGGGTTCGTGACCGACATCGAGTCCGACGTCATCCCGCGTGGGCTGAACGAGGACACCATTCGGCTGATCTCGGCCAAGAAGAACGAGCCCGCGTTCATGCTGGAGTGGCGCCTGAAGGCGTACCGCTACTGGGCGAAGCTGGAGAAGGCGGAGGCGGAGCCCAAGTGGGCAAACGTACACTTCCCGCCGATCGACTACCAGGACATCATCTACTACGCCGCGCCGAAGCAGAAGAAGGCGCCCGGCAGCCTGGAAGAGGTCGACGAGGAGCTACTGCGGACCTTCGAGAAGCTGGGCATCCCGCTGGAGGAGCAGAAGCGCCTGACCGGCGTGGCGACCGACGCGGTGTTCGACAGCGTGTCCGTGGCGACGACGTTCAAGGCGAAGCTGGCCGAGGCGGGCGTGATCTTCTGCTCGTTCTCGGAGGCCGTGCAGAACCACCCCGAGCTGGTGGAGCGCTACCTGGGCTCGGTCGTGCCGTACACGGACAACTTCTTCGCGGCGCTGAACGCCGCCGTCTTTAGCGACGGCTCCTTCTGCTATGTGCCGAAGGGCGTGCGCTGCCCAATGGAGCTGTCCACGTACTTCCGCATCAACACTGCCGACACGGGCCAGTTCGAGCGCACGCTGATCATCGCCGACGAGGGCAGCTACGTCAGCTACCTGGAGGGCTGCACGGCGCCGATGCGCGACGAGAACCAGCTCCACGCGGCGGTCGTCGAGCTGATCGCCCTGGACAACGCGCAGATCAAGTACTCGACCGTGCAGAACTGGTATCCCGGCGACAAGGAAGGCAAGGGCGGCATCTACAACTTCGTGACGAAGCGCGGCAAGTGCGCCGGCGTGAACTCGAAGATCTCGTGGACGCAGGTGGAAACGGGCTCCGCGATCACCTGGAAGTACCCGAGCTGCATCCTGCAAGGCGACAACTCGGTCGGCGAGTTCTACTCGGTGGCGCTGACGAACAACTACCAGCAGGCCGACACCGGCACGAAGATGATCCACATCGGGAAGAACACCAGCAGCACGATCATCTCCAAGGGCATCTCGGCGGGCCACGGCCAGAACACCTACCGCGGCCTGGTGCGGATGCAGAAGAACGCGACCGGCGCCCGCAACTACTCGCAGTGCGACTCGCTGCTGATCGGCGACAAGTGCGGCGCGCACACGTTCCCGTACCTGGAAGTGACGAACAACTCGACGCAGGTGGAGCACGAGGCCTCGACCTCGAAGATCAGCGAGGACCAGCTCTTCTACTGTAAGCAGCGCGGCATCTCCGCCGAGAATGCCGTCTCGATGATCGTGAACGGGTTCTGCAAGGAGGTGTTCCGCGAGCTGCCGATGGAGTTCGCCGTCGAGGCGACGCGCCTGCTGAGCGTGAGCCTCGAGGGCGCGGTGGGGTAACGTCCCGGGGCGGGGTTCCGGGGTGCGGCGCCCGAGCGGGAGCAGGGGGAGCACCCCAGCCCCCGGGGCCGGGGGGCGGATAGGCGCGATCAGGTGACAGAGAAGAAGATGGCACCACTACTGGACATCAAGAACCTGCATGTCAGCGTGGCGGGCAAGCCGATCCTGCGCGGCGTGGACCTCACGGTGCAGGCGGGCGAGGTCCACGCCGTCATGGGCCCGAACGGCTCGGGCAAGAGCACGCTCGCGGGCACCCTGGCCGGCTACCCGGCCTACACCGTGACCGGCGGCCAGGTGCTCTACGAGGGCCGCGACCTGCTGGCGATGAGTACCGAGGAGCGGGCGCGCGAGGGCGTGTTCCTTGCAATGCAGTACCCGATCGAGATCCCCGGCGTCAGCAACGCCTACTTCCTGCGGGCGGGCCTGAACGAGATCCGCGCCCACCGCGGCCTGCCCGAGCTGGACGCGATGGACTTCCTGCAAGTGCTGCGGGAGAAGCTGAAGCTGGTCGAGATGGACCAGAGCCTCATGCAGCGCGCGGTGAACCAGGGCTTCTCGGGCGGCGAGAAGAAGCGCAATGAGATCCTGCAGATGGCAGTGCTGGAGCCGAAGCTGGCGATCCTCGACGAGACGGACTCGGGCCTGGACATCGACGCCCTGCGCGTCGTCGCGAGCGGCGTGGAGCGGCTGCGCTCGCCCGAGCGCGGCATGATCCTGGTGACGCACTACCAGCGGCTGCTGAACTATATCGTCCCCGACTACGTGCACGTGCTGGCGGGCGGGCGCATCGTCAAGTCGGGCGGCAAAGAGCTAGCGCTGGAGCTGGAGGCGCGCGGCTACGACTGGATCGAGGAGGAAGCCCGAGCGGCCGGCTAGGAGCGCGAGTGCTCGCGGCCCGCGGCGGCCAAGGGGCGGACGGCATGTTGACGACCGAGCACACAACGGAACTGGCGAGCTACCAAGGGGACTTCGACCGGCTCGCGGAGGCGGCAACTCCGGCACCGGCGTGGCTGCGCGCGCGGCGCCAGGCGGCGTTTGACCGCTTCGCGGCCATGGGCTTCCCGACGACGCGGCAGGAGGACTGGAAGTACACCAACGTCGCGCCGATCGCGCGGCAGCCGTTCCGCCTGGCCGCGCCGCCTGCGGCGGTCAGCCCCGCGGCGATCGCGCCGTTCGGCTTCGGCGAGCCGGGCTGGAGCCAGCTGGTGTTCGTGGACGGGCGGTACGCGCCCGCGCTGTCGTCGCTGGCCGGACTGCCCGACGGCGTGCGCGTGACCAGCCTGGCAGACGCGCTGACGGAGGACGACCCGCTGCTGGCGCAGCACCTGGGGCAATACGCCAGGGACGCGGCCAGCAGCTTCACGGCGCTGAACACGGCGTTCCTGCACGGCGGCGCGCTCGTCCACGTGCCGCGTGGCCGCGTCGTCGAGGCGCCGATCCACCTGCTGTTCGTGAGCACCACGCACGATCCGCTGGGCGCGACCCATCCGCGCGTGCTCGTCGTTCTGGGCGAGTCGAGCCAGGCGACCGTGGTGGAGAGCTACGTGGCGCTCGGTCTGGGCCAGTACCTCACGAACGCCGTGAGCGAGCTGGTGCTCGGTGAGGACGCGACCCTCACGCACTACAAGGTGCTGCGGGAGAGCCTGGCAGCCTACCATGTCGGGACGACCGCGGTGTACCAGCCGCGCGACAGCGTGTTTACCTCCTTCTCGCTCGCGCTCGGGGCGCGGCTCGCGCGCAACGACCTGAGCGTGCTGCTCGACGCCGAGGGGGCCGACTGCACGTTGAACGGGCTCTACCTCGTGGACGGCGACCGTCACGTCGACAACCACACGGCCATCGACCACGCGAAGCCGCACGGCACGAGCCGCGAGCTGTACAAGGGCATCCTCGACGGCCACTCGCGGGGCGTGTTCAACGGCAAGGTGGTGGTGCGGCCGAACGCGCAGCAGACCGACGCGCAGCAGACGAACCGCAACATCCTCCTGTCGGAGGACGCGACGATCTACACCAAGCCCCAGC
This sequence comes from Pseudomonadota bacterium, assembly GCA_021325365.1. Next base: position 31,175 of record JAJPHF010000094.1, read on the forward strand.
TCGAGATCTTTGCCGACGACGTGAAGTGCGCCCACGGGGCGGCGGTGGGGCAGCTCGACCCGCAGGCCGTCTTCTACCTGCGGAGCCGGGGCCTGGGTCCCGAGGCCGCGCGCCGGCTGCTGACGTACGGGTTTGCCAGCGAGATTACCAGTCAGATTCAGATTGAGCCGCTCCGCGCTCAGCTCGACGCGCTGCTGTTGACGACGGTGCAGGCCGGCTCGTTGGCCAAGGAGGCGTCATGAGTATCGCTCCCGAGCGAAGCCGCACGGCCCCGGGCGCCGCGCTCCGCGAGTCGTTCCCCGTCGAGCGTCTCCGCCAAGACTTTCCGATCCTCGCGGAGACGGTGCGGGGCAAGCCGCTCGTCTACCTCGACAACGCGGCGACGACGCAGAAGCCGCAGAGCGTGATCGATACGCTCGACCGCTACTACCGCGCCGAGAACGCCAACGTCCACCGCGGGGTGCATTACCTCAGCGAGCTGGCGACGGCGGAGTACGAGGCGGCGCGCGGCAAGGTCCGCGCCTTCCTGAACGCCGCGGACACCCGCGAGATCGTGTTCGTGCGCGGCACTACCGAGGCGATCAACCTCGTGGCGCAGAGCTACGGGCGCACCTTCCTGAAGGCGGGCGACGAGATCGTCATCACGGCGATGGAGCACCACTCCAACATCGTGCCCTGGCAGCTGCTGTGCGAGCAAGTGGGCGCGGTCCTGCGCGTCGCCCCGATCGACGACGACGGCGAGCTGATCCTGCCGGAGTACGAGCGGCTGCTAAACGAGGGCACGCGGCTCGTGTCGGTGGTCCACGTCTCGAACGTGCTCGGCACGGTCAACCCGGTGCGGGAGATCGTCGCGCTGGCCCACGCCCGCGGCGTGCCGGTGCTGCTCGACGGCGCCCAGGCGGCGCCGCACGTCGCCGTGGACGTGCAGGCGCTGGACTGCGACTTCTACGCCTTCTCGGGCCATAAGCTGTTCGGCCCGACAGGCATCGGCGTGCTCTACGGCAAGGCCGCGCTGCTGGAAGCCATGCCGCCGTACCAGGGCGGCGGCGACATGATCAGCTCGGTCACTTTCGAGAAGACGACGTTCAACCAGCTCCCGTACAAGTTCGAGGCCGGCACCCCGCACATCGCGGGCGTGATCGGGCTGGGCGCGGCGATCGACTACGTGCAGGGCGTCGGCCTGGACGCTATCGCCGCCTACGAGGGTGAGCTGCTGGCCTACGCCACCGAGCGGCTGGCGAGCGTGCCGCAGGTGCGGATCATCGGCACGGCGCCGCACAAGGCGAGCGTCATGTCGTTCGTGGTGGAGGGCGTGCATCCACACGACGTCGGCACGATCCTGGACGACCAGGGGATTGCCATCCGCGCCGGCCACCACTGTGCGCAGCCGGTGATGCAGCGCTTCGGCGTGCCGGCGACCAACCGCGCCTCGCTGGCGTTCTACAACACGCGGGCGGAGATCGACGCGCTGGTGGCGGGGCTGGACAAGGTCATCGAGGTGTTCGGCTGATGTCCGACCTGGGCGACCTGTACCAGCAGGTCATTCTCGACCACAACCGGCGGCCGCGCAACTACGGCAAGCTGGAGAACGCGAACCGCCAGGCCGAGGGCTTCAACCCGGTCTGCGGCGACCACCTCACACTGTACCTGCGGCTGAACGGCGACGTGATCGACGACGTGCGCTTCGAGGGCGAGGGCTGCGCCATCTCGAAGGCATCGGCGTCGCTGATGACCGACAGCCTGAAGGGCAAGAGCGTCGCCGAGGCGGAGACGCTGTTCGAGCGCATTCACGCGATGCTGACCGGTGAGGCGGATGGCGACTTCGAGGCGCAGGCCGACGAGCTGGGCAAGCTCGCGGTGTTTTCGGGGGTGCGCGAGTACCCGGCGCGCGTGAAGTGCGCGAGCCTGAGCTGGCACACGCTGCACAGCGCGCTGCGAGGCGACCAAACGCCGGCCTCGACGGAGTAGACGATGCAGACGCACGAAGAGATCACGCTGGACCGCGACGTGGCCGCGGTGCTCGTCCCTCACGGCACCACGCTGATCCTCCCCGCCGGGACGAAAGTGCAGATCACGCAAGCCCTCGGCACGACGTTCACCGCGATGACGGATCTGGGCTACATGGTACGCATCAACGGCAAGGATGCGGACGCGCTGGGCCTGGAGCCGCCGCCCGACCCGACGCTCGGTCCCGTCGACACCTCTGTAACGAAAGAGCAGCTGGAGGAGGATGTCTGGGACCAGCTTCGCACGTGCTACGACCCCGAGATCCCGGTGAACATCGCCGAGCTGGGCCTGATCTACGGCTGCGAGATCACGCCCCATCCCGACGGCGGGTGGCGCGTCGAGATCAAGATGACGCTGACGGCGCCCGGCTGCGGCATGGGCGACATCATCGCCAGCGAGGTCGAGGCGAAGCTGCGCGCGCTCCCCGGCGTCCGCGAGGTTAACGTCGAGCTAGTGTTCGACCCTCCGTGGGACCTGACCAGGATGCCAGAGTCGGCGCGACTGGCGCTTGGGCTGTTCTAATGCCCGTAACGGGGCAGCGTATTCCTCCCGTGGCCGCTCGGCCGCAACATCGTACCCTGGGGAGGAAGTCCATGCGTTTCGCTCTCGGTCCGCTTGCCCTCATCCCCGCGCTCGCCCTCGCGCTCGGCCTGGCGTGGTGGCCGCCAGCGCCTGCCAGCGCCGCCACGGCGACAGTCACCATCTACGACGGCGACACGCCGCCGCCGCCGACCTTCGACCCGGCCCAGGGCTGGTGGGGCTACGCGCCGCTGCACGTCGAGGTCAAGCGCGGCGAGCCCGTCGTATTCTACAACCCCGAGACGAACCGCTTCCCGCACACGGTCACCAGCATCTCGCGCGGCGACGGCGCGGGCACGCTGGCCGCCGGCGCGCAGTTCGACTCGACCCCCGACCCCAACACGCGCATCAACCCGGGCGAGTCCTGGACGCTGGACACCTCGACCCTCAATCCGGGGCACTACGCGTATTATTGCCGGCTCCACCTGTGGATGCTTGGCTCGGTCACCGTCACCCCGTAGGCGCCTAACAGAGCGATCACAACCGCCGGGCCGGGCTTGCCCCCGCTGCGGCGCAGGCCCGGCCCGGCAGGCAGGCCACGGCACCAGTATGCCGCAGGGCCGCACGGCGCCAACCGCGTCGATAGGAAAAAAGTACTATTGACCGGTATTGCGCGTGGCCACGATAATCCCACGTTGCGCAGGCACGCCCAATCGCCTGGCGAGGGCGGCATACTCCGACTCGCGCCGGGGCACGGCGCGAAGAAAGGACTCCAGGCGCGTGGAAGAGATGATGCAATTCGGCCTGTTGCTCTCGGCGTGGATCATGGCGTTTATGCTGGGCAGGGAGCTGCAGGTCGGGTTCGCTCAATGGCGCGCGCGGCGGCGCAGCAGCCAGGAGTAGCCACCCAGGCCCGACGCCAGTGGCGAATCGATGAAGGGGCGTTCCTCCGGGAGCGTCCCTTTTGCACGTCCGCGCCGGGACAGCGTGGCGGCCCGTGTGTCGCGCCGCCCCCTGGCCGCGCCGCCCACGACAGGATGGCGGGGGCCGGACGCGCTGCCGCGCGGGGCGGGCTTGCCGCCCCAGCCTGGCCCACCCCACGTGGCAGCGGATCAGCGAGTCGCTGGCGCCTTCGTCGCGGACGGCGCCCCCACAACGGCGCCCAGCGCGGACTCCAGCGCCGCGCACGCCTCGTCGATCTCGGCCTCGGCGATGGTGAGCGGCGGCATGAAGCGCAGCGCCGTGGGCTTCGGCGCGTTCACGAGGACGCCCCGCTCCACCAGCGCGTCGAGCACGGCCTGGGCGATCTCGCGGTCGAACTCGATCGCCAGCAGCAGGCCGCGCCCGCGCACCTCGGTGATCGCCGGCCAGCGCGCCTGCAAGGCCTCCAGGCGCTGGCGGAAGTACCCGCCGACGTCGCGCGCGCGGCCGGGCAGGTCGCGCGCCAGCACCTCGCGCAGCACGACGATGGCCGCCGCGCAGGCGAGCGGGTTGCCGCCGAACGTGCTGCCGTGCTCGCCAGGCTCGAAGGCCGAGGCCGACTCTTTCGCCAGGAAGGCGCCGATCGGCACGCCGCCGCCCAGCCCCTTGGCGACCGTCATGATGTCGGGCTCGACGCCGAACAACTCGTGGGCCCAGAGGGCGCCGCAGCGCCCGACGCCCGTTTGCACCTCGTCGAGGATCAGCAACAGGTGCTGCTCGTCGCACCAGGCGCGCACCGCGCGCAGGTAGCCCTCGTCGGGCACGTAGACGCCCGCCTCGCCCTGGATCGGCTCCAACAGCACGGCTACCGTCTCGTCGGTGGTCGCGCGCTTGATGGCCTCGACGTCGTTCCAGGCCACGTTGACGAAGCCCGCCGGCATCGGCGCCACCGGCGCCTGGTAGGCGGGCTTGCCCGTGGCGGCCACCATGGCGAGCGTGCGGCCGTGGAAGCCGCCGAGCGTGCTGATCACCGCGTAGGCGCCGCCCCGCTCCTTCTTGCCCCACTTGCGCGCCAGCTTGACCGCGCCCTCGTTCGCCTCGGTGCCGCTGTTGGCGATGAACACGCGGTCGCACGGCGAGTTGTCGACCAGAAGCTGCGCCAACTCGAGCTGGGGGATCGAGTAGAACTGGTTGGATACTTGCATCAGCTTCTGCGCCTGGTCGTGGAGCGCCGCGACGACCTCGGGCGGACAGTGGCCCAGGCTGGCCACGGCCCAGCCGCCGACGAGGTCCAGGTAGCTACGGCCCTCGACGTCCCACACGCGGCAGCCTTCGCCGCGCTCCAAGACGATGGGCACGCGCTTCGCCACCCGCAGGTACAGCTCGTGCTCCCGCTCGATCCATTGGTCCGTCTGTCTTGCCATAGCCCTCACCTCGACCCTCTCCCAGGGGAGAGAGAATAGTCTGTAGCGCCCCAATGCCGAAAGGGGAATGCCCACCCATACTGTACCGCGCCGGGCGGAGAAAAGCCGCTCGCTAGCGAAGGCTGCGCGCCACGCTTCCGCGGCGCAGTTTGTCCGAGGAACGGTCAAACGATGCTCCTTCACCGGTTGGTCAACTACTACAGCGGTTTGCAGCGAGACTGAGCGGTCAGCTGACATCGGGGCGGCGGCCTGCGGGCCGCGGGCGGCCACGAGAGCCGCCCCTACGACACGCTGGCCGCTCA
>JAJPHF010000086.1 GCA_021325365.1 Pseudomonadota bacterium
AAACGATGCTCCTTGACCGGGTGGTTAACTGCTAGGCCGGGCGCGGGTTGGCGCGTGCTGGTCGGGCGCGGAAGGCCGCATCGTTTGCCCCGTACGATACTCCCCCGGTGGCTCGTCGCGGGCCGGGCCGGCGGGGAGGCCCCGGGTCGGGCGCGGGCGGCGGGCGGGGTGGGAGGCGTGTACGGCGCAAGATAAGCGACCACGTCGCGCGAGCTAGCAGGCGCTCTCCGGCGCGCCTCGCGGCCTCTCTATAGATAATGCATTGGCGGGGGGCGGTCGTCCGGCCAGGGCAGGTGAGAGCGTGTTCGGTTCGGCATGAGGACCCAGACCTTGCCACGGAGGCGCCATGATCGATCGCACGTCGCTGCGCCTGTCGGCTACGCTGCTGCTCGTGGGACAACTCCTGTACATCGTGGTCACCCAGTTCCACACTGGTGGGGACGCGAATGACCACCCCGCCATTTTCGCCGCCTACGCCGGCAGCGGGATCTGGACGGCCATGCACCTCGGCCAGTTCGCGGGCATGGCGATCCTGCTCGCGGGGCTGCTCGCCCTGTTCTTCGCCCTGGACGTTCAGGCTGGAACGGCGAGATGGGCGGGGCGATTCGGTGCCGCTGCGGCGGTGGCGGCTCTGGCGCTGTACGGCGCCCTCCAGGCGGTGGACGGGGTCGCCAACAAGCAGGCCGACGTGGCGTGGGTGAGCGCCCCGGACGCCGAGAAGGCGGCACGCTTCGCGAGCGCCGAGGCAATCCGCTGGCTCGAGTGGGGCATGAGGAGCTACCAGGACTTCGCGCTGGGCCTCGCTTTGCTCCTGTTCGCGGCCGCGGTCGTGCGGACGGCGTGGGTCACGCGGCCGATTGCCTACCTGATGGGGCTCTCCGGCCTCACCTACCTGGTGCAAGGCTGGGTGCTCGGCTCGGAGGGCTTCTCGCCAACGCACACGATCTTGATCGTGCTGGCCTGGGCCCTCACCCTGGCGTGGATCATCTGGCTGGTCGTCGTCGCCTGGCGGATGCGGGATTCGGCGGCCCCGTCGCCCGGCCGATGAGGGCGCGGTCAGAACCGGGCCACACAGTTGGACTCCGACGCAGGGATCGTATCCGGTCCGGCCCTGGGGCTCGCCGACGGAGGCGGGCCCTCACCCCAACCCTCTCCCAAGGGGAGAGGGAGTAAGGGAACGCCACCGGCGGATTCGATATAAGGGAACGCCACCCCCGGATGCGGTATCAGTAGTCGGAGCAGATGACGTGACAGGGACCCCTGCGGCGTCTGATACCAACTGACGGCCAATCCTTCCTCTTCCTACCGGCCCGGCCTGCTTGGCTGCTGGCGGTGTACGCGAACTGATCGGCGTCGCTTGATGTGACCGCTCGCCGGCGGATTCGCCAGCAGCATCCAGTGGTGGGGGCCACTTGCCCACGGCCTACACCTCACTCCGGGGGTTGCTGCGGTGGGTGCCGTCGGGCCGATAGACGTGCAGGGGGCGGGCGGCGCGTCGCGGCCCCAGTAGAGCACCTGGCGGCGGCTCACGATCTTCTCGGCGCTGGTCTCGACGGCTGCCGAGGGCTAGGCGCCCCCGATGCTGATGATTAGCTCGCCGGTCGGCGCCGCGCGGGCGACGTCGCCGGGGAAGAGCAGGGTGGTCGAGGCGTACTCTTCCACGATGGCCGGGCCGCTGACCGGCACGCCGGGGCGCAGCCGGTCGCGGTCGTAGATGGGGCAGTCCACGGGGCGGGCCGGGTCATCGAGCACGACGGGGCGCGTGCCGACCCGCGGGTCGCCCACCGCGGGAGCGACGGCGCCGACGGCGGGACGCTCGCGGGCGCCGCGCGCGGTGAGCCGCACGTTCACGATCTCGACCGGCTCGTCGGCCGCCTGGTGCCCGTAGCGGCGGTCGTGGATGGCGTCGAAGCGGGCGCGGATAGCAGCCTGGTCGCCGGCCGCTAGCTCGGCTTCGGTGACCGGCGTCTGGATGCTGAACTCCTGGCCGACGTAGCGCACGTCCAGGTAGCGCTCGAAGCGCATCGCCGCCGGGCGCACGCCCTCGTCCGCCAGCAGCGCGCGCCCGTGGGCGATCAGCTCGTCGCAGATCGCCTGGATGGCGGCGAAGTCGGACTCGGCCAGCGGCCGGTAGTAGGTGCGCACGTAGTCGTGGCGCAGATCGGCCATCAGCATGCCGAGCGCCGAGAAGTGGGCTGGCAGGCGCGGCACGACGACCGTGGGGACGTGCAGCTCGCGGGCGATCTCGGCCGCGTGCAGCGGCCCGGCGCCGCCGAAGGCGACGAGCGCGAAGTCGCGCGGGTCGAAGCCGCGCTCGACCGACACGCCGCGCACGGCGAGCGACATCTTGGCGACGGCGATCTTCACGATGCCGAGCGCCGCGGCGACCGGGTCGAGGTCGAGCGGCCGCGCCACGCGCTCGGCGATGCCGGCGCGCGCGGCGTCCACTTGCAGGCGCATCTCGCCGCCGAGGAAGCGCGTCGGGCTCAGCCGCCCGAGCACGACGTTGGCGTCGGTGATCGTCGGCTCGGTGCCGCCCCAGCCGTAGGCGATGGGGCCGGGGTGGCCGCCGGCGCTGCGCGGCCCCACCTTCAAGGCGCCCACCTCGTCGATCCAGGCGATGCTGCCGCCGCCCGTGCCGACCTCGACCACGTCCACCACCGGCAGCATCACCGGCTGGCCGCTGACGTAGCCGCCGACGTAGTAGCCCTGGGCGATGTCGGGCACGCCGTCCTGCACGAGACTGGCCTTCGCCGTCGTGCCGCCCATGTCGAAGGCGATGACGCTCGGGTAGTCGAGCGCCCGCCCGACCTCGGCCGCGGCGAGGATGCCGCCGACGGGGCCCGACTCCATGATCGCGACGGGCGTGCGCTTGGCCGTGTCGGGCGCCATCACGCCGCCGTTCGACTGCATGATGAGCAGCCGGCCGCGGAAGCCCAGCTGGGCCAGCAGGTCTTCCAGCGCCGCCAGGTAGCGGCTGACGCGCGGGCCGACGTAGGCGTTCATGACGGTCGTGCTGGTGCGCTCGTACTCGCGGTACTCGCGCAGCACCTCGTGCGAGAGCGAGAGGTAGGTCCCCGGCAGGGCGGCGCGCAGCACCTCGCCCATGCGCGCCTCGTGGTCGGGGTTGGCCCAGGAGTGGATGAAGCAGACGGCCACGGCCTCGACGTCGGCCGCGGCGACCTGGCGCGCCACGTCGGCGGCCTGCGCGGCGTCGAACGGCACGATCGGCTCGCCGGCGGCGTTCAGGCGCTCGGTCACCTCGAAGGTCAGGTGGCGCGGGACGTAGGGCTCCGGGCGCTGGAAGTGGATGTTGTACGCCTCGGGACGGTTGCCGCGGCCGATACGGTAGACATCGCGCATGCCCTGGGTCACGACGAGCGCCGTGCGCGCGCCGGTGCGCTCCAGCGCGGTGTTGATGGCGATGGTCGAGCCGTGGACGAAGCTCTCGGCCGGGGCCACGTCTAGCCCGCTCTTGGCGAGCGTCTCGCGGATGCCGACGGCGAGGTCGGTCGGGGTGGTGGAGCTTTTCGCGTGATGCACCGTGCCCGCGGCGTCGAAGGCCACGAGATCGGTAAACGTGCCGCCGATGTCGAGGGCGATGGTCAGGGCCATCCAGCTACTCCGCTTGATCGCGCCCGGCTTGTCCGCCGCAGGCGCGATTGATCGCGTGCGCCCCGTGGGTCAGCGGGCGGCCTCGCGGGCGAGCGTCGGATCGACCAGGTCGTTCCAGCCCTTCGCCTCGACGCCGCCGGCGGCCGACTCGTTGGCGATCACCGCCTCGACGGCGTCGCGCAGCGCGTCCAGATCGGTCGGGTCGACGTAAGTCTCCAGGCCGGCATCGTAGACCGCGCGGGCCACGTCGGGCGCCATGTCAACGTGCGCCGCGAGCAGCGCCGCGCCCTCGTCGCGGTGGGCGCGCATCCAGGCGACGGCGGCCTGCTCGGCGCGCAGCACGCGCACGACCTCGTCGCGGCGGTGGTCGATGCGCTCCTGCGGCGCCACCAGCCCCGTGTTGGCCGCGCGCAGCAGCGTGTCGGTGCGTACCCAGACGCGGTAGCCGTCGCGCTCGGCGAGGACGCTGTAGGGCAGGGTGAGCGCGGCAGCCTCGACGGCACCCGCTTGCAGCGCCTGCCACTGCACGGCCGGATCGCCCATCGCGATGGCCGTCACGTCGTTCTGCGGGTCGAGGCCGAGATGCGCGAGCGCGCGGCGCATCGCCTGCTCGCTGATCGCGCCCGGGGACGAGATGGCCACCGGCTTGCCGCGCAGCTGCGTGGGCGCGGTGATGTCGGGGCGCGTGAGGAGCGTGAAGCTCTGCAGGGTGACGACGGACGCCACCTTGACGGGGCCGCCGCGCAGCGCCAGGCGGACGCCGCCCGGCAGTCCGGCCGTGTAGTCCAGCTCGCCGGCGGTGAGGGCGGCGAGGATGGCATTGGCGGCGGCGAGCTGCAGCTCGGCGTCGAGCCCCTGTTCACGGTAGAAGCCCTGTTCTTGGGCCACGGTGAGATAGAAGTACTGGATGGAGCTAGCCGGCATGCCGTAGCGCACGTGCGCCAGCGGCGCGGGCGTCACCGTGGCTCCGCCGGCGCCCGCGGATGCCGAGGAGCCGGCGGGCGCCCCCTCCAACGCCGCTGGAGAACCCGACGCGCCGGATGTGCCGCCCCCGGCATTGGGGGGCTGGGAGGGCGCCGCCCCGCTCGGCGCGCAGGCGACCATACCTACCAGGACGAGCGCCAACAGCGGTCCAGCGAGCGATAGCCGGCGCAATCTTCGGTAAGCCGGTCTGGATCGACACATGGCAAGCCCTCTCGCTCGGCCGGGTCGGCGCAGTAGGCTGAATGTAGCACAATCGGCGGCACGGGCGAGGCGCTACGAGCCGCGCTCCGCGTTCCACCAGCGACCGCGGGCATCGTTCAGTAGCTCGAAGATGCGGCCGTCATCGCGGTTGGTCGTGCGCCCTGACAGCCCGGTCAGCCAGCGGCCGGGGATGGCCTGCTTGCCGTGGAGCGCGCCCAGCGCCGCCCCCACGATCGCTGCTACGGTATCGTTGTCCTTCGTGTCGTTCACGGCGCGGACGATCGCCTCCTCGAAGTTGTCGCCGTGCCGCATCAGGATGTAAAGAACGCTGGGCACTGTCTCCAACAGGAAAGCGCCGGAATGCCATCGGTTGCAGGCGTCGAGCACCGAGAGGTCCTCGTCGGCCGCTACGCTGACTTGCTCGTAGACGAACCGCCACATCGGGCCCCTGTAGCTCGCGAACCGTGGAGCGCGGGGGCGATAAGTTTCGTCGGCCTCAAGCTCACGGGCGATGGCCACGTAAGTCTCCAGCCACCACTCCGCGGGCGGCGGCGAGCCCATCGCCAGCACGCGCCAGAGCATGGAGACGACGGCCAGGCAGGCGGCAAGCGAGCCCGAATCGTTGTGCGTAACCATCGCGGCGAGCGCCGCGTCCACCCAGAGATCCGCCGAGCTGGTGCGCAGGTGCGGAATGATGATCGGCGCCACCCGCATCAGCGCCCCGTTGCCGGCCGACTTCGGCCCGGCCTCATACCACGGCAGCCTACGCTCCTTATAGTTCTGGATGAAGTCTCGAACCGTACTACCAATGCCGAAGATGTGATCGCGACAGAAGCGCGCGGCCAAGTGATCCGGAACGAGCCCGTCGTCCACAAGCAGCTGCTCCAGCGTCCAGAACGCGAGCTGCGTGTCGTCCGAGGGAAACCCGCGCGGCTCGGGCACGTGCTTGTTCGGCAGATAGTCGCGGATCTCGCCGTGGCGTGCCCGGCGCTCCGCTGGTAGCTGGCCCTCCGTGGGGATGCCGAGCGCATCGCCCACGGCCAGACCGAGCATCATGCCTTCAACGCGGTCCCAGTCCAGGGCCACCGGGAGCGACGGCGGCGGCGTGTCGAAGAGGGCGCAGCGCCGGACGTTGATTCGACCGGTGTCGAACAGCCAGTTCAGCAGCTTGCGATTGGTAAGATCGTCGGCGGTCGGCGAGCGATCGGCGGGGTCACTAGCAAGCAGACCTGCGTCCGGGGCCTGTTCGTTCATGCCGTATCTCCTTGGAAGCCATAGAGAGCCGGACGCGGGAGCGCGAGCCGGCACGACGACACGCCGACTTACGGGAAGTTGGCGATCTGGCGCGCGGCGCCGGTTAGCTCGAGCACGTGCATGCCGGTGTTGGCGCGGTCCACGATGTAGACGTAGCCGCGGTCGTCCACCTCGACGTTGTTCGTCTGGATGGCAACCTTGCACTGCTCCACGCCGTCGATCTCGGCGCAGCGCTGGTCGGTGTTCGGCGTGACGGCCGGAATGAAGTAGGCGGCCTCGCGCGGCGCGTACGGGTCGCGGATGTCGATCGCGCGCACGCCGGCGTTGAAGTAGCTGACGAACACCAGCCGGCCGTAGTAGATCGGATCGAACGACTCGTTGGTCGCGTGCGAGCCAAAGCGCCCGCCTCGGTCGCAGTAGTTGCCGCTCGCCTCCGGCACGTGGAAGTTGGACACGCTGAACGGCGTCGCCTCGGCCGAGATGTCGACGAAGTAGACCATCTGCTGGAACTCCTGGCAGGCGTTCGGGACCGTCTCGCCGGTCACTACCAGGAAGTCGGCCGTCTGGCCCTGGGTGTTGTGGCGGAACTCGGACATCGGCATGCCCAGCACGGGGAAGGTGGTGTGCGCGCCGCGGCTGGGCCCCATCGCCAGCTCGCTGATCTCGGGGTAGCGCAGGTTGTCGGGCGTGGGGGCCGGGTCGCCGTTCAGCAGCTTATCGCGGTCGACGATCTGGATGAGGCCATCCTGGCTCGTGCCATAGGCGAAGTAGATGCGGTTGCCCGCGCGGATCATGCCGTGGACCTGCGGCGGAATCGCGCCGTGCGCGCCCGGCTCCTGGCCGACCAGCCCGAACTCGCGGATGAGCCGCGGCGCCGTGGGGTCGCTCAGGTCGAACACCTGCGTCATACGGCGGACGCGCCAGTCGGGGCTGCCGCCCACGAGGTAGGCGATGCCTGTGTCGCACTCCCACCAGCTCTTGTGCGTGTCGGTTAGCCCGTCGACCACGACGGTCAGGAGGCTCGGCTGGCTCGGGTCGGTCACGTCCCAGATCTGATGGGCCGTCGTTCCGAACGTGCGCAACAGGTAGGTCTTCGCGGGATCGCCGCGCGGCAGGTCGCGGCCGTCGCACACGCGCACCATCTGGGCGCCGCCGCTCTCCGGGCCGCCCGGGGCGCCGGGGATGTGGTAGAGGTAGCGCGGCGCGTGCGGATCCGTCACGTCGACAATCGACGTGCCGTTGGGCTGCACGTCGCCGGTGAGCGGGTTGGGCGCGCTGCCGCCGTGGTGGCCGACGTAGGCGATCCAGCGGCTGCCCTGGTGGTAGATGACCGGCTGGTAGGCCGAGCGCGCCTGCAAGTCGTCGTAGCCGACGAGCGCCATGTCGTGCGCGTCGGCAGTCAGGGACGGCGATTGCTGCGCGGCCGAGCGCCCGGCCGGCCCGAGGGCCAGCGCCAAGACAACCAGTAGCCCCAGGACCAGGCCTGCCAGCCAACGCCTCATTGTGGCTCCCCTCCCTCGATGCCGCGGCGCCCGGCTGGCGCCGCGGTGCGCTACAGCAATTTGCAGCCAGGCTGAGCCGGCGACCGGCGCCGGGGTTGCGGCAGTGGCGCTTGCAGTATTCCGCGCCACAGGCCGCGGGCGGGCACGAGACCCGCCCCTACGCCACGCTGGCTGCTCACCGAGCCTGCTAGCTGCGCCCAGCCCCGCGCGGGCGAGCCCGGGCGGGACCGGCTCTAGCATGCGCCGGCCGCGCGGCGCTGTCAATGCGTCGGTCGCGGCAAGTTCTGGCTCGCCTACCGGCGGAGGGGAGGTGGGGGCAGGACCTGAGCTGCGGCCCGGTCGACCCGCGTCCGGGGCGGCTGGCACGCGCTCTGCCCTCTGAGAGAGCAGGCGACATTGCGAAGGAGGGATGGCGATGAGTGGCCAGCACGACCCGGCGACCGCGAGCACGGGCCGCCTCTCGAACGACACCTCGGACAACAAGGTCATGGACTCGTATACGAGCGAGGACGCGACGATGGGGCGCCCGGCGCAGCAAACGGCCAGGGACGACATGGACGCCCACCCGGCGACCGAGGACGGGGGCAGCGACCGCGCCCGCATCGTGCCGCCGGCGAACCAGGGCGACGCCGACGAGGTGACCGAACACCTGGGGCCGGAGGCCGGGGGCACCGTCTACTAGCGCGGGTATGGGGAATAGGGCGTGGGGGATAGGGGGTAGGGGATCGAGCGCCGCCCAGCCCTCACCCCCTATCGCCGGCGGCTAGCGCCGCCACAGCGCCCACCAGGGGCGGCGGGGGGCCGCGCGCCGGGCTTACGGCAGGTCGTACTGGTAGAGGTCGTAGGTGTCCATGACGCGGATGATCTTGGCGGGGTAGACCGGGTCGGTGGCGAAGCCGGCCGCCGAGATCGCGCGGATGAAGGCGCGCGGGTCGTGGGCGACGGCGAGCGCCGCGTGGTAGCGCTGGTTGGCGTGGAAGAACAGGCCGTAGTCGAGGAACGACTCATCCGGGGTGTTGTAGGCGCGGAACGGCTCGCGCGGGAAGAGGTTGACGCCGTTCACCACCTCCCAGGTGCTCATCCAGACGACGCCGGCGGTGCCCTCGCTGTTGCGGCCCTTGATGCCGAAGAAGTTGTTGCCCTCGCGCGCCAGGAGGCTGGCGCCCCAGCCGGTCTCGTGGATCGCCTGAGCGATGGCCACCGAGGCCGGCACGCCGTAGCGCCGCTGCGTCTCCTGGGCGGCGACGGCGGCGGCCGCGATGAACTGCTGGCGGTACTGCGCCCCGGTGCCCGGCGCCGGCCAGGGCACCGGGTGTGCTAGCGTCGTGCCCGGCGGCGGGCGCCCGTCCGGGATGAGCAGGCGGGCGCCCACCTCCAGCGCGTAGGGCTCTTCGAGCGCGTTGGCCTCGATGAGCGCGGGCACTTTCGCCCCGTAGCGCTCGGCCAGCTGCGCCACGCTGTCGCCCGGGCTGACCGTGTACACCATGCCCGAGACGGGGGGCACGGTCAGCTCCTGGCCCGCGACCAGGTGGTCGGGATCGGGCAGCGGGTTGGCCCACAGCAGCGTGTCGCTACTGATGCCGAAGCGCTCGGCCACGGTGCTGAGGGTGTCGCCGGGCATGACGTGGTACTGGGCGATGCGCGCCACCAGCGGCCGCTCGTCCTCAGCCAGCGGCCCGAGCGCCGGCAGGCTGGCCCGCGCGAAGGCGACGGGCGCGTCGGCGAGGGAGCCGGCGGGGTCGATGCGGATCTCGCGGCCGGCGAGCGGCGCCGACAGCGGCACGTCCCAGGCGCGAGCGAGCAGCAGCGGCGACAGGGCCAGCACGCCGGCGACCGCGTGCAGCGCCCAGCGCGGCAGGCTGCGCGGCGCGCGGCCGCCGAGCCGCGGCCGCACGGCGGCCCGCGCCCGCGTAATCGCTCGCGGCTGGCCGTCGTAGGCGCGCGCGACGCGGAGCGCCGCGGAACGCGTCGTGAGCGAGTAGGGCGTGGAGCTCATCGGGGTCATTCTAGCCAACCGGCTTCGCCCGGGCTAGGCTTGCGGCCGCTCGGTTGGGGCCAATTCGGGCGGTGGAGCGCGCGGTGAGCCTGGCCGCGCGTGCCGCCGCGCCAGCGCGCGATGGCAGCGGCCCAGGCGGGCAGGCCCAGGTTGGGGTGTAGGTTTGGCGAAGCCAAACCTACACACTATCCCCGGCCGAGCGCCTTGGCGGGCCACGCGGGCGAGGCGGCCGCACAACTGCTAAGATGAGCAGCGGGCCTGATCGTGGCCGGGGCCGCGCACGGCGCGCGAACGGAGGGCGAGCATGCGGTTCGGCATCTTCTCGCTGCCGACCTACTTCCCCGAGGTCGACGGCACGCTGACGGAGTTCTACCAGCATATCGTGCAGCTGCTGGTCGACAGCGAAGCGCTCGGCTTCGACATCGCCTGGTGCAACGAGCACCACTTCCACCCCTACGGCGGCATGATCCCCCTGCCGGCCGTGCTGCTGGCCGCCGTCGCCGCCCGCACGACGCGCCTGCGGCTGGGCACCTCCGTGGCGCTCGTGGCGCTACACCACCCGCTGCAGACCGCCGAGGCCTACGCCATGCTCGACCAGCTCTCCGGCGGCCGGCTGGAGCTAGGGATCGGCCGCGGCTTCATGAAGTTCGACTACGACACCTTCGGCGTGCCCTGGGATGAGGGCCAGGACCGCGTGTACGAGTCGCTCGCCGTCCTGCAAGCGGCCTGGCAGCACCAGCCGTTCAGCCACAGCGGGCGCTACTACACGTTCCACGACGTGGCGGTGTGGCCGCGGCCGTGCCAGCAGCCGCACCCGCCGATCTGGGGTGCGGCGTCGCGCAACCCGGCGAGCTTCGAGTGGTGGGGCGCCCACGGCTTCAACCTGCTCACCGTGGCCCAGCACTTCCCGCTCGAACGCCTCGCCGGCACGCTGGCGCAGTATCGCGCCGCGGCCGCCGCCAACGGCCACGACGCGGCGGCGCTCCAGGTCCAGACGCACTACCAGGTGTACTGTGCGGAGACGCGGGCGGAAGCCTACCGCACGGGCAAGGCGGCGATCGAACGGTATCGGGCGCAGATCGAGGGCGCGATCCCGCGGGGCAACAGCGCCTTCACGCCGCCGCCCCACGTTCCCTTCGAGGAGATGATCGAGCAGGCGCGCTTCTGCATCGGGACGCCCGACGACTGCGCCGCCATTCTGGAGCGCGCCCGGACCACGCTCGGCCTCACCGGCGTGGACGCCACCTTCTACTTTGGCGGGATGGCGTATCCTCAGGCGCGACGCTCGTTCGAGCTGTTCGCCCACGAGGTGATGCCGCGCTTCCGCCCGCAGCCCGCGCTGGCGGGCGTCAGCGATGGCGATGGCTCTCGCGGGGAATCCACTTGACGCGGCGGGCTTCTGCGACGGCGCCGTACACCGCCTGCTCGACCAGGCAGCCGATGCGCTCGGCTTGCTCGATGGTGGTGTCGGCTGCCAGATCCCCCTCGATTTCCAGGGCCAGGGAGCGGCCCATCCAGCGGCCGCGCACGTCCACCCGCTGCACGCCGGGCACTGCGGCGGCGGCTCGCTGGGCCGCCTCCACGTGCTCTGGCTCCACGCCATCCATGAGATGCCGGACGATCTCGCGGGTGACTTCCACGCCGACGTGGGCGATGAACAGCGTGACGGCAAACCCGGCCACGGGGTCTGCCCAACGATAGCCCAAGCCCACGCCGATCAGGCCGACGAGCGCGCCCAGCGAAGAGATGGTGTCAAGCCAGGAGTGGGTAGCTTCCGCGCCCATCGTCGTGGACTGAATCTGCCTGGCGACGTGGGCTTTATAGCGGGCGACCACGAAGTTGCCGCCTATGCCGATTACGGCCGCGGCGATGCCAGCGGGGAGGTGCGTCGTGCCCGTGGCCGCGATCAGCTTCTGGTAGCTCTCGTAGCCCGCGAAGAGGGCGCTGGCCCAGATGACGAGGGCCACGCCCAGGCCCGCCAGGTCTTCCGCGCGCTCGTAGCCGTAGGGATACGCCGCGGTGGGGTGGCGCTTGGACACGAAGAAGCCCAGGAACACCACGGCCGACGTGGAGACATCCGCCAGATTATGGAGCGCGTCGCCCAGGAGGGCGACGGAGCCGGTCAGCACGGCGATGGCGAGTTCGACGCCGCCGGTCAGCCCCAGGCCGAGCGCGGAGACGAGCACGGCTCGCTGCGCCGCGTCACGGTGGCGCTGCTCGTCGTGGCGGGGCGGGGCGTCATAGAGCTCCTGATAGGTCGCCGCGTGGTGGGTCATTGGCTCACCCCTGCGAAGATCGCGTCAGCCGCCGCTCCTGCTACAGCCCCGTTTAGCAGGGAGCCTGCCACCATTGTAGGTGTAGGGTCGTCGTGGCTCACCCGCTGGCGCCGAAGAGGTTGAGGCCCGCCGCCTGCAGCGCCGAGCTGCCGAGCAGCAGCGCGCTCAGCACGGCGAGGACGATCGCCGTGAGCCACGCCAACAGATTGCTGACGTGGCCGTTGGCCAGGTCCCCAACCAGGCGCCGGTCGTTGAGCAGCAGGATGAGGAACACCAGCACGACCGGCAGGAGCAGCCCGTTGAGCACCTGGATCGCGATCAGCAGCGCCCAGACTGGCAGGCCGGGGAACAGGGCCACCAGGGCGCCGAACACGAGCAGGACGGTGAACAGGCCCACGAAGATCGGTGCGCGGCGGAAGTCGAGGTTCACGCCCTTGCGGAAGCCGAAGGCCTCGGAGACGGAGTAGGCGGTGGCCAGCGGCAGCACCGCGCCGGCCAGCAGCGAGGCCCCGAGGATGCCCACGGCGAACAGCACGCGCGCGTACTGCCCGGCCACCGGCGCCAGCGCTTCGGCCGCCTCGCCCGCGGTGTTGATGTCGGTCGCGCCCGCCAGATGGAGGGTGGCGGCGGTGGCGACGATAATGAACCACGCGACGAGCTGCGAGAACGCCGCGCCGACGTAGACGTCCCAGCGCTCGGGACCGTAGTAGCGGCCGAGGCTGCGGCGCTCCACCACCGCCGACTGCTGGAAGAGCGGTTGGTAGGCGGAGACGGTGGTGCCGACGGTCGCCACGAGCAGCAGCAGAAAATCGCTGTCCCCGTGGACGGTCGGCAGCACCGTTCGGCGGGCTACTTCGCCCCAATCGGGATGGGCGAGCACCGCTGCCGCCGGGTAGGCCAGAAACACCAGCGTCATCGCCACGAACACCTTCTCGACCGGGCGGTAGCTGCCGCGCACGACCAGCCACCAGAGGCCCGCGGCCGCCAGGGGCACGCTGACCCAGGGGCTGATCCCGAACAGCTCCAGCGCCGCGCGAATGCCGAGGAACTCGGTGACCGTGACGCTCATGTTCGCCAGCAGCACGACGGCCACGGCGAACAGCGCCCAGCCGATGCCGAAGCGCTCCCGCACGAGATCGAGCAGGCCCCGCCCGGTGGCGGCACCGAGGCGCGCCGCCATCTCCTGCACCACCGCCAGCGACAGCGTGATGATCAGGATGACCCAGAGCAGGTCATACCCGTACTTGGCGCCCGCCGAGGCGTAGGTGGCGATCCCGCCCGCGTCGTTGCCGGCGTTGGCGGCGACCAGCCCAGGGCCCAGGATGCTGAGCAGCCAGAGGAGCCCGCTCGGCGGCCGGCGGAGCGCGCGCAGGCGCACCGTGCGCCCGCGGATCGTGAGGCGAATCCCCGGGTCGAGGGGGCGCCGGCGCACCGGGATCGCCACGCTGGCCTCCTACGAGAATACGCGCGGCACGC
The DNA here is from genome assembly GCA_021325365.1 of Pseudomonadota bacterium. The sequence goes on from JAJPHF010000086.1 coordinate 13,305, forward strand.
GATCTTGCCAGGCCTCGGGGGTCAGCTGGCGCATCGCCGCGTCCACGGTAATGATCCCGAGCAGGCGTCCGTCGGGGCCTACCACGGGCAGGGCGCTCAAGTCCAGCTGGGCGATGCGGTCGGCGGCGACGAGCGCCGGCTCCAGGGGGCCGATCGTCACCGTGCTGGCCGTCATGACCTGCTCGACGGGCGTGTCGCCGGGGCCGAGGACGAGATGGCGGAGCGTCACGACGCCGCGTAGACGCCCGGCCCGCGGCTCGTCGACGAGGTACACGTAGGCAAAGAAGTCGGGGCGCTCGAGCTGCGGCCGGATGTAGTCGAGGGCCTCGCCGACGGTCAGGCCCACGGGCGCGGTCACGAAGTCCGTCGTCATGATCCCACCGGCCGTGTCGGCCGGGAAGCGGAGCAGGTTCTCGACCGCGACCGCGCGATCGGGGGGCATCCGCTCCAACAGCCGCGTGGCGTCGGCCAGCTCGAGCAGCGCGAGCACGTCGGCGGCCGTATCGTCGGCCATGAGCGCGAGGAGCGCCGCGGCGCGGCTGGGCGCCAGGGCAGCGGCAACCTGGGCCTGGAGCCCGAGCACCATCCGCTCCAGCACGTCGGCGGCGAGCGCGTCGGGCAACAGGCCCAACAGCTCGGCCGCGTGTGGATACGGCAGCGCATCCGCTAGCTGCGCGATCTGGGCGGGGGCCAGCGTGGTGATGACCCGGTGGTAGTCGCGGCCGGCCGCGGCCGCCTCGGGATCGCCGCGCAGGAACTCGATCCATTGCCAGTCCAGCACGTTGCGCTCGCGCCCGTGGCCGAGCAAGCCCCGCGACAGGCGGCGCAGCACGGCCCACGGGCTGATGTCTGCCCCGGTGAGGACGAGCTGCTCGCCGGCGCGGCGCAGCCACAGGTCGTTGGCGCGCACCGCGCGCTGCCCCGCGACGTCGAGGATCAGGGCATCCTGGATGTCGCGGCGGAGCAGGACCATGCGCGTCAGCGCATCCTCGTCGACCGGCTGGGCCGCGGCCAGGGCATCCACGAGCAGCTCGCCCCGCGGCGTCGTGTCGCCCCTCCACGGAAGCGAGCAGAGGCCGTCGGCACAGTGGATCAGGAGGCCACGGACGGGCGGGTAGTCGCCCGCGGCCAGGTCCACGCTGAAGTCCCGGACGCGCGCCCGCGCGCCGCGCCGATCGACCGCCGGACGGTGGGTCAGCTCCGAGAGGCGGACGAGGGAGCGGGAGCGCCCCCGCGGCCGCGGCAGCGGCACCGACAGCGCCGGGGTCCCCTTGGCCGGCTGCGCGGGCGGAGCGTGGCTGGCAGTCGGGCTGTCGCCTGTCGGCGCATTCATCGGGGCTCCCTCGACACGCGGGCTCTTGGCCGCTGCTCGGCGGGCCGATGCGGCACCCGCTGCACCCCAAAAGCAGGTTCTATACCATCTGGCCCACGCGAGCAGAGCACCGGGCCGCGTCCCGCATGAATCGGGGCCTCTGGCAGCCTTATGCCGCGCACCCAGCCCCAGGCGGCTCTGAACGCGGGATGAGGAGTACCTGAGCGTTTGCTGAAAATTTCCCCCGCGCTTATGGCTATTCGCAATGGCATTGCGGCGGGTTTTCCCTGTCGGTACCACGTTCCGGGCCATTGTGCGGCCTGGCCGTGTAATTCCTGCCGAGGCATGGGGGGCCATCTATAATTCTGGCGCCGGCTCTGCCCCCGTTCGCGAGCGGCCCCCGGGGCAGGGCGCTGTGACGCCTTTGGGAGGGAAGGTGGACGAAGCTACCCGGTACTCGCCCCCAGCGTACGAGCTTCCGCTCCCCGAGGTGAGCTTCGCCGGGGTGATGCGACGGTTGCGACGGCTCGCCCTAGCCGCCTGCGCGACTCTTCTCTTCGCGGGCTTTGTGGCGGGAGGCTGTGTCGTGGGCGCCCTGAGCCTCGTGGCGTGGACGCACGTCGAGGAGCCGGCGGGCGCCGTGCTGCCGACCGGCGTGCGGGAGGCGATGGGCTCGCTGGGGAGCCTAGCAGGTAGCGCGACCACCACCATCCGCGATCCGAACCTGCTCCTGGCCGCGCTCCCCGACTGGCAAGGCTCCGAGCCGTTCAGCATCCTGCTGCTCGGGATCGATCAACGCGACGACGAGGCCGCGGCGGGCACCGATCCGGGCCGGACCGATACGATGATGCTCTTGCGGATCGATCCTCAGGCGAAGACCGCCGGCCTCATCGGCTTCCCACGGGACATGTGGGTGGACCTTCCCGGCTTCGGCCAGGGGCGTATCAACACCGCGTATACCTACGGCGAGCTGAACGCCGCGCGGGTCCCGGGGGGTGGCCCGGGGCTGGCGAAGCGCACGCTGGAGGCCAATTTCGGCCTGCACGTGGACTACTATGCCCTGGTGAACCTGCACGGGCTGGAGCAGATCGTCGATACGCTGGGCGGCGTCGTGATCGACGTCGAGAAGCCGGTCAAGGACAACGAGTACCCCTTCGGCGACTACGGGGTCCAGCGGCTCTACATTCCCGCGGGGCTCCAGTACATGGACGGGGCCACCGCCCTCCAGTACGCCCGCTCGCGGCACAGCGAGAACGACATCGGCCGGATGGGCCGCCAGCAGCGCGTGCTCTTCGCGATGCGGCAGCGCGCCTTGCAGCTCAACATGCTGGCGCGCGCGCCGCAACTCGTGCAGCAGGCGCACGCCATGGTGAAGACGGACCTGAACGTGGACCAGCTCATTCGGCTGGCGAAGCTCGCGCAGCAGGTGACGGCCGACCGGATTCAGAACCTGGTGATCGGTCCGCCGCTGGTATGGGACGCGAACCCGCGCGCCGACGACTATCGCTTGCTGTGGGACAAGGCCCGCGTACACCAGACGCTGACGGCCTTCATCGCGGGCATGAACCCCCAGCGGGCGACCGCCCGGATCGCGGTGCTCAACGGCAGCGGGCGAGCGGGGCTCGCGGCCGACACGGCCAAGTACCTGCTCAACCTTGGCTACAACGTGACTCGCATCGACGATGCGGACCGGAGCGACTACGCCGACGCCGTGCTCGAAGTCGTGCCCGAGCAGCAGGGCGTGGCCCAAGACCTCGCGACCGAGCTGCACCTGGCAGGGTGGACGACCCAGCCACCGAATCGCGAGGACCCCGAGGTCGAGGTGCGCTTGATCGTCGGGCGCAACTTCCAACTGCCCGCCCCGGCAATGATGCCCACCCCGAGCGCGGCCGACAGCTCGGTGGAGGCGCCGCCGCTGCCCCGCGTCGAGTAGGGCCAGGGGCGCCGAGCGCCCGCGAGCCCGTGGGTCACTGGCCCGCACCGCTCGGGGCGGGGGTGGTCCCGGCCGCGCCGCCGCCGCTCCGCTCGCTGCCCGGGGTGCTGCTGGTCTCGCCGCCGCTCCCGCCGCCGCAGGTGCCACTCACGTAGGCCTGGAGCGCGCTCACGACCACGCCCAGGTCATTGGCGCGCCCCGACGCGTAGGCCCCGAGCGTGGCGCTCAGCTGCCCGGCCGCCAGCCGGTTCGCGACGACGGCTTGCCGCAGGCTGGCCTCCGTCAGCGTATTGCCGAGAATGCTCTGGCTGAGGCTGGTGCCCGCGAGCGCATTGCCGAGCGCGGTCTGGTTGAGCGCGGCCAGCGCGATCAGGTTGGCGGTGTTCGGGCCGCCCAGGCCACCCACGGGCACCAGCCCCCCAGGCCCCGCCGCCAGTCCGTTCGCCACGGTGGCGACCCCGAGCCCGGGAGGGCCGTTCACGAGGTTGGCCACGCCGCCGTTCGCCGCCGCCGCCGCGAGCTGCCAGGGCGGGCCGCCGAGCCCCAGCGGGCTGAGCCCATAGCCGCCCGGCCCGCCGAAGCCCGGCCCAAACGAGCCGACGCCCCACGGCCCAAACCACGGGCCATAGGGGCTACCCGGCCCGTAGCCGTCGCCCGGCCCGAAGGCGCTGTACGGCCAGCCGGTGACGACCGGGCGCCCGTCGGGGGTGAGCGGGTAGGCGGTGGTCTGGTGCGCGAACCAGAGCATCTCGTCGACAATCGGCCCGGCGAGCTGCTGGAGCCGCTGCTGGCACTCGGTATTGTCGGTGCTCTGGGCGTAGCTCGTGGTGCGCGGGCCAATCGTCAGCGCCGCGCCGGCCAGCAGGAGCGCGAGAAGGATCGGTCGCATGCCTGTTCTCCTGACTCCCGGTGATGCGGGCAAGCGGTCCCAGCTGCTCCCCGCGCGCGCCCGGGCCACCGGGAGCGGAACCCTGCCCGGAAGGATAAACGCCTGGTGCGGTCGGATGTTACACGGGCGCATAGCTTGTGTGGCTGGACCTGATCTTGCACTCGCTACTTGGGGCGGGTCGCCATCAGGAGGAGCCATGAGCCAGGAGCGACATCCGGCCGGAGAGCATCACCGGCAAGCCGCGGAGCATCACCGAGAAGCGGCTCGACATCATCAAGAAGCTCAGAAGCACTACGAGCAAGGCAACCACGAAAAAGCCGCCGAGCATGCCCACCATGCGCACGGCCACGCGACCCACGCGCGCCATCACGCCGAGGAAGCCGCCAAGGTCCACGTCACGCATCCCGCGAGCAAGAAGTAACACCCAACGCTGGAGAGTAAGGGGCGACCCACCCCCATCCGGCCGGCTCGCCCCCCTAGCCCCACCGGGCTACCCCATCTAACCTGGGCCGCGCGCGGCCCGCCCGCGCGGCCGGCTGCTGCGGGCCGCGCGGGACTGGCGCCTCGACGCGAAGCAGCGTCATAACTCCAAAGCCGAACGCGGCGCGCGTCAGCCGGGCCAGAGGACGGGGGCCAGGGCGACGACGATGGCGCCGATCAGCGCGGTGGCCGGCGCGCCCACGCGGAAGAAGTCGAAGAAGCGGTAGCGGCCCGGCCCGTAGATCACCAGGTTGTGGTGGGCCATCGGCGTCAGCGTGGCGGTGATCGCGGCCACGGCGACGGCGATGATGAACGGCTCGGGCACGTGGCCGAGCCCCTGCGCCAGCGCGATCGCCAGCGGGCCAAACAGCGCCGTGGTCGCTGAGTCGGAGCCCATGAACTGCACGACGACCGCCACGGCGACGAACAGGACCGCCAGGATGAGCCGCTCGTCCCACCCGCCCATCACACTGCCCAGCCAGCCGGAGAGGAGGTCGGCGGCGCCGCTGCGCTGCATGGCCGTGCCCAGCGGGATCGCGCCGGCCACGAACACGTACATGCGGACGTCGACCGAGCGGTAGGCCTGGCGGGCAGTGAGGCAGCGGGCCAGGACCATCGCCACGGCGCCCGCCAGCACCGCCATGTCCAGCGTGAGCCAGCGGAGCGCCGCCGCCGCCACCGTCACGGCCATGATGCCCGCCGCGAGGAGCGCCTTCCGCGGCTGGCGCCCCCCGCTCTGGAACGGCAGCATCATCAGGAACGCCCGGTCGTTGGCGACCCGCTCCAGCGCCGCGGCGTCGCCCTCGAGCACCAGCACGTCGCCCTCCCTCAGGCGAGTGCGCGCCAGCTCTTGCCAGATCAGCCCTCGCTTGCGCCAGAGCCCCAGCACCAGCACGCCGTAGCGGCGGCGGAAGTCGACCTGACCGATCGTGCGGCCGGCCAGGTCCGATTCCGGCGCGACGATTACTTGCACGAGCTGCTCGGCCAAGTCTCGGTCGTCGGCCCGGACGGCCGCCCCATCCTGCACCTGCTCGTACCGCACCACCGGCGCCAGCTCCAGCCCCTGCGCCTCGCGGATGGCGACCAACTCGTCGGGCGTCGTGCGGATGAGCAGCACGTCGCCCTCCCCGACGGGGCGGTCCCAGGCCGGCGGCCCGATCGGCTCGCCGGGCCGCGCGGCGCCGACGATGTGCAGGTCATACGCCTTGTCGGCGTCCACCTCGCGCAAGCTCTTGCCGAGCAGCGGCGAGTCGGGCAGGATGACTAGCTCGGTGACGTAGCCGGTCAGCCGAAAGCGGTCTTCGCCCGTGTCGTCGCTCGCGCGGGCCGGCAGCAGGAATTGTCCGACGAGCAGCATGTACAGCGTGCCCACCAGGGTCAGGCAGAGGCCGAGGGGCGCGATCGAGAAGACGCCGAGGCCGGGGCGGTCCACCTGCCGCAGCAGCTCGCTGGCGACGAGGAACGACGGGGCGCTGATGATGACGATGGTGGTGCCGAGCGAGCTGCCGAGCGCCAGTGGGATCAGCAGCTTGGAGGCGGGCACGTTGCGCTCGCGCGCCAGATTCATGGTGACGGGCAGCAGGATGGCCGTCATGGCGACGTGGTGGGTGAACGCCGAGGTCAGCGCGGCCGAGGGCATGATCACGGCGATCATGCGCGGCACAGTGCTGCCCGCCAGGCGGCCGATCCACTGCCCTAGGATGGCCGAGAGGCCCGTGTACTGGAACGCGCCGCTGAGCACGAACATGCAGGCGATGACGATCGCGGGCTCGCTGCCGAACCCGGCGAGCGCTTCCTCGGCCGAGAGGAGATGGGTCAGGTACAGGGCGAGGATGATGAGGACCGCCACCAGATCGGGCCGCAGGCGCTCGGTGATGAGGAGCGCGATCGCGACGACCAGGATGGCAAAGAATGCAAGCTCCGGCACGCCTCCCCCTCGCCGCGGCGGCGACCGCTGGATCGAGTCGCAGTGACAATGCACGCTCCGTGCCGAGGCCGGCCGGCTGGGCAGTCGGGGCGGCTCCCGGCAATTACACGGCATCGCCTCTCAGAGTGTGCACAAGTCGTTAACAACTTCCCCACGGCGCATTAGCCGACGCCTGCGACACTGACAACAGACGCGGAGCGCTTGCACGAGCCCACCCCGGCAATCGTGGCAAGAGGCTCCTTCGTTGTGGCATAATGATTCGCATTATGCAAACTATTCGGCGGCGTAATTAGAACGTCGCCTCGGGGGTGCGCGGCCATGGAGGCCGGTGCGCGCGACGACCCAGCAAGGGTCGGCCGCCACCACGTCCCGCCGCGGAGGGGGTCTTAGATGCGTGCCATAGCTGTCAACCGTGCCGACGCCCTGCGCCAGCGCTTTCCCTCGCTCGGCTGGCCCGAGATGGGCGGCCTGTTCGCGGCGCTGCTCGTGAGCTTGCTGCTCGGCTATCTGGCCTACACCCGGCTTACCACACCCGCGGCCACCGTCGTGCAGACCGTGGCCGCCACGCGGGGAGCGATTGCCGCCGTGGTCAATGGCACCGGGACCGTCATTGCGGACCAGTCGAGCAAGGTATCGTTCCGCAGCAGCGGCCGCGTGGCCGACGTGTACGTGAAGGTCGGCGACCAGGTGCAGGCGGGCCAGCCGCTCGCCAAGCTCGACGACGCCGACCTGCAAGCGCAACTCCAGCAGGCGCAGGCCAACGAGGCCCAGGCGCAGGCGAAGCTGCAGACGATCCAGAACGGCGCGCGGCCCGAGGACGTGGCCGCGGCGCAAGCCGAGCTAGCGCAGGCCCAGGCCAAGCTAGACGACCTGCTCACGCCGCGCTCGGCCGACGTGGACGCCGCGCGGGCGGCGCTTGCGCAAGAGCAGGCGAAGCTACAGGGGCTGCTCCAGGGCCGGCCCGAGGACGTGGCCGCCGCCCAGGCGCAGCTCGACGCGGCCGTCGCCAAGCTACAGGGCATGGAGGCCCAGGGCCGGCCCGAGGACGTCGCCGCCGCCCAGGCCGCGCTCGACCAGGCGCAGGCGAAGCTGGACGCGCTCTACAATCCCAGCCCCGCCGACCTCGCCGCCGCGCAGAGCGCCGTGGACCAGGCGCAGTCGAACCTGGCGAGCAGCCAGGCGAAGCTGGAAGAGGTGCAGGAGGGCGCCACGGCCGCCGACCTGCAGGCCGCGCAAGCCGATCTGGCGAGCGCGCAGTCGCAGCAGCAGAGCGCCCAGGCGAAGCTGAACGCGCTCCTCCAGCCGGCGCAGTCCGACGTCATCGCCGCCCAGGTGGCCGTGGACAACGCGCTCTCGGCCTACCAGAGCGCCCAGACGAAGCTCGACCAGCTGCAGCACCCGACCGACAGCGACCTGGCCGCGGCGCAGGCTGCCGTCGTGCAGGCCCAGGCCGGCCTGCGGTCCGCGCAGAGCAAGCTGCAGTCGGCGCACCCGGCCGCGAACAGTCCCGACGTGATCGCCGCTGGCGAGGACGTGATCGCCGCCAGCCAGAACCTGCAGATCGCGCAGTCGCGGCTGGACCAGCTAACCAGCCAGCAGGGCGCCGCGAGCATGACGTCGAGCGGGTCGTCCAGCGCCGCGCGGAGCAGCGGCAGCGCTTCATCGAGCAGCGGCAGCGCCAGCAGCGGCACGAACGCGACGGCGAGCGGGGTGAGCACGAGCAGCACTGGCGTCAGCAGCGATGACATCCTGAACGCGCAGGCCCAGGTCCACAGCGCCAACGCCACCCTGCAGCGCGCGCAGGCGGCCTTGCAGACACTCCAGGTGGGCGGCGGCAGCAACGACGTGGCGGGCGCCACGGCCGACGTGCAGGCCGCGCAGGCGCAGCTGGCCAGCACCCAGGCGAAGCTGGGCCAGCTACTCAACCCGAGCCCGGCCGACGTGGCCGCGGCGCAGGACGCCCTGACCCAGGCGGAGAACAACTACCAGAGCGCGCAGGCCAAGCTGGACGCGCTGCGCAACCCGCGCCCCGAGGACGTGGCCGCCGCGCAGAGCGCCGCGAACGCCGCCAACGTGGCGATCCAGAGCGCCCAGGCGAAGCTCGCCGACCTGCAGGCGCAGCCCAAGCCGGCCGACCTGGCCGCGGCGCAGACGGCCGTCGACACGGCGAACGCCAACCTGGCCAGCGCCCAGGCGAAGCTCGACCAGCTCCTGCATCCCGCCGACAACGACGTGGCCCAGGCGGAGGCGGCCGTGCGCGAGGCGCAGGCGACGCTCCAGTCGAAGGCCCAGCCCTACACCGACGAGGACATCGAGCAGCAGAAGCAGGTCGTGGCGCAGATGCAGGCCCAGCTGGCGACCAAGCAGCGGCCCGCGAGCGACAGCGACATCCAGGCGCAGCGGCAGGCCGTGGCGCAAGCGCAGGCGAAGCTCGACGCGGCGCTCGAGCCGAACAGCGCGCAGACCGTCGAGGCGCAGCGCCAGGCGGTGGCGCAGGCGGAGGCCCAGCTGGCCCTCAAGCAGCAGCCGTACACCGACCAGGACCTGGCCCAGGCCGTGGCCGCGGTGGAGCAAGCGCACGCCCAGACGGTGGTCGCGCAGTTCAACCTGGACAACAGCGTACTGGTGGCGCCCTTCGACGGCATCGTCAGCCAGGTGGGCCTGAACCCCGGCGAGGGCGCCACGGGCGCCGCGACCGTGGGCGGCGGCACGATCACCGTCGTGAACCCGAGCCAGCTGCACGTCGAGGCGCAGGTGGACGAGTCGGACATCGGCAACGTCCAGGTGGGCCAGCCAGTGCAGCTCACGTTCGACGCGCTGCCGGGCAAGACCGTGCAAGGCCAGGTCACGGCCGTCGCGCCGCAGTCGACCACGCAGTCGGGCGTGACCAGCTACCTGGTGACCATCGCGCTGCCGGACGCGTCGGGCGTCCAGCCGGGCATGACCGCGACGGCGAACATCATCTACGCCCAGCAGGGCGACGCGCTGCTGGTGCCGAACCGGGCGATCCACCGGCAGGGCCGCGACCAGGTGGTGGACGTGCTGACCCCGAACGGCAAGGTGGAGTCGCGGGTGGTCACGCGCGGCATCAGCAACGACCAGCAGACGGCGATCACCGATGGTCTGGCCGAGGGCGACCAGGTCGTGGTGCCGAGCACCCAGACCCGGGCGCCCACGACCGGCGCGCCCGGCGGGGCGGGCGGCCTGGGCGGCCTGCCCGGCCTGGGCGGCCGCCCGCCGGGCCGCTAGCGCCGAGGGACGGGTGATATAAGGAAAACAACCATGAGTGACAACACGCCAGTCATCCGCATCCGCGACCTGCGGAAGGTATACACGATCGGCGACATCGAGGTGCAGGCACTGCGCGGCGTCTCGCTTGACGTGGCGCGCGGCGAGTTCGTGGCAATCATGGGGCCGTCGGGCTCGGGCAAGTCGACGCTGATGAACACGATCGGCTGCCTCGACCAGCCGACGAGCGGCAGCTACGAGCTGGACGGCGTCGAGGTGGCCGGGCTCTCGGACGACGAGCTGGCGCGGATCCGCAACCAGAAGCTCGGGTTCGTGTTCCAGTCGTTCAACCTGCTGCCGCGCATGCCGGCGGTCGAGCAGGTCGAGCTGCCGCTGCTGTACGCGGGCGCCAGCAACCGCCGGGAGCGGGCGCTGGCCGCGCTGGCCGCCGTGGGGCTGGCCCAGCGCGCGCACCACCGGCCCACCGAGCTGTCGGGCGGCCAGCAGCAGCGCGTGGCGATGGCCCGCGCGCTGGTGACCGAGCCGGCGCTGATCCTGGCCGACGAGCCGACGGGCGCACTGGACACGCGCACCAGCGAGGAGATCATGGCGCTGCTGCAAGACCTGAACGCGCGCCGGGGCCTGACCGTCGTGCTGGTGACGCACGAGCCGGACATCGCGGAGCACGCGCACCGCATCATCCAGCTCCGCGACGGCCTGATCAGCAGCGACGAGCCGGTCCTGCAGCCGCGCCAGGCGCGAGCGCTGCTCACGGAGGCGGCCGCATGACACTCGCCACGACGCTGCGCACGGCGATCCGGGCGCTCTCGGCCAACAAGCTGCGCGCGCTGCTGACGATGCTGGGCATCATCATCGGCGTGGCGGCCGTCATCTCGCTGATGTCGGTGGGCCGCGGCGCCCAGGCGGCCGTCACCGACCAGATCCAGGGCCTGGGCACCAACCTGCTGTTCGTCCGGCCGGGCAGCACCCAGCAGGGCGGCATCCGCGCCGGCCAGGGCAGCGCGCAGACACTGTCGCTGGACGACGCCCAGGCCATCGCCGACCAGGTGGATTCGGTGGTCGGCGTGGCGCCCGAGGCCGGCGGCTTCGCCCAGCTGGTGGCGAGCGGCCAGAACTGGAGCACGCGCGTCACCGCCACCACGGAAGACTACCCGGACGTGCGCAACTTCCACGTCGCGGACGGCGACTTCTTCACGCGCCAGCAGGTCGATAGCCGCTCGCCCGTCGTCGTGCTCGGCAGCGTCGTGGCGCAGAACCTGTTCGGCGACCTCGACCCGGTGGGCGAGTCGGTCCGCATCAGCGTGGGCGGGCGCGCGGGCGTGAGCTTCCGCGTGATTGGCGTGATGGAGACGAAGGGGGGCACTGGCCTCGGCAACCAAGACGACCAGGTGTTCGTGCCGCTGACGGCCTACGAGACGCGCCTCACGCCGACGCGCACGGTGCGCGGCAGCTACCAGGTGAGCACGATCAACGTGCAGGTGGCCGACGCGAAGCTCATGGACGAGGCGACGCAGGACATCGGCGCGCTCCTGCGCCAGCGCCACCGCGTGACCCAGGACGACTTCACCATCCAGAGCCAGGCCGACTTCCTGAACACGGCCGCCCAGGTGACGGGCATCATGACGATCCTGCTGGGCGCGATCGCGGGGATCTCGCTGGTAGTGGGCGGGATCGGCATCATGAACATCATGCTCGTGTCGGTGACCGAGCGCACCCGCGAGATCGGCATCCGCAAGGCCATTGGCGCCCGCCGCCGCGACATCCTGCTGCAGTTCCTCGTCGAGGCGGCCGTGGTGAGCATCTTCGGCGGGCTGATCGGCATGGGGATCGGCATCGGGCTGGCGCACCTGCTGAGCGGCGTGCCGCTGAACGGCCAGAAGCTGACCACGCTCGTCACGCCCGACGCGGTGCTGCTCTCGGTCACCGTGTCGGCCGCGGTGGGCCTCTTCTTCGGCATCTACCCGGCGACCCGCGCCGCGCGCCTGCGCCCCATCGAGGCGCTGCGCTACGAGTAGCCCGCGGTCCGCAGGGGGTCAGGCGGGGGCGCAGACGGCGCCCCCGTCGGCCTTGGGCGGGGGGGCGACGGGGGGCGCGCCCAGGAGCTGGTCGCCCTGCCAGAGCGCCATCCGCCCGGCGGCGTCGGGCCGGAACGCGACGACCGCGCCCTCCAAGAGCGGCGGGCGGGCGTGGACCACGAACGTGTGGGCGTCGAGCGCCGCGAGGTCCAGCTCGACGTTGGGCAGGTGGCCGCGCAGGCGCGTGCCGTCGCGGTAGACGCGCAGGGTGCCGAAGGGCAGGATGTACTCGCCTGCGTAGGCTGCCCAGTCGGCGGGGTCCGGCTGGTAGGTGTTCGGCGGGCGCGGCGGCGGCACCGCGCGCCGCTCGGGCGCCGTGCCGCGCAGCAGCGCGAGCACGCCGTCGGCGATCTCCTCCTTGGCCTCGTCGTCGGTGTTCGTGAGGACCGCCACGGCGCGCTGCTCGTCGGGCGCGACGTCGAAGCGCGAGCCGGTGGTCAACATGCTCCCGCTGTGCCACACGGCTAGCGCTCCGTCGAGGTCGCCCACGTACCAGCCGAGCCCGTAGGCCAGCGTCTCGTCGAGCGAGACTTGGGGCGCCCACATCGTGGCCAGCGAGGCCGGGGAGATGACCGAGACGCCACCGCGCTCGCCGCCGTGCAGCAGCGCGAGCAGGTAGCTGGCCACGTCGGCCGCGCTGGCCATAAGGCCGCCCGCGGGCGCGTCGCTGCGCGAGAGCGGCGGCGGGAACGGCACCAGGGTCTCCCCGCGATGGTAATAGCCTTGCGCCAGGCCGCGGGCGCGCGCCACCGCGGGGTCGAAGGTCGCGCGCTGCATGCCGAGCGGCTCGAAGACGTGCTCCGCCAGGTACTGCTCGTACGGCTCGCCGGCGACGGTCTGCACGACCAGGCCGGCGACGGCGAAGCCGCTGTTGGCGTACTCCCAGCCGCTACCGGGCGCGCGGCGCAGGGGGACGCTGGCCAGCCCGCGCACGTAGCGCTCCAGCGCGTCGGCGTCCCAGGCCTCGTCGGCGATGCCGCTGGCCGGCAGGCCGGCGGTGTGCGAGAGCAGCTCGCGGGGGGTGATCCGCGCGCCGCAGGCGTCGGCCACCCGGAAGTACGGCAGGTAGTCGGTCACCGGCGCGTCGAGCGCCAGCCGTCCCTGCTCGACGAGCTGCAGCACCGCCAGCGCGGTAAGCGCCTTGCCGGTCGAGCCGATGGGGACGAGCGTCGCATCGGTCATCGGCGTGCCGGCCTCGCGGTCGGCGAGGCCGTAGCCGCGCCGCCGCACGACGCGCCCGCCGTCGATCGCCACCAGCGCCAGCCCGGGCACGTCCCAGGCGGCCATGCGCTCCTGCACGTAGGCGTCAATCGCGGCGGCCAAGTCGTCCTGCGCCTCGGCCGGGCGGGACGCCGGAGGGAGGAAGGCCGCCAGGAGAAGTAGTCCGGCGAGCAGGCTACTCAGCAAGCCGAGTGATCGCACTGGCGCTTCCCCTCGCAACGGCCCGGTTGGTCTCCGCAGAAGCATAGCCCGCCGCGGCCCGGCCAGAGGGTAGGGCCGAAAGCTGGACCAGACAAGCCGCTCGGCTGACGGCCTGGGGGGGCTGGGAGCGCGGGGGCTCGCCCGCCACGGCGGCGTCCGCGCCCCCGGCCGGGCGGCCGGGACGGCCGCGCTCCCAGGCCGCCTTCCCTAACCCGAAGCGGTGGCCTGATCTTACACTAGTGGCCGGCGAACGGGTCGTAGGTGCCGAAGCTCCAGACGTGGCCCTCCGGGTCGCGGACGCTGAACTCGCGCGACCCGTAGTGGGTATCGGCGAGCGGCCGCACGACCGCCGCGCCCGCCGCCACGGCGCGCTCCCACAGCGCGTCCACGGCCGCCACGCACACGTAGACCCCCTGCGTGGGTGCGCCGAGGGTCGCGGGGCTCTGCACCGGGTAGTGGTCCGGGCGCTCGCCGCCCAGCATGACCACGTTGCCCTCCAGGCGCAGCTCGGCGTGGACGATGCCGCCGTCCGGCCCCGTGTAGGCGACCATCTGCTCGAAGCCGAACGCCTTGCCGAGCCAGGCGATGGCCGCCGGGGCGTCCTGGTACGCCAGGCACGGGAACAGGCGCTGGGGCGGGCGCGTTGTCGGGCGGCTGGCTGGCTGCGCGGGCATGGTCGCGGTCATGGCGGCTCTCCTGTGCGCTCGGGGGTCGGCGGCCGCGAGATGGGGCCGCCGCCATATCGAACAACGCCCGGGACGGCGCGAACGTACGGGCGCGGGCGTCACAGCCGGCTCTCAGGGCGCCGAGTTGACAGGCCGGGCGGGGCGGGGTAGGGTTAGGCGACCGCGCGGCCGGGCGCCGCATCCACGCGCCGCCGCGGAGAGGAGCCTGCCGTGGCAAAGCCCTACGTCATCGACGCCGACGGGCACGTGGCCGAGCACGAGGTCGACTGGGCCGCGCGCCTCGATCCCGCCTACCGCGACCGCGCGCCGCGCATACTGGAAGTGAACGGGCGCAACCGCTGCCTCGTCGAGGGCCGCATCTACCCCATCCCCGAGGGCCCCGGCCAGGGCAACAGCGGCCCGTTCAGCCCCGAGATGGACTGGAGCCGCCTGTACCGCGCGGGCATGCGGAACCCGCAAGCGCGCCTGGCCGACATGGACCAGGAGGGCATCGACGTGGCGGTGCTCTTCGGCACCTACATCGGCCTGACGCTGCCGAACCTGGCCGACCCCGGCCTGGCCGTCGCCGTCGCTCGCGCGTACAACGACTGGCTGGCCGAGTTCTGCGCCGCCGCGCCGGACCGCCTGAAGGGCGTGGCGCTCGTGCCGCTGCAAGACGTGGCGGCCGCCATCGCGGAGCTAGAGCGCGCCACGAGCCAACTGGGCCACGTGACGGCGATGCTGCCGACCAACCTGCACGGCAAGAACCTCGACCACCCCGACTTCTACCCCTTCTACGACGCCGCCCAGCAACTCGGCGTGCCGCTCAGCGTCCACGCCGGCGTGGGCCACAACGGCCTGGCCGGCCACTACGGCACGCAGAACGCGGGCACCGAGCGCTTCGACCGCTTCTTCTTCACCCATCTGGTGGCGTTCCCCTTCGAGCAGATGATCGCCACGGCCTGCGTCGTCTGCGGCGGCGTGCTGGACCAGTTCCCGCGGCTGCGCATCGGCTTCTTCGAGGCGGGCGTGGGCTGGCTGCCGTACTGGCTGCAGCGCATGGACGAGCACTACGAGCGGCTGCGCCCGCAGGTGCCGCTGCTCACGCGGCCGCCGAGCGAGCACGTGCGCGGCGAGCGCTTCTGGATTAGCTGCGATCCCGACGAGGAGACGCTGCCCGACGTGGTGGCGCGGGTCGGCGAGGACCGCATCCTGTACGCCTCGGACTACGCCCACTGGGACAGCAACTTCCCGAACTCGGTGCGCTACATCGCGGAGAACCCTGAGCTGTCGGACACGGCGAAGGCGAAGATCCTGGGCGGCAACGCGGCGCGCTTCCTGGGACTGCCGCTGCCCGTCGGGGCGTAGCCGGGATTCCACTGCTCCACCGCCAGCGCGAGCGGCATATCAGAGTGTGGTCGGTCGGGACGCGCCGTAGATGTGATCGTTCCACAGATAGAGGTTGTCGACGCGCCGAAAGCCTTCGTCGAGGGATGCGAGGTCGACGACGCCTGCCTCGGCAGCACACGCCAGGTGCACGGCGTCCTGGCTCTGCAGATTGTATTGGGCGATGTACTGCAAGGCCCGGCGCCGCACGTCAGACGTTATTACCACTTCCGCCCAGCCAAACTGGTCGAGCAGCGCCTCGAATTGGCCGAGCAGCGCGGCCAGATAACGCTGGCGGACCGCTGGGTCCTGTGACCACCGCGCGAGGTCGTACTGCTGTTGCCATTGCGGCGAGAGACCATCACGGAACCGCTGCGTGCGAATGACATGGGCAAACTCCATCCACGACAACGGAGACACGTAGAGAGTGGTGAGCTGGCAGGCGTCTAGATGCCGAAACAGACGGACGGCCAGCGCATAGCGTGGACGCGTGTCGATCAAGTAGTCGAGGCAGACGTTCGTATCGACGTAAAGACGCTGGGGCGGCACCTCACTGAAGCCACGCTCAGTCGCTGGCACGTGTAGCCTTGGGGCCTTCCTCGGGCTGGTCGAGGAACTTCGTTGAAGGCACCTCGCCCTTGAACGGGATGCTGCCAGCAAGCCGGCGCAGACGCTCCGTGTTCGCGTCGGCGGCTTTCGGGTGGTACTCGATCAAGGGAACCTGCTTCGGCAGCGCCATAGTAGCCTCTCCGAGCTTACGCCCGGAGGGGCGCAAGCCCTGTGCCACCGGAACTACACGCTGTATCGCCCGGTGCTACACCACGAGCATATCCCACCCAGGCGTAGAGCGCAAAATCCGGGGTGGCTCGGCAAGGCGAAGATCCGCTAACAAGGGGAGCATCTACGCGCTCAGCGGATATGCCTTCTCCGCTCGGAGCAGCGTGCAGGCATAGGCGAGACACGCGCGGATGTCTTCGGTCGTCAGGCCGGGGTAGTTCTCTAAAATCTCGCCCTCGCTCCACCCCTGGGCGAGCAGATCAAGGATGAATTCCACGGCGAGCCGCGTGCCCTTCACGAGCGGCTTGCCGTCCAGAATCGCCGGGTCGAGCACGATCCGCTCTGGCCACTCCATAATGCACCTCGGGCGCTATTCACTCGCTCGGCGTCCCGTTCAGGCTCGACGCCATGGCATATTATGCCGGCGTAGCGGCCGGCTAGCCTGTCGCCTTGACACCCGGCGAACGGAGGCCGATAGTAGCGGTCAGCAGCCGGAGGCATTAGCCTGCCCGCGCTCAGCCACCGCTGGAGGAGCAGCCCATGCCCGCCCGCTCCGTCGTCCTGACAGCCCTCATCGCGTCCTGCGTCTCCTCGCTGGTCACGCTCGCCGTCGCGCTCCTGGTCCTCGCGCCGTCGATCCGGGCGGCGCCCGATGCCCAGGCCACGCAGCCTGTCGTGCGAGCTGAGCGCTTCGAACTAGTTGACGTGCAGGGGAACACTACTGCCGTCTGGGGGAGAATCGCACCTGACATCTCCACCACCATAACCAAGCCTGGCACCGGGCTGGCCTTTCTCGATCCGGCGGGCCAACCTTTAGCCATCATGGGCGTGTCTGAGAATTCGGTGCCTGGGGTGTTTGTCTTCGATCCACAGGGACGTGTTGCCGCTCTATCAGCGTACTCCAGCCCAAGTGGTGCCCCTCTTGGTGGAGTGGGGCTAACCTTGGTCAATCCGCCGCGAGAAGGCATCATGATCGACCAAATGGGCGCGATGCTGGCCCTCGTTCCAGACCAAGCGTTTCTCCGGTTCTTCGACGGAGCTGGCCAAGATCGAGTGGCAGTGGGCGTGCAGCCAGATGGCTCACCCTGGATCATCCCACAGGGAGCGCTCCAGCAGACTTCCGGGCCAGATCGGTGACGGGGCTTGCCCATCAACTCATCCGATACACCATCTTCCTAGCTGGGCCGGCGTAGCGCGCCAGGGGAGGAGATCATGCCGTACGATCTGCTGATCAAGGGCGGGCGGATTGTGGATGGGTCGGGGCTGCCGGCGTACCGGGGCGACGTGGCCGTGCAGGACGGGCGGATCGTGGCCATGGGGCGCGTGGACGGGGCGGCGGCGCGCGTGATTGACGCCGATGGCCTGGCCGTGGCGCCCGGCTTCATCGATCCGCACACCCACCTCGACGCGCAGCTCCTCTGGGACCCGCTCGGCACCTCGTCGTGCTGGCACGGCGTCACGTCGGTCGTCATCGGCAACTGCGGGCTGACGCTCGCGCCGTGCAAGCCCGCCGACCGCGACGCCATCATCGGCTCGTTCGCCCGCGTCGAGGGCATGGCAAGGCCAGCCCTGGAGGCCGGCTTCGACTGGCGCTGGGAGTCGCCCGCCGAGTACGCGCGCGTGCTGGAGCAGCGCATCGGCCTGAACGTCGGCTTCCTCGTCGGCCACTGCGCCGTGCGCCAGGCCGTGATGGGCGAGGACGCCGTCGAGCGCGCCGCCACGCCCGACGAGATCGCCCGCATGCAGG
>JAJPHF010000038.1 GCA_021325365.1 Pseudomonadota bacterium
AGCCCCGGCCGGCCCTGCTCGTCGCGGAACAGCACCAGGTCCTCGCCGAGAACCCGCACCGGCAGCGGCGCCCCGCCGGGCGGCAGCTCCTCGGCCAGCGCGACCGGCTGCCAGTAGCGCCGCAGCAAGGCCCCGCCCGGTGTGCCGGGCCCGGTGTGAGTCAGCAGCTCGTTCTGCTCTTGGGTCAGCATCCCGCCCCCCCTCCTGCCGGCGCATCGGCTGGAGCACGCCACGGCTCTCCGCGCGCCCGTGGTGACATTGCCGCCGGCCCCCCTGCCTCCGAACGACGATCAGGCCCGCCCGAGCACATTGCGGTTGATGCGATGGTATCCAAGTCGGGGCGCCCTGTCCAGCAACCGTCGCGCGGCGCTAGTGTTTGACCCCGCGCCGGGCGTTCCCGTAGACTCCCGGCGGCCGCAACGGCACGCGGCCCCGGCGCGCGTCAGGACGAGCCGCGCCCCACCGAGCGCGGGAGAGGCAGGTGCCATGGCCAGGATCGCGCTTTCCATCATCTCGGCCGCCAACGAGCGGGTGCGCCCCCTGCTGGACGGCACGATCCAGCCGGAGGGGGTCGAGCTGGTCCCCACACTGTCCGACCCGTCGGAGACGTTCTGGCGCCAGCTCAACTTCCAGGAGTTCCAGATCTCCGAGATGTCCCTGTCGTCGTATCTCATCGCCCGCTCGCGCGGCATGGACATGATCGCCATCCCCGCCTTCCCCGCGCGGCGGTTCATGCACATGGAGCTGTCGGTCCACGCCGACGCGGGGGTGCGCGAGCCCCACGACCTCGTGGACAAGCGCATCGGCGTGGGCGAGTACCAGCAGACGGCGGCGCTGTGGACGCGCGGCATCCTCGAGCACGACTTCGGCGTGTCGCAGTATCGCGTCCACTGGTACATGGAGCGCACCGAGGAGCTGAGCCACGGCGGCGCCACGGGCTTCAAGCCGCCCGAGGGGATCTCGTTCCAGCGCGTGCCCCCGGACAAGAGCCTGGCGTCCATGCTCGTGAACCACGAGATCGACGCCGCGCCCGTCGGCCGCGCCTTCCGCCGCGAGACGAACGTCATCGACCGCTCGACCCGCATCCGCGGCACGGGCGGCGACTGGAGCAAGGTGCGGCCGCTGTTCCCCGACCCGATCGCCGAGGGCGCCCGCTTCTACCGCGAGCACGGCTACATCCCCGCGAACCACACCTACGTCATCCGCGGCGATGTCTACCGCCAGTACCCCTGGCTGGCGTTCAACCTGTACATGGCGTTCGTGAAGGCCAAGGAGTACGCGCAGGAGCGCCTGGCCGACAGCATCCCCTCGGGCCTCGTGTTCGGGCGCGAGTACCTGGCCCAGACGCGCGCGATCTTCGGCGACGACCCATTCCCCTACGGCCTGAGGGCGAATCGCCCGATGCTGCAGACGATCGTCGACTACTCGCACGAGCAGGGGCTGACGCCGGAGAAGCTGAAGCTGGAGGACCTGTTCGCGCCCAGCACGCTGGAGCTGTAGCACCGGGGGACGCCATGCTGAGCCGCGAAGAGAACGAGCTGCTGACGCGCGTGGGGCCGGGCACGCCGCTGGGCGCGCTCCTGCGCCGCTACTGGTTCCCCGCGCTGCTGACCTCTGAGCTGCCCGAGCCCGGCGGCGACCCCAAGCGCGTGCGCCTGCTGGGCGAGGACCTCGTCGCCTACCGCGCCGCCGACGGGCGGGTGGGCCTGCTCGCCGAGTACTGTCCGCACCGCGGCGCGTCGCTGGCCTACGGCCGCAGCGAGGCGTGCGGCCTGCGCTGCATCTACCACGGCTGGCTGGTGGACGTCGACGGCCGCGTGCTGGAGACGCCGCCCGAGCCGCCCACGAGCACCTACAAAGACCGCCTGCGCCACGTGGCCTACGCCACCCACGAGGCGGGCGAGGTGATCTGGGCCTACATGGGCCCGCCCGAGCAGCAGCCGCCCTTCCCCGCCTTCCCCTGGACGCTGGCGCCGCGCGAGCACTGCGCCGTGACGAAGGTGCTGCAGGACTGCAACTACTTGCAAGGGGTGGAGGGCAGCATCGACTCGGCCCACTCGGACTACCTGCACTCCTCGAACATCCGTGGCCGCCCGCGCGACCACGCTCCCCGCCTGGAGACCCAGGACACCGCCTACGGCTTTCGCTACGCCGCCATCCGCCGGCCCGACGCGCACGCCGACACCCACCAGTACGTCCGCGTCACCATCTGGGTCGCGCCGTTCTACGTGTTCACCCCGCCCCAGCGCGCCGGCATCTCGTCTAGCGCCGGCGCCGGCCAGGACGTGCTCGTGCAGCAAGCGTGGGTGCCCATCGACGACGAGCACAACTACTTCTTCAGCCTGCGCTACAATCGCACGGGCCCGCTGGCGGAGGCGCACGCCGCCCAGTTCCGCATGGACGCCGCGTTCCGCCCCGCCCGCAACCGCGCGAACCTGCACCTGCAAGACCGCGCGGCGATGCGCGCCGGCACGAGCTGGTCGGGCATCGACGGCGTGAACAGCCAGGACTTCGCGGTGGTGGAGAGCATGGGGCCAATCGTCGACCGCACCCGCGAGCACCTCGGCGCCAGCGACGTGGCCGTGATCCGCATGCGCCGCCGCCTGCTGGAGGCCGTGCGGGCCCACCAGGCCGGCGCCCTGCCGCCGGGCCTGGACCCCTCGATTCCCTACGACCGCCTGAGCACCGACGAGCGCATCGCACCGATCGACATGCCCTGGCAGGCCGTGGCCGCCTTCGCGGGCGAAGAGGTGCCCGCCGCCCCGCTGACGACCGTTTAGCGCGATGGCTGCACGGAGGAGCCGATGACCGCAACCGAGCCCGCCCCCAAGGCCCGCCCCACCCTCGACGCCCAGCGCCAGGCCGCCGAAGGCGACCTGCGCACGTTCCTGCGCCTGGCCGAAGAGACCGGCGAGCTGTGCGTCGTCGAGGACGCCGATCCCCACCTGGAGATCGGCGCGCTCTACGAGCTGAGCCTGGAGCACGACTATCCGCCGGTGCTGCTCTTCGACCGCATCAAGGGCTTCCCGCCCGGCTACCGCATCCTGTGCAACATCCGCACCTCCCGGCTGCTCGACGAGGGGCGGGGCATCGCCGCTGTGCAGGCCTTCCGCGCGCGCAAGCGCCAGCAACAGGCGCCCACCATCCCGCCCGAGGTCGTCGAGAGCGGCCCCGTCTTCGAAAACGTGCTGTTGGGCGACGACGTGGACGTGCTGGCGTTCCCCACGCCCCAGTGGCACGAGCTGGACGGCGGCCCCTACATCGGCACCGAGTGCCTGATCATCAACCAGGACCCGGACACCGGCTGGGTGAATGTGGGCACCTATCGCGTGCAGGTCCACGACGCGAAGACGCTCACCGTGTTCATCGAGCCCGGCAAGCACGGCAACCTGATCCGCCAGAAGTACTGGGACCGCGGCGAGCCGTGCCCGATGGTCGTGGTCGCGGGCCAGGCGCCGATCCTGGGGCGGCTCGCCGGCTCCAGCTCGCGCTACGGCGAGTGCGAGTTCGACGTCGCCGGCGGGCGGCTCGGCCGGCCCATCCAGGTCGTCCGCGGCAAGCTGACCGGCCTGCCGTTCCCCGCCGACGCCGAGATCGTCTTCGAGGGCTACGTGCCGCCGCGCGAGGTGGAGACGCGCGGCGAAGGGCCCTTCGGTGAGTGGCCGGGCTACTACGGCTCGAACACGCGGCCCGAGCCCGTCTTCCAGGTGAAGGCGGTCTACCACCGCGACGACCCGATCATGACGGGCCAGCCGCCCGCCAAGCCCACCTACCCGGGGCGCCACGGCAACAACGTCCCCACGTCGGCCGCCATCTGGGACGCGCTGGAGGCGGCGGGTGTGCCCGGCGTGAAGGGGGTATGGAAGCTCCAGGGCGGCGGCTCGCGCTTCATCACGGTCGTCGCCATCGAGCAGCAGCACCCCGGCCACGCCAAGATGGCCGGCCTCGTCGCCACCGGCTGTGGCCCGGCCGCCTACCTGGGCCGCATGACCATCGTGGTGGACGACGACGTGGACATCACGAACCCCACCGAGGTGCTGTGGGCGCTGGCGACCCGCTGGGACCCCAAGAGCGGCACCGACATCGTGGACGGCTGCTGGACCGGCCACATCGACCCGTTGCTCGATCCGGTGAAGCGCGAGCGCATGGACATCACGAACAGCCGCGCGATCCTGTACGCCGTGCGCCCCTACCACTGGAAGGACGAGTTCCCGCGGGTGAACGAGGTGCCGCGCGCCTACGCCGAGCAGGTCCGCGCCAAGTGGGCCGACAAGCTCGCCTTCCTGCGCACGCTCGGCGGCTAGCGGCAGCCCCAGGGCACCTGGTTGGCGTAGCCGGCCGCGTTCCTGCGCCCGCTCGGCGGGTAACCAAGCTACCGCGCCCGCCAGCCCGGCGGGGGCCAGACGTCGGCCAGCCGGATCACCAGCCCGGGAAAGAGCGCCGGCCGGAACTCCGCGTCGCCCGTCAGCGACGCGACCAGTTCATAACGCCCCTCGTGCCGCTCGTACACGTCCAGCACGTGGAGCACCGGGTCCGCGAGCCAATAGTGCGGCACGCCCTGGCGCTCGTACAGCTGCTGCTTGCGCGTGCGGTCCCGCTGGGCAGTGCTGGGCGAGAGAATCTCCACCACCAGCGTGGGCGGCTCCTCGACGGCCCGCTCGGTCACGCGCGCAAGCTGCTCGGCCGTCAAGTAGACGATGTCCGGCTCGACCACGTCGTGGTCGGTCAGGATCACGTCCAGGGGCGCGAAGAACACCATGCCCAGACGATGGTCTAGTACGTGATTCACGAGCATCCGGAAGAGGTGCGCACTGACCCATTGGTGCCGCGGCGCGGGCGCCGGGGTCACTTCGAGTTCGCCGCCGATGATTTCGTAGCGGTTGTGGTCATCCAGCTTCTCCCGTAGGCGCACCAGCTGCGCGTAGGTGAGCGGCGCGGGGGGCGCGGTGACGACGGCCATGCAGCTACTCCAACCCTGCCAGGACGACGGCTGCTATAAGCATAGCGCAGGCCCCGCCGACGGGGAAGGCGTATTGTATTCTTGACCAACCGATACCCATCCTCGCCGGGCGAGCGTGACGGATGGCCTTCAGGACCAGGCGCAGTGCGGGTACAGCCGGAGCCCAGGAGATGCTTCCGTTGCTTGATCTCACTACCTTCCAGGCCGTCCTCGCCCAGACTATCCTGTGGGGCAGCGAGCGCACGTTGACATCGAAGGTTACGGACAGTCTCCGCTCGGCCGAACTGCGGCCGCCCTTCGATGACCCACATGAGCTGACCGAAGCGACAATCCAAGCGGTCGTCGAGAAACGGGGGCGCTGCTCCGCGCCCGCGGACCATTGCGGGCACACGATCTGGCAGGCGCACGGCTGCTCGCTTACGCACCTGATATGAATCTCTCCTGCGATCCTAGAGGTGGGCGCGCCAGGAGGTGTAATGAAATGACTGCTACCAAGCCCCTGCGCTTCGGCATCGCCGGCCTCGGCATCGCCAGCACGCAGATCGTGCCCGAGTTCGCCAGGCGGCCGCACCTGGCGCTCACCGCCGCCGCCGATCCGCGCGAGGCGGCGCGAGACAAGTTCGCGCAGGAGGTCGGCGGCGAGACCTACGCGAGCGTCGAGGCGCTGTGCCAGTCCCCGAACGTGGACGTGGTGTACGTCTGCACGCCCAACCACCTGCACGCCGAGCACGTCATCTGCGCCGCCGAGCACGGCAAGCACGTCATCGTCGAGAAGCCGATGGCCCTCACCCTCGACGAGTGCGAGGCTATGAACGCCGCCGCCGAGCGTCACGGCGTGCGGCTGCTCTGCGGCCATACGCATAGCTTCGACCCGCCCGTGCGGGCGATGCGCGCGCTGGTAACGAGCGGCGAGCTAGGCCCGCTGCGGATGATCAACACCTGGCACTTCAACGAGTTCATGTACCGCCCGCGTATGCCGCACGAGCTGGATGCGGCGCGCGGCGGCAACGTCATCTTCAACCAGGGCCCCCACCAGGTGGACATCGTGCGGCTGATCGGCGGCGGACTGGTGCGCAGCGTGCGCGCGATGACGGGCATCTGGGACCCCGCGCGCCGCGCCGAGGGCGCCTACACGGCGTACCTGGAGTTCGCGGACGGCACGCCGGCCACGCTCGTCTACAACGGCTACGGCCACTTCGATACGGCCGAGTTCTCGGAGTGGGCCGGCGAGCAGCCGCGCGACCCCGACTACAACCTGCGCCGCCGGCGCGCGGTGGCCGCCGCCGCCCGCCCCGAGGACGAGTGGGCGATGAAGGAGGCCGAGCGCTACGCGGGCGCGCAGCAGCGGGCCTGGCGCGAGGACCCGAACCGTCCCCACTCGATCTTCGGCATCACCATCGTGAGCTGCGAGCGCGGCGACGTGCGGCAGTCGCCCCACGGCCTGCTCGTCTACGGCGAAGACCGCCGCTGGGAGATCCCTGTGCCGAAGGCCGACCGCGGCCGCGCCGCCGAGCTGGAGGAGATGTATCAGGCCGTGCGCCACGACCGGCCGGTGTTTCACGACGGTCGCTGGGGCGAGGCGACGCTGGAGGTCGTGCTGGCGATCATGCAGTCCGCCCGCGAGCGCCGCGAGATCATGCTCGCCCACCAGGTGCCCAGCCCCGAGTAGGCGCGGGGCTAGTCCCGCACCGCCACCCGCAGCCCGAAGACGCGGGCGACGAGCGCGATGCCGGTCGTGAGCAGCACGACGATGACGCCCACCACGGCCGCCGCCTCGTAGCGGCCTTCCACCATGAAGTCGAGCTGCAAGAGCGACAGCGGGCGCGTGCCGCTCGTCGCCAGCAGCGCCACGGTGCTCACGTTGCGGGCCGCCGAGATGAAGCTGACCGCCCCCACCAGGAGCAGCACCGGCGTGAGCAGCGGCAGTACCACGTGGCGGTAGACGTGCCACCAGGAGCCGCCGCCGATCCGCGCGGCCTCCTCCAGCTCCAAGCTGAACTGCACCAGGTGGCTCTTGATGATCTGCACGCCCAGCGTCATCGTGCTGATCACCGTGGCGATGATCAGGATGGCGAGCGTGCCGTACAGCGGGCGCAGCAGCGGGTTGCCGAGGAACACCCAGAGGAGGCCCAGCCCCAGGATGATGCCGGGCAGGGTGGACGGCAGCCAGGAGATGAAGTCGAGCGTGCCCCGCGCGGCGTACCGCGTGCGGACCGCCACGTAGGCGATCAGGCTGAACAGCGCCACCGCCACTACGGCGGTGCCGAGCGCGATCGCCAGCGTGTTGCGCACGGAGGTGAGGAAGATCGGGTCGCCGAACACGCGGCCCCAGTGCTCCGTCGTCCACGGCGCGGGCAGGTTGAAGAAGCCGAACAGCTTCATGAAGGTGCCCAGCATCAGGAAGGTGAACGGCACCGCCGTGGTCAGCAGCACCGCGGCGAGCACCCCGGCGAACACCAGCGCGCGCCCGCGCCCCAGCCGCACCTTGGCGGCGCGAAACTGGCCGCCCACCGTGGTGTAGCTGCGGCGGGTGGTCAGCCAGCGTTGCAGGAAGATCAGCGGCACGACCAGGACCAGCACGCTCGTGCTGAGCGCGGTGGCCGCGGCAAACAGCGGCGGCTCCTGGTTGATCAAGCGGTAGACCTTCGTGCTGAAGATGAAGAACTGGAACGGTGGCCCCAGGATCGCCTCGACCTCGAACGCCTGCATCGAGTGGATCGCCGAGAGCAGCGCCACCACCAGCAGCACGGGCGCCATCACGGGCACCACGATCCGCCACACCGTCCCCAGCGTGCTGGCCCCCGTCACGCGCGACGCCTCT
The DNA here is from genome assembly GCA_021325365.1 of Pseudomonadota bacterium. The sequence goes on from JAJPHF010000038.1 coordinate 7,782, forward strand.
TCCAGCGGGGCGTCGAGGTTGCGGAAGGCGGGCGTGAGCAGCATCACCTTCACGGCGATGCTGCTGTGCGCCACGTGGGCCCAGACGATGCCCCAGAACGAGTAGATGTTGAAGATCGGATGGCCGACGAACGGAATGGCGGCGACCGCCTGGTTCAGCAGCCCGTACTCCGGGTCGAGCAGCAGGATCCAGCCGAGCGTCACCGGCAGCGCCGGCAGGAAGAAGGCGATCCAGAAGCCGAACTCCAGCCAGTGGGCGCCCGGGATATCCGTGCGCGCCAGCACCCAGGCGAGCGCCACGGCGATGGGCAGCGAGAGCCCGTGCTGCGCCAGCATGAGCAGGATGGTGTTCCAGACGGCCTGCACCATGCTGGGATCGCTCAGCGCGACCCGCCAGGCGTCGAGCGACCAGGTCACGGCCTGGCCCGGCCGGTTCGTCTGGAAGCTGCTCAGCACGACCATGACGACCGGATATAGCACGAGCAGGGCGAGCAGCCCCAGCAGCGCCGTGTAGCCGAGCGTCGTGCCGTTGAGCTGCCAGCGGCGCCGCGCCAGCGGCAGGCTTATGCTGGCCATACGCTGACCGCTTCCGGCGCCACCGACAAGTGTACCGCGTCGCCCTCACGCAGCCGCGTGGCGCGCGGCGCGTGCAGGAACACGGTCTGCGCCCCGGGCAGTACCACGCGGCACTCGTAGTGGTCGCCCACGAACAGCAGCGCCTCCAGCGTGCCGACCAGCGCGTTCGGCCCGCCGCCGTTCGCCTCCGCGCGGACGTGGACGTCCTCCGGCCGCACCGCCACCAGCACCTCGCGCCCCGCGGGCGGTACCGGCTCGTCGGTCGCCGCGTGCAGGACCACCCCCGGCACGTCGGTCAGGTGGATCGCTACCTGCCCCGCCGGCGCGCCGTCGCCGGTGTAGCCGCGCAGCAGGACCGTGCTGCCCAGGAAGTCGCGCACGAAGGCAGTGGCCGGCCGCTCGTACAGGTCGCGGGGCGCGCCGAGCTGCTCCACGTGGCCCTGGTTCATCACCGCCACGCGGTCCGACAGGCTCAGCGCCTCCACCTGGTCGTGCGTCACGAACACCGCGGTGATCTTGATGTCTTTCAGCAGCAGCTTGAGCTGAACGCGCATCTGCTCGCGCAGCTTCGCGTCCAGGTTCGAGAACGGCTCGTCCAGCAGCAGGACGCTCGGCTCGTACACCAGCGCCCGCGCCAGCGCCACGCGCTGCTGCTGCCCGCCCGAGAGCTGCGGCCCCTGCCGCTGCGCCAGCCCTTCCAGCCCCACCAGCCCCAGCGCCCACTCCACCTTGCGGCGCACCTCCGCGTCGCCCACGCGGCGCACGCGCAGCGGGTAGGCGACGTTCTCGAAGACGGTCTTGTGGGGCCAGATGGCGTACGACTGGAACACCATGCCCATGTTGCGCTTGTGCGGCGGCACGTTGATCCGGTCGCCGACGGAGACGATGGGGCGGTCGCCCAGCCAGATGCGTCCGGCGTCGGGCTGCTCCAGGCCGGCGATGATGCGCAGGGTGGTCGTCTTGCCGCAGCCCGACGGCCCGAGCAGCGTGAAGACCTCCCCCTCGTCGATCTCCAGGCTGAGGGCGTCCAGCGCCTTGAACGCGCCGAAATACTTGGTCAGCTGCTCTAGCCGCAGTATCGGCCCGCCCACGGTCACGCCGCTCCCTCGGTAATCACTGTTGAGGTCGAAGTGGTATACCAGCCGCCCCGGGTTCGGTCAAGCGAACCCAACCTGCCAACCGCCATAATACCTACCGATACGGGCCAAGGCGCGCGAGCGCATAGTCGACGAAGCTGCTGTCGATCACCGCGTCGAGGTCGACGGGCTGCTGGATGGCGCCCAGCCGCAAGAGGGTGGCCTGGTCGAACGCGATCGACGCGCGGTTCGGCCGCCCGTCGGGGTCCAGGTCGACCGGGCGCATGCGGCGGTACAGGTCGGGGTCCGCGGGCGCGTAGCGCACCAGCACGTCGATCACCGCGTCGCGATCGATCCCCTTCCGCATGGCGTCCGTGTAGTCGCGCACGCCGCGCAGGTAGGCGAGCATCAGGCGCTCGCCCGCCGCGCGCTCGTCCGCCACGAAGTGCGGCGCGTAGGTCAGCATGGCGTACTGCCGCCCCGGGTTCAGGTCCTCACCGCACAGGAGCTGGCTGGAGATGCCCTGCTCGGCCCCCTGGGTCAGAAATGGTTCGCTGAGCAGCGCCGCGTCCACGGCGCCGTTCGCCAGCGCGGTGTTCATCTCGGGGAACGGGATGGCCACGACCTCCACGCGGTCGAGCGGCACGCCCGCCGCCTCCAGCCCCTTTACCAGGTCCAGGTGCGTGGCGACGTTCAGGTTGACGACGGCCACCTTGCGCCCGGCCAGGTCGTCGAGTGTGTGCACCGTGTCGGCCAGGGAGCGGCGCACCACGAGCGCGGGAGTACACGAGCCGAGGTAGCTGCCCTTGTCGCCGACGATGCGGAGCGCCACGCCGCGGCTGATGGCGTTGAAGATGCTCGGGATCGCCGCGCCCGAGCCCACGTCGAGCTGGCCGTTCCCCATCAGCGGGATCATGTCGGCCGACGCGCGGAAGGGGACCAGCTCCACGTCGAGCCCCTCGGCGGCGAAGTAGCCGCGGTCCAGCGCCAGGTAGAGGCCCGCGTCGTTGATCGCCGCGATCGTGCCGACCTTCACCTGCGTCGCCGGGGCGGGGCCAACTGCCGGGGCGGCGGCCTCCGTCGGCGCCGCGCTCGCGGCGGGCGCGGTCGCGGCCCCGACGGTGGGCGGTGTCCCGCTGGCGGCGCCCGCGCTCGGCGCGGCCGGCGGCGGGGCCGGCGCGCAGGCGACCACGACCAGGCTCAGCAGCAGGGCGGCCGCCGCTCGGCGCTTGACGCTGCACATGGCTGCTATCCTCCCCGCGCCGCCCGTTCGAGGTAGCTGAAGTCCATCACGTCGCTCGGCTGGAGCGCGGTCTTGATCAGCCCCTCGCGCCGGATGCGATCGAGATATTGCTGGACCGCGGCGTCGCTCATCCGGCCGTCCGGGCGGATGGGCGCCACCACCTCGTCGTAGACCGCCTCGGCCGCCTCCGGGGCGACGTCCCACTCCTTGGCGAGCACGTCCACCACGCGCGGCTTGTCGTGCGCCACCACCTCCAACGCCCGCAGGACGGCGCGGCTCATGCGCACGGCCTGCTCCGGCTTCGCGCGCAGGTGGTCCACGCTGGCCGTGAGCCCCGTGAACGGCACGCGGTCGGGCAGGTCGCTCGCGTGCGCCAGCGCCGCGTAGCCCTGGCTCACCAGCTCGCTGCTGAACGGCGGCGACAGCACGGCGGCGTCGATGTTCCCCGCCTCGAGCGCGGCGAAGCTGGTCGCGGTCTCGCCGGTGGAGAAGAAGGTCACGTCGGCGTCCGGGTCGAAGCCGAGGTAGCTGACCATCGCGCGCCCGATGAGGTGGCTGACCGACTGCAAGCGCGATGCGCCGATTCGCCCGCCCTTGAGCTGCGCGGGCGTCATCCCCTTCTGGCCTACCAGCGTGAAGTGCGTCGCGTCGAAGGCGACCAGGATCGTCCGCAGCGGCGCCCCCTCGACGACGGCCAGCGCGACCGGGTCGCCGCCCGTGCAGCTGTAGTCCAGCTCGCCCGACAGCATCCCCGCCACTTGCAGGTCGCTCCGCATGGTGACGAGGTCCACGTCCAGCCCCTCGCGCTCGTAGTAGCCCAGCGACCTCGCCAGGAACTGCGGCAGGAAGGAGAGGCTGCGGGCGGATACGGCGAGTGTCACGCGCTCGGCCGTCGGGGTCGCGGGTCCGCTCGCCGGGTTGGTGGGCGTCGGGGCCGCACTCGCGGCGCGCGCCGCCCCCGCCCCGGTCGCCGGCGCGCTGCCGCTCGGCGCGCCCGGCGCGCAGGCGACGAGCAGCGTCGCCAGGAGGGCGAGCGCCCCCAGGACGCGCGCGCGACCACCGCGGCCAGCGTTGTTGTGGCTCGCCATACGGCCTTCCTCCACGATGCCCGAGCCCGCCCGCCGGAGCTAGCGCGCGGTCGGCGCTCCGTTGTGGGACCGCTCGCTCGTCTACCCAGCGAAGACGAGGCTCTTGACGACCACTGGCACGTACGTCTCGCCGGGCGGTGGCTCGCCCAGGTCGAGGTAGTCCAGCTCGCCCAGCGTCAGCTCGTCCACGCACAGCAGCGGGACCGCGCCCGCCACTCGCGCGGCCACGGCCCGCCCAACAGTGTTGGCCAGGTCCTGGTCGAAGGCCAGGACCACCGGCGCGTCGGGGGCGCGCGCCGCCAGCGCGGCCGCCACGCCGCGCGCGAGCGCGTCCACGCTGCCGTAGCCGTACAGCTGCGGCCCGCGGAACGCCAGCGCGCACGGGCCGGTCAGGTCCGCGCGCTGCAGCGTCCGCGTCACCGCTTGCGCGACCGTCTCGGCCGCCAGCCCGCGCCACTCGAGCGGCACCGGCAGCACCGGCACGTTGTGGATAGGCAGCAGCCCGGCGTCCGACAGGTACACGGTGTCGCCGCTCACCTGCACGCTGTACTGGCACGCCCCGATGACCGTGGCGCGGATGCCCTCTAGCGGCTCCAGCAGGCGCCCCGCGGGAAGCCGCGCGTCCAGCGCCGTCCGCAGCGCCGTGCCGAGCGCCCGGCCCAGGTCGTTGCAGGCCGCCGGCTGCCAGCCGTACACGTACTCCGACACCCCGCCCGAGCAGATCACCCAGTCGGGCGCCCCGCCGGGGCCGGGCGCGTCGGTGAGGCGTACCTCGCTTGCCAGCCGCGCGCCCACGTCGGCCAGCGGCCCATCCGGGGCGAGGCCGGCAAAGGCGCAGATCGCCGCCGCCATGACCCTGGCCAGTCGCGCTCCGGCGTCGGGCGCGAGCGGCTCGCCGACAGCGAGCGTCAGGCCGGCTGCCGCCAGCAGCGGCGCGGCGGCCGGCTCGATCCGCGCCACCCGTCCCCGGTCGTCGGTCACCACCAGCCGCGCCCCCACGGCGAGGGCGGCGGTGTCCACGATCTCGCCGTCGCGGACGCGCGTCAGCTTCGTCGTGCCTCCGCCCACGTCCAGGTTGGCGACCGTGCCCGCCAGCCGCCGGCTCTGCGCCACGCTGCCCGACCCGCGCGCCGCCAGGATCGCCTCGAAGTGGTGCCCGGCCGTCGCGCAGACGAACCGGCCACTCGCGGCGGCCAGCCGCGCGGTGATGGCCGCCGCGTTGCGCTTCAGCGCGGCCAGGCCAGTGCAGATCACCGCGCCCGCGTCGATCTGCGCCGCGCTGATGCCCACCGCCGCGTAGCCCGCGGCCACGAGCCGCTCGATGGCCGCCGCGTCGATGGTCACGTCGTCCACGAACGGCGTGAAGCTGATCGGCGAGCGGTACACCAGGCGCCGCTCCAGCACCTCCGGCTTGCGGTGGACGACGCTCTGCGGCCGGCCCACCACGAGCTGCGACACCGTCAGGTGCGTGGTCGACGAGCCCACGTCGATGCCCACGCTCCACAATGTCTGCGCGTCGGGCCCCGGCGCATGGTGCGTGTGGTCGGCGCCGTGCGCGGCGTCCTCGCCGTGCGCGTGGAGCACGCCGTCCCCGTGCTGGTGCCACCCCCCGGGGGCGCGGGGCGGCTCCGGCGCCTGGCCCCCGCCCCCCTCAGGAGCGCGCGCAGGCTCTTGGCCCCCTCTCCCCCTGGGAGCGCGCGGAGGTTCGTGGCCCCCTCTCCCCTCAGGAGCGCGCGGAGGTTCGTGGCCCCCTCTCCCCCTGGGAGCGGGCGGAGGTTCGTGGCCCCCTCTCCCCCTGGGAGAGGGCGGGGGGTGAGGGACGTTCATCCTAGTAGTTCGCCAGCTCGCCCTGCTGCGTCAGGACGAGGCCCAGGTTCTCCATCGCCGGCCGCGTGCTGTGCGCCAGCACGCGCAGTGGCTCGTCGCCGTCATTGAAGTACTGGTGCCAGGCAAACACCGGCATCGCCAGCGTGTCGCCCGGCTTCACCGTGAAGGTCTGGTCGTCGATGATGCAGCGGCCGCTGCCGGCGAGCACGTAGTCGATCTCGTCGTACAGGTGCCGGTGCGCGCCCGAGTGCTTGCCCGGCGGGATCTCGGCGACCACCGTCGCCAGCGCCTTCGCGTGGAAGCCGAGGCGCGCGTCCACCACGTAGGCCAGCGCGCCCATCGCGGTCGGCTCGAACTTCAGCTCACTACCCTTCACCAGCACGCGGCTGGCCCGGCGCTTGTGCTCCTCGTCGAAGGCGAAGCGGACCTGCTCGGCATACAGCCGCGCCGCCTCGCTCTGCCCCTCGGCCGCCGGCAGCTCGGGCAGCGCCTCGGCGCCGCCGGGCACCAGCGTGCGCAGCGCGTCCTCGCCCTTCTGCGCGAACACCCAGAACTCGGGGTACAGCTCGTCCTCGTACACCGCCTGGCCGATGCCCATCGAGAGCGGCCCGGTGGTCGAGGCGACGTAGATGGCGGGGCCGTCGCTGCTGTTCACGTGGCGGTGCCAGGAGAACATCGGCACGCAGATGAAGTCGCCCGCCTCCCAGTCGTAGCGCTGGCCGTCGATGATGCTGTGCCCGTGCCCGTGCAGCCAGTGGATGACGGCCTCGACGGTGTGCCGGTGCCCCAGCGTCTTCCACAGCTGGCCCTCCTCGCCGCCCGGCGGCAGGCGGTTGATCCAGAAGCGGTGCGTGCGGTTGTTGAAGCCCAGCCGCGGATCGACGATGAAGACGATGTGGTCGGCCGCGGCGTGCGCGCGGGCGATCTCGTCGCCGTCCACGTAGATCGGCGAGTCCTTGCGCCGCTGCTGCTCCTCCTTGCCGAAGCGCACCTGCTCGACGTACAGCTCGGTGCCATCGCGTAGCTGCTGGGAAACCATCTACCGTGCTCCTCCCGCGCCCAAGGCTTGCAGGGCGGCCTCGACGTAGCTATCGTCCACGATCTGGTGCATGTCGATGGGCGTGGTGACCGTCCCCTTCTCGACGTAGAACCGCTGGTCCTCGATCAGGCTGTCCACGTTGATGCGGCCGTCCGGGTTCAAGCCCACCGGCGCCATCGCCTCGACGGTCGCGGGGTTCTTCACGGTGCTGTGCTTGGCGATGCTCGCGACCACCTCCGCCTTGCCAACGCCCTCCGTAAAGGCCCGGTGGTAGTCGCGGACGCCCTTGAGGTACGCCAGCACGAAAGCCCGCCCGAGGGCCGGATTGTCCACCGTGATGGAGGGTCCGTAGCCGATCACCGCGATCTGCTGGCTCGGCCGCACCTCGTCCAGGCCCAGCCACCGCGCCGCGATGCCCTGATCGACCGCCGCCTGCACCAGCGGCTCGATCTGGATGCCCACGTCCAGCGAGCCGGCGGCTAGCGCGGCGTTCACGTCGGGGAAGCTCAGCGCCTCGATCCGTAGATCGTCCTCCGTCAGGCCGGCCGACTGCAGCACGCGCTCCAGGGTGGGGAACCCCGCGCCCCCGTTGACCGGCGGCGTGGTCCCGAACACCAGCCCCTTCAGGTCGGCCGCCCCCTTGAACCGCCCGCTGTCCATCAGGTCCTTGCGCACCAGGAACGCCTGCCAGCCGAAGCCCGGCAGCATCGACCCTTTGTCGGCCACGGCCTTGATCTCGACGCCGCGGGCGACGGCGTTGATGGTCGCCGCGTTGACGGCGATGCCGCCGCCGTCCACCTGCCGCGTCGCCAGGGCCGGCACCATCTCCGACGCGGACGCGAAGTTCTCGTAGTCGAGGTCCACGCCCTGCTCGACGAAGTAGCCGCGGTCCATCGCCACGAAGATGCCAGCGTCGGTGGCGGGGAATTGCCCCGCCCAGCGGAACGGCGTCGGCGCGGCCAGGGCGGCCGCGGTCGGCCCGGCCGTCGGGCCGGTGGCTGCCCCGCTCGCGGCGGGCGCGGCGGTGCCGGCGGGTGCCGCGGGTGCGGCGGCCGGCGGCGCGCCGGGCGCGCACGCCGCGAGCGCGAGCAGGAGCGCGCTCAACGAGCCGAGTCGCAACCTTGACACTTGCATCGCGGCACCTTTCGCGTGCAGGATATCGAGCGACGCGGGCGGCTAGGCGGGGACGAGCTGTTGGCGCCGCGCCGCGTCCAGCGTGCTCTGCAGCAGCAGCCCGTGCAGGTCGATGAACGTCAGCGCGCAGTACTCCATGCCGTAGGTCGGGCGCTCCCAGCCCTGGCCCGTCTCCAGCAGCCGCTGCAGCACCGCGCGGTTGAACTGGCCGTGGCCCATCACTCCCGCGTCGTGCTCCTCCAGGTCGGCCTCCTCGTGCTTCGAGAAGTAGACTGCCTGCTCCGGCGTCAGGCCGTACTTGCTGGTGAGCGTGCGGTAGCACTCGCCGGCCCAGTAGCCGATCATCTCCTCGCCGCAGTTCAGCGAGAACCACTCCGCGGCCGTGCCCTCGTACAGGATCGTCCGGGCGAAGTCCAGCTTGCCGCGGAACTCGGCCAGCAGCGGCTGGGCGCACACCTCCTCGCGGCTCACGCCCAGCGCCTCGGCCGTCTGCAGCATGATGAGCACGTGCCCGGGCGGCTTCGGGTGGATGAACTCGTCCGCGATCTTGTCGCCCATCGCCGCCATCAGGTCGGGGTGCTGCTTAAAGAAGTGGACGTACTTGTGGTACGTCGAGGCGACGATCGTGTTGATCTCGATGGTGTACGCGCCCCAGTTCTTGAAGAACAGCGCCAGCACCGCGCGGGGGAGCGTGCCGGCGGTGAACTGCTGCATGAACTCGCCTTCGTTCACCCGCTCCTGCCAGCGCTGCGCTACCTTGCGGTACAGCCCGTCCACGTACGCCCGGGCCGCTTCTGGGCTCAACGCTTCCATGTCACCCTCTCCACGCGCTCTGCCCACGCGCGCTAAGCACCCGGCCGAGGATGCTGTATAGGTTTGGCGAAGCCAAACCTACACACCAACCTGGGCGGGCAGCTCAGCTGCCCGCGTGGGCTGCGTTCACGAACTGGTCGTCCACGACCGTGTCCCGCGGCGGCGGCGGGCTCAGGTCGAGCGGCTCGGTAGCGTTCTGGTACGCCGTGTCGCTGAGCACGCCGGTGGCCGACCAGCTCTCCTTGACCAGCTCGTAGGCGGCGTCGGCCTGCGCCGGCTCTAGGTTGTACACCTCGCCGATCAGCCGCGTGGCTGCCGCCGGTTGCGTCCGCGTGTACTGCGTCGCCGCCAGCGTCGCGTCGACCATGCGCTGGACGGCCGCGGGCTGGCCGGCGATGCGGCCGAGCGTCGTGGCCAGCACGGCGGTCGGCTGCTCGTACACCTGCACGAAGTTCAGCAGCACCTTGAAGCCCAGCGCCTCGCCACGGAAGTTGAACGGGATGCTGATGATGGCGGCGTCCACGGCGTTCGCCTGCAGCGCGGCCAGCTTCGGCGCGTCGTCCGGGATCACCGCCGAGCTGTAGTCCTTCTTGTCCAGCCCGAAGTGCTGCAGCGCCGCCTGCGCCTCCAGGTCGGTGTTGTCGCCGGGCGAGTTGATGGCGATCCGCTTGCCGGCCAGCGCGGCGCCGTCGGGCACCGTCGCCGGGTTCACCAGCAGCAGGTGGGTCGAGCGGTCCGTCATCGTCATCACCACCCGCAGCGGCGCCCCCGAGGCGATGGCGCGGATCAGGCTGCCCGCCGGCGTGGCGTAGTCCACGCTGCCGCTGATCGCGCCGGCGATGGCCGCGTTGGTCGCCATCGCGTTGATCGACAGGTTGATGCCCCGCTGCTCGTAGATGCCCGCCTCCTTGCCCAGCGCCAGCGGGAACTGCGAGAGCGAGTTCGCGGGGATGGCGACCGTCACGTCGAGCGGCGGCAGCGGCGTGGGGGCCGGGCTGGCCGCCGCCGCGGCCGGGGCCGCGGTGGCGGCGGCCGGCCCGGCGGCGGGCGCGGCCGGGGCGCTCGCCCCGCAGGCGGTGAGCAGCACCGCGGCGAGCGCCGCCAGGCCCCGCCCGCGCGCCGAGCCCATGCCTACTCGCCCTCTTCGCGGTACAGCCCGAACGCCTGGTAGACCGGGATGTCGTTCATCGAGAACAGCACCGCGTCGGCGCCGGCCGCCGCGTTCTCGTGGGCGTGCCAGCTCCAGTTCGGCACCACGAACACGTCGCCCGGCCCCCACTCCAGCCGCGTGTCGTTCACCACTGTGCAGCCGTGGCCCCGCACGACGTGGTAGATGCTGCACGACGTATGGCGGTGGCGGCGCGTGCGCTCGCCGGGCCGCAAGAGCTGCAGCCAGCAGCCAATGGTCGGCATCGTCGGCCCGCCCGTGAACGGGTTCAGGTACTCCAGCACCACCCCGTCGTGGGGCGACCCCGCGCTGCTCGTCAGCCGCTCCAGCTCCGGCCCGACGACGGACCAGGGATAGTACGCCGTGGGCGAGGCCGGCGTGCCCCCGTGGCGCACGGGGCGCGCGAGGCCGCTCTGCGCCAGCGTCCAGCCGTCCGGCCGCGTGAGCGGCTGCGTCGGCGCGGGGAACTGCTCCAGGAACAGCGCGTCGAGCGCGCCGATCACCAGCGGGCTATCCAGCCCGTCCAGCCAGATGATCGGCTCCGCCGTGTCGTTCGCGTGGTCGTGATAGGTCCACTGCGGCGTCAGGATCAGGTCGCCCGGGTACAGCCGGAAGCGCTCGCCCTCGACCGTCGTCGAGGCGCCGTTGCCGCGTACGATGAACCGCAGCGCCGCCAGCGTGTGGCGGTGCGCCTCGGCCACCTCGCCGGGCTGGACCAGCTGCACCGACATGTGAATCGTATGCGTGGTCGCCTTGCGGCCCGGGTTCAGCAGGCGTAGGGTGCGCCGCGCGTCCCCGCCGCGGATGGGCACCAGCTCGCCCGCGCGCAAGAGCTGCCGCTCGATCAGCTCCCACTTCCACAAGTGGGGCTGGATGCGCACGTAGGGCTGGTCCGGCAGGTAGACGGCCTCCTGCCAGTGCCCCTCGATGCTCTGGCTCGCCAGCTCGGCCTCGAACGCCTGGAGCGCCTCGGCGCGCTCGCGCGCCGCGCCCGCCTCGGGTGTGATCCCGGTTGCCATCGTCCTACTCCCCGCCGCGTCCCCGCGACACGCGGCCACCCGCTGCTCCGTCTCGCCGCGCTAGTAGTCGGTCAGGCGTTAAAGGTTAGGTCCGGCTGCCCGCCTAACGGCCGGGCCACCGCGTACAGGCTGCTGGCCCGCCGTCCACGGCGGCGCGAGCAGACCATCATGTCAGGGTTGACGAACTACCAGAGCGCGATGGTGTAGCGTACTGTAGACCATCTCCGGCCGAATCCGCTACCAGCCGCGACGCCGCTGCTAGAGCCGTCCCCGGCGCCGCTCGGGACGCCGGGGATGGCGGCCCGCGACAGCGACCCACCGTGCGTTGACGCGCGCCAGCCGCGCGCTTACACTCTTCGCAGCCTGTCTCGCGCTGGCGGCACGCGGGGCGCGCCGCCGCGCGCCCCGCCCCGGATCGTCGACATTCGTGGGGAGTAGGCGGTGGCCGGTCGGTGGAGCCCCGCGCTCGCCCTGGTCGCGGCGCTCGCGGTCGGGGTGCTCCTGGCGTGCGGCGCCCCGGCGGCGCCCGCCGCCCCGACGCCCGCGCTGCCCGCCCGCGCCGTCCCCACGCCCCAGCCCGCCGCGCCGACTGCCCAGCCGCCCGAGCGCGCCCAGCTCCGCGTCACCTACGGCTCGGTCAGCGGCTCGATGACCCCGCTCTGGCTCGCTGTGGACCAGGGGCTCTTCCAAAAGTACGGGCTAAGCGTGGACGTCGACTACGCCGAGAGCAACGCCGGCGTCGCCGCGGTCGTCTCCGGCGAGTCGCAGGTCAACGTGAACGAGGGCGTATCGGTCATCCGCGCCATCGCCGCGGGCGCCCCGCTGAAGATCGTCGCCTACTTCAACAAGCGCAACCCCTACGCCGTCGTCGCCCGCCCGGAGATCGCCACGCCGGCCGACCTGCGCGGCAAGACGATCGCCCTGCTGCGCCCGGGCGACACGACCGACGTCTCCGCCCGTATCGCCCTCCAGCCGCGGGGCATCGTCGTCGGCGCGGACGTGCAGGCGCTCTCGGCCGGGAACTCCCCCAGCCGGCTGGCCGCGCTGCTGAGCGGGCAAGTGAGCGCGGCCCTGCTGTCCGAGGCGTTCGTCGATCAGGCGGTCGCCCAGGGCATGCACGTGCTCATCAGCCTGGAGCAGGAGCAGATCCCCTACGTTAGCACGGCCACCTTGATCGCCGATAGCTTCGGCCGCGACAATCCGAACACGGTGCGCGCCTTCCTGGAGGGGATGATCGAGGCCGAGCGCCTGTTTGCCGATCCGAGCAATCGCGCCCTGGTGCTGCCGGTCATGGCCCAGAAGCTCAAGCTCGACCCCGCCGATCCCGCGGTCGCGGACGCCTACGACTTCTACCACGACCGGCTGGCGCGCAACCCGCGGCCCGACCGCGAGGGCGCGGAGACGATCATCGACGCGCTGCGCGAGATCGACCCCGCCGCCTATGCGACCCTCACCCCGGACCAGGTCGCCGACCCGTCGTACATGGACGCGATTCAGGCATCGGGTTTTCTGGACCGCATCTGGGGCCGCTAAGCTCGCGGCGAGCGGCGGCCGGCGCGGTGCAGTGTTCGCCCCATTCCGTGAGTCGCGCTTGAAAGCTTCACTCTTCGGGTGGAGCTTTCAAGCGCGCATCCACGACTGGGTGTTGGCATCAGGGAGGATTCAAGTGCTCCAGGCACAGGAGACGCACGTCGGCATCCCCTGGGACTCGCGCACTCCATTCGAGCGCTGGGTCGAGGACGACCTGCGGCTGCGGCTGCACCGCGGCTACGCCGCCGCGCTCGGCCAGAGCGAGCTGCGGCCCTGGCCCGGCCGCGGTATCGACGCGGCGTTCTGGGACATCAAGGGCGCCGAGTCGCTCGCCGGGCTCTACGTCGCCGAGCTAGCGCCCGCCCGCTCCAGCGAGCGCACCCGCCAGCTCTACGACGAGATCATCTACGTCGTCGCCGGACGCGGCAGCACGACCGTCACCACGCCGAACGGCCCCATCTCCTTCGAGTGGGGGCCAGGCAGCCTGTTCACGATTCCCCTGAACTACCCCTATCAGCTCCACAACGGCACCGGGCGCGAGCCGGTGCGCTTCCTGAGCGTGAACACCCTGCCCATCGTCTACAGCCTGTTCCGCGACGAGCGCTTCATCTACGGCACCGACTGGGACTCGAAGCGCCTCAGCCCCCGCGCCACCGCGACCGACGCCGTGCTCTACCAGCCCGATGCCGCGCACGACCGCACCGCCGTCGACCTGTACGAGACGATGTTCGTGCCCGACGTGTACGCCGTGCCCCGCAGCCGCTTCGTCGAGCACGGCGAGGGCAGCCACACGGTCTACTTCGAGCTGGCGAACGCCCCCATCTCCGCGCACATGGCCGAGATTCGCGGCGGCCAGTTCTTCAACCCGCACCGCCACGGGCCGTCGGCCTTCGTCTGCGTGCTCGAGGGCACCGGCTATACCATCATGTGGCAGGACGGCGGCGAGGAGGTGCGCTTCGACTGGCCCCAGGACGACGTCGGCGTCGTCGTGCCCCCCAACATGTGGTGGCACGGCCACTTCGTGACCAGCCCGCGCACCCTCCAGCTCGCCATCAAGCTGCGCAGCCGCAAGCACCCGATCAGCCACCTGTACGAGAAGACGCACAAGTTCGTCTCGGAGGGCGGCACGATCCTGCGCTACACCGACCTGGAGGAGGGCCTGCGGACGCGGATCTGGCAGACCTACGTGGAGGAGTGCGCCAAAGTGGGGATGACGCCGCGGCCGCCCACGCCGTAGCCGCGGCGCCACGGTGCTGGATAGAAAGTACGGCCTCGCCAGCCTGCAACCCGCGCGGCGTCAGCCGACGTCGCGTCGCGGGCGCCGCGGGCGAGCGCGAGGCGCGAGGAGGGGGCGATGGGACTGGAGGGCAAGCGCGCCCTGATCACGGGCAGTTCGGGCGGCATCGGGCGGGCCATTGCCGAGGCCTTCGGCCAGGCGGGCGCCGATGTCGCGGTACACTACCACAGGGACCAGACCGAGGCGGAAGAGCTGGTGGCCGGGCTCCAGAAGCTCGGCCGCAGGGCCGTCGCGCTCCAGGCCGACGCGGCCTCCGTGGCCTCGGTCCAGGCGCTCGTCGCGCAGACCGTGCAGGCCCTCGGCGGGCTCGACGTGCTCGTCTGCAGCGCCGGACTGGAGATCCGCGAGCCGTTCCTCCAGGTGAGCGAGGCGCACTACGACCTCGTGCTGAACGTCAACCTGAAGGGCGCCTACTTTTGCGCCCAGGCCGCCGCCCAGCAGATGGTCAAACAGGGCAGGGGCGGCCGCCTGATCAACATCTCGTCGATCCACGAGGACGTGGCGTTCCTCAACTACAGCTCCTACTGCCTCTCCAAAGGGGGCATGCGCATGTTCGCGCGCACCGTCTGCCAGGAGCTCGCCCCTTACAACATCACCATCAACAACATTGCCCCCGGCGCGATCGCCACGCCGATCAACGAGCGCACCCTGGAGAGCTCGCAGCTCCTGGACGAGCTGCGCAGCGTCATCCCGCTCGGCCGGCTCGGCACCCCCGCCGAGGTCGCCGCCGTGGCCGTGTTCCTCGCCTCCGACGAGGCGTCCTACGTGACCGGCTGCACCTACTACGTCGACGGCGGCATGACGCGCTGGAACAAGGGGCTCTAGCCGTGCCAGCCACCACACGCGTCGTCATCCTCGGCGGCGGCTTCGCCGCGCTCGGCAGCGCGCGCCACCTGGAGGCCGCGCTGCCCGCCGACGGCTCGGTCGAGGTGACGCTCATCAGCCGCGAGAACTTCCTGCTCTACACGCCGCTGCTGGCCGAGGCGGCAACCGGCCAGATCCCCCCGTCCCACGTCGCCACGCCGCTGCGCTCGTTCCTGCGCCGCGTGCGCGTCTGGGAGGGCGAGGTGGTCGCCGTCGATCTCGCCCGTCGCGAGGTCGCCGTGCAGCAGCCGGTCACCGGCGAGCAGGTTACCGCGCCCTTCGACCAGCTCGTGCTCGCGCTCGGCGCCGTGACCAGCTACCACCACGTGCCCGGCGCCAGCGAGCACACGCTCGGCTTCAAAACGCTCGGCGATGCGGCCATCGCCCGCGCCCACGTCGTCTCGTGCTTCGAGCAGGCCGCCATGGAGACGGATGCCGCCGCGCGCCGCGCGCTGCTCACGTTCGTGGTGGCCGGCGGCGGCTACAGCGGCGTGGAGCTGACGGCCGCGCTGGCCGACTTCCTGCGCGAGCTGCGCGGCTACTATCCCCCGCTGGCCCGCGAGCCGCTGCGGCTGGTGCTGGCCCACCACGGCGAGCGGCTCCTGGAGGAGCTGACCGCCCCGGCCGCCGCCTACACCCTCGGCCTGCTGCGCCGCCGAGGCATCGCCGTGCGCCTGGGGACCGGCGTAACCGGCGTCGCCGCGGACAGCGTCGAGCTAGCGCCTGGCGGCACGGTGCCCACCCGCACGGTCTTCTGGACGGCCGGGGTGGCGCCCGACCCGCTGATCGGCCGCCTGGGCGTGCCCTGCGACCGCCACGGCGCCGCGATCGTGGACGAGTACCTCGCCGTGCAGGGCCACCCGGGCGTCTGGGCGCTCGGCGACTGCGCCCACGTCCCCAACCCCCGCGGCGGCGCCTATGGCCCGACGGCGCAGAACGCCGAGCGCGAGGCGCCGGTCGTCGCGTACAACGTGCTCGCCGCCCGCACTGGCGCACCGCTGCGCCGCTTTGACTACCGGCCGGTCGGCATGCTGGCCTCCCTCGGTCGGCGGAGCGCCGTGGGCGAGGTCTTCGGGCTGCGCTTTGCCGGGCTGCCGGCCTGGGTGCTCTGGCGCACGGTGTACCTGGCGAAGCTGCCCGGCTGGGACCGCCGCGCGCGCGTCGGCATCGACTGGGCGCTCGACTTCGTCCTCCCGCCGAACATCGTCAGCTCCATCGGCGCGCTCCCGCTCACCTCCCGGACCGTCGCGCAGCTGGCCGCCGGCGCGCCCCCCGCCTCCCCCGCCGAGCCTCCCGCCCCCGCGCCCGCGGCGCGGAGTGACCCGGCGTCTGGGTCGGCCCCGCCGGGCCGCTAGCGCTACCTCTTGGGGGCCGGATGCCCGCGGAGAGAGCCCGCCGCGTTAGCGCCGCGCCCGGGAGCGTCGCTGGCGATAGGCCGCGCCGGCGAGTCCCGCCGCGCCCACGACGAAGAGCAGCAGACTGTCCAGCTCCGGGGTGGCCGCGGGCGCGGGCGGGTCGTCGTGCGGCGGTGGGGGCGGCGGGTCGTGCGGCGGCGGGGGTGGGTCATACGGGGGCGGGGGCGGGGGCGAGAAGCTGCCGGCTCCGGCGCTCACGAACGTCGGCCAGCGGCCGCATCCATCCACCGCTGTCAGCCCCACGTTGTAGGCCCCGTCGCCGTGGTGGATCGTAAAGCTGAGCTGCTGCGTCCCGGCGGGCAGCGTGATAGCGGCATTGCCCGTCACATCGGTCTGGCCCGCGACATCCAGGTCCGCGTTGGTCACCGGGCCCACCTCGACGGCGTGCAACGTGTTGCCGTCCCCGTTGACCCGGAGGGTTGCCAGCAGCGTATCCAGGCCCTGCGGCACGGTAGCCAGCTCGACCCGGGGCCGGGGCGTGCAGTACGCGGGCAGCGGTGGGGGCGGCGGCGGGCTGTAGCCGCCGACGAACGTGGGCCAGGCGCCGCAGGCGTCCTGCACGACCAGATGCGCGGTCGGGGGCGTGCCGGGGGAGTCCGCGTGCAGGACGAAGCTAAATTGTTCCGTGCCCGCCGGCAGCGCGACGTCGAAGCTGCCGCGCTCGCCGGTCTGACTGCCGGCTTCGATCCAGCCGTAGCCGATGGCGTTGAAGCGCACCGCGTCCAGCTGGTTGTTCGGCACCCCGGCGGACGTCCCCGCCGTCAGGGTCACCGCGAGATCGGCGTGCTGCGGGCCGGTCGGCGTCACGGTCACCCCTACGGCCGGCCGGGGCGTACAGCTCGCGGCGAGCGCCGGGGCGGACCGCGCCCCCCCAAGCAGCACGAGCAGCGGGAAGATGACGAGTGCAACCCGCGTGGCCCACCGATAATCCCTCATCCTAGCCCCCCAGTGTGCGCCGGCCGCGCCTCGGCGTCGCCCTCGTGCGTCCCGCCCGCACAGAATTCAGTCGCAATTGCGCTACCTTCATACTGGGCGCGACCGGTGACGTGGCCGTGGGCCTCCGGTAGCCTTTTGGTTGAGGCTAGCCCGTTCTAAACCGACGCTAACCCCGGCGCCGCCGTCCACACGCTGGGGGCGCGGGGCGGGCCGGGCCACGCGGGGCAGCCGGGCACGCCCGCGCGGGGGCGCCCCCGCGCTCAACGGCGCCGCGACTGGCGCCGCCTACACTGGGGGCCGCACGACCCGATTGCCGCCGAGGAGACGCGCGTGCATCCGCGCGATTACACTGGCTGGGCGCAGGTGCTGCGGGCCGCTCGGACGCGGGCGGCCCTGCGGATGCTGGAGCGGCGCCTGCTGCGGCTGCCGCCCGACGCCGAGGTGCTGCGGCTCCGTCAGTTGTGCGGGCAGCGCCGCCGCGCCCTCGCCGTCCGCCCGGGCGCCCGCGCCCCGGGGCGGGCGCGCTAGCCGCGCTCGCCCCCGCGGCCCGCACGGCGCCTCAACCGCAATGCGACCCGGCCGCGACCGGGCTTTTCCGGGCGCCGCCTATCATACGCACTGGTCACCGCGGCCCCGACAACTGGTGGAGGTGGGGGTGGTATGAGCGTCCAGACTTGGGCAGTAGGCCGCGCGCTCGATCGGGCGGTCGCCACGCATGTCTTTGGCGATCCTCCCACCGCGGACCCGCCCGCCTATAGCGCCGACATCGCGGCGGCCTGGCGCATCGTCTACCAGTTGCAGGCCCGCGGCTGGTCTCTCCTCCTGCACGGGCGCCTGCAGCGCGACGACCCCGTCTGGACCTGTACCGTGATGGGGCCCGAGGGCCCGGTCGTGTACGCCCATGGCCCCATCGCCGCCCTCACCCTCTGCCGGGCGGCCCTGCTCGCCACGACCAGCCCCGCGCCGCCGGGCGATTAGCCTACTGTGTGGGCTCGGCATCGGCCGGCAGTGCTGGGACGAGCGACCTAGGGGCCGCTGAAGCGCGCGTCAGCGCAGGCGCTCGCGCAGGTGGTCGCCCACGCGCAGGGCGTTGGCGATCACCGTCAGCGCCGGATTGACCGCCCCGCACGACGGGAAGAAGCTCGCGTCCACGACGTACAGGTTGTCCAGGTCGTGCGCCTTGCAGTTTAGGTCGAGGGCCGACGTCTGCGGGTCGCGGCCAAAACGCACCGTCCCGTTCTGGTGCGCCGTGGCGCTGATGTCCATGATCTTGCCCAGGTACAGGTTGCGGGGGAACAGGTGCTTGTGCATGCCGGCGTGGCTCACGATGTGCTCCAGCTTGGCCGTGAGCCGCCGGTGCGCCTCCATGTTCACGTCGTGCTGCGCCAGCACGACGTCGCCCTGCGCGTTCAGCGTGACACGGTTCTCCGGCAGCGGCAGGTCCTCCGAGGTGAGCCAGAAGTCCACCGAGTGCCGCGCCATGTCCTCGAACGGCATCACCGGCGCCCAGCCGGCCCAGAACGGCGCCTCGCCCTTCAGCATCTCGCCGTCCGACTTGCCCACCATCTGGATGTTGCCCAGCGGGTACTCCGAATCGTCGGCGCCCGCGTAGAAGTCGTTTAGCGCGAGCGTCTTCTGAAACTGCGTCGGGTTCGGCTCGATGCTCAGCGCCATCACCGCCGAGCTGATGTGCCGCATGTAGAAGCGCCCCACCACGTCCGAGCGGTTGGCCAGGCCGTTCGGGTGCTGGTCGTTCGCCGAGCGCAGCAGCAGCAGCGCCGAGTTGATCGCGCCGCACGACACCACCACGATGTCGGCCGAGTATTGCTCGGCCTGCCCGTCGCGCTCCACGTGGACGGTCGTCACCGTGCTGCCGCTGGCATTCGTCTCCAGGCGCGTCGCCCGCGCGTTCAGGAGCAGCTCTACGTTCGGGTGCTGGAGCGCGGGGGCGACGCACAGTACCTCGGCGTCCGCCTTGGCGTGCAGCAGGCACGGGAAGCCGTCGTAGCGGTTGCAGCGTATGCACGGGCTCGTGTGCGTCGCCTGTCCGTGCTCGTCCTGGTCCAGCAGCACGCCGCAGGGTGCGTGGAACGGGTGCAGCCCCATGCGCTCCAGGTCGTCGCTCAGCTGCTGGATGCGCGGCTCGTGGACCACGGCCGGGTGCGGATATTGCTGGCTCCAGGAACCCTCGGTCGGGTCTTCGCCGTGATGGCCGTGGACCTGGAAAAGCTGCTCGGCCCGCGAGTAGTAGGGCTCGAAGTCGTCGTAACTGAGCGGCCAGGCCGGGGAGATGCCGCCGTAGTGCCGAATCTCGCCGAAGTCGCGCGGCCGCAGCCGGAACAGGGCCGCGCCGTACACTTTCGTATTGCCGCCGACGTAATACTGAATGCCCGGATGGAATGTGTGGCCGTCCTTGTCGTACCAGGTTTCCTGTGCCCGGTATTTCGCCTGGACGAACACGGCCAGCGAGTCCCAGTTGTCGCGCTCGCGCCGCAGGTAGCCGCCGCGCTCCAGCAAGAGAATGCGCTTGCCCGACGGGGCCAGGTGATACGCCAGCGTCCCGCCCCCGGCGCCCGTCCCGATGATGATCACGTCGTAGTGCGTATCGTGAGCCATAGTCCTCCCTTCTGCTGCCGCTAGCCGGCGAAGCTGGGTTCGGGCAGCCCCACCAGGCCCGGCCGTACCGCGAACAGGCTGCCCGAGAGCGGCGCCGCCGCCAGCTGCGCGGCGGTCATGTTCTGCCGCGAGGTCGTAACGTACAGCGTGTCCAGCCGCGCGCCGCCAAAGATGCAGCTCGTCGGCTGCGGCACCGGCACCGTTACGACGTGCGTGACCGCCCCCGTCGGCGCGTAGCGCACGACCCGGCCAACGCTGTTGTGGACGCTCCACACGCCGCCCTCCGCATCCACCGTGAGCCCGTCGGGAAAGGCGCCCCCCGCGCGGTCGATGCTGGCGAACAGGCGCCGGTTGGCGATGGCGCCGCGGTCGGGGTCGAAGTCGTAGGCGAAGATCGCGAAGCGGAAGCTCTCGCCGAAGTAGAAGACGCGGTCGTCCGGGCTCCACCCCAGGCCGTTGGCGCAGGCCACCTCGCCCCACAGCCGGCTAACCTGGCGATCCGGGTCGAGGCGGTACAGGCCCCCCACCGGCGCCGCCCAGTGTACGTCGTCCATCGTGCCGGCCCAGTAGCGGCCCTGGCGGTCGCACTTCCCGTCGTTGAAGCGGTGGCTGGGCTCGCCGCGCTCGGGGTCCGTCAGCCGCTCGAGCTGGCCCGTCGCTGGATCGAAGAACGCGAAGTCGTGGCGCAGCGCGAGGGCCAGTCCCCCGCGCGCCCGCAAGACCAGGCTGTTGACCTCGTCCGGCAGCGCGAACACGTCGTCGGTGCCGCGGTCGGGGTGGAAGCGGTGGATCTTCCCGCCGGCGTTGTCCACCCAGTACAGCGCCTGCTCGGCGACCGACCACATCGGCGACTCGCCACAGATCGGCTCCGCGCGCAGCACGCAGTCGGTTTCCGTCAGAGTAATCGTCTGTGGCGGCATGGCAACCTCTCCCGGCTGGTCGTTGGCGGGCCGTCGCCGGGGCGCGTCACAGCAGCGCCTCGGGGGCGTGACGTAGCTCGCGCGCCGTTTCGGCGATCGCCTCGCGCATGAGCTGGAAGCGGTTCGGCTGTCCCTTCGCCAGCGCCTCGGCCAGCTCCACGGCTTGCTGCGTGGTGATCTTGCCCGGCATCGGCGGCTCGTTCGGATCGACCACGCACTCGACCAGCGCCGGCCCCGGCTGGGCCAGCGCTTCGCGCAGGGTCGTTGCCGCCTGGTTCGGATCGGTCAGCGTGTAGCCCACCGCCCCGCACGCGCGGGCGAAGCCGGCGAAGTCGATCGGCTGCAGCTCGACGGCGAACTCCGGATAGCCGAACTGTACCAGCTGCTCCCAGCGCACCTGGTTCAGGGTGTCGTTCTTCACCAGGATCACCTTCACCGGTAGCTTGTACTTGACGGCCGTCGCCAGCTCGCCCATCAGCATCGTGAACGCCCCGTCGCCGGCCACGCAGACGACCTGGCGGCGAGAATAGGCGGTCGCCGCGCCGATGCTGTAGGGCAGCGAGCAGCCCATCGTGGACAGCGTGCCGGAGAGGGAGAACTGCATCTGGCCGCCCATGCGGACGTGGCGCGACAGCCAGGTGGTGTCCGTGCCGCTGTCGCAGGTGATGATCGCGTCGTCCGCGAGCAGCTTGTTCAGCTCGTGGAAGACGACCTGCGGCTTCATCGGCACGGCGCGGCTGGACCCCCGCGTCTCCATGAGCTGGTTCCAGCGCGCCATGCGCTGCTGCGCTTGCCGTAAGAAGCCGCGGTCGTCCTTGCGCTGAACGAGCGGCAATAGCGCCTGGAGCACGGCCTTGCTGTCGCCGACGAGCCCCACGTCGGCCGTGTGCCGCAAGCCGATGTGCGTGGGATCGATGTCGATCTGTATCGTCTTCGCCTGCCCCTCCTTGGGATAGAAGTCCAGGTAGGGGAAGGCGCTGCCGACGATCACCAGCGTGTCGCACTCGCGCAGGGCGTCCACGGACGGCGCGGTGCCCAGCAGCCCGATCCCGCCCGTCGTGTAGGGGCTATCGTCGGGCACGGCGGTCTTGCCGAGCAACGGCTTGATGATCGGCCCGGCGACCCGCTCGGCGAGCTGGATCACCTCGTCCCGGGCGGGGATGGCGCCGCGGCCCGCCATGATCGCCACGCGCCGCCCCGCGTTAATGGCGGCGGCCGCCTCCTGCAGCACGGCGGTCGCGGGCAGCGCCGGCGGCGTGGTGAGCAGGTCTTGCAGCAGCCGCGGCAGCCCTCGCCCCGAGGCCATCCCCTCCGTGACCGGCTGTTTGGCGATGTCGCGCGGCAGGTTGATGTGCGAGACCGTGCGGCGGCTGAGCGAGGTCTTGATCGCCTCGTCCAGCACGCGGTACAGGTGGTTCGGGCTCGCCACGCGCTCCGTGTATGCCGCCACGTCCATGTACAGGCGGTCGAGCGCCACGTCCTGCTGGTAGTGCGTGCCGATCAGGTGCGTCCAGGTGTGGCCCGTGATCGCGAGCACCGGCTGGTCGTCGCCCTTCGCGTCGTAGAGCCCATTTGCTAGGTGGATGCCGCCCGGGCCGGAGGTGGCCATGCAGACCCCCAGACGCCCCGTAAACTTCGCGTAGCCGCAGGCCGCGAACGCCGCGGCCTCCTCGTGGCGCACCTGCACGAAGTGCATGCGCTCCGGCTGCCGTCGCAGCACCTCCAGGATCTCGCCGATCCCATCGCCCGCGAACCCAAAGATCGTGTCGACGCCCCACTCGCTGAGACGCTCGACCAGCAGCTCGGCGACACTCTCTGCCATGCGACCGCCTGCTCCTCTCGCGCGGCGGGCCGCCGCGGCGTCTCCGCGCTACGCCTCGTGCCCGCCGGTGAGCATCCTGCACCCGTTGGCGTGTATGTTTAGCGTAGCCATCCGTGTTCGGACCAGGCTGAGCGGGCTTCGGACCGTGCATAGTATAGTGCTGGCGGCTCCTGGTGTCGTCCGCTACAACGCCGCGAACTCCTCGCGGAGCGGCGGCCGACCACGAGGCAGGCCGCCGCTCACCAACGGGGGGGGGGATTGACGCGTAGTGGTTGACACAGCGCAAGCGGCCGCTAGCTACGCGCCGATCGCCGACTATGCGGTCATCGGCGATTGCCACACCGCCGCGCTCGTGTCCCGCGACGGCTCGCTCGACTGGTACTGCCCCAGCCGCTTCGACGGCCCCGCGGTGTTCTGCCGGCTGCTCGACGCGGCCCGCGGCGGGTACTGTCGCCTGGCGCCAACGGACCGCTACACCAGCGCGCGCCACTACCAGGGGCCGACCAACGTTCTGCAAACCACCTTCGCCACGGCGAGCGGCCAGGTGCGGGTCACCGACTTCATGCCCGTCCAGGGCGCGGCGGGCGCGCGTGGCGCCGACATCGGCCCCGCCCGGCGAGTCCTGCGGCTAGTGGAAGGGCTCGCCGGCTCCGTCGACCTCACCCTGACCTTCAAGCCGACGTTCGACTTCGCCCGCGCCGCGACCACTCTCGCCGTGGTGGCCGAGCGCGGGGCGGTCGCGCGGGCCGCCGACAGCGTGCTCACCCTCGCCTGCCCCAGCGTCACGCTCGCCCCCGCTGCCGCGGGGACCTTGCAGGGCCAGCTGCGCGTGCGGGCCGGCGCGCGCCACTGGCTGGCGCTGACCTCTCCCGCGGATGCCTCCGACGCGGCCGCCCCGCTCGACGTGGGCGACGCTGATGCGGCCCTCGCGGCTACCCTGGACTACTGGCAGCGGTGGGCCGCGCGGTGTACCTACGCCGGCCCCTACCGCGCGGCCGTGCTCCGCAGCGCGCTCACCCTCAAGCTCCTTACCTACGAGGCCTCGGGCGCCATCGTTGCGGCCCCGACCACCTCCCTGCCGGAAGAGATCGGCGGCGTCCGGAACTGGGACTACCGCTACACCTGGCTGCGCGATAGCTCGCTCATCCTGTTCGCCCTGCTCGCCGTGGGCTACGAGGCCAGCGCGGCCGACTTCTTCGCCTGGCTGGAGCGGGTCTACCTCGCCGCGGACTCCGCGTCGCTCCAGATCATGTACACCATCGACGGCGGCCGCTCCCTGCCCGAGGTCACCCTCCCCCACCTCGCCGGCTACCGCGACTCGCGCCCCGTCCGCGTCGGCAACGCGGCCGCCCAGCAGCGCCAGCTCGACATCTACGGCGAGGTGCTGGCGACCGCCTACCTCCGCTACCGCGCCCAGGCGCCGGCCGTCGGCGCCTCCGACGCCCCCGCCGCCCGGCGGCCCTCGACCGCGGTCTGGACGCTCCTCCGCGGCCTCGTCGAGCAGGCGGCCGCCCGCTGGCAGGACCGCGACCAGGGCATCTGGGAGACCCGCGGCGGCCCGCAGCCGTTTCTCTACTCCAAGCTCATGTGCTGGGTCGCGCTCGACCGCGGCGTCCGTCTCGCCCAGGAGCACAGCCTCGACGCGCCGCTCGACCGCTGGTGCGCGACGCGTGACGCGATCCGCACCGCCATCGAGACGCGCGGCTACGATGCGAAGCTGGGCGCCTTCACCCAGGCGTTTGGCAGCCAGGCCCTCGACGCCAGCGCCCTGGCCATCCCGCGGGTCGGCTTCCTCCCGGCCACCGACCCGCGGGTGCGCTCGACCGTGGCCCGCATCCGCGCCACGCTCACCCACGACGGCCTGGTGCGCCGCTATACCGCGCCAGACGGCCTGCCGGGTGGGGAGGGCGCCTTCCTACTCTGCAGCTTCTGGCTCGTGGACGCCCTGGCGCTCGGCGGCCAGGTGGACGAGGCGCGCGCCCTCTTCGAGCGCCTGGCGGGCTACGCCAACGACGTCGGGCTCTTCTCGGAGGAGATCGACCCCCGCAACGGCGCCTTCCTCGGCAACTTCCCGCAGGGCTTCACCCACCTGGCCCTCGTCAACGCGGCCGCGCACCTGGCCCACGCCGCGCGGCACGGCCCCGAACAGGCGCCCCGCACCGAAGCCGAGCGCCTCGGCCCCACGCGCCAGGCCGCGTCTGGCGGCTGACTCAGCTCCCCACCGCCCGGCCGTCCCTGCCAGGGGCAATCATTCCGGAGACCGCTCCGCGGATCGACGCCGCTGGGGCAGCTGTATCGCCACCGCGTACAATCCGGTGCGCGAGTCGCGCCCTCGCGCCGCGCCGCCCCCGCGTCGTGGAGTGGGCCGGCGCCGCGGCCCGCGCGGTGGCCGCGCGGCCGCCGCGAGCCGCCAGCGCGCCGGGTCTGCCAGAGAGGAGCCTCGCCATGCGCGCCTTGCTGTTGTGCGCCGCCGTCTTGCTCGCGCCGCTCGGCCTGCCGGCCGCGCCGGCCCACGCCTGCCCCGCGCCGTCGATCCCCGTCTATCCGGGCGCCCAGGCCCCGGCGGGCGATGGCGCCAACATGCCGGTCACCGCCGGCAACACGTTCATTGCCACCAACGCCTCCTTGCTCGACATCCAGGCCTTCTACTACACCGTCTTGCCGAACGAAGGCTGGGCCCCCGTCACCCAGCTCCCCGGCCAGTATCCGGACCAGTTCGACGGCTTCGACTCCGCGCGTATGAACCAGCCCCAGGGAGTGCTCGAGTACAGCCGCAACGACGACCACGAGCACGTCCGCATCGTGGCCGACGCCGGCGGCTACAGCATCTGGGTCGACTGCCGCGACTAGCGGGCGGTCACTGGTAGGTAACCACGTCGGGAACGGGGTCGAGCGCCAGCACGTCCGCCGGGCTCATCAACGGGTGGTCCTGCTTGTAGAACAGCTTGATGCCCGCGTACTCGAGCGGATCGTCGGTGATGTAGCGCCGGTACTGCGAGATCTTCAGCGTGGGCCCGCCGAACCCGTCCATCATCACCGCCAGGTCCACGAAATCGTTCAGCTCGATGGCATCCTTGTGCTGGATCATGTCGTCGGTGAACTGGTGGACGATCAGCACCCGGTTCTCGAAGCGGTGCGTCACCGCGATGTCGGCCAGGTAGTTGATGGCCCAGTTGATGTCCTCGGCCGCGATGCTGCCAATTTGCCGGCCGGGCATCGTCGTCGCGCTCATGGCAAACTCCGGGTCGAGCGCCAGGTGAACGTGCTCCCGCTCGAGGAAGGGCCGCAAGACCTCCACCTCCTCTTGCACGCTGCTCCGGCCCACCTGCACGTCGAGGATCAGCAGAAACCCGTTCTCCTCCGCGAGGTTGGCCCACTCGTCGATCATCTCGGGCGGCATGCGGAAGCGATACATGCCGTCGTCGCCGGAGGCCGCCTGCGCCACCGTGGCGATGAGGTGCAGCGCCGGCTGCACGGGCCGGCCGTCCGCCTGGTAGGCGGTCGCCTGCTGGCGCAAGCGCGCGATCATGCGATCGCGCGGCTGCTCGCCCAGCACACCCAGCGCATCGGTGTACGGATTGCCATAATAGGTGACCAGGCGGCGGGTGGCCAGGACGGGGACGGGGGTGGGGGGCGGCTCTGGAGTCGGGGTGGCAGCAGGCGTGGCCGTCGCCTGGGGCTGCGCCAACGCGCTCAGCGCGCCCGGCCCCCCGCCCAGCAGCGGCAGGCTCGCGAGCGGCCCCGCGGCCCCGCTGGCGTCGGCGTCGCCCCACAGCACGGCCCCCAGCGACCAGCCGCCGAGTAGCGCGAGTGCGCCCACCAGACTCGTCGCGCACAGCAGCACGACCAGCCCCGCGATCGGTGGCAACGCACGACGTCGGTCCCCCATCGTGCTCTCCGCGGCCTTCACGACGCCTCCAGCCACGCCGTGCACGGCGTAGGCGGGCGTCGCGACGGCCAGGGCGCGATTTGGCGGCGCCGCGGCGAAGTCCCCATCAAACATAAAACGTGTCCACCCGAGAAAACGTTACATCGTGGCGCGAACGACGCACATACCTCCCCCAGCCCGATGGCCGGAAGGTGCCCTTCCGGCCATCGGGCTGGGGGCAAGCCGCTACCAGGGGGCAGTCCCTCGTCTCCGCTTCGGGCGTCCAGGGGGCTCCCTGCCGGGGGCTGCCCCCCCTCCTCACTCCGGGGGAGCCGAGGCGCTCCCCTGCCGGGGGCTGCTCCCCGGCTCCCATCCGGGGGTGCAGGGGCAGTGGCGCTCGCAGTATTCCGCGCCACACCCTGCCGGGGGGGTGGGCGGTGTCCCCCCACCTACCCCTCCTCTTCCTCCTTCCCTTCAGGGAGGGGGGAGAGGAGGGGGTCCTACCGCCCCAGCGCCCGCAGCGCGGCCTGCCGCACGCTGTCGTCGCTCCACTGGAGCAGATCCAGCGGCTCGCTGTAGGTCACCTCGCCCCGCTCCATGTAGAAGCGCTGCTGGTCCATCAGCGAGTCCCAGTTGATCCGGCCGTCCGGGTCGCTGTACGGCGGGATGGTCTTCTCGATCGTGGCGGCCGGCACGTGCGTGTAATTCTCGATGATCGCCGCGTTCTCGGGCGAGGTCCAGCCTTGCGTCACCAGATCGTTCAGGCCGCGCAGCAGCCCGCGCATGAACGCCTCGGCCACCGCGCGGTCGCGCAGGAACGTCGGGCCGCCGACCAGCACCGTGATCTGTGCGCCGCGCAGGAACTCTGGCACGATCTGCACGGCGTAACCCGCCTCGATGGCCGCGGTACCGAACGGTTCGGGCACGAACGCCGCGTCGACCGCCTGGTTGGCCAGGGCCTGCGGGATGTCGGGGAACTGGATCGGCGTGAAGTCCACGTCGGCCACGGTCAGCCCGGCCGTCTGCATCGCGCCGTTCACAGCATACTCGGCGAAGACGCCAGCGGAATTGGTGGCCACCTTACGGCCGCGCAGGCCGGCCGCGTCGCGTGCCTGGCCGCTGTCGTACAGGTCCTTGCGGACGACGAACGGATCGCCACCGGGTCCCGCCGGCGGGTTGCCGTGCAGGCCCGAGAGGATCTTGGTATCCACGCCCCGCGCGAACCCGTTGAGCACCGCCGCGCCGACCGTCGCCGAGGCCACTTCCAGGTTGCCGGCCGCCACCTGCGCCATCGCCTCACTGGTCACCTGGATCGGCTGCCAGTCGACCTCGATGCCCTCTTGCGCGAAGTAGCCTTTGTCCATCGGCACGAAGAACACCGCGCTCGGGATGATCGGAATCAGCCCCGTCCGGATGCGCGTCAGCTGCGGCAGCGGGGCCGCCGGCGCGCTGGCCCCGCCCCTCGCCGCCGCGGGCGTGGGCCGCCCCACCGCCGCGGCCGTCGGACCGCCGAGCGCCAGGAGCGCCGTGAGCGCCAGGAGCGCGTACCGGAAACCGGACACGTGGCACCTCCCTCCGCCAGCTAGCAATGGACCACCGCCCCGCCGCCTGCGTACCGCTCGCGCCGGCTGGCGTCCCTGGCCCGCCGTTCACGGCGGCGTGGCTCCGTGGCCATTACCCAATCAATCGCTCAACGCTCATCAACCAATTGCTCGACGCTCGTCAACCCGGCTCGATTAGGTACCGCCACGATGTCAAATGGTGTCCGCGACCGCCTCTTCCTGCACGCCGAACAACGCGCTCTCGGGGGCCGCCAGCACCGCGTCGGCTTGCAGCGGCAGTTGTCTGCGCGGCAGCAGGCGCACGCGCTGCCAGCCGTGCGTGAAGCGAATCGAGGCCTCGTGGCCCACCTGCAGGCGGCCGCTGCCGAGCGTGGCGCCGGTGACCGCTTGCAGCCCATCGGCCAGGCAGCCGTCGGCGCCCACGCACACCCTGAGCGCCGGGTCCTTCGCGGCGACGCCCCAGGCGCGCATGACGTGCGTCAGCATCCGCGCGGCCAGCGCCGCCCCCACGCAGGCCTCGCCGTGGAAGTGGACCGCCTCCAAGAACAGATCGGCCGCGATCGCTGCCGCCGCGTCGTCGCGCGGCAGCGTCTCGTAGTAGGTGCGCGCGGCGAAGATCGCGTCCCAGCCGGGCGCGTAGCGCTTGATGTCCACGACCGGCGTGCCGTCCACGAAGTCCAGGCGGTCCAGGTGGATCACCCGCTCCTCCACCCCCAGCAGCCGCGCCGCCGTGAGCCCCAGCGGGTTCGGCCGCGCGGCGTGGCGCAGTCCGAACACCCCCCGCCCCGCGCCGCCCGGCCGCGCGTGCCGCCCGCGCGTCTGCAGCGGAGCCTCGCCCGTCACCCCGTGCAGCCAGGCGAGGATCCACACGTGCGTGTTGCTCGCGATCTCGGCCAGCGCCGGCGCGAACGCCTCGTACACTTCGACGCTCGCCGGCACGCCGTTCACCGGCATCGCGCCCGCGTCGCTCACCGGCGACCGCACGACCCCGACAGGACGAAGACCGAACCGCTCGTCCACAGTGCTCCCGCTGACCTCCTTCCCCAACCCCCTCCCCCACAAGGAGCGGGAGCCTCCGGCTCCGCCGTCCCCGGCGTCCTCCCCCTTTCTCCCTACGGGGGAGAGGGGGGCAGGGGGGTGAGGGGTCCGCCCCCCATAGTCCGACAATGGTACTACGCGGTCCCCGCCAGGTACAATTTGGGGAACGCCTGTTCGCATTTTCCAGGCCACCCGCGCCGTCGAACCGCGCGAAATCGCGCCGGGCTGGTAGCGAATGCCAACACCTCTCCGCGTCGTCGTCACGTCCGACAACCACCTGGGCCGCTACTACGACCGGCTCGCGCCGCGCGCGCTCGAGACGCGCCGCGCCTGGCTGCGGCAGGGCTGGGAGGCCGCGGTCGCCTGCGCGCTCGACGAGGGCGCGCATCTCTTCTTGCAGGCCGGCGACCTGTTCGACACGCCCGAGCCCCGCAACGCCGAGCGCGTCGCCGTCGCCGAGGCGCTCGCCCGCCTCGACGCGGCCGGCGTCGGCTGCTTCGCCATCGGCGGCAACCACGACACGCCCCGCCAGCGCACCGACCACGGCGGCGCGGCGCCCCAGGCGGTCTACGCGGGCCTCGGCCGCCTGCAGCTCTTGCACGCCACCGGCCGCATCGTCACGCACCTGCGCGAGATTGCCGGCTGGCGGGTCGCCATCGGCGGGCTCGGCTGGAACCCCGCGCTCGCACCCGGCGCCGACCCCCTTGCCGACCAGGCCTGGGACGTGGCTGCCGACCTGCGGCTGCTCCTGCTCCACCACAGCGTCGAGGGCCACATCTATCCCGGCGCCAACGAGCCGCGCCTGGCCCAACAAACGCTCGCGCGCTTCCCCGCCGACGCTTTCTTCGTCGGTCACGTCCACCACCACGCGCGCCTCACGCTCGACGGGCGGCTGGTCGTCGTCCCCGGCGCCACCGAGCGCATGACCTTTGGCGAGCGCGACGAGACGCCCGGCTTCGTCTACCTGGAGCTCACGCCCGGCGGCGTCGAGCGGCTGGAGCACCGCGCCGTCGCCAGCCAGCCGCGCCACGAGACGACCGTGCGCCTGGAGACGCTCGACGGCGACGACCTGGCCGCCGCGCTCTTGCGCCGCATCGAGCCCGTCTGCCATCCCGAGGCGCTCGTGCGCGTGAAGCTCGTGGGCCAGGTCAGCCGCGACGCCTACCACGCCCTCGACCTGGCCGGCGCGCGCGACTTCGGCGCCGCGCGCTGCGCCCTCTTCGACCTGCACGCCGACGGCCTCACCCTCGCCGACGAGCTGCTGCCGGCCGGCGAGCCGGTGCGCGTGGCGCCGCGCGACGAGCTGGCTTGCTGCGCCGACGAGCTGCTCGCCGCCACCGCCGACCCCGCCGAGCGCGACCTCCTCCTCGCCACCCGCGCGGCCGTCCTGGCGGCGTACGACAATGAGTGAGCTAGGCGTGTCGTCGCCGCGAGCCCTCACCCCGACCCTCTCCCTTTGCGAGAGAGGGCAGACTGACTCCCCTCTCCCCCTGGGAGAGGGGCTGGGGGTGAGGGCGTGATCCTCCTCGAACGCCTCCGCGTCGACCGCTTCAAGGGCCTGCGCGACGTCGCGCTCGTCTTTCCCGAGCGCGGCAGCGTGCTCGTCGAGGGGCTGAATGAGGCCGGCAAGTCCACCCTCTTCGAGAGCGTCTACTTCGCCCTCTACGGCAGCCTCCTCGCCAGCGAGGAGAACCGCGGCGGCCTGGAGAGCGCCATCGGCTACGGCGCCGCCGAGGCGCGCGTCGAATTGGCCTTCCGCGTCGGCGACACGCGCCTCGAAGTCACGCGCATCATCCGTCGCGGCAAGCCGAGCCGCGCCCGCCTGCGCCTGCGCCCGCCCGACGGCCGCGAGGAAGAGGTCGGCCAGATCGCCGCCATCAACCGCCGCATCGTGCAGGAGATGGGCGACCTGGAGGGTGCCGCCCTGCTCGACTCCTGCTTCGTCGAGCAGAAGAAGCTGGAGAAGCTGGAGGCGATGGACGCCCGCGAGCGCGAGGCGGCCCTGCTGCGCCTGCTGAACCTCGACCGCCTGGCCGCCCTGGAGCGCCGCTTCCGTACCGGCCGCGCCGACGAGCGCGCGCTGGAAGCCGCCGAGGCCCGCGCCGAGCTGGCCGCGATCCGCGAGGCCATCCCCGCCCGCGAGGCCGAGGAGGCCGAGATCGTCCGCGCCCTGCGCGCCGCCGCCCTGCGCCGCGACCTGGACGCGCTCGCCCAGCACGAGGCCGACGCCGCTGCCGCGCGTGCCGACTGCCGCCGCCTGGAAGCCGCGCGCGTCGACCGCTGGGCGGCCGAGGCCGCGGCTACCGAGCGCAACCTGCTGCGCGAGTGGGAGCGCCTGGAGGCCGCGGCGGCCAGCGCCGCCGGTCTCACCGCTGCCGAACAGGCCGCCGCCACCGCCCAGGCTCGCCTGGCCGCCCAGGCCGCCACCGCGCGGACTCGCGCCACCCAGACGCTCGTCAGCGGCGCCGCCGCCGTGCTCCTCCTCGCCAGCGCCTTCGCCCTCGGCCAGTCCGCTTCGACCACCCGCCCACCGGGCCTCGCCGCCGGCCTGGCCGCGCTCGGCCTCGTGCTCGCCGCCGCCGCCCTCTGGCTCGGCCGCCGCTGGGCCAGCGCTCGCGCCACCCGCGCCGTCGCCCAGGCGACCGCCGCCACGGCCGCCGACTCGCTCGCCACCGCCCGCGCCCGGGCCCACCTCGCCGCCCAGCTGGGCATCGACGAGGCCGCGCGCTTCGACCTCGCCGCCCAGTTCGCCGTCCTCGGCACCGTCCCGCCCGAATCCCTCGCCGACTGCCGCGCGCGCCTCGCCGCATTGGAGGTTAACCTAACCCCCCCGGCCCCCCTTCCCTTCGAAGGAAGGGGGGAGCCGGTAGAGACGACGCCAGGTTCTACCCTGTCTCGCCACGAGGGCGCCGGGGGAGTCGGTAGAGCCGACGCCGATTCTCCCCCTTCCCGCATCGGGAGGGGGGCCGGGGGGGTAGGTCTCCCCGCCGTCGAGCGCGCGCTTGGTGAGGCGGCCGCCCGCGAGGCCGCGGCCGTCGAGCAGGCCGCCGCCCGGCGCGATGCCATCACCCGCGCCCTCGACGCGCTGGACCTGCCGCCGCCCGCCGAGCTGTCCGTCGGGGCGATCGCCCATCTCCTGCCCGCCGTGGCCGCCGCCCCCGCCGCCCCCGACGCGCTCGCCGCGCGCCGCGACGCCCTCCTGGCCGAGCTAGGCGCGCTCCGCGATCGCCAGGCGGCGCTGGAAGCGCGGTGGGGCCTCGCCGCCACGCCGCTCGACCGCGCCGCCTGCGCGGCCGAGGCGGCCGCCCTGCGCCGCGACCTGGCCGTGCGCGCGCGCGCCCAGGGCATCATCGCCATTGCGCGTGACCGCCTCGTGCAGCGCGTGCTTCCGAACACCGTCCGGCACATGCAGCTCCTGCTGCCGCTGCTCACCGCCGGCCGCTACCGCGACGCCGCGATCACCGACGACTACCGCATCCGCGTCTGGGACGAGCGTGCCGGCCGCTACGTCGCCAAGCACCTCTTCTCGGGCGGCACCCGCGACCAGTTCTCGCTCGCCCTGCGCCTGGCCTTCGCGCTCGCCACTCTGCCCGCCGAACGGGGCGCCCGCCCCGGCTTCCTCTTCCTCGATGAGCCGCTCAGCGCCTTCGACGCGCCCCGCGCCCGCGCCCTCGTCGAGCTGCTGACGACCGGCTACGTCGCGCAGCACTTCGCCCAGATCTTCGTCATCTCGCACGGCGGCCCCTTCGACCGCCACGCCTTCCCCTACACCATCCGCCTCGCCAACGGCCGCGTCGTCGACAGCAGCCTGCCGTCGGCTCCCGCTGCGTCCGCGCCCAGCCCGCCCCTCGCCAGCACCGCGCTCTGACCCGCGACGTGGCGTGTCGCGGCGCCCGCGCGCTTGCCGAGCGAGCGGCCGCGCCGTACAATCTGGCGGCGAGCAGTTCGCGTGGACGCTGGCACGGCGACTGCGGTCCAGTGGCCATACGGCGATGTGCTGTGGCCGGGCCAGCCCGGCCCAGGCCGTCCGAGGCGTCGCGCCACTGCGAGCCATGCGGCCCGGACAGCCGCGGCCCGTGACGGGGTAACGTTCCCGCGCGCCAGATCCTCGCGGCACACCCGCAACGTCGAGGAGGACCGGCTTGGACGTTTCCATCGTCATCCGGGCGAAGAACGAAGCCCGGTTTATCGGGGAGACGCTCGAGGCCATCGGTCGCCAGGACGGCGTGAGCCGCGTCGAGGTAATCGTCGTCGACTCGGGCTCGACGGACGGCACGCTGGACATCGTGCGCCGCTTTCCGGTCCGGCTCATCGAGATCCCGCCCGCGACGTTCACGTATGGCCGGGCGCTGAACCTCGGCGTGGCCGCCGCCCGCGGCGACGTGGTCGTTAGCCTGAGCGCCCACTCGCTGCCTGCTCACGAGCGCTGGCTGGCCAACCTGGTCCGCAACTTCGCCGACGCGCGTGTCGCGGGGGTCTACGGCCGCCAGATACCGCGCGCCAATGCCTCGATTTTCGACCTGTTCGGCATGACGCTGTCCGGTGTCACCAGCACGCGGCGCCGCTGGCAGGAGCAGGACATGATGTTCTCCAACGCCAACGGCGCCTTCCGTCGTCGGCTCTGCCGCGCGTTCCCCTTCGACGAGCGGTTGCTTGGCGCCGAAGACCTCGCCTGGGCGCAACAGGTCCAGGCCCAGAGCTACGCCATCGTCTACGAGCCCGGCGCGCCCGTCTACCACTCGCACGGCGAGTCGCTGCCGCACCTGCTGCGGCGCCTGGCCAAGGACCAGCCGACCATCGTCAAGCTGAAGCTCGGACTACTCAAGCCGGCCGAGCGGGAGGCGCCCGCACCGGTCCTGCCCGAGGGTAGCTAGCGTGCGACGCACCGCGCCCCCTGGGGCCGCGCGATGAGCGGCCCCCCCGACGCCCCGCGCGCCCACGAGCGCCTGTACGTCGCCATCCTGGCCGGCGGCAGCGGCACGCGGCTCTGGCCGCTCAGCCGCACGCAGCGGCCTAAGCAGCTCCTGCCCCTCGCCGGCGAGCGCACGCTGATTCAGGACACGTTCGACCGTGTGGCGCCCCTGGTCGCGCCCGAGCGCGTGCTGGTCCTCACCGACCAGACCCTCGCGCCCCAGGTGCGCGCGCAGCTGCCCGAGGTGCCGGCGGCCAACGTGCTCATCGAGCCGGCCCGGCGCGGTACGGCGGGTGCGCTCGCCCTGGCGGCCCTGTGGGTGCGCGAGCGCGACCCCCACGGTGTCATCGCCTGTCTCAGCTCCGACCACGTCATCCCGAACGCCGCGGAGTTCCGCCGCACGCTCGGCGTAGCCGCGACGGCGGCCGCCGAGGGCCGCTACCTGCTCACGCTCGGCATCCAGCCCACCCAGCCTGCCACGCAGTACGGCTACATCGAGGTCGCCGAGCAGCTTTCCGAGGTCGATGGCTACCCCATCTACCACGTCGCGCGCTTCGTCGAGAAGCCCGACCGGCCGGTGGCCGAGGCGTACCTGCGCGGCGGCCGCCACCTGTGGAACAGCGGCATCTTCATCTGGCGCGCGGACACCATCCTCGCCCAGTTCGCCGAGCTGATGCCCCACCTCTACGCCACGCTCGACCCGCTCGGCCCCGCCCTCGGCTCGCCCGAGGGCGCCGCTGCCCTCGCCGCCGCCTACCCCACCATCGAGGTCCAGACCATCGACTACGGCATCCTGGAGCGCGCGCCCGACGTCGCGGTGGTGCCGGCCCGCTTCGCCTGGAGCGACGTGGGTAGTTGGAGCGAACTCTACGACGTGCTGCCCCACGACGGCAGCCAGAACGTCCTGCGCGGCCAACATCTCGCGCTCGACACCACCGGCGCGCTGATCTACAGCGAGACGAGTGGCCGGACCGTCGTGGCCCTCGGCCTGGAAGACCTCGTCGTCGTCGACACGCCCGACGTGCTGCTTATCTGCCCGCGCAGCCGCACCCAGGAAGTCAAGCGCCTCGTCGAGTGGCTCGAAGGCGACCCCCGCTTCTCCCACCTCCTCTAGCCCCCGCGGGCGCGCAAGGCGAGCCGCCAACGTCTCGTAGGGGCGGCCTCGTGATCGCCCGCCACGTCTCGTAGGGGCGGCCCTCGTGGTTGCCCGCCACGTCTCGTAGGAGCGGCTCTCGTAGCATCTGCTCCAACCAATTCAGAAGTTTCGTAGGAGGGGGGCATGCCCGCCACCGGGGCTGGGCACCAAGGTCACGTAGGGGCGGGTCTCGTGCCCGCCCGCGGCCCGCGGGCCGCAGCCCCCGGCGTCCGCCGACCGCTCAATCTGGCTGCAAACCGCTGCAGGAGAGGCAGGGCCGGGGCTCGTCCCCTGCCGCCCGGCCGCCGCACCCGGCCGCCCCACCGCCCAGCCACCGGCGGAAATGACTCGTGGGGGCGGGTTTCCTACCCGCCCGCGGCCTGTGGCGCGGGATACTACAGCGCCACTGCCCCCGTCCCGGCGCCGGCGCTACCGGGAGGGCCGGCCCAGCGGGGGCTTGGGGCGCGGGATACTACAGCGCCACTGCCCCCGTCCCGGCGCCGGCGCTACCGGGAGGGCCGGCCCAGCGGGAGCCTGGGGCGCGGAATACCGCAAGCGCCACTGCCGCCACCCCGGCGCCGCGCACCACGGCCCACGCGCGCCACCCGGACCCCGCCCCTCCCGAAATCGTCTCTATAGATAGCAACCCCCACACCCTATTCACGACAGGAGGTGCCCCGACAGAATCCAGCCTGGCAGTCCGCCCGAGCCACCCGAGCGGGGCCACTGTCCCTCTCCCCCCTTCCCTATCAGGGAAGGGGGGCCGGGGGGGGTAGGTCCCGGCCGTCCCAGGCGCGGCCGCCCCGCTCCCACCCGTCGCGGCCCTCCCAGATGCGGGCCTCCCTGCCCTTGCGGTAAGGCCACCCCATCGCT